>CAXULW010000005.1:158820-180301 GCA_964252015.1 uncultured Jatrophihabitantaceae bacterium | reverse complement strand
TCGACAAGATCGACCACGTCGTCCTCGTCGGTGGCTCGACCCGGATGCCGGCCGTTGCCGACACGGTGCGCGAGCTGACCGCTGGTCGCGAGCCCAACAAGGGCGTCAACCCGGACGAGGTCGTCGCCGTGGGCGCGGCCCTGCAGGCCGGCGTGCTCAAGGGTGAGGTCAAGGACGTCCTGCTGCTCGACGTCACCCCGCTGTCGCTGGGGATCGAGACCAAGGGCGGCATCATGACCAAGCTCATCGAGCGCAACACCACCATCCCGACCAAGCGCTCCGAGATCTTCACCACGGCCGATGACAACCAGCCGTCGGTGCAGATCCAGGTGTTCCAGGGCGAGCGTGAGATCGCGTCCTACAACAAAAAGCTCGGCATGTTCGAGCTGACCGGGATCGCACCCGCGCCGCGGGGCGTGCCCCAGGTCGAGGTCACCTTCGACATCGACGCGAACGGCATCGTGCACGTGTCGGCCAAGGACCTGGCCACCCAGAAGGAACAGGGCATGACCATCACCGGCGGCTCGGGCCTGTCCAAGGACGAGATCGACCGGATGATGAAGGAAGCCGAGGCCCACGCCGACGAGGACAAGGCCCGCCGCGAGGAGGCCGAGGTCCGCAACACGGCCGAGTCGCTGCAGTACGCGACCCAGAAGTTCCTGTCCGAGAGCGGCGACAAGCTGCCCGACGACAAGCGCTCCGAGGTCGAGACGGCGCTGGCCCAGCTGCAGGGTGCCCTCGGTGGCAGCGACATCGCCGCCATCAAGGCGGCCCAGGAGAAGCTGTCCACCGTGTCGCAGGAGGCCGGTTCGGCGCTGTACGAGGCGCAGGCTGCCTCCGCCAACGACACGGGTGCGTCCGGTGCTGCGGGCGATAGCCCGTCGGCCGATGACGACACCGTCGTCGACGCCGAGGTCGTCGACGAAGGTCCGGCGGAAGAGAAGAAGTAATGGGCGAGCACAGCCGACCCGGTGACGCCGGCCGGGATGAGGACGAACCGCGCGTGGTCATCCGTGACAAGCGCAAGTTCGACGCGGACGGCAACCGTCGCGAGGCGGCCGGGGAGCAATCCCCGGTCGACCCCGCGGCACCCGCCGCGGACGCCGATACCGAGACCTCTGCTGAACTGAGTGATGAGGACGTGAACACCCAGGCCGAACTGCTCGACCTGCGCACCCAGGTGAGCGACCGGACCACCGATCTGCAACGCCTGAGTGCCGAGTACGCCAACTACCGCAAGCGAGTTGAACGCGACCGGGTGCTGGTGGGCGAGATCGCCACCGGACGCGTGATCGAGGCGCTGCTTCCGGTGCTGGACGACCTCGAGCGGGCCGACCAGCACGGCGACCTGACCGGTGCGTTCCGGGCCGTGGCCGAGAAGCTCGTCACCTCGCTCGAGGCGTTCGGGCTGCAGTCTTTCGGCCAGCCGGGCGACCCGTTCGACCCGGTGGTGCACGAGGCGGTCATGCACGACCAGAGCGACGAGGTCAGCGAGCCCACGGCCACGTCGGTCATGCGCAAGGGCTATCGCCAGGGCGAGCGGTTGCTCCGTCCGGCGATGGTCGGCGTGAGCGATCCCGCCTAGTAGCCCGATTGAGGTCGTAACCGATCGAGCAAGTTCGGCGGTCTGAGGCCGCCGAACTTGCTCGATCCGAGAAGGAGAGGGGTGACCCCGGCTCATGAGTACCAAGGACTGGCTCGAGAAGGACTACTACGCGTCGCTGGGCGTCACCAAGACCTCCACCGCGGCCGAGATCAAGAAGAGTTATCGCAAGCTGGCCCGTGAGCTGCACCCGGACAAGAACCCGGGCAACGCCGAGGCCGAGCGGAAGTTCAAAGAGGTCTCCGAGGCCTACGATGTCCTGTCCGACGACGCCAAGCGCAAGGAGTACGACGAGGCGCGGGCGCTGTTCGCCGGCGGCGCCTACCGCGGCGGTTTCGGTGGCGGCTACCCCCCGCCCAACACCGGTGGCAGCCAGACGTTCGACATGTCCGACCTGTTCGGGCAGGGCAGCGGCGGCGCCAACGGCAGCACCAGCGGGATGGGTGACCTGTTCGGCAACCTCTTCGGCGGCGGATCGTCGTCGCGGCGGCCCAACCGCAGTCCGGCCGGACCGACCCGGGGACGCGACGTCGAGGCCGAGGTCACCCTGGGTTTCGACGAGGCCGTGCACGGTGCGACGTTGCCGCTGCAACTGTCCGGGCCCGCGACCTGCAAGACCTGCCACGGCAGCGGAGCCCGTCCCGGCACTGCGCCGCACCAGTGCCCCACCTGCGGCGGTTCCGGATTCGTCAGCCGCAGCCAGGGTGCGTTCGGTTTCAGCGAGCCGTGCCGCGACTGCCAAGGAACCGGCCAGATCATCGACGACCCCTGCGCTGACTGCCACGGCAGCGGCGTCACCACGCAGACCCGCACCATCACCGTACGGGTGCCCGCGGGCGTCCGTGACGGGGCCAAGCTACGTATCGCCGGCAAGGGCACGCCCGGCACCAAGGGTGGGCCGGCCGGCGACCTGTTCGTCACCGTCCACGTCCGCGCGCATTCCCTGTTCGGCCGCAACGGCGACGACCTGACCATCACGGTGCCGGTCACGTTCAGCGAGGCCGCACTCGGAGCGACGATTCGGGTGCCGACGCTCGATGGCTCGGTCGCTCTCAAGGTCGCCCCCGGCACTCCCAGCGGTCGCACCATGCGCGTCCGCGGCCGCGGTGTGGCCAAACGCGGCGGCGGCAACGGCGACCTGCTCGTGACGGTCACGGTGGCCGTCCCGCAGAGCATGTCCGCGCCGGCCCGCGAGGCGCTGCAGGAGTTCGCGACCGCGCAGACCGACGACCCGCGCCCGGAGATCACGGCCGCAGTCGCCGCTGCCGCCCGCGCCAGCAGCACGAGCAGCGGAGCCGACCGTGGCTGACCTCGGCTCGAACGGGCCGCCCCGGGAGCAGGGCCTGGCCGAGGACGCTCCGGTCTTCGTCATCTCCGTGGCCGCGCAACTGGCCGGTATGCACGCCCAGACGTTGCGTCAGTACGACCGTCTCGGTCTGGTCACCCCGGGCCGGACGGGCGGCGGCGGCCGGCGCTACTCCGCGCGGGACGTGGCCCTGCTGCGCGAGGTACAGCGGCTGAGCCACGACGAGGGCGTCAACCTGGCCGGCATCAAGCGCATCATCGAACTCGAGTCCCAGGTCGACGCGCTGCGCGAGCGGCTGGCCGAGACGATGGCCGAACTGAGGCGCTACCAGTTCTCGGCCCGACCCTCGACCGCGCTCGTCGTCTGGCGCCCCAGCCGCTAGCCGGTTTGTGGTGGCAACTGACCCACTCGAATGGGTCAGTTGCCACCACAAACCGGGTGCTTTGGCGCGGTCGGGTGCCTCAGAAGACGGTGTAGCCGCCGTCGATCACCAGGACCGAGCCCGTGACGAACGATGACGCGTCGCTGGCCAGGAAGACCATCGCCGGGCCCAATTCGTCGGGTGTGGCGTAGCGCTGCTGCGGCGCGTCCTCGATCCACATCCGGCGAAACTGCGGCTCGTCCACCGGCGCCATGTCGGTCTTGATGTACCCGGGGGCGAGGGCGTTGACCCGCACGCCCATCGGCGCCCACTCGGCGGCCAGGCTCTTGGTCAGCTGATGCACCGCGGCCTTGGACGCGTTGTAGCCCGGCTGAAATTGCGGACGGTTGACGATCTGGGCCGAGATCGAGCCGATGTTGACGATCGACCCGCTCCCACGCTCGGTCATGTGCCGGCCGAACACCTGACAGCCCAGCCAGAGCGCGTCGACGTTCACGTCCATCACCGAGCGCCACTGCTCGTCGGTGACTTCGAGCGCGGGACGGTGGATACACGTGCCGGCGTTGTTGACGAGGATGTCGACCTGGCCGAACCGCTCGGTTGCCGCAGCCAGAATGCGCTCGACGTCGGCTCGAACCGTGACGTCGCCGAGCACGACGAGGCTCTGCCCACCGACCTCGGCCAGCTCACGCTCGGTCTCCGCGGCCGCCTCGGCGTCGCGTCCGACGACGACGACGTCGGCCCCGGCCTGGGCCAGCGCCACCGCGAAGGCCCGACCCAGCCCACGGGTTGCGCCGGTAATGACCGCCGTGCGTCCGTGCAGGTCGAAACGGTCCAGCACACTCGCGGACATGTGGCCTACTTTCCGTACGGATAGGGAGGGATGTCCTCGGTTCCGACGTCGTATACGGCGATGAGGCCGCGGGGTTCGTCGTCGGTGGCCCAGATCGGGGCCGGCGCCGACTCCAGCTGGGCCCAGCCGCGGGCCATCGAGACCAGCGCGCCCAGGTGCCCTTCGTCCCACCGGACGTAGAGCATGTGGTCATCGAGCGGGGTGTATCGAGGGCCGCTCAAGTTCACTCCGGCGTGCTTGACGACGACCATGGCCGCGAGGACTGGCAGGCTGGTCAACCCGCAGGACAGGATCAGCGCGATGATCACCTCTCTCAACCCTCCTCGCCGGTGGCCCGGTCGCCCGGTCGCGGGCCAGGCCTCCCGGTCTCGACGATAGCGACCCGCGACCGTCGCGCGTCCACCGGAAGTGACGGCCCCGACCGGCGCTATGCGCCAGCCGGGGACCGTCAGTAGCGGACTACGCCGATGCGCCGGCCAGGCTACTTACACGCTCTGCAGCGCCAGGTTCTTCTCCGGCTCCAGCTTGCGCGCCCCGGTCATGTAGCTGACCGCGTCGTCCATGCTGTTGACCTTGGGGTCGATCACGCCCAGCGCCCCGCCAAGGCGCTGGATGTGAATGCGGTCAGCCACCTCGAACACGTTCGGCATGTTGTGGCTGATCAGGATGATGCCCAGGCCACGATCGCGCAGGTCCTTGACCAGCTTGAGCACCTGCCCGGTCTCCCGGACACCGAGCGCAGCGGTGGGCTCGTCGAGGATGACGACCTTGCCGCCGAACGCTCCGGCCCGGGCCACCGCGACCGCCTGCCGCTGACCACCGGACAGCGTCTCCACCGCCTGGTTGATGTTCTGCAGCGTGCTGATGCCGAGCTTCTTGATCTCCGCGCTCGAGTGCCGCTTCATCTCGGCCATGTCGAGCATGCGCAGGACGGACCCGAGCGGGCCCTTCTTGCGGATCTCGCGCGCCAGGAACATGTTGCTGGCGATGTCGAGCGCGGGCGCGACGGCCAGCGTCTGGTACACCGTCTCGATCCCGGCCTCGCGGGCCTCCTTGGTGCTCTTGAACGCCACCTCCTGCCCGTCGACGAAGATCTGGCCGCCGCTGGGCGTCATGGCCCCGGACAGGCATTTGATCAGCGTCGACTTGCCGGCGCCGTTGTCACCGATGACGCACAAGACCTCGCCAGGGTAAAGCTTCAGGTCAACCCCGGACAGGCCGACGACCCGTCCGAACAGCTTGACCATCCCGCGCGCCTCCAGAACCGGAGACCGCCCATCACTAGATGACGTCATGCCTTCACTCTCCTGATCCACTGGTCCACCGAGACGGCCACGATGACGAGCACGCCCGTGGCGAGCACCTGGTACTGCGGGTCATAACCGGCCAGGGCCAGACCACTGTTGAACACCTGCACGATCAGGGCACCGATGAGCGAACCGATGACCAGACCGCGGCCACCGAACAGGCTGGTACCGCCGATCACCACAGCGGTGATGGAGAGCAGGTTGGCGTTGGTGCCGCTGTTCGGGTCACCACCGCCGACCCGACCGACCAGGATCCAGGCCGCAACCGCGATGGCCAACCCGGCCACGACGTAGGCGGACAGGATCACGCGGTCGGTCTGGATACCGGCCAGGCGCGAGGCCTCGGCGTCGTCACCCGTGGCGTACAGGTGCCGGCCCCAGGCCGTGTAGCGCAGGGCGAACGCGACCACGATGTACAGCAGCACCATCAGGATGACGCCGTTGGACAGGGCCAGCCCGCCGATGTTGTGCGTGTTGCCGGTGTAGAGCAGGAACTCGTTCGGGCTGAGCTGGATCGTGGCGCCCTGGGCGTACAAGAGCGTGATGGCCGTGTAGATGCTCAGCGTGCCCAGGGTGACGATGAACGGGGGCAGCTTGATTCGAGTGACCAGGATGCCGTTGATGGTCGAGGCCACCACGGCCACGATCGCGCCGACGAGCAGCGCCAACACGCCGGGTACGCCGTCGCTGTGGTCCATCTTCGCCATAACCAACGACGACAGCACCATGACCGCGCCGATGGACAGATCGACGCCGGCGGTGAGGATGATCAGCGTCTGACCCACGGCCAGAGCGCCGATGTAGGCCACCTGTTGCAGGATCAGGCCGAAGTTGCCGGCCTTGAGGAACTTGTCGCTGAGAAGGCTGAACACGATGATCGCCAGCACGAGCACCACGCCCGGGCTGAGGGCGGGCTGACGGTGGAGCAGTTCGTGCACCCGCTGGCCGAAGGTGTGGGAATCGCCGGCAAGTTCTTCGGCGCTGACCGGCTCTTCGATGTTGCCGACCCTGGGGTTGGCGGTCGAGACATGGCTTGCAGACGTGGGCTTGCTGCCGACGTCGTCGTTGTCGACGCTGTGCGTCATGGTGCCTCCTTCGGTTTCGAGGGACTGGCTGGGGGTACTGGGGGAATGCGTCTGTTCACAAATGAGGCGAGTCACGAATGATGCGAGCCGGCGGTGGGACGCACCGTGTGTGCGTCCCACCGACGGCAATCAGGTCAGCTGCCCCAGCACGCCTTGGCGGCGACGGCCGACGTCTGGCTGGTGATACCGGCCAACGGCTTGTCGGTGGCCAGCGCCGTGCCGGTGTTGAAGAAGGACAGTCCGGCTGACGTGGTCGGCTTGGCCCCTCCGCGAGCCAACTTGGCGATCGCGTCGACGCCGAGGCTGGCCATCTTGCCCGGGTACTGCACGGCGTCGGCGGCGAACTCACCGGTGCCGAGGAACTTCAGACCCGCGCAGCTGCCGTCGATGGCCAGGATGGTGACGCCCTTTTCCTTGCCTTGGGCCTTCAGCGCGTTGTACGCGCCCTCGGCCGCCGGCTCGTTGATGGCGTAGACGACGTTGATGTTGGAGTTCTTCTGAAGGCAGTTCTCCATGGCCGTGCGGCCACCGTCGATCGCGCCCTGCGTGGGCTGGTGACACGCGATGGTGTACGTGCCGCCGGAGTACTTGCCCGAGGGAGCTTCCTTACCGTTCTGCGTCTTGCTGCCGGGGTCGATACCCATGCCCTCGAGGAAGCCGTGGTCGCGCTGGATGTCGACCGAGACGACCTGGTTGTTGAACAGGTCGAGCATGGCGATGACGGCCGGCTTGCCGTTCAGGGCCTTGGCTCCGTACTGGCCGATCAGCTTGCCCGCGGCCTCGTTGTCCGTGGCGTAGGTGATGTCGGCGATGCTCGGCGGGTTGGGCGCGGTGTCCAGCGCGATGACGAAGATGCCGGCCTTCTTGGCCTTGGTCAGCTCGGAGTTGACCGCGTCGCCGTTGGTCGTGATCAGGATGCCCTTGTCGCCGCGGGAGATCGCGTCGTCGATGGCCGAGATCTGGCTCTGGGTGTCACCGTCCTGCTTACCGGCGGCGACGCTGAGCTTGACGTTGTCCTTGGCCGCCGCCGTCTTCGCGTCCTTCGCCATCGACACGAAGTACGGGTTGGTCAGGGTCTTCAGGATCAGCGTGACGCCGACCTGCTTGCCGGTGGCCGCAGGAGCGCTGCCCGTCGTGGTCGAGCCGCCCGCCGCGCTACTCGTCGCGGAGGTGCCCGAGGACTTGCTCGACGAGCTGCAGCCGGCAGCGAGCAGAGCGATACCGGCCGTCGCCGCGGTGAGCGCGACCAATCGCTTGCGACCGGTTCGGGATGTTTGGAGCTTATGCATGGGCTATACCCTTCCTGGGGGTTCAGGTCGTCCTGGCGGAGCCAGAACTTCGTCACCGGTGACCAGCGGCTCTGGTCAATCTGGTTGCCAGGAGGTTAAATGGCATCCGACCCTTCGCGCAAGGGCTTGCGCAAAGGCTTTCGTGAGATTCGGGTAACAATTTCGTAACGAGAGGTTTTCCATGGCGGTAACGATGACCGACGTCGCCCGGGCGGCCGGGGTCTCCCCGTCGACGGTCTCGCACGTCATAAACGGCACCAGGTTCGTCGAACCGGGAACTCAGGGCCGGGTTCTGCAGGTGATCGATCAGCTCGGCTACCGGCAGAACCACATGGCCCGCGCGGTGGCTCGGGGTGGTCGCACGCAGTCGATCGGGGTGGCCATCTCGGCCCGCTCCAATCCCTACTTCGGCGCCGTGCTGTCCGCCATCGACGCTGAAGTGACCAAGTTCGGCTCCACCCTGTTGCTGGGTGAAACCGGCGAGGACGTGCAGCGGGAGTTCCGTCTGGTGAACAGCCTGCTGGAACGCCGCGTCGACGGAATAATCCTGGCCCCCGGTCCGGGGGCCGACGCCGACACCCTGCCCCTGCTCGAAGGGGTCAGCACGCCCACCGTCCTGGTGGACCGGATGCGGCCCGGCCAGCTGCTCGACCAGATCGGGACCGACAACGCCGAGCCGATGGCCCGCCTCGTCGACCACCTGGCCGTCGAGCACGGGCACCGGCGGATTGGGCTCGTCTCCGGGTTGCCCGGGCTGAGCACCACCGACGAGCGGATCGAGGGCTACCGCCGCGGTCTGCTGCGCAATGGATGCGACGACGAGCCCGCGCTGATGGCGGTAGGCGCGTCCTCGAGCGAGCAGGGGGAGCTCGCGGCCGCGGCACTGCTGGACAGCTCCCAACTCAACGGCAGTGCGCCACCGACCGCGCTGATCGCCGGCAACAACGCGATGACGGTAGGAACCTTGCGCCTGCTGCGCCAGCGGGGCGTGCGCGTCCCCGATGACATGGCCATCGTGAGTTTCGACGACTTCGAGTGGGCCGAGTTGCTGGCCTCGCCGCTGACCTCGATCGCGCAGGATTGGACCGACATCGGCCGGCGCGCGGTGGCTCTGCTCGCCCAGCGTCTCGACGACCCCGGGCGGCCGGTCGTGGTCGAACGCGTGGCCACCTCGCTGATCCTGCGCAACTCCTGCGGGTGCACCGGTCCGAGTCGGACCATCCCGATCCCGGTCGGCGACGGGTAGGTCTTGTGGTGTGCGGTCACGACCACCTGGACGGCGCGCCGGTCTCCCCCCGAGAGAGCCCGGCGCGCCTGCTCAGGCGAGCGTCATCCACGCCTGACGACATTGTCGGCGGGACGCTCCGGCGTGACGAGGCTGACACCTCTGTTACGTGACGAGGCTGACGCCTCTGTTACGTGAAGAGGCTGACGCCTCTGTTACGTGAAGAGGCTGACGCCTCCGGGACCGACCAACAGACCCACGACGATCAGCGCAATGCCCAGCACCAGCTCCCGACGTACCAGCGCGACGATCCCGGACACGACGAGCACGACCGCCAGGATCCAAAGGATTAAGGCCATTTCTTCCCCCTTGAGGTATCTCGATGGGTGCTGGAGCCGAACCCGATGCTCGGCGGCGACCCATCCGCAATGCCTCGACTAAATCACCCCTAGGGTGGTGTTACTACACCCCTAGGGAGGTTTATGGTTGGCGTCATGGCCACTGCAGCGAAGCCCATCCGGGTCGCGCTCGTCGACGACTACGACATCGTGCTGATGGGTGTGGCCCGCATGTTCGATCCCTACCGCGACCGGGTTCTGGTCTGTGAGATCGACGCCAACGAGGACGTCGAGGATGCGGTCGACGTGGTCCTGTACGACTCGTTCGCCCAGCCGGAGAGCGACCACGACGAGATCAAATACCTGATCGACCACCCCCGGGCCAGTCGGGTGGTCGTCTACACCTGGAACTTCCACCCCGACCTGATCGCCAGCGCACGCGAGAAGGGCGCGCGCGGCTACCTGTCGAAGACGTTGCCCGCTCGCGAGCTGGTGGCGGCGATCGAAGCCGTGCACGCCGGGGAAGAAGTGATCAGCGAGCCGCCGCCGCGCTCGCGCAGCGCGGTCGGGTTGGACTGGCCCGGGCGCGGGGAGGGCCTCACCGATCGCGAGGCCGAGATACTGGCGCTGATCACGCAGGGCAAGAGCAATGCCGACGTGGCCCGGCTCACGTTCCTGAGCCCGAACACGGTCAAGTCCTACATCCGCTCGGTCTATCGCAAGATAGGCGCGGGCAGCCGCACGCAGGCGGTGCTGTGGGGGGTCGAGCACGGTTTCACCCCCGACCACAACCGGATCGAGCATTGGCGTGGCGGACCCTGAGCGGTCGCGACCACTAAACTGAGCGGAACACACTCAACTTTGCTCGCGTTGTGTCGGTAGAGGCCGCGCGCCTTACCGGAAGAACAGCCACAACCAGCGATTGGAACGTCAGAGATGGATCTCACCACCCGTAGTCAGCAGGCGATCTCGGCCGCGGTCCGCGCCGCCGCGCAGGCCGGCAACCCGGCGTTCGACCCGGCTCATCTGCTCGTCGCCCTCCTCGACGACACCGAAGGTTTGGCCCGCCCGTTGCTCCAGGCGGTCGGCGCCGACCCCGTCACCGTGGCCGCCGCCGCGAACGCCCTGGTCAAGCGGCTTCCGGCCGCGTCCGGCGCCACCGTCGGCGCGCCGCAGCCCTCGCGGTCGATGCTGACCGTGCTTACCCAGGCCGAGACCCAGGCCCGGGACATGAGCGACGAGTTCGTGTCCACCGAGCACCTGCTGCTCGCCCTCGCTGTTGCCGACAGCGACGTGAAGGCGCTGCTGGCCCGCTTCGGCGCCACCGGCGACTCCCTGCGCGCCGCGTTGTCCACCGTGCGCGGGTCACGACGCGTCACCAGCGCCGACCCGGAGTCGACGTTCCAGGCCCTGGAGAAGTACGGCGTCGACCTCACCGCGCAGGCCCGTGAAGGCGCGCTCGATCCGGTCATCGGCCGCGACGCGGAGATCCGCCGGGTGGTCCAGGTCTTGTCACGGCGGACCAAGAACAATCCCGTGCTGATCGGCGAACCCGGCGTCGGCAAGACCGCCGTCGTCGAAGGCCTGGCCCAGCGCATTGTCGCCGGCGACGTGCCGGAATCCCTGCGGGGGAAGCGATTGATCGCCCTCGACCTGGCCGCGATGGTGGCCGGGGCCAAGTACCGCGGCGAGTTCGAGGAACGGCTCAAGGCCGTCCTGACCGAGATCAAGGATTCTGACGGCGAGGTCGTCACGTTCATCGACGAGCTGCACACCGTGGTCGGCGCGGGCGCGTCCGGTGAGGGCGCCATGGACGCGGGCAACATGCTCAAGCCCATGCTGGCCCGCGGCGAACTGCGCATGGTCGGCGCGACCACCCTGGACGAGTTCCGCGAGCACATCGAGAAGGATCCGGCGCTGGAGCGGCGCTTCCAGCAGGTGCTGGTCGGCGAGCCGACGGTCGAGGACACCGTCGCCATCCTGCGCGGGCTCAAGGGTCGTTACGAGGCCCACCACAAGGTGCAGATCGAGGACAGCGCACTGGTCGCCGCGGCCACGTTGAGCGACCGTTACATCACCTCGCGGTTCCTGCCCGACAAGGCCATCGACCTGATCGACGAGGCTGCGTCCCGGCTGCGGATGGAGATCGATTCGTCCCCGGTCGAGATCGACGAGCTGCAGCGCTCGGTCGACCGGCTCAAGATGGAAGAGATGGCGCTGGCGCACGAGACGGATGAGGCGTCGACGCAGCGGTTGGCCCGGTTGCGTGCCGAGCTGGCCGACCGCAACGAGCAGTTGAACGCGCTGCTGGCCCGCTGGGAACGCGAGAAGGCGGGGCTGAACCGGGTCGGTGACCTCAAGGAGCGCATCGACGACCTGCGCGGTCAAGCCGAACGGGCCCAGCGCGACGGTGACCTGGAGACCGCGTCGCGGCTGATGTACGTCGAGATCCCGGCCGGTGAGCGCGAGCTGGCCGAAGCCGCCTCGACCGAGGCCGCCTCCGACGTGATGGTGGCCGAGGAGGTGACGGCCGACGACATCGCCGCCGTGGTCGCGGCGTGGACCGGCATCCCGGCCGGGCGGTTGCTGGAAGGCGAGACGGCCAAGCTGTTGCGCATGGAGTCCGAACTCGCCCGCCGCGCGATTGGGCAGGCCGAGGCCGTCCAGTCGGTGTCCGACGCGGTCCGTCGCGCCCGGGCCGGCGTCAGCGACCCCGACCGTCCCACCGGCTCGTTCCTGTTCCTCGGACCGACCGGCGTGGGCAAGACCGAGCTGGCGAAGGCGCTGGCCGAGTTCCTGTTCGACGACGAGCGGGCCATGGTCCGCATCGACATGAGCGAGTACTCGGAGAAGCACGCGGTGGCCCGCCTGGTCGGTGCTCCTCCCGGCTACGTCGGTTACGACGAGGGCGGGCAGCTGACCGAGGCGGTGCGGCGCCGTCCCTACACGGTCGTGTTGTTCGACGAGGTCGAAAAGGCCCACCCGGACGTGTTCGACATCCTGCTGCAGGTACTCGACGACGGGCGGCTGACCGACGGTCAGGGCCGCACGGTGGACTTCCGCAACGTGATCCTGGTGCTGACGTCGAACCTGGGGTCACACGTGCTGGCCGGTGAGTTGCCCGGAGCGGTGAAGAAGCAGGCGGTGCTGGACGCGGTGCGCGAGCACTTCAAGCCGGAGTTCCTCAACCGCCTGGACGACATCGTGGTGTTCGACCAGCTGACCACGTCCGAGCTCGCGCCCATCGTGGACATCCAGATCGCCGCGTTGGCGCGCCGGCTGGAAGCGCGCCGGCTGACCCTCGAGGTGAGCCCCGCGGCTCGGGAGTGGCTGGCCATCAACGGCTTTGATCCCCAGTACGGGGCGCGGCCGCTGCGCCGGCTGGTGCAGACCGCGCTGGGCGACCAGCTGGCCAAGGCGTTGCTGGCCGGGCTCATCCGTGACGGCCAGACCGTGCACGTGGACCTGGCCGAGGACCGCAGCCGGCTCACCGTCGGCTAACCCGTCTACCCGGGCCGAGACACCGCAACGTTGCCCCGCTGGCTCACGTGATCCGATCAGGAACGCGTGAGTTGGCGGGGCACCGTTCAGAAATCGATCAAGCACTCGTTGTAGGACTTCGTGCCCTGGTCGTGGTGCTGCTGGCAATGGTGGGCTCGAATCAGGAAGAACGTCACGAACGCCACGACGATGACCGTCGCCACCGACGCCAAGACGATGCCGGCCACGGCCAAGCCGCGTTGCCCTTTCCCCTGTCTGCTGGCTCGCAGACCTTGGATGCTGAACACGAAGGCGAGCACGATCGGGATCAGGTCGAACAAGGTGAAGAAGAACAGGACCACCCCGACGATGCCGAGCACGAAACCGGCAACGGCCTTGCCGTTACCGGGACGGTCGCCACCCCCGGGCGGCGGGTAGGCGTAGCCGTGCGGCGGGGCGTATCCCGGCCCGGGTTCGTAACCCGCGGCCGGGTACCCGTAGGACGGTGGCGGCCCAGCCGCAGCCCCACCCGGGCCGAATGTGGGCGACCCGTCCGGACCGGGCGGAGGTGGATAGCCCAGGCCGGTGCCGGGCGCCGGTGGCGGGTAGCCCGGACCGGCGGCCGGGCCCCAGCCCGGATTTGCCGTTGGCCCCCAGTTGGTGCCGGACCCCGATCCGGGCGCAGCGGAGGGTGGCTGCGGTTGCTGCGGAAACAGATGTGGGAAGGCGGCTGCCGCGGGGCTGCCGGGCTCGGGACGGCCGAAGCGGAACGGGTCGAAATCGCCGTTGCCGGGCTGGTCGGCCGACACCTCCGGCGAGGTCCGGCGGTCGTCCTGTGCTCGGTCCGCCTCGGCCCGGCCCGGTTCGGAGCCGGGATCCGGGGCTGCTGTGCTCACGACTACCTCCTCGGCCACGATGGATGAGCGGCCGCCGGGGCCGGCTTTCCGCGTTCGTCACTGTAGTGCCGAGCCCGCCCACGACGTGTCCCGAGCGACGGGTCCGGTCGTGGTGTTCGCGGGCCGGTGCTCTCCTCTCGGGCCGTGACGTCGTCGCGGTGTAAAACCGGTGCGGGCTCTGGTTGCGTAGGCTGCGACCCCATGAGTGCCATCACCAGCGGAGCAGGTAACGACGCCCATAGCGAGCTGGTGCCCGTCGGCCCGCCGCCGGCCTTGTGGTGGAACCTGTGGGCGACGGCGGTGTGGTGCGGGCTCAGCGTCCTGGCCGACCTGGTGCTGTTCGGCCAGCGACCGTACCTGCGCCAATCCCTCATCGACCAGAACGCCAAGATAAAGAAGCCGATCCCCGCCGCCGAGTACCTGACCAAGGTCGACCACGACGTGCACAATCTGCTGATCAGCGGCCTCATCCGGTCGGTGCTCGTGGTGATCATCCTCATGCTTCTCGCCGTCCTGACGTGGCGCAGCCGTCGGCTGGCGCGCTGGGGTCTGTTGGCGATGGCCACGGTGCCCGGTTTCCTTCTCGGCGTCGGCGTCATAGGCCAACTGGTGGGTGGGGCAATCGTGTCCGCCCCGGGCCTCTACAAACTCACCTTGGTGGCGGCCGGCGTCGCGTCGCTGGTGGTCGTCGTGCTGCTCCTGCATCGCAGCACCCGGGAGTACTTCGCCGCCCTTCGCGCTACCCAGCTGGGGACACTGCCGGCGGCGCCCGTCGCCCGCGTGCCGGGTCCGGCCCTGAGCGGCCTGGGAAAAATCGGCCCTCGCCCGGGGCGCGGCGGTCTGGGTGCCCTGTTCGCCCCGCGCCGCCGACCCACGCCGACGGCGACGGATCAGGTGGTCAACGAGACCCCGGCCGGTGACATCCCGGCCAACGACGGCCCCCGCGAGGGATCGTCGGGAGCAACCGCGTCACGGCGTCCGACGGTGACGCGCCCGGGCAGCGTCAAGGCCAACGGCGCCGGCAACCGGCCCGGCCGGTTCAAGTCCCGCCAGCAGTAGCCGTGTCCGACCTCGACCAGCTGCGCGACCTGATCAACGAACTTGCCGTCGTTCATGGCCGGGTGACGCTGTCCTCGGGCCTGGCGGCCGACTACTACATCGACCTGCGTCGGATCACCCTGCACGGCGCCGCTGCGCCGCTGGTCGGCCGGGTGCTGCGCGAGCTCACGGCCGACTGGGACTACGCCGCGGTCGGCGGGCTCACGCTGGGTGCCGACCCGGTTGCCACCGCCGTCATGCACGCCGCGGACGGGGCCGTCGACGCGTTCGTGGTCCGCAAGGCCGAGAAGAAGCACGGCATGCAGCAACGCATCGAGGGCCCGTCGGTGTCCGGCCGGCGCGTGCTCATCGTCGAGGACGTGACGACGACGGGTGCGAGCCCACTGACGGCGGTCGAGGCGGCCCGCGCGGCCGGCGCCGAGGTGGCCGGTGTGGCGCTCATCGTCGACCGTGGTGGCGTCGCCGCGATCGAGGCGGCCGGCCTGCCCAGCCGGGCCGCGTTCACGCTGGCCGATCTCGGCCTGGCGTGACCGCTGGCCACAGCGCAGGCATTGGGCCCGCAGCAGGCGGACACGCCGAGCCAGCGACGGCAGCGGGGCCAACACTGGGCACTGAAGCCGCGGCGGAGCTCAGCCTGGACCGGAGGCCCGACGCGACCCCGGATCTCGGCGTCGGCGTCGGGCCGCACGCTCAGCCGTGGCCGGACGATCCGCGCCTGGACCCAGAACTGCTGCGCGGCGGCGACCGTCGCAACGTGGTGGACCGTTACCGCTACTGGCGCCTGGACGCGATCGTCGCCGACCTCGATCGCCACCGGCACGATTTCGCGGTAGCGATCGAGAACTGGCAGCACGACGCCAACATCGGCACGGTGGTGCGCACGGCCAATGCGTTCAACGCGGCCGAGGTCGTCATCGTGGGCCGGCGGCGGTGGAACCGGCGCGGGGCCATGGTGACGGACCGCTACCAACACATCGTGCACGTGGCCGACGTCGCCGCTCTGAGCAAACACGCGGAGCAGACCGGACGGGTGCTCGTCGCGATCGACAACGGCCCGGGTGCCGTCCCGCTCGAGACGGCAGCGCTGCCCGAACGGGTGCTGCTGGTCTTCGGCCAGGAAGGCCCCGGGCTCAGCGACGAGGCCAGGGCGGCGGCGACGGTGCTCTACTCAATTGCCCAGTACGGGTCGACCCGCTCCATCAACGCCGGCGTTGCCGCCGGCATCGCCATGCACGCCTGGATCCGTCAGCACGCCGCCATGCCGGAAGCCGAGACGTAACCGGGACAAGGCGATGGTTGCCGTCACGCCAACGTAAGGATCTCGGCACCGTCTTCGGTGACGACGATCGTGTGCTCCCACTGGGCCACCCACGATCCGTCACTGGTGACGACCGTCCAGCCGTCATCCCAGAGAACCCAACCGACGTCGCCGAGAGTGATCATCGGTTCGATGGTGAACGTCATTCCGGGCTGGAACCTGGTCGTCGCGGCCGGCTCGTCGTAGTGCAGGATCGTCGGATCGGTGTGAAAGGACGGCCCGACGCCGTGGCCGGTGTAGTCGCGGACCACGCCGTAGCCGAAACGCCGGGCGTAGGACTCGATCACCCGGCCGATCACGTTCACCTCGCGGCCGGGGCGGACGGCTTTGATCGCCCGCATGGTGGCTTCGTGGGTGCGCTCGACCAGCTGCACCACGGCCTCGTCGGCGTCGCCGGCCACGAACGAGCCGCAGTTGTCGCCGTGCACGCCGTCGATGAACGCGGTGATGTCCACCTTGACGACGTCGCCGTCCTCGATCACGGTCGAGTCGGGGATGCCGTGACAGATCGACTCGTTCAGCGACGTACACAACGACTTCGGGAATCCCTTGTAGCCGAGTGTCGACGGGTAGGCGTGGTGGTCGATGAGGAACTCGTGCCCCACGCGGTCGAGGTCGTCGGTGGTAACACCGGGCGCAACGTGGCGACCCACCTCGGCGAGCGCCTGGGCGGCGATGCGCCCGGCCACCCGCATGGCCGCGATCGTCGCCTGGTCCTTGACCATCGGGTCGTCGTGATCGGCCGGTCCGGGACGACGGTTGCCCTTGGCGTCGACGTAGAACGGTCGAGGGATGCCGGGCGGCACGGCCCGGCGCGGTGACAGCTCGCCCGGGGTCAGTCGGGCGCGCGCCGGATTGCCGGTGCGCGGGTTGGCGGCCAGGGCCGGGCGTGGATGGGCGGACAAGGCTCAGACCTCGATGACGGTGGGCAGCAGCATCGGCCGACGGCGGTAGGTCTGGTCGACCCACCGCCCGACGGTGCGACGCACGGTGTGTTCGAGGGCGTCGGCGTCGCGAACGCCGTCGGCCACGGACTGTTCGACGATGCGGACGAGCTCGGCCCGGATCGGGTCGAGCCCCTCGGGGTTGTCGGTGAAGCCGCGCGCGGTGATCTCCGGCCCGTAGACCACCTTGCCGACCTGGAAGTCGACGGCGACCAGGATGGACAGGAACCCTTCCTCGCCCAGGATGAGACGGTCCTTGATGGCCAGGTCGCCGATGTCGCCCACGGCCAGCCCGTCGACGAAAACGTGCCCCACTGGGATGACGCCGACGATCGATGCTCGGCCGTCGACCAGATCGACGACGTTGCCGTTCTCAGCCAGAACGGCGCGGTCCGCGGCCATGCCCGTCGACGCCGCGATCGCCGCGTGCGCGCGCAGATGGCGCCATTCGCCGTGCACGGGCATGAGGTTGGTCGGGCGGACCGCGTTCAGCAGATAGCGCAGCTCGCCGGCGGGCGCATGGCCGGACACGTGGACCAGGGCGGTGGACTTGTGCACCACGGTGGCGCCCAGTCGGGAGAGCCCGTTGATGATGCGGAACACCGCGTTCTCGTTACCGGGAATCAGCGACGAGGCCAGCAGGATCGTGTCGTCCTTGACCACGCGCACCAGGTGGTGCTCCCGGTTGGCCATCCGCGACAACGCCGACAGCGGTTCACCCTGGGAACCGGTGCAGATGAGCATGATTCGCCGGGACGGGAGCTGCTCGGCGTCGCGCAGGTCGACCATGATGTTGTCGGGCACCTTGAGCAGGCCCAGTTCGCGGGCGATGCCCATGTTCCGCACCATCGACCGGCCGACCAGCGCGACTTGCCGCCCGGACTCCTGCGCGGCGTCCAGCACCTGCTGCACGCGGTGGATGTGGGAGGCGAAGCAGGCGACGATCACCCGGCCCCGGGCCTTGAGAATGACATCGTTGACGACCTTGCCCACATCGCGTTCGCTGGGGATGAATCCAGGCACCTCGGCGTTGGTCGAGTCGGCCAGCAGCAGGTCGACGCCCTCGTCACCCAGCCGGGAGAACCCCGGCAGGTCGGTCAGCCGACCGTCGAGCGGGGTCTGGTCCATCTTGAAGTCGCCGGTGTGCAGCACGGTGTGCTTGCCGGTCCGGATCGACACCGCCAGTGCGTCCGGAATGGAGTGGTTGACCGCGAAGAACTCCAGGTTCCACGTGCCGATGTCCATGCGGTCGCCCTCGCGCACCTGGCGCAGCTCGGGCTTGATCCGGTGCTGGTCGAGCTTGGCGCTGATCAGCGCCAGCGTCAGACGCGATCCCACCAGCGGGATGTCCCCCCGCTCCCGCAGCAGGTAAGGCAGGGCGCCAATGTGATCCTCGTGGCCGTGGGTGAGCACGATCGCGTCGATGTCACGGAGGCGGTCGCGGAAGAACGACCAATCGGGCAGCGCCAGATCCACGCCGGGCGCGTTCGTCTTGCCCAGCAGCATTCCGCAGTCCACGACCAACAACCGGGTCTGGCCTTTTCGCCCGTTCGGGGAGTACTCGAACACGGTCATGTTGCGGCCGATCTCGCCGATTCCGCCCAGGGCGACGATGCGCAGCCCGTTCGCAGGAAGGGCCGGCGGCTGCGGCAATCTGGTCACGTCATCGGACACGGGCGAGAGCGTCCTTCCGGTCGGGTACTGGGGTCGTGCGCTTTGACCCTAGCCTCGCGCGGCCCCGGCTCGTTCCCGCGACGACTGCGTAAGCGTCCGCAGCAGGCGCGGACGATTAGGGTGCGAATCGTGACTGCCCAAGCGCTGGACACAGATCAGGCCAAAACGGTCGGCGTTGTCGTGATCGTCGCTGTTGTACTCATCGGATTCGTCATCAGTGCGATCATCACGGCGATCGTCAGCCGGATCATCGTCATCTTGGTCGTCGTGTTGCTGGCCGGCTTGGTCTGGACCCAGCGCGCCAGCATCTCGTCCTCGGCCAAGAACTGCGACCCCACCTTTCTCGGCATCCATCTCACCCCGAGCAACCCGAGCATCAGACAGCATTGCCAGGACATCAGCCGCTGACCGGATGTGGTCATGCCGCTTGCGCGGTGAAGTAGTCGGCGATGTGGTGGGTGCGGTCGCGTTTGGGTTGTCGGTCGGGGTCGATCCAGGCCCCCACCCATCGTCGATGCGCCCTTGGCTTTTGACCTGACCCAGTACAGAAATCAGTCGCGAGCAGGCGTCTCCTCGGAGCCACCAACCGCCACCGGCTGCCGCCGCGAACGCAGCCAATGCACCAAGGCCGGCAGAACCGACAGCAGAACCACCCCGATGAGGATCGGATCGATGAGCGGCTCGATCGTCTTGCGCACGAACTCGATGTGGCCCAGCCAGTAGCCCAGCAGGAGAACGCCGCCGGACCACAGCACGCCGCCGATGACCGAATACAGGGCGTAGAGCGCAAACCGCATCCGGCTGACCCCGGCCAGCACCGTGGCGACCGTCCGGACAATGGGAACAAAGCGAGCCAGTACGACAGCGGCCGCCCCATATCGTTCAAAGAACGCATGACTGCGTTCGACGTATTCGGGTTTGAACATCTTCGATTTGGGCCGGTCGAAGACGTATGGTCCCACGCGATAACCGATCCAATAGCCGACGAGGTTTCCCAGGATGGCGGCCGTAGGGACCAGAACGGCGGCCAGCCAGATGTTCACGTGCAGCGTGCCGGTGGACATCAAGAGCCCGGCACTGAACAGCAAGGTGTCACCGGGAAGGAAAAATCCGACCAAGAGCCCGCACTCGGCGAAGATGATGATCATCAAGCCAATCAAGCCGTACGTACTCAGCAGATGATTGGTGTCGAGAAAGGCCGGTGCGGCCGTGACGTTCAGGGCACCGGCGATTTCGACAAAAGACATGTCACCAGTCTACGAGAGCAGGCTGTACCGAAGCTGTGTGCGGACGGTGACGCGCAACTCGGAAACCTATATCCGCGGAGCCCTTTTGGGAGCAAAGCCCGCATCAGCCGACCTTGCCGATCGGCTGACGGGCTGACCGCTAATTCACGCGGTGACGGTCACCCCGTGCCAGAAGGCAACATGATCCTTGATTTCGGATGCCGCGTCCTTGGGAGCGGGGTAGTACCAGGCGGCGTCAGAGTTCGTCTGGCCGTCAATTTCCACCGAGTAGTACGACGCGGTGCCCTTCCACGGACAGATCGAATGGGTCTCGGACGGGCGCAGCAGCTCCTGGTTCACGGACTCGATGGGGAAGTAGTGATTGCCCTCCACTATGACGGTGGCATCGCTGTCGGCGATGACGGTGCCGTTCCACTGTGCAGTAGCCATGTCGGTCTCCTTGCGTTGAGTTGCGTTGAGGCGGCGTTCTATACCGGTGCGAACCGCTGCGGTGGCCTCCTGATTCCCGACCGCGACGACCGCCGACGGTGGCAACCTGACGGCCATGCGGTACACGTGAGTAGCTGAGCATCGACGTGGGGGATACTGCCCACAGACTCACCTACCCCGCCGAGTGGAGAGATTCGCATGCCGATTGCTACCCCTGAGGTCTACGCGCAGATGCTCGACCGCGCCAAGGATGAGGGATTCGCCTACCCCGCCATCAACTGCACGTCCTCGGAGTCCGTCAACGCCGCCCTCAAAGGTTTCGCCGATGCGGGTAGCGACGGCATCATCCAGTTCTCCACCGGCGGTGCGGAGTTCGCGTCGGGCACGGGCGTCAAGGAGATGGTCACCGGAGCGGTGGCGCTGGCCGAGTTCGCGCATGTTGTGGCCGCCAAGTACCCGAACCACGTGGCTCTGCATACCGACCACTGCCCGAAGGACAAGCTGGACACCTACGTCCGCCCGCTGATCGCCATCTCGCAGGAACGCGTGGACAAGGGTCAGGAGCCGCTCTTCCAGTCGCACATGTGGGACGGCTCGGCCGTGCCGTTGGACGAGAACCTCGAGATCGCCAAGGAACTGCTGGCCAAGGCTTCCGCGGCCCGGATCATCCTGGAGATCGAGATCGGTGTGGTCGGCGGCGAGGAAGACGGTGTGGCCAACGAGATCAACGACAAGCTCTACACCACCGAGGGCGACTTCGAGGACACGCTGGCCGCTCTCGGCGCTGGTGATCAGGGCAGTCGGTACCTCCTCGCGGCGACGTTCGGCAACGTGCACGGCGTCTACAAACCCGGCAACGTCAAGCTGCGCCCCGACGTGCTCAAGGCGGGTCAGGCGGTGGCGGCCAAGGCGCTGGGCCTGCCCGATGGCGCCAAGCCGTTCGACCTGGTGTTCCACGGCGGTTCCGGCTCGGCGCTGTCCGAGATCCGCGAGGCGCTGGATTACGGCGTGGTGAAGATGAACGTCGACACCGACACCCAGTACGC
>CAXULW010000005.1:98808-158720 GCA_964252015.1 uncultured Jatrophihabitantaceae bacterium | reverse complement strand
AGGCGCTGGATTACGGCGTGGTGAAGATGAACGTCGACACCGACACCCAGTACGCCTTCACGCGCCCGATCGTCGGCCACATGTTCAGCAACTACGACGGTGTGCTGAAGATCGACGGCGAGGTCGGCAACAAGAAGGTGTACGACCCGCGCTCCTACCTCAAGGCGGCTGAAGGCGGTATGGCCGCGCGAGTCGTCGAAGCGTGCGACGACCTGCGTTCCAAGGGCACCTCGATCAGCGCATGAGTGGGTTTCACAACCTGATGGCGGCGGCCACGTTGCTGCCGCCGGACCCGGGTCAGCCCGATCTCGACGCCGGACAGGCCCCGGGCGCCGTCGCCGCCGCGCATCCGGACTCGATGGCGGCCTGGGCTGCCCTGTCCGAGTTGGCGCTGGCCGAGGAACGGGTAGTGGACGCCTACGCCTACGCCCGGACCGGGTATCACCGCGGTCTCGATGTGCTGCGTCGTTCGGGCTGGAAGGGCAACGGTCCGGTGCCGTGGAGCCATGTACCGAATCGCGGGTTCCTGCGCGCCCTGAACGCTCTGGCCGACTCCTCCGATCGCCTGGGCGACCAGGTCGAGGCCGACCGTTGCCGGGTCTTCCTGCGTGACAGCGATCCCGCGGCTGTGACCGCGCTGTCCGGCTGAAACCACCCGCGGCCACCCGCGGTTGGACGCCGCGAGCCCGCGCCGAGCAGAGGTGTCCCGCGCGGACGTCGCGGTCCTCAGCCTCGCCCGTACCTGTTTTCAGGGTCGCGCTCATACCTGTTTCTGGGTGGGTCGATACCGCGGATCTCCTTTCGGTACCAGGGTTTAGGTATTTACCGGGGTTATGGCGTCACGGATGCGACGTTGCGTCATCGCTGAGTTAGGTTTTGGCCAACCCGCAGCGAGGTAGGCAACTCAAGCGGAACTGGCGTGGTGTGAACGGGGACCACGGCGTCGGCCAAAACCGAGTCGCTCGTCTCGAGCGTTACCCGTTCAAGGAGTCCCCCCATGACGACCTCCCTATTTCAGCATGCCCAAAATCGGTCGGTCCGGCCCCGCCGGCCCATCATGCGTACCGGCCTGGGTGTGGCCCTGGTCTCGGCCGCGGCCGCGGCGTCAGCGGTGGCGTGCGCCGGTACCGCCTCGGCGCAGACCACATCGACGGTGACGTTGAAGTCGACCGGTGACGCCTACGTCTCGGCCACCGCGCCGGCCAGCAACTACGGCACCGCGAACACCCTGCGGGTCAGCGGCAAGACCGGGCAGGTGAAGACCAGCTACCTCAGCTTCACCGTCCCGGCCACCCCGGGGCGCACGGTGACGAAGGCGGAGCTGGTCCTGACCCGCACCGGGCACCACTTGCCGGTCACCACGCTGCGCGTGGCCGGCGTGGTGGGCGCGAAAGCCAAGGAGACGTCGGTGACCGCGGCCAACGCCCCCAAGCCCGGCGCTGTGCTGGCCACCGCCGCCACCACCGCTACCACCGCGTCGGTCGCCTTCACCGTCACCGCCGCGACCAAGAAGCCCGGAGCGGTCGAGTTCGCGGTGACGTCGCCGGTCACCACCGATGTGCTCCAGTTCGCCTCCCGCGAAGCCGGGGCCACCGGACCTCGGCTGGTCCTGACCACCACCCCCACCACCACGCCCCCCACCACACCCCCCACCACCACGCCCCCGACGAAGCCCCCGACGACGCCGCCGCCGGCGAAATGCGCGGTGTCGGCCAAGCTGGTCCCCTCCTGCGCCCGGTGGCTCGGTATCGCCGCGCAGGCCTACAGCGGCCTGCCCGCCGCGACGACCCTGGCCCACGACGAGGCGTTCACCGGCTCCAGCTTCGCCCTCTCACACCAGTACAAGACCAACGGCACCCTGTTCCCCACCGCGGCTGACATCGCCATTGCCCAACAGCCCGGGCACAACCGGGTCCTGCTCGAGAACTGGAAACCGGCTACCGACAAGACCTGGGCCCAGGTCGCCAACGGCGCCGCCGATGCCCGCATCGACGCCGAAGCCGCCTACCTGAAATCCCACTTCGACCTGCCGTTCTTCCTCGCCGTCTGGCACGAGCCGGAAAACGACGTCAACACCGCCGCCGGCTCCGGGATGACCGTGGCCGATTACCGAGCCATGTACCGCCACGTCATCCTGCGCCTGCGCGCCGACGGTGCGACCAAGTTCGTGTCGGTCATGAACTACATGGGCTTCGGACGGTGGAACTCCATGCTCGACGGGCTCTACCCCGGAGACGACGTCGTCGACTGGATCGCCTACGACCCCTACCAGACCAACAACGCCTCCGGCCTGGCCGGACACGACTTCGCCGACATGGTCAACCGCGGCTACCAGGGCGGCAAAGGCTTCTACACCTGGGCCACCACCACCCACCCCGCCAAGCCCCTCATGCTCGCCGAATGGGGCGGGCTGTACAACCCGGCCAACCCCACCGGCCAGGCCAACTTCTTCAAAAGCGTCACCACCCAAATCGCGTCCTTCCCCGCCCTGAAAGCCCTCGTCTACTTCGACATCGACACCAAGTACCACAACATCAACGGCATGGGCACCACCCCCGACTCCAGCCCGACCTCCCTCACCGCCTGGAAAACCCTCGCCACCAACACCGCCTTCCATACCCCCACCTTCACCTACACCAAGGGCACCATCACCCCCACCTCATAACCCCAGCACGTAACGCAAGGCCGGCGCCCGGATCACCACCTGATCCGGGCGCCGGTTGCGTCGTAGGGTGCCCGCAGACTCACCGCGGCCACGTACCGCTGACCCGCGACGTCGACCTCGTAGCGACCAGCGTGCAGATACTCGGCGTCGACGCGGTCGCCCTGGTGATGTAGATAGGCCAGCGCAACGCAGGCTCCAGTCGTAACCGCCCATCCGGCCGACGTCACCTGTCCCACCGGCACCTCGTCGCGCACGACGAGCTCACCGCCCCACAACATCGCGTCCGGATCCTGGAGTACCAACGAAACCAGGCGACGTCGGGGGCCGGCCGCCTTCGCCTCGAGCAGGGCATCGCGACCCAGGAAATCGATCTCGGTGGTGCTCTTGCATGCGAACAGCAAGCCGGCCTCGACCGGGTTGCGGTCGGGGTTGAGTTCTGCGCCGAACGCCCGGTAACCCTTCTCCAATCGCAATGAGTTCATCGCGTGATAGCCCGCGTTGACAAGGGGAAACTCGGCCCCGGCGGAAACGAGGAGCTCATAGACGCCCACGGCGAACTCGGTGGGAACGTACAGTTCCCAGCCCAACTCGCCGACGTAGGTGATCCGGGTGGCCCGCACGGTCGCGTGGCCGAGGTCGATCATTCGGCTGGTAGCGAAGGGAAAACTGGCCGCACTCAGATCGGCCCCGCTCACTTTCTGCAGCAGTGCCCGCGAGTGTGGACCCATCACGCCGTACACCGCATACGCGGAAGACACGTCCAGGACGACGACGTGGTCATCGGTGCCGATGTGGCGAACCAGCCAGTCCAGGTCTCGTCGGACCGAGCCGGCTCCGGTGACGAGCAGGAACTCGTCCGGCGCGACCCGGGTGACGGTGACGTCGGCTTCGTAGCCGCCGCGTTCGTTGAGCAGGCCGGTGTACACGGCGCGGCCCACGGGCACGTCGACATCCGCGGTACACAGCCATTGCAGCAGGCGAAACGCGTCGCGGCCCTTGATCAGAAGCTTGCCGAACGAGGTCTGGTCGTACAACGCGACGCCCGTGCGGGTGGCGCGTTGTTCGGCCGCCGACCATTCCAGCCAGCCGGGCTTTTCCCAGGTGTGGTCCGGTTCCGTCGCCCCGGGCGGGATGAAGTAGTTGGCCCGCTCCCACCCCATCTTCGAACCGAAACTCGCACCCGCTTGGGCGAGCAGGTGGTAGGCCGGAGATCGCCGGAACGGCCGCGCGGTGCGCAGTTCCCGGTCGGGCCAGGGCACCGCGTAGTGCAGGCCGAGGATCTCGCTGACGCGATCGTGGAGCCACTGGTGGTTGCCGTTGAAGCCGGCGAACCGGCGGATGTCCACCGCGCTCAGGTCACTGGTCGGCTCGCCGGCGACGATCCATTCGGCCAGGGCTTTCCCGGCCCCACCGGCCGAGGCGATACCGACCGAGTTGAACCCGGCGCCGACGTAGAAGTTCCGCAGTTCCGGCGCCGGTCCGAGGATGAACTGGTTGTCGGGCGTGAAGCTCTCCGGACCGTTGTAGAACTTCTTGATCCCCGTATGTTGCAAGGCGGGGATACGCAACAGTGCGCTCTCCATGAGGATCGAGAAGTGCTCCCAGTCCTCGTCGAGCAGTTGAAACGCAAACGGATGCGGGATCTGATCCGGCGAAACCCAGGCCTTGGCGTCCGGTTCGAAGCCGCCGACGACGAGCCCGCCGACCTCCTCCTTGAAGTAGGTGTAGCCGTCGGGGTCACGCAGGATGGGCAGGTTCCGGTGGACGCCCGCGATCTGGTCGGTGACGACGTAGAAGTGCTCGGCCGAGTGCAGTGGCACCGTCACCCCGGCCCAGGCTCCGACCGCGTTGGCCCACTGCCCGGCACAGTTGACGACGATCTCGGCCTCGACGTCGCCGCGGTCGGTCTGCACGCCCGTGACCACACCGTCGCGCTGTGAGATGCCGATGACGCGGGTGCGCTCGAACACCCGCGCGCCCCGCATGCGGGCCCCCTTGGCCAACGAGCTGGTGACGTCGGTGGGATTGGCCGTGCCGTCGCCGGGTAGCCAGAGCGCACCGAGCAGATCCGCGGTGGCCAGGATCGGATACAGCTCGGCAGCTCGGTCAGGGGAGATGAGCTCGCAGTCCAGGTCGTAGGCGACCGCGGTCGCGGCCGTGCGCTGCAACTGGATCATGCGGTCGGGTGTGCGGGCCACGGTGACACCGCCACAGCGCCTGAAGCCGCTGGCCAGACCGGTCTCGGCTTCGAGGCGTTCGTACAGTCCGGCCGAGTACTGGACCAGCCGGGTGCCACTCTCGGTCGCGCGCAGTTGGCCGACCAGGCCGGCCGCATGCCAGGTCGTGCCGCTCGAGAGCTGCGCCTGTTCCAGCAGAACCAGATCCGTCCATCCCAGCGCGGTGAGGTGGTAGGCCACGCTCGCGCCGATGATCCCGCCGCCGATGACGACGACGCGGGCCCGGGTGGGCAGGTCGGTGCTGGTCACGGTCCTCCTCGATCACGTTCGGCGGTTTGCGGCCGGTCAGTCGCTGCGTTGGACGGCCTCGACGAGACGGCCGAAGTCGGTGCTGGTGAACGTGGTCACGGCCCGGTCGTACTTCTCCATGCCCCACGTCCAGAAGTCGAAGTCCACCGCGCTGGAGGCCTGCTGGATCGAGGCCCACAACGTCCAGCCGTACTGCGACATGAGCCCGAGCAACTGGGCCCTGGCCAACTTGTTACGGGTCAACCGGCCGTAGTAGACCTCGACCAGTTCCGCCAGCTGGTCCAGGCTGAGATGGCATTCGCTCCAGATGTTGCCGAGCTCGAAACAGGCGTCGTTGTTGCCGCCGTACTCGTAGTCGATCAGCCAGATCTTGGTTCCGTCGTCGATGAAGTTCCCGGCCAGCAGGTCGTTGTTGCACGGCACGGTCGCCTCGGCCCGCAAGGTGAGCGCTCGCTCCATCAGCGCCACCTGGGGTGCGAATCCGAGGTACCGATCAGGCCGCCGGAACCCGTGACGTTGGACGACGTCGAGGTACTGGCGCTGCACGTCGAACATGTCGAAGTCGTTGACGAACCGCGGGCCCTCGTGCAGTTGCCGACAGGCTCGGGCCACGCGGGGGATCATGCCGGGTTGGCCGAACGAGGCGTCGGTGAACGTCTCGCCGTCGATCCACGACACGATCATCACGTGTTCGTGCGGCAGGTAGGCGACCACTCGCGCGCCAACACCGGCCGCCGCAGCGGCCTGCGAATTGGCGTGCTCGTGATGCCGGTCGATGCTCAGTAACGAGGCGGAATCCGGCGAGCATCGCACGACGTAGCCGGCCCGATCCGTGGTGACCTTGTAGTTGCGGTTGGTCAGACCCCCGGCAAGGACCTCGATTCGGCGCGGGCGCCCGGCCAGCTCAGGAACCTGGTCCAGGATCCGGTCGAGTTCATGAGCCGCGTGCACCGTCACCCCCTGCGATTCAGGTCGCCGGCTCGAGGGCGGGCACCCCTGTGGTGCGATCGCTGAGTCCGGGGACGTGCACCCCGCTCGACACGCTACAAGCGGTCCTCGTGATCGCACCACGACCAGTTCCGGGCCGCGGCCGAAGCGCTTGGCCGAAGCCACTGGCCGACGGGGTCCCGCGATGCGGCGATCTTTGCCGCCTCGTCGACGACGTCGTCTCGCCGCATCCTGGCCGATGGCGGGCCGGGCGCCCAGGTCGGGGGATGTGAGAATCCACGACGTGCTGCGCTACCTCCTGCTCGGGCCGCTCGCGGTCGAGCGCGACGGGGTGCCGGTGGACCTGGGACCGCCCAAGCAGCGGGCCGTGCTGGCGGTGCTCGCCCAGGAGGCCGGGTCCACCGTCAGCGTGGACCGGCTGGTGGGTTCCGTCTGGGGTGACCACCACCCGGCCAGCGTGCTGTCCAGCCTGCACGCCAACGTTCCCGGTTGCGGCGGTTGCTCCGCGCGGACGCGTCTTCACCGCCGCCGGTCAGACCACCGCCGCCGCGTTGCACGAACGTCGCTCCGGTGTTCTCCAGGATCTCGTCGTCGGCCTGCTCGGGGTGGGTGATCTGCTTCCGCGCTGGCGCGCTCCACGGCGATGATGAGCGAGCAGCCGCTGGTCGAGCGCGCCACCTGGCTGCACATGGTGGCGCTGTACAGCAGGCCGGCACGGCCGTTGTCCAGACCTCGGGTTCGGTCCGCCCGACCTCGCGGCTCAGCGCGTCATCGGCTCCGGGCCGATCCGCCGCGGCGTCGGCCACGGCGGTCGTCCAGGCCGAGACCGCCGGGGTTCGTTGGCACAACGCCCGTCACCTCGTCGAGGCGGCCCCGCCACCCCAGCCAGCGCTTGGCGGTAGCCGGTCCATCTCGACGACCAGCTACGAATGGTCCGTCAACGCGCGGGCAGAGCGAGGCGCCACAGGTCGGGCTCGTTCCACCAGGTGCGCTTGCGGCGGGGACGTTCGCGGGTGATCCCGTCGGACGTCAACCGGGCCTCGTCGCAGGCCAGCTGAGCGGCCCGGCCCTCGACGCGCGCCGTGGTACGGCCGAACCGGCCGACGACGCCGACCCGAAGCAGGCCGGCCGCGGGCCGGTCGACCCGCAGCGCGGAGACCTCGCCGTCGCAGACCTTCTCGTCGTCCACGAACGCTCGCACCCACAACCGCCGACCGTGCCACGGGCCCAGTTCGGCCGCGTCCACGGTGAGCCCACCGGAATCGTCCGCGAGCAGACCGACCGTTCGGACGCGGCCGGCCACGGCGACGGCGACCGAATCGGCCGGCACCGAAGGCAGGCCCAGTGACGCCAGGTACCGCGGCACCGGGCCGAGGGGGAGCCACGCCGTCTCCCGCTCGACCAGTTCGCCGCGTCGCCACAGCCGGCGCAGCACCGCGGCCAGGTCACCCACGTCGGCGGAAATCACCAGGCGGCCGTCCGCGGCGTGGTCGAGCGCCCGGTCGAGCCCGACCCGATCGGAGGGGTCCGGTCCGGCGACCGCCGCCACCACCGCGGCCGACCCATCGCCGGCGGCGGCCAACGCCGCACCGAGCTCGGCGGTCCGACCGGCGCTGTCCGGGCCAAAGCACACCAGGCTGACGTCCACGTTGGTTACCCTTTCCCTGCCGGTCGCCCGGCCCCGGTCAAGATCCTGGCCTATTTTGTGCGGTTCGAGCCTGACGAGGAGTGTCGCCCATGCCCGCAATCGTGCTCGTCGGTGCCCAGTGGGGGGACGAAGGCAAAGGCAAGGCCACGGACCTGCTCGGCGCGCGGATCGACGCCGTGGTCAAGTTCAACGGGGGCAACAACGCCGGCCACACCATCGTCATCGACGGCGAGAAGTACGCGCTGCACCTGCTCCCGTCCGGCATCCTCACCCCGGGCTGCGTCCCCGTGATCGGCAACGGCGTGGTCGTGGACTGCGGCGTGCTGTTCGAGGAACTGGAGGCGCTCGACGCCCGCGGCATCGACGTTTCGAGGCTGGTGGTGAGCGCGAACGCGCACGTGATCACGTCCTACAACCGCACGCTCGATCTGGTCACCGAGCGCTTTCTCGGGTCGGCCAAGATCGGCACGACCGGGCGCGGCATCGGCCCCACCTACGCCGACAAGATGGCCCGGGTCGGCATCCGGATCCAGGATCTGTTCGACGCCGACACGTTGCGGGCCAAGGTCACTGGCGCGCTGGCGACGAAGAACCAGGTGCTGGTCAAGGTGTACAACCGCCGCGCCGTCGACGCGGAAGCGGTGATCGACGAGCTGTTGTCCTACGCCGACCGGTTGCGCCCGATGGTGGCCGATACGTCCCTGCTGCTCGGTCAGATGCTCGACGAGGGCAAGACCGTGGTGCTCGAGGCGGGCCAGGCCACCCTGCTCGACGTCGACCACGGCACCTACCCGTTCGTCACGTCCTCGAACGCCACCGCGGGCGGGGCGTGCACCGGCAGCGGCATCCCGCCCACCCGGGTGTCGAGCGTCATCGCCGTGGTCAAGGCTTATACGACCCGCGTGGGCGAAGGCCCGTTCCCGACCGAACTGGTCGACGAGCAGGGGGAGTGGCTGCGCCAGGCCGGGGCCGAGTTCGGCACCACGACCGGCCGCCCGCGCCGCTGCGGCTGGTACGACCTGCCGATCGCCCGGTACGCGGCCCGGATCAACGGCGTGACCGACTTCGTCCTGACCAAGCTCGACGTTCTCACCGGCCTCGACGTGATCCCGGTCTGCGTGGGCTATGACGTCGACGGCGAGCGGACGAACGAGCTGCCGATGCGCCAGGACGAGTTCGTGCGCGCCGTGCCGATCTACGAAGAGTTGCCCGGCTGGAGCGAGGACATCTCCACCGCTCGGGAGCTGGCCGACCTGCCCAAGACGACGCGGGCCTACATCGATTTCCTGGAAGAGCACAGCGGTGCCCGCATCTCGGCCATCGGCGTCGGTCCCGGTCGCGACGAGACGATCGCGGTCCACGACCTACTCGGCGGCTGAGGCTGCGCAAATGTTCGCGCTGGTGTCACTCAAGCCGAGCTAACCCGCGATGGGCAGATGTATAGCGTTTTGAGCGCCATAGCGCCGAAAACGCTGCCCAGCCCCCCTCGCACTCAGCCGAGCTAACCCGCGTTGGGCAGATGTATAGCGTTTTGAGCGCCATAGCGCCGAAAACGCTGCGCAGTCGCGCTCGCGCTGGGCACCCGTCGCCGGCACTCGGGCTACCTGCGCAGTGATCGGATTGGACCGACACCCCCGTAGGGTGCGCCTTGTGCGAGTTCTGGTGATCGGGTCCGGAGCCCGCGAGCACGCGTTGTGCCTGGCCCTGAGCGCTGACCCCACGGTGACGTCGCTGGTGTGCGCGCCGGGCAATGCCGGCACCGCGGCCGTCGCCGAACAGCGCGGTGTGGTGGCCACCGATCCCGGCGCGGTGGCCGCGCTGGCCCGCGAGATCGGCGCCGAACTCGTCGTGGTCGGTCCCGAGGCGCCGCTCGTCGCCGGGGTGGCCGATGCGGTACGGGACGCCGGCATCGCCTGCTTCGGCCCGTCCGCGGCGGCGGCCCAACTCGAAGGCAGCAAGGCTTTCGCCAAGGAGGTGATGGCCGCAGCCGGGGTGCCGACCGGGCGGGCCCGGGTCGCGACGACCACCGCCGATGCCGAAGCGGCCCTGGACGAGTTCGGCCCGCCGTACGTGGTCAAGGACGACGGCCTGGCGGCGGGCAAGGGCGTCGTCGTCACCACGGACCGGGCGGCGGCGTTGGCGCACGCCGTGGCGTGCGGCACCGTCGTCATCGAGGAATTCCTCGACGGGCCCGAAGTGTCGCTGTTCTGCGTCACCGACGGCGTGACCGTGGTCCCGCTGTTGCCGGCCCAGGACTTCAAGCGGGCCTATGACGACGACCAGGGGCCGAACACCGGCGGCATGGGCGCCTACGCGCCGCTGCCGTGGCTGCCGCCGGGCACGGTCGCCGACGTGGTGGCTCGAGTCGCACAACCGACGGTGGCCGAGATGCGCCGCCGCGGTACCCCGTTCACCGGCCTGCTCTACATCGGCCTGGCCATGACCAGCCGCGGCCCGCGGGTCGTCGAGTTCAACGCCCGGTTCGGCGACCCGGAGACCCAGGTCGTGCTGGCCTTGCTCGAGTCGCCGCTGGGCCGGTTGCTGAACGCGGCGGCGACCGGCCGGTTGGCCGCCCACCCGGAGCTGCAGTGGAGTTCGGGAGCCGCCGTCACCGTCGTCATCGCCGCGGCCGGGTACCCGGACGCACCGCGCACCGGCGACGTGATCACCGGCTCGGAACGCGAGGGCGTGATTCACGCGGGCACCCGGCGCAACGACGTCGGCGCGGTGGTGTCCAGCGGCGGGCGGGTGCTGTCGGCCACGGCCACCGGGCCCACACTGTCAGCGACCCGGGCGGCCGCCTACCGCCTGGTGGACGGAATCCACCTCCCGGGCGGCCACTTCCGCACCGACATCGCCCGAGCCGCCGCCGGAGGCTGAACCGTTCGACCCAGGGCGGGCTGGCGGCCGGCGTCGGTCGGCCAACAGCGGTCCGCCGGGTTGCCAGGGCTCGATCGGACAACGACCATGGCCAGGTGCCCGACGACCGGTCCGAGATCGTCGAGATCTTCGACCTTGAGTCCGGCCCTGCCGGCGCTGCACCGGACGAGATCAGCCAGGGCCGCGACCGCCCGCCGCTGGTGATCATGGGCCGCTGGCCGTGGTGGCGTCGGACGGACACCGTCACCCACATCCTGGCTGCGGTCGGCGTGGCTGCCTTCACCGTCGCGGTCATCGCCGGCCACGGCGCGCTCACGGCCCGGCCCGGAACGCAGTTCTTCGTGGACCAGCAGACCCGCGCCGCGGTGCCCGTCACCGTGGACGCGCTCGGCTGCCCGGCCACCTCGACCTGCACCCTCGTTGCCGTCCCGACCTCGATCCTGACCGCTGTCCGCCGAGTCGTCCCGTCCGCTCGGGTCACCTACGCCTGGCAGTCGGTCGACGCCCGGTCCGGCCAGGTCTTCCGCCGTGAGATCAACCTCGCCACCACCCAGACGACGATGCAGATCGTGTCCGAATGCGTGCCCGGCTCCGGTCCGGTGCCGGCCCGGGCCATGACGCTCACGGTCGACACCGGGAGCGGCCCCCAGTTCAAGACCGCGAACGATCCGACTCCGACCGGGCGCAAGCGGCTCACCCAGGTCCTGCCCGGGGCGCCGGGCTGCAGCCTGGCCACCGAGGCCGACACCACGCTGAAGGACTACCGGCTCGACAACCAGTCGGTGGACGAACTGCTCGTTATGATCGCCGCGAACCCGGCGCTGATGGTGACCCGCTGATGGCTATGCCTCCCGCGGACCGCCGACGCTCCGCTCCTCGCTCGTTCCTCGCTGCGATGCTCACGTCGGTGACCCGCTGATGGCTATGCCTCCCGCGGACCGCCGACGCTCCGCTCCTCGCTCGTTCCTCGCTGCGATGCTCACGTCGGCGGCCCGCTCATGACACTTCGTGTCGCACCGACGCGGACCCACCTCGCCGCGATGGTGTTCTGCTTCCTCGGCATCGCCTGCGCGGTGTTCGCGGTCGTCGCGCAATCCAGGGCCCAGACGCCCCGGCGCGTGGTGACGTTCAACGTCGTCACCGCGCCCGCGCCCGTCGTCGTCGCCGACGACTGCCCGGTCGACGAGACCTGCATGCTGACCGGCGCCCGAGCCGCGTTCGTCACCGCGGTGATGGCTGCGTTCTCCGGGCTACCGACCAACGACCTGACCCACGCCGCGCTGGCCGGCACGCGGTTCTTACCGCACGAGACGGTGCATCGCGAGACCGTGCAGGTACGCACCGACGACGGTGTCGTGGCCACTGTGGTCAGCCGGTGCGCCGATCACGGCTCCGGCGTGCGCGCGAGCCAGAGTCCAACCGTGCCCAAGACGGGCCCGGCCATCGTGTTCGTCGTGGTGCCCGGCCGTCCCGGGTGCAGCGTCGCGGTGGTTCTGCAGGTACCCGCCGGTGTGGTCGTGCCGTGGTCGGCGGCCACCACGTTGGCCCACCGGCCCGCGTTGCAGCTACCCGCCTGAGGGCGGACGTCGGTCGGGGAGAATGGACGAGTGCCCACGATGCCCAATGCCGCCCCGAGCGTCATCCCCAATGTTCTCGCCGGGCGGTACGCATCGACGGCCATGACCGACCTGTGGTCGCCCGAGCGCAAGGTGGTGCTGGAACGGCAGCTCTGGATAGCCGTCCTGCGGGCGCAGCGCGATCTGGGCGTCGACGTCCCCGAGGACGCGATCACCGCCTACGAGAAGGTCGCCGCCGCGGGCACCGACGCCGTCGATCTCGCTTCGATCGCGGCCCGGGAACGGGTCACCCGCCACGACGTCAAAGCCCGCATCGAGGAGTTCGCGGCCCTGGCCGGCTACGAGCACATCCACAAAGGCATGACCAGCCGGGACCTGACCGAGAACGTGGAGCAGCTGCAGATCCGGGCCGCGCTCGACCTGGTCAGAACCAAAGCCGTTTCGGTGCTGGCCCGGCTGGCCCGACGCGCGGCCGAGTACGACGAGCTGGTGATGGCTGGTCGCTCGCACAACGTAGCGGCGCAGGCGACCACGCTGGGCAAGCGGTTCGCAACCATCGCCGACGAGCTGCTGGTCGCCCACGAACGGCTCACCGAGCTGCTGGCGCGTTACCCGCTGCGTGGCATCAAGGGCCCGGTGGGCACGGCCCAGGACATGCTCGACCTCTTCGACGGTGACGCGGCCAAGCTCGCGTCGCTGGAGCAGGCGGTGGCCACCCACCTGGGCTTCCAGCGGGTCCTCACCAGCGTCGGGCAGGTCTACCCGCGATCGCTGGACTACGACGTGCTCACTGCGCTCGTCCAGCTCGCGGCCGCGCCGTCGGACCTGGCCACGACGATCCGGCTGATGGCCGGGCACGAGCTGGTCACGGAAGGCTTCAGGCCGGGCCAGGTCGGCTCGTCGGCCATGCCGCACAAGATGAACACCCGTTCCGCGGAACGCATCAACGGTCTGGGCGTGGTCGTGCGCGGTTACGCGTCCATGATCAGCGAGCTGGCCGGTGACCAGTGGAACGAGGGCGATGTATCCGACTCCGTGGTCCGCCGGGTGGCGCTGCCCGACGCGTTCTTCGCCTTGGACGGTCAGTACGAGACGACGTTGTCGGTGCTGGACGACTTCGGCGCGTTTCCGGCGGTGATCGCGGCCGAGCTTGAGCGTTACCTGCCGTTCCTGGCCACGACGAAGGTGCTCATCGCCGCCGTCCGGGCCGGCGTCGGCCGCGAGACCGCGCACGAGGTCATCAAGGAACACGCCGTTGCGGTCGCGCTGTCCATGCGCGAAACCGGCGCCGAGGGCAACGACCTGCTGCCGCGCCTGGGCGCCGACCCGCGCCTGGGTCTGAGCGAAGGAGACCTGGCCGCGCTGGTGGCCGACCCGATCACGTTCACCGGCGCCGCCCGCGCCCAGGTGGCGGCCATCGTCGCGCGCGTCGACTACCTCGTCGCCGCCGATCCGGACGCGGCCACCTACGTCCCCGCCCCCATCCTCTGACGGTTTCTGGTGGCAACTGACCCACGTACGTGGGTCAGTACCCACCACAACCGCCGGGTTGATCGGTAGCCTTCCGCCATGTCCGCTCCGCGGGTCCAGCCGGCGCAACTGCGCCGGTCGTTGCTCGTCCTCGCCGGACTGGCCTTGGTCGCCCTCATCACGGGGTCACCGGCGTTCACCTTCGAGGCGAACGCGAGCGCGCCGGCCACGGTCACCGCAGCCTTCACGCCGAACGCTCTGGACGTCACGCCGGGCATAGCGCGCAACGCCGTGCTGTTGGTGACGAACGCGGGCACCGTGGCCGCGACCGGTCTGCGCGTCGGACTCGTCAAGGACGCGGCGGTCGCCGCCAGAGTGATCCGCGCCCCCGCTGCGGTGCTCGCTGCCGGGGGGTCGACCGCGGTGACGGTCGCCGTGAGCACCTCGTCGCAAGCGCCGCACACGGCGACGGTCGAGGCTGTGGTGACCTACCGCAGGGGCACCACATCGGTAACGGTGCTGGCCACGCTCACGTTGACGCAGAAGGCGCCACCGGCCAAGGCCGCACCCATCACCGTCACCACGTCCGTCGGCTCGACCAACCTCATCCAGTACCAGGCGACGGACGCGTTCTACACGATCACCAATACCAGCGATCGGGCGCAGATCCTGACCGCGGTGACGGCCTCGTACCCGTCGTTCCTGGTTGTGAGCGTTTTGCCGACGGGGGGCAGTCCGGTCGAGCTGCACAACGGCGTCGTCGGCCTTCCCGGCTCGAAAACGCTCGCCCCGGCCGACAGTCGAGTGGTTCACCTGCGCATCGACGCGTCCCACCCGTTGCAGCCGGGCGACGCATTGGTCGTGCTCACTGTCACGACCAGCGATGCGGTGACGAAGGCGCAAGCCAGCACCGTCGCTTCGCAGAAGATCACCCTTTCCGTGTTGGGGGAATCCGGAGCGCTGCAGTTGCTCGGTGTACCCGCGCTGTTGTTCGTGCCCGGCATCGTGTTCGTCGTGGTGCTGTGGGGACTGTGGCGTTTCGTGTTTCCGCACAAGGAGTTCACCGTCTCGTCTGCGGCCGGCCTGGAGGGCAAGGTCGTCATGTGGGTCTTCGCGCTGCTGCCCAGCTTGGCGTTTCCGTTCCTCTATCCGCTGGTGACGGGGGCCCTCGGGCAGAAGCGGGACTACAGACGGGCCTACGGGCTGGACGACATCCTCTACGTCTGGCTGATGGCGGCGGTTCTCGCCGTGCTCGTCTGGGGTGTGGGCGTCGGCGCCCATCTGGTCTCGGTCCGGTTCTGGTTCCCCCAGGAGCACGACTCGGCCATGACGGTGCTGGGCAAGCTCGGGCGCCGACCGTGGAAGCGGAACCTGACGCGGGAACGGGGCACGGCCCAGGACCAGCTGGTGTTCGTACTCCGCCGCGTCGGTGACGCACATGTCCTGCTCACCCCGCGCATCGTGTTGAGCGGGTACGGGACCGCGGACGCGACGGCGCTGTCGGGGGCGAATCCGGACCAGGCCGGCGTGCTGTACCGCTACGTCAAGAAGCACCGCGACGTCAAGGTACCCACCGCGGAACACGGCCCGGTCAGAGCCGACTACTCAACGTCCGGGCCGATGCTCGAGCCCACCATCGTCGCGCGATCCGCGTTCACGGCCAACACCAGAGACAGCGTCGTGTCGCTGCAATGAGTGGTCCCAAGGCGCCGCAGGCAGCCCGGTGCAGGTGTGAACCCGCACCGAGCCTGCCTACTGGCGGACGCAATCAATAGATCGCAACCAGTCGTCGTCACGATATCGAGGAAGGGCGCACATGGCGAGTATTGATTCGGTCAGCGTCAGCTGGGTCCGAACCCGCGCGCTGCCCGGGCGCATTCAGGGCCACGGCGGCGCACCCGCCCTGAGCGACATCGGCACGTACGTCGCGTCGTTCGCTGATGCCGCCCGACGCAGCGCCGCTTGGACCCGGCCGTGGCTGGCCCAGCCGACCTTCAGTCACTACTGGGCGCGGGTGTTCAGCGACGGGTACCGCTCGGTGACCGGAGTGCGGGGCTGGGGTACGCAGACACCACTACGAGAGACCAGCCCGCCGAACGTCGCCAACACCGAGGCCAACGTCGTTCTCGAATGCTCCCGGTGGGTCTCGCCGGCCGGCGTCGGTGTCGTCGTGACCGCACGGATTACCGGACCGTTGGATGCACCCGGGTTGTTGGACCTGCTCACGCGCCTCGATCAGGCGCCCGTCATCGTCGGTGGGGACGCGCCCGAGCCGCGGGTGATGGCCGCCGTCCTCGGTGGCCTGCTCGACGGTGCCGAGCGCGGATCCGCCGCCGCCGCCGCCGGCGGCGGCACGGACCCGGACTCGGTGACCGACGCCCATGCACTGACCATCGCCACCGTCACGGCCTCGACCGGGCAGCCCACGACCATCGTTTCCGGCGACCCGATACACCGGCTGCTCGAGGGTCTGTGCCGGCTGCGTAGTGGGCCGTTGACGGCAACCGTGGGTGACCTGGCCGCCGCCCGGCTGGCGACGTCGAGTCAATACGACAACGCCGACACGACCCGCCTGATCGTCGGAGCCGGCCGGGCCATCTGGGCGCCGATGAAGAGTGCCGACGCGGACGGGCGCCGCCGGTTGCGGTGCTACCACGAGAACCAGGTGCTGGCCGCGTTACAGACGGGTTTGCTGTTGAACTGCGTGCGGTGGGCTTCGCAGCAGCCGTTGAGCGCGCTGGTCGGCACCGTGGGCGCATTGGTGTCGACCACGGTGCAGGTGCTCGGGCGCAGCTACGGACAGGCCACCGGCGCCTACGCGTCGGCGTTCACATTCCGCCAGATCCAGGACAGCGGTCTCGTCGCCGCGATCGGCAAGCTGCGGCAGTCCCTGGACGTCGGCGGCCCGCTTACGGCCGGCCTGAAGTGAGCCGCTATCGCGAACGCCGCCGCACCGGAGTCCCGTCGCCGCAGGGCGCCTGAGATGATCGGTGACGTGAATGAATCGGGGTACGACGAGGAGTTGCTGTTCGATCACCTGCACAGCGGCAAGGTCCGCGATCTGTACCGCACCCCGGAAGGCCTGCTTCTGCTGGTGGCCAGTGACCGGATCTCGGCCTTCGACCACATCCTGCCGACGCCCATTCCCGACAAGGGCCGCATCCTCACCGCCATGAGCTGGTGGTGGTTCGGTCGGCTCAAGGACCTGGTGCCGAACCACGCCATCGCCGTCGACGACGTCCGCATCCCCGATCGCTGGCGCGGCCGCGCGACGCTGTGCCGGCCGCTGGACATGATCCCGGTCGAGGCCGTCGCCCGCGGCTACCTCACCGGCTCGGGGCTCAAGGACTACGACGCCACCGGCTCGGTGTGCGGCGTGGCCGTCCCGCCCGGGTTGATCGACGGCGACCGGCTCCCGGAACCGATCTTCACCCCGGCGCTCAAGGGGCAGTTGGGTACCCACGACAAGAACATCACGTTCGCCGACGTCGCCGGGATCGTGGGCCCGGATGCCGCCGCCGAGCTGCGGCGGCTCACCTTGGCCGTGTACGGCCGGGCGGCCGACCTCGCCGCCGGGCGCGGGATCATCCTGGCCGACACCAAGCTCGAATTCGGCTATCGCGGCGGCAACATCGTCCTCGGCGACGAGGTCCTCACCCCGGACTCGTCCCGGTTCTGGCCGGCGCTGGAATGGCGTCCGGGGCAACCACAACCCAGTTACGACAAGCAGTACGTCCGCGACTGGCTCACCTCGTCCGCGTCCGGGTGGGACGGGGTTGGCGACCCGCCCCCGCTGCCGGACGACGTGGTCGAGGCCACCCGCGCCCGGTACGTCGAGGCCTACGAACGCCTGACCGGCCTGCGCTTCGACGACTGGCTGCGCCCACCCCGATAGGCTCGCCCCGCCCCATTGACTAGCGTGCCGATCGACGGGAGTGGTTGTGGCCAAGGTGATCGTGGACGTCGTGCTCAAACCGGAGATCCTGGATCCGCAGGGCCAGGCCATCGCCGGAGCGCTCGGCCGCCTCGGCATCACCGGGGTGAGCTCCGTACGTCAGGGTAAGCACTTCGAGCTCGAGGTGGACGATTCGATCGACGACGCCGCGCTGGAGCAGCTGGCCGACCGGGTGCTGTCGAACCCGGTCATCGAGGAATTCACCATCCATCGCACGTGACGCCCGAAAAGGGTTGGTTGGTCGAATCGCCTACAAACAAGGGTAGAACGGGTGCCGCGCAAAGGCGCGCGTGTTGGACGCATTCTTGTAGTGCCGGTGTAACACCGCGGAGGTAGACCTTTCCGGACCTGTGAAACCACACTCCGGAGGACCCATGAGCACGAGCGCCGTACACGCCTCGGCCGCGCCAACAGCCAAGCATCCCGTCGACGAGGTGCTTCCCCCGGCCCGGCTGTTCATCCTCGGTCTACAGCACCTGTTCATCATGTACGCCGGCGCGGTGGCCGTGCCGCTCATCGTCGGGCCGGCGGTGGGGCTCAGCAACAGCGACATCGCCATCCTGGTCAGCGCCGATCTATTGGTCTCCGGTATTGCGTCGATCATCCAGTCCGTCGGCATCGGCAAGATCATGGGCGTTCGTCTGCCGGTGGTCGCCGGGGCCACGTTCACCGTGCTGAACCCGATGATCATCATCGCCAACCAGTACGGCGGTCGGGACGGTTTGCCCTACGTATACGGCGCTCTGATCATCTCCGGCATCTTCGGCCTGCTCATCGCCAAGCCGTTCTCGATGGTGCTGCGCTTCTTCCCGCCGCTGGTCACCGGCACGGTCATCGCCATGATCGGCCTGTCGCTGATCGGCGCGGACATCGGCCTCATCGCCGGCAAGTTCGGCAGCTTCACCCCGTCACTACCGGTCACCACGGACATCAACGGCAAGACCTACGTCGAGTACAACCCGAACACCTTCTCGGCGGTCACCAAGATCAACCCCGATGCCGGCCAGATCTCGCACATCTGCCTTGCGGCCGGGGTCATCCTGGCCATCGTGGTGATCTCTCGGATGTTCACCGGTTTCATCAGCCAGACCGCCGTGCTCATCTCGATCATCCTGGGCACCATCGCCGCGTGGCCGATGGGACTGATCGACTTCTCGAGCGTGGGTGACAGCAAATGGTTCGGGGTGTCGGAACCGTTCCACTTCGGCCCGCCGAAGTTCGCTGCGGCGGCAATCATCTCGATGTGCATCGTGGTTCTGGTCACCTACACCGAGTCCACGGCGGACATGCTCGCCGTGGCCGAGATGACGGACAAGGCGTTGAGCCCCAGCGACCTCGCCCGCGGTCTGGCCACCGACGGCCTGTCCGCGCTGTTGGCCGGCTTCATGAACTCGTTCCCGGACACCGCCTACGCCGAGAACGTCGGGCTGATCGGCATGACCAAGGTCAAGAGCCGGTTCGTGGTCACCGTCTGTGGCGTCTTCCTGCTCATCCTCGGGCTGATACCCAAGGTGGGCGCGATCGTGGCCGACCTACCGGCCCCGGTGATCGGCGGCGCGGCCACGGTCATGTTCGCCATGGTCACCGCGATCGGCATCCAGACCCTGAACAAGGTCAACTTCGAGGGCAACCACAACCTGCTGATCGTGGCCGTGTCGTTGTCCTTCGGCCTGATCCCGGTTATCCAGCCGGCGTTCTACCAGCACTTCCCGCAGAACTTCCAGGTCATCTTCGGCTCCAGCATCACGTCGACGGTGATCGTGGTCTTTGTGCTCAACCTCTTCTTCAACCACACGTCGTTCGGTCCGAAACGTGACGACGGCCTGCTCGAGACGGCCATCGAGCACGGTGCGGTCTCGCAGGACGCCGACGATGTCGAGGACGCGCTGGACGCTCGCAAGTAGGGCACGGAGGCGCGCGTCGCCGGTCGGAGGCCGGCGGCGCGCGCTTCGTCATGTCGGGAGCCACCCTTGGATGCAACTGGGCGCGGAACGTTGCTGATGACCTCTCTGCGACAGATCGAAACAGCCATCAGTCGGGGTGGTCTTGGTCGCCGTACTGGTGCCGCAGCTGACCGATCACCTCATCGAGTTCGGCTCGGCCGCGCTGCGGGTCGGCCGTTGGCTTGGACAGGTCGAGGAAGTATCGCTCAACCCGCAGCTGACCTGGTTCACGAAACTCGTATCCCGGTTCTACCCGGCAAGGTCACGGCGTTCGCGCGCGTCACGTCATGTCAGACAAACCGGGCTCGGCCCGGTGCGAGGATGGACCGGTGGCGACTCCCGACCCGGACCGGTTCGCGCAGCAGTGGCTCACCGCGTTCAACGCACACGACATCGAAGCCGTCCTCGCGCACTTCGCCGACGACGTGGTCTTCACCTCGCCCGTGGCCACCCGGGTCGTACCGGACAGTGCCGGCGTGATCCGGGGCAAGGCGGCGCTGCGGGAGTACTGGACGACGGCCCTGGAGCGCGTTCCCGAACTGCGGTTCGAGCTGGTGGGCGTCTACGCAGGCATCGACATATTGGTGATCAACTACCGCAATCAGGCCGGTGGGCTGGTCAACGAGGTACTGACGTTCGCCGACGGCCTCGTCGTCGCCGGTCACGGCACCTACCGCACGCCCGACGGTTCACCCGGCGTGTAGCGCATCATCGCGGGTATGGATCCATCCCGTTGGCCCGCCCGGCGCACCCTCGTCGCGCTGGCGGTAACGTCGGTCGCCCTGCTCGCGTCGTGCGGTAAGCCGGCCGCCCATCATGCGGCCGAGCCGGCCACCGCCCCGCCGACGTCCGTCACGCCGGCCGGGACGGTCCGCACGATTGGCGCGCTGGCCGAGGGCGCCGTCTTCGACGCCCGCACCGGGCTGCTGGCCGTGGCCGTGCGCAACCCCGATCGGCTGCTGCTGATCGACGGACGCACGCTCGCGGTTCGTCACTCCGTACCGCTACCGGGACACGCGCGGCACCTGCAACTGCTCGCCGCCGGCGGCCCCGTGCTCGTTCCGGCCGAGGACGCCAGCCGTTTGGTCGTGGTCGCCCTGCCCGACGGGAATGTCACCGCTTCGGTCCCGGTGGGCAAGCAACCGCACGATGCGGCCCCGGCCGCTGGCGGTCGGATCGCGGTCGGCAACGAGTTCAGTGGCAGCGTGTCGATCGTCGACGGCGCCCGGGTCGAGCGCACGATCACCGGCCTGGTTCAGCCCGGCGGCGTCGTCGACGCCGGCGTCATCGACGGACGTCCCGTCGAGGCCGTGGTCGACGTGCACACCTACAAACTCAGCACCTACGACCCGTCCACCGGAAAACTGCTGGCCCGCAAAGGCGCCGGTGCGGGTCCCACCCACGCCCAGCTCGTCGGCCCCGACCGGTTGGCGGTCGCCGACACCCGCGGCAACGCCGTCCTCACCTTCTCGGTGGCACCGTTACGCAAGATCGGTCAGCTCACGCTGGCCGGTGCGCCGTACGGCGTGGCCACGGACGCCCAGACCCTCACCATGTGGGTGACTCTGACTGCGCGCAATGAGGTCGTGGGTCTCGACATCTCCACCGCCACGCCGCGGGTCATCGTCCGCTATCCGACCGTGGCCCAGCCCGACACCGTGGCCGTGGCGCCCGGCAGCCACACCGTGTGGGTGATCGGTACCCGCAACGGCCAGGTGCAACGCATCACCCGCTGAGCCACGTTGTGATCCCGGTTTCATCCGGGACGAGCGATCCCCGCCGCCAGGCTCGTCTCCATTACCGTTCACCCAGATGCGGAGTGCGTGCTCCGCTTAGAGCACCCGGAGCTGCGCCGTCATGACCATTGCTGTGAAACGTTCTCACTACCAGCTCACCTTTGCCGTGCTCGCCGTGGGCGCCAGTGCGTACTCGCTCCTGCAGAGCCTGGTCTCGCCGGTGCTGCCGTTGCTGGAGACCAGCCTGCACACGAGCCAGAGCACGGTCACCTGGGTGCTCACGGCCTACCTGCTCTCGGCGTCAGTGTTTACCCCGATCCTGGGCCGGGTCGGCGACATGATCGGCAAGGTCCGGGTGCTGGTCATCGTCCTGGCCGTGCTGGCCATCGGCTCGATTCTGGCCGCGCTGGCCACCTCGATCTCGGTCATGATCATTGCCCGGGCCATTCAGGGCGTCGGCGGCGGCGTCATCCCGCTGGCGTTCGGGATCATTCGTGACGAGTTCCCGCGCGAGAAGGTCGCCGGAGCGGTCGGGGTCATCGCGGCGCTGCTGGCCGTCGGTGGTGGCCTCGGGCTGGTACTTGCCGGCCCGATCGTCAACGCTCTCGACTACCACTGGCTGTTCTGGATCCCCGGCGTGGTCGTGGCCGTCGTCGCGGTGGCTACCCACTTCGTCGTGCCCGAGTCACCGATCCGCACGCCGGGACGGATCAGCTGGCTGGCCGCGATCCTGCTCTCCGCGTGGCTGGTCGCCCTGCTCGTCGCCGTCAGCGAAGCACCGGGATGGGGATGGGGATCGGTCAAGGTCATCGGCCTGATCGCGGCCGCGGTCGTGTTGGCCGCCGCGTGGGTCGCGGTCGAACTGCGCAGCGTGCAACCGCTGATCGACATGAAGATGATGCGCGTCCCGGCGGTGTGGACCACGAACCTGGTCGCGCTCTTGTTCGGGGTCGGGCTGTACTCGATTTTCGCCTTCCTGCCCGAGTTCCTGCAGACCCCGTCCGCCGCCGGCTACGGGTTCGGCGCCAGCATCACCGAGTCGGGCCTGATCGTGCTGCCGATGTCGGCGACGATGTTCATCTTCGGGACGCTGTCCGGGCCGCTGTCCAACCGTTTCGGAAGCCGGTTGGTGCTCATCGCCGGCTCGGTGGCCAGCATCCCGGCGATGGTGATCCTGGCTTTCGCGCACGCGGACATCTGGGAGATCGTCATCTCGATGCTGCTGCTCGGCGCCGGGTTCGGCCTGGCGTTCTCGGCCATGTCCAACCTCATCGTGGACTCGGTGCCCTCGCATCAGACGGGCGTGGCCAGCGGCATGAACGCCAACATCCGCACCATCGGCGGCTCCATCGGCGCGGCCGTGATGGCCAGCATCGTCACGTCCCACGCCTTGCCCAGCGGACTGCCCAAGGAGAGCGGATATACGAGCGGGTTCGCCATGCTCGCGGTGGCCTTGCTGCTGGCCTCGCTGGCCGGCCTGCTCATTCCACGGCTGCACGTGGCCCGTGACGCCCACCAGCAGGAGCAGGCGTCGATGTCCCACGCCGAGCTCGCCCTGGTGGCCGGCGGCACGATCGTCGGCGACGAGTCCGAGTAGGACGGGCGGCACCGGAGCCCGATGACCACCGTGCGATGACCACGCAAGCGATGACCACCCACCGATGACCACCGTGTCCGAACGGCCGCTGCGTCGCGACGCGGCCGAGAACCGGCAACGCCTGCTCGACGCGGCCACCGCGGTGTTTGCCGAGCACGGGCTCGACGGCAGCGTCGAGGAGGTCGCCCGAGTCGCCGGTGTCGGCATGGGCACGCTCTACCGCCGTTTCCCGACCAAGCAGGACCTGATCGACACGCTGGTCGGTGACCTGCGGCGCGAACTGGCTGCACGAGCCCGCGCCGCAGCCATCGCCACCGACGGGACGGGCCTGGAGCGCTTGCTGTTCTCGGCCGGTGAACTCCAGGCCGGCAGCCAGGCCTGCCTGTCGAGGCTGTGGGATCACTCCGACGCGGAACTGGGCGCGATGACCGCCTTCCGGTCGACGCTGCGTGAGCTGCTGGCGCAAGCGCAGGCGGCCGGTCGGGTGCGCCCGGACGTCGTCAGCACGGATGTGTGGGTGCTGCTGTGGTCGTTGCGCGGGGTGATCGAGACCACGCGGGCGGTGGCCCCGAACGCGTGGCGCCGTCACCTGGAGCTGATGATCGCCGGCCTGCGCCCGGTCCGAGGTCGGTTCGCCGCCACGTTGGGCGAGCGACCGCTCAGCGAGGCCCACGCCCGCCGGGTCACCAAAGCGCACCGCGTCACCAAAGCCCACGGCGGCGCGAAGGTCCGGCCGACGCTGGTGGGCCGGTAATCTGGACGCGTGCCAGTACGCGTAGGAATCGTCACTTTCCCCGGCAGCCTGGACGATCGCGACGCGGCCCGGGCGGTGCGCATCGCCGGGGCGGTATCCGATGTTGCCGGGGCGGTATCCGATGTTGCCGGGGCAGAAGCAGTCCCGCTCTGGCACGCCGACCCCTCGCTGCACGACGTCGCCGCCGTCATCCTGCCCGGCGGCTTTTCCTACGGCGACTACCTGCGCTGCGGAGCCATTGCCAGCCTGGCCCCGGTGATGACGACCATCGTCGACGCGGCCCGCGACGGCCTGCCGGTGCTCGGTATCTGCAACGGGTTCCAGGTGCTGTGCGAGTCGCACCTGTTGCCCGGCGCGCTCATCCGCAACGACCACTGCAAGTTCGTCTGCCGCGACCAGCCGCTGCGGATCGAGAACAACACCACGGTCTGGACCAACGGATTCGACGCCGGCGCCGAGATCGTGGTGCCGCTGAAGAACGGCGAGGGCGGCTACGTGGCCGACCAACGCACCCTGGACGAGCTCGAGGCCCACGGTCGGGTCGTCGCGCGCTACCTCGGCGAAAACCCGAACGGCTCGTACCGCGACATCGCCGGGATCAGCAACGTCGCCGGCAACGTCGTCGGCCTCATGCCGCATCCCGAGCACGCGGTGGATGCGCTCACCGGCCCGAGCACGGACGGGTTGCCGTTCTTCACCTCGGTGCTGGCCGCCCTGGTTGCGGTCTGATCGTCGTGGCCGACACCCAGACGATTTCCGTGGACACCCGGCTCGTGAACACGGTGGACACCGTGGACCGGGCTGGGGCCGATCCGGACGCCACCCAGCCGTTCGCCGAGCTGGGCCTGGCTCCCGACGAGTACACCCGCATCCGCACCATCCTCGGCCGCCGCCCGACCAGCTCCGAGCTGGCCATGTACTCGGTGATGTGGAGCGAGCACTGCTCCTACAAGTCGTCGAAGGTGCACCTGCGCCAGTTCGGTGAGAAGACGTCGGAGCAGACCCGGGCGGCCCTGCTGGTCGGGATGGGGGAGAACGCCGGCGTCGTCGACGTCGGCGACGGGTGGGCGGTCACCTTCAAGATCGAGTCGCACAACCACCCGAGCTACGTCGAGCCCTACCAGGGCGCGGCCACCGGCGTCGGCGGCATCGTCCGCGACATCCTGACCATGGGCGCGCGTCCCGTCGCGGTGATGGACGCGCTGCGCTTCGGCCCGGCCGACGCCCCGGACACGGCCCGGGTGCTTCCCGGCGCGGTGGCCGGCATCGGCGGCTACGGCAACTGCCTGGGCCTGCCCAACATCGGCGGCGAACTGGCCTTCGACGCGTCCTACCTGGGCAACCCGCTGATCAACGCGCTCTGCGTGGGAGTGCTGCGGGCCGACGCGATCAAGCTGGCCAAGGCCGAAGGACCGGGCAGCAAGGTCGTGCTGTTCGGCGCCCGGACCGGCGGTGACGGCATCGGCGGCGCGTCCGTGCTGGCCTCCACGACCTTCGACGACACGAAGCCGTCGCGGCGCCCGGCCGTGCAGGTGGGCGATCCGTTCGCCGAGAAGGTGCTCATCGAATGCTGCCTGGAGATCTTCGCCGCTGATGCTGGCCGAGGATTGGTCACCGGCATCCAGGACCTCGGCGCGGCCGGGCTGTCGTGCGCTACCACCGAGCTGGCCGCGGCCGGTACCGGCGGAATGGACGTCGACCTCGACCTGGCCCCGCTGCGCGACGAGACGCTGGCGCCCGAAGAGATCCTGATGAGTGAGTCGCAGGAACGGATGATGGCCGTGGTCACCCCGGCCAACCTCGACGGGTTCATGGCCATCTGCGCCAAGTGGGACGTCACCGCGACCGTCATCGGCACCGTGAACGAGTCCGGCCGGCTGACCATGCGCTGGCACGGCGAGACCATCGTCGACGTGCCGCCGCGCACGCTGGCCCACGACGGACCCGTGTACGACCGGCCCATCGCCCGCCCGGCCGATCAGGACGAACTCATCGCCGACGACGCCAACAACCTGGCCCGGCCCGAGACGGGCGACGAACTGCGCGACACGCTGCTCGGGCTCGTGGGCGCACCCAACCTGGCCGACAAGAGCTGGGTCACCGACCAGTACGACCGCTACGTCATGGGCAACACCGTGCTGGCCCAACCCGAGGACAGCGGCCTGATCCGCGTTTCCGACGATTCCGCGCTGGGCATTGCGTTGGCCACGGACGGCAACGGCCGGTACACCCGCCTCGACCCGTACGCCGGGGCCCAGTTGGCGCTGGCCGAGTCCTACCGCAACGTGGCCGTCAGTGGGGCGCGGCCGATGGCGGTGACCAACTGCCTCAACTTCGGCTCCCCCGAGGACCCGGGCGTGATGTGGCAGTTCAGCGAAGCCGTGCGGGGGCTGGCCGACGGGTGCCTGCAGCTCGGCATCCCGGTCACCGGCGGCAACGTCAGCTTCTACAACCAGACCGGCACGACCGCGATCCTGCCCACCCCGGTGATCGGCGTGCTCGGCGTCATCGACGACGTCACCCGGCGGGTGCGCGGCGGGTTCGACGCCGACGGCGCCCACGTCTACCTGCTCGGCGAGACCAGGCCTGAGTTCGGTGGCTCGGAGTGGGCTCACGTCGTGCACGGACACCTGGGTGGCCGCCCGCCGATGGTCGACCTGGACGCCGAACGGCTGCTGGCGGACATCCTCGTCAACTCCTCCCGGGACGGACTCATCGATTCCGCCCACGACCTGTCCGACGGCGGACTCGGGCAGGCGCTGGTGGAGTGCTGCCTGCGCTACGGCCGCGGCGCCCGGATCGTCCTGCCCGAGGGCGCCGACCCGGCCGTCCTGCTGTTCTCCGAGTCCGCCGCGCGCGCTATCGTCACCGTCCCGCGCAGCGAGGAGATCCGCTTCACCGACATGTGCACGGCCCGCGGCCAGGCCTGGCAGCGCATCGGTGTCGTGGACGCCGAGTCCGGCACGCTGGAGGTCCAGGACCGGTTCACCGTCACCGTCGACGAGCTGCGCCGCCGGGCGCAGGCCACGCTGCCCGGGCTGTTCGACTGACGCCGTCGGCACTGACCTACGGGGACAGTAGCGACGAGGTCGCCGGGTCTCGGTGTGACGGCGTGATCATCACTAGGTAGTTTGGGGCACTACTCAGTGGGAAAGAGAGCCGTATGACACAGCCGCCCGAGTCAGGGTCCGATCCGTGGAACTGGCAGCCCGAACCCAGCCCCGACCGGGCACCGTCGCCAAGCGCGCCGGCCGACGGTGACTCGTCCGCGGACTCTCCCTCCGGCCACCAGCCGGACCACCCCGCCGCCCCGGCGAGCGCGCCTGACCAGGGAACGGCCACCGATCAACCGGCGTGGCCGGGCACCACCGGGTCGGCCGACACGGAGCAGACGACGTTCCTGAACACGTCGTCGTCCGGTTACACCCCGCCGACCGGGTACACGCCACCATCCAGCTCCACGCCGGCGAGCGGCTACACCCCGCCGTCTGGAAACACCCCGCCGTCTAGCTACCCGCCGCCGTCTAGCTATCCGTCGCCCTCGGCCTACACCCCGCCGTCCGGCTACCCGCCACCGTCGGGCGGCTCCGGATACGGCCAGCAGCCCACCACCAGCTTGCCGCCCGTCGCCGGGGGATACGGCCAGCCACCGGCCGGCGGCTACAACCCTCCCGCCGGGGGTTACCCGCCGCCGAGCTCCAGCGGTTACGGCCCGCCCGGCGGCTACGGCCAACCGGGCGCGTACGGGGCGCAGCCCGGCAGCGGGAACGGTCCGACCTACCCGCCCATCGGCCCGACCTATCCACCGGGCGGCTCGGCCTCGGCCTACCCGGGTGGCACCGGTGGTTCGTCCGGCGGCCGGAACAGCAAGGTGATCCCCGCGATCATCGCTGCGGTGGTCGTGCTCGCCCTGGCGATCGGTGGTTTCTTCATCTTCCACAAGAGCAGCTCGGACACGGCGACCAAGAGCTCATCCGGCGCCTCCAGCAGCACCGAGTCGGCGCCCACCTTCCCCAGCACCACGGACGAGACGACGTCGACCGCAACCACCACCGCCACGCCTTCGCCGACCCTGCCCCCGACCACGTCGGCCGCACCCAGGACGACGGTCAAGCCCGTGGGACCCACCGCCGACCAGAAGTCGATCGCGTCGGTGGCGGCGACGTATTACCACGCTCTGGCCGCAACCAATCACGCCGTGTTCTGCAGCCTGGCCGACCCGACCTCGATGAAGACCCGGCTCAAGAAGCTCAAGATCAGTAGCTGCAACAACCTGGAGCTGAAATCGCAGTACCGGGCGCAGTTCGCCGCCTTCAAGGTGACCGACCCGACCAAGATCTCCGTTTACGGAACCAGCGCGACGATGACCAGCTCGGCGTTCACGCCCAAGACCTTCATCTACTTCATCGTGTTGATGAAGAAGGTCGGCGGCAAGTGGAAGGTAGGAACCGTCTGATCGACCGTCGGGCCGACGCCGCCCGGGCGGCCTACGCCGCGCAGTTGGCCGCGGTCCGGGCGCGTCTGCGCGCGGGCGTCAGCGCCGATCCGGACACCGACACCGGTGACCTCCGCGATCTGGTCGTCCGGCTCGAGGCGTTCACCGAACTCGAACCAGACGATCAGGACCTCGTCATGCGGGTCACGGAGCTGATCCTGCTCAGTGACGATCTTTCCCGGGCCCGGCCGGGCGACGAACCGGTACCGCTGCACCGGGGCGCGCTCGCGCTGAGCTGTCGACGCCTGGCCGAGACGTTCGCGGCCCGCGTCCCCGGCCGCTCGGTCGAGCTGCGGGTGGCTCCCTACATCGCCGTGCAGGCCGTGCCCGGACCCCGGCACACCCGCGGCACCCCGCCCAACGTGGTCGAGACCGACGGCCTGACCTGGCTGCGGCTGGCCACCGGGCGCACGCAATGGTTTGACGCCGTTGCCTCCGGCGCGGTGCGGGCCAGCGGCCAGCGCGCGGATCTGCGGGAATTCCTACCCATGTCCCCGCCCTGGTGACACAGCCGACGCGGTTTGTGCCTGAGCCACGGCTGCGCACGGCGTGCTGCGCGCGGGCCGGCGGCTAGACTCGGCTGCGTGGCTCGCGCAGATGGCACGCTGTCCCACGACCTCTTGCCCGGCGACAAAGGCCCACAGGACGAATGTGGCGTCTTCGGCGTCTGGGCCCCCGGCGAAGAGGTAGCCAAGCTGACCTTCTTCGGCCTGTACGCACTGCAGCATCGCGGCCAGGAAGCGGCCGGGATGGCGGTCAGCGACGGGTCGTCGGTGCTGGTCTACAAGGACCTCGGTCTGGTGTCGCAGGTGTTCGACGAGGCCACCCTGGCCAGCCTGCGCGGACACATCGCCGTCGGCCACACCCGATACTCGACCACCGGCGCCGGCAGCTGGGAGAACGCGCAGCCGAGTTTCCGCAGCACCGCATCGGGCGCCGGCCTGGCCCTGGGGCACAACGGCAACCTGGTGAACACCGCGGAACTGGCCCGGCGAGTGGCCGACCTGCCGGAGGCCGACCTCGGCATGGGGTCCTCCAGTGACTCCGACCTCGTCACCGCGCTCCTGGCCGCCCAGCCCGACGTCTCGCTGGAACACGCCGCGATGGACGTGCTGCCGACCCTGCGGGGCGCGTTCTCACTGGTGTTCATGGACGAGCACACCTTGTACGCCGCCCGCGACCCGCAGGGCGTTCGCCCGCTCGTGCTCGGCCGGCTCGACCGCGGTTGGGTCGTCACCAGCGAATCGGCGGCGTTGGACATCGTCGGCGCCTCCTTCGTGCGGGAGATCGAGCCCGGTGAGCTCATTGCCATCGACGAGGACGGCCTGCGCTCGAGCCACTTCGCCACGGCCGACCCGAAGGGGTGCCTGTTCGAGTACGTGTACGTCGCCCGTCCCGACACCAACATCGCCGGCCGCAATGTCCACGCCACCCGCATCGAGATCGGGCGCCGGCTGGCCCGGGAGCACCCCGTCGCCGCCGATCTGGTCATCCCGGTGCCGGAATCGGGCACGCCCGCCGCGGTCGGCTACGCCGAGGAGTCGGGCATCCCGTACGGCCTCGGCCTGGTCAAGAACTCCTACGTCGGACGCACGTTCATCCAGCCGTCGCAGACCATCCGTCAGCTCGGTATCCGCCTCAAACTGAACCCGTTGCGAGACGTGATCCGCGGCAAGCGGCTGGTCGTGGTGGACGACTCGATCGTGCGCGGCAACACCCAGCGGGCCCTGATCCGGATGCTGCGCGAGGCCGGGGCGCTCGAAGTACACGTGCGGATCGCCTCGCCGCCGGTGAAGTGGCCGTGCTTCTACGGCATCGACTTCGCCTCCAAGGCCGAGCTGCTGGCCAGCGGGTTGGAGAACGACGGCATCCGGGCGTCCATCGGCGCCGACAGCCTCGGCTACGTCTCGCTCGAGCAGCTGATCCTGGCCAGCGAGCAACCGCGCTCGCGGCTGTGCCGGGCCTGCTTCGACGGGGAGTACCCGATCCCCCTGCCCGGCGTCGTCGGCAAGCACGTCCTGGAAGGCATCGAACGCAACGTGGTCAGCGCGGTGAACGCCGGCGGCAGCCTGGACTCGCCCGAGATGAGTATGCCGATGGACGACTACTCCGGGGCCGACGCCGTGAGGCGCCCATGATCAGCGGTGAGGCGCCCATGATCAGCCGTGAGGCGCCCATGATCAGCCGTGAGGCGCCCATGATCAGCCGTAAGGCGCCCATGATCAGCCCCGCGCTGTGCGGGTCGGGAGGACGCATGGGAACCGCCGGATGCGACGTCTCGACCAGCAAAGCGCAGAGTCGGTGACGTCGTACGCCGATGCGGGCGTAGACATTGCGGCTGGTGAGCGCGCGGTCGAGCTGATGAAGTCCTCGGTGCGCCGCACCACCCGTCCCGAAGTGATCGGTGGTCTCGGAGGGTTCGCCGGGCTGTTCGAGCTCGACACCAGCCGGTACCGCCACCCGGTGCTGGCCTCCTCCACTGACGGGGTTGGTACCAAGATCGCGGTGGCCCGCGCCGCTGACCGGCACGACACCATCGGTATCGACATGGTGGCGATGGTGGTGGACGACCTGGTCGTGGTCGGCGCCGAACCACTCTTTCTCACCGATTACATCGCCACCGGGCGTGTCGTGCCCGAGAAGATCGCGGCCATCGTGGCCGGGATTGCCGAGGGTTGCGTGCGTGCCGGTTGTGCGTTGGTCGGGGGCGAAACCGCGGAGCATCCCGGTGTCATGGACCCCGACGACTACGACGTGAGCGGGGCCGCCGTCGGCGTGGTCGAGCGCGACGACATGCTGGGTGCGGCGCGGGTCGGGGCCGGTGACGTCCTGCTGGGCCTGCGCTCGTCCGGCCTGCATTCCAACGGTTATTCGCTGGTGCGGCAGGTGCTGTTCGAGCGGGCCGGCCTCAGCCTGGATGCCACGCCGGGCGAGCTGTCCGGGCGAACTCTGGCCGACGAGCTGCTCGAACCCACCCGGATCTACGCGCTGGACTGCCTGGCTCTGGCCCGGGCTGGAATCGTGCACGCATTCGCCCACGTCACCGGCGGCGGCTTGGCCGGGAACCTGGCCCGGGTCCTGCCGCCGCACCTCGACGCCGTCATCGACCGGTCCGCGTGGGCGCCGCCGGCGGTGTTCGACCTGATCCGCCGGGTTGGTGACGTCGCCCAGGACCAACTCGAGCTGACGTTCAACATGGGCATCGGCATGGTCGCGGTCGTCGCGCCGGCGAAGGCCGAGTCGGCGACAGACCTACTGCGGCAGCGCGGGGTGGACGTGGTTGCCCTGGGCCGGACCAGGTCCGGATCCGGCCGCACGATCATGACCGGCAGTTACGCCTGATCAGACCGGTCCGGCCGGTCGACGCCGGCCAGATCCCCGGTCAGGGATCTCTGGGCTGGGCGCTCAGCGCGAGCTGCTGGCCCAACGATCGTCGAGATCGTCGTCGTCGCTCTCATCGCGAGCGATCGAAGAAGGCCCGATGGATGACTGCGAGCCCAGCTCTCGTTGCAGGGAGTCCAAGTCCGTGTTCGGGGTGTTGTACTTCAGGTCCCGGGCCACTTTGGTCTGCTTGGCTTTCGCACGGCCTCGCCCCATGGCAAGACCCCCTTACTCACATGGTCGTATGCCGGCGTCGATCTGGGACGCTCGGGCAGTTGTGGTTTCTGTCGTGAGGCAAGGATAGCGCGCCCCTGCGGGCGCTCGGCGGTGACTGGGTGGCGTGGTGACCGTCGCAACGGTGTCGCCGCGGCATGCCCGCCTCGGGGCGATACGTTGGGTTCGGAGGATTGCTCCGTATCGGTTGATTGCTTAATCGGATCGCGGTAGATTTGCGGAATTGGGGGGATACTTCGTCCCCGCGTGGTGTTCACCCCCATCGCACGAATGTTGTGCGCTTGACGTAGAAGGGCGCCTCCCATGGCAACCGTTCGCACCCGGCCCGACAGTGAAGCCCTCTTGACCCCGTCCGAGGTGGCTACTCTGTTTCGCGTCGACCCCAAGACCGTTACTCGCTGGGCCAAGGCTGGCAAGCTTGCTTCCATCCGTACCCTCGGCGGACATCGGCGTTACCGGGAGTCAGAGGTTCGTTTACTTCTGGCCGGCAACACCACGGAAAACGACGCCTGACCGCGTAGGTCCCCCCGGGCTGGCCGCGGTCCGTGCGATACGAGGACGTCAGGCAGTGCGCGGTGCGTTAGCCCGTGCCAGATCTTCCTCGAAATCGACCTCTATCGCGAACAGGTCGGAGATGTCGATCGGCGTGACCTCGATTCCGTCGTTGGCGATGGCCAGCTCGATGCCGCGCTCGAAATAGTCCTGTTCGGCGCAATCGACCAGGCGCGCGATCAGGGCTGCCTTGTCGCGGGCGGCGACGAAGTTGATACCGACCGACTCACCGAGTGCGTCCACGACGTGCTTGGAAAGCGCGTTCACGAAACCGCGCTCGTCCACCGTGTACTTGACTTCCTCCTCGGCCACGGTGGCGGTGTTAACCGCAATAACCGATCGGTCGGCGTCGATGTGCGGTTGCAACCGCTCGAGCACCGCCGGGTCGAATACAACGTCGCCATTCATCCACACCACACCGCCCGGAGCTGACAGTTTCAGCGCCTTGAGCAGGCTGCGGTTGGTATTGGTCTGGTCGTAATTCTGGTTGTAGACGAACGAGGCGTCGGGCTCGGCCTCCATGATCAGATCCAGTTTGAACCCGACCACGATGGTGACCCGCGCGTCCGCTCCGAAGGCGGCGTGGATGTTGTCGACCTGTTGCGCCAGGATCGTGCGCCCCTCGGCCAGGGGAGTGAGCGGTTTCGGAAACGGGCGCCCCAGGCGGGTGCCCATACCGGCGGCCAGGATCACGGCCTGGATCGCGGACATGTCGCCTCCTCAGCGGATTGGCGGGTTGGCGGGTCACGATACCCACCTCGGGCTGGAGCGCTCGGACATGGGCCGGTGCCGCAGCCGTGGTCTCGTACACTTCGGCACAGGATCGGCGCCCGGTGGGGGCCGACGGCCAGTACCGCGCCCTGACTGCCGAATATTGATGGGAAAATGCGACCTCCTTCCTCGACGCAGATCCGCAACAGCCTCCGCCGGGCCCGTAGAGCCGCTCGCAGCGAGCGGTTGGCCTGGGCCCGGCACGCCAAGGTCGACGATGCCATGGTTGTCTACGAGTCGTTTTCGGGCAATGGCGTCCTGGACAATCCTGAGGCATTGTTCCGGGCGCTGCTGGCCAGCCCCGACATGGCCGGGTTGCGACACGTCTGGGTGCTCGACGGTCCGGTTGAGGGCACCGCGATCCATGCCGAGTTCGAGGCCGATCCACGGGTGTCGTTCGTGCAGCACGAGACCACGGCTTATTACACGGCGGTGGCAACGGCCAAGTACATCGTCAACAATGCGACCTTTCCGCCGCAGGTCGGTAAACGCAGTGGCCAGGTGTATATCAACACCTGGCACGGCACGCCGCTGAAGGCGATGGGCTACGACATTCCCGGCGGTATCGCGGCCACTCGAAACGTGATCAGGAATTTCGCGTTCGCCGACTATCTGATCGCCGGTAACGAGGCGACGGTTGATATGTATTTGCAGGCATATCGGATGAAGAACATTTTTCGCGGGAAGATAATCTGTGAAGGAACGCCTCGGGTCGACCGGCAATTCGTCACCGCTGCGGACCGGGACCGGTTGCGCGCGGCGATCGCAGCGCACGGCATAGACCTGGACGAGGCCCAACAGATCGTCCTGTTCGCGCCCACGTGGAAGGGTTCCTTCTACGCCCCGACGAACAACATCCGCCAGCTCCGGCACCAGGTCGCGGCCCTCAACGAGAAGATCGATACCACCCGGTACCGCGTCCTGCTCAAGGTCCATCAGCGGGTGTACAAGTTCGCCGCCGCCGACCCCGACCTGCGCGACATCCTCATCCCGAACGAGATGCCCACCAACGACGTTCTGGCTGCCACCGACGTACTGCTCACCGACTACTCGTCCATCTTCATCGACTTCCTGGCCACCGGACGACCCGTGCTGTTCTTCACCCCGGACCTGGACACCTACGAGGACGTCCGCGGTCTGTACCTGCCCCTCGAGCAGTGGCCGGGTCCGATCTGCCCGAGCGTCAGTGAGCTGGCCGAGCGGCTCAACGCACTGCACACCGGCAGCCCGCTCGACCCGGCGGTGGCATTCGCTGACAACTACGCCGCGGCCCAGAAGCGTTACACCTCACGCGAGGACGGCGGCGCGACCGAACGCATCATCGACATCATCTTCCGGGGGCAGGAGGAGGGATATGACGTCCGATCCGACTTTTCCGACGGACGGCCTTCGGTACTGATCTATCTGGGCGGCATGTTGCCCAACGGGATCACCACCTCGGCGTTGAACATCCTGGACAACATCGACCACAGTCGCGTCGACGTGTCCGTGTTCTACCAACACTCCACCCAGCGCGAGCGGGCCCGGCTCATCGGGCTGATCAACCACAAGGTCCGCCACTTCCCGCGCACGGGCGGTATGAACGGCCACAAGTTCGCCGTGCGGCGGGTCATCGCCAACGGCAAGATCGGCGGCGCGAACCCATCCAACGTGGACCGTCTCCTGCACGACCAGGTTCTCGTCGACGAGTGGAACCGCTGCTTCGGCAACACCCACTTCGACCACATCGTCGATTTCAGCGGGTATTCCCCGCTCTGGACCCGCATCCTGCTCCAGGGTCCAGCCAAGACGCACTCGACCTGGCTGCACAACGACCTGCGCTCGGACGCCGATCGCACCGTGAACGGGCGCACCCCGCATCACGACAACCTGTACGTCAACTTTGCCCTGTACAAGTACATCGACCGGCTGGTATCCGTTTCCTCCGCTCTGGCCGAGGTCAACCGGACCAAGCTGGGTGAGTTTGCCGACGCAGCCAAGTTCACCTTTGCCGAGAACGCCATCAACCACCGGCGCATCCGCCACCTTGCGTTCGGGATCACCGCCCGCGACGGGCGCCGGTTCAAGCCGGAGCCGGACGTGATCGGCGCCCGGCCGCCCGGCCCTCCGACCGAGCCGTTGAGTTTGCCGACGGTGTTCAGCACTTTGCTGGAGCAGTTCACCCTCAACGAGATCATCGACGAGGGGTTGCGACGGTCCACGATTGCTCGATTCCTGCCGCCCGCGCAGTCGGGTACGCACACGTTCGTGACCGCCGGGCGGTTGTCGCCGGAAAAGAACCACGAACGGCTCATCCGGGCGTTCGACCAGGTCCATCAACGGCACCCGGACACGCGTCTCCTGGTGCTCGGCTCAGGTCCCCTGCGGGTGACGCTGCGCACGCTGGTCGGCGAGCTGGGCCTGGACGCTGCGGTCGAATTCGCCGGCCAGCAGGCCAACCCCTACGGTGTCATCGCCGGTTCCGACTGCTTCGTGCTCTCCAGCGACTACGAGGGGCAACCGATGGTCCTACTCGAAGCGCTCGTCCTCGGCGTCCCGGTCGTCACCACCGCGTTCGACTCGGTGCACGGCGTCATGCCCGCGGGGCAGGGACTGATCGTGCCGCGTTCGGTCGAGGCGCTGGCGCAGGGCATGGAGGAATCGATCAAGGGCAAGGTGCCCAGTGCGCCGTTCGACTACCTGGCCTACAACCGAAATGCGGTGGCCCAGTTCTATGCCGCGATCGGCCTCGAGGACCTGGTCAACCCGGCCTGAACGTCGCGCGCTCAGGGTTTGATCGCGACCCGACCCGACGCCATCCTCAGCAGCAGCAGTTTCTCTCCGGTGCGTTCCAGGAACTCGTCGGTGGCGGTACGCGAGCCCTGCCACCATCCGTAGTCGTCGATCATGAGCACCCCGCCGGACACCAAGCGGTCATAGGCGTGCTTGAACTCGTGGTCGGTGGACTCGTACCAGTCGGTGTCCAGGCGCAGGATTGAAATCTGCTCGGGCAGCTGATCGGGGATGGTCTCCTCGACCGGTCCCTTGATGAAGTGGATCTTGTCCTGGGGATACCTGCCCTTTGCGAACCGATCCTGCACGTCTTCGAGCGAGGCCACGGCCCAGACGGCGGTGTTCTTACCGCTGGTCTCGAGCAGATCAGCGGCCGGGGCGCCGTCGTAACGCACGTCCTTGTCGGTCGGTTCGGTCATGCCCGCAAAGGTGTCGTACAGGTACAGGTCGCGCGTGAAGTCGTCGACCGCCTCCAGGGTCAGGGCTACCGCCTTCATTCCCCCACCCCGCCAGACTCCGAACTCGACTATGTCGCCCGGAATGCCATAGCGGGAGACGTACTTGGTGGCCGAGATCAGCGCATGCAGCTTGTCGTTACCGGTCATCGAATACGGCCGAACCGCGCGGATGATCTCGCAGAAGTCTTCGTCGTAGTCGCGCGGGAACGATTCCGCCTTGGGCTTCGCCTTGGTCGCCGCGGCGGGGGTGGCCGTGGCTTTGCCGGGCCGAGCCACCTCGAGTGCGGCGTTCAACTCGCGGGCGGCGTCCGCCAGAGCCGCCGCCGTCGCGGCCAGATCCCTCGATTTCGTACTGAACGCGGCAACCGGCCGCGTGGACCGGCCACTGGCTGCCTGCGCTCGGGTCAGCTGATAGCCGGTGAGGCGGGTAAGGGTGTCATTGACGGTCTTCTTGAGGGGCACCGCGAAATTAAATCACGCCACATTCGAACGGTGGCTCAACCCACTGGCCACGCGGCTTCACCGTTCACCAGCGCACCGATTGGTCCCTTCACCTGGTACCGCCGGGACTTCTGCCGCCGAAGCAGTGCACGGTGCCACACTAAGTGTGTGCGTACTCACAGTCTTGCCGCAGCAGTCGTCGTGTTGGCCTTGGCGGGAACGAGCGCCGCGGGTTGGCTGCCCTCCCGCGCCGAGGTCGCGGCGCACAGCTCCGCGGCCGCGGCCGCGGCGGCGTCCTATGCCGACTGGCCCACCTACCACGGCACGAATTATCGCCACGGTGAATCCCTCACCATGCCGGCGGCCAGCGGCACGCCGCAGGTGGTCAAGAAGCTCGCTCTGGACGGCGCGGTTTACGCCTCGCCCATTGTTATTCGTGGCTGGACGATCCTGGCCACCGAAAACAACACGGTCTACGCCTTCGATGCCGCCTACCGCCTGCGGTGGAAAACTCACCTGGGCCCGCCGTCCCCGGCGAGCCAGCGCCCGTGTGGAAACATCGACCCGCTCGGCATCACCGGAACGCCGGCGTATTCGTCCACCACGCAGTTCGTCTACGTGGCGCCGGAGTTCAGCGGCTCACCGCCCACGCACCAGCTCTACGGTCTGTACATCGGAACCGGCACGGTCCGCCTGCATCGCAGCCTGGACCTGCCCGGCGTCGACCCGGCGGCCATGCAGGAGCGCGGGGCCCTGCTGGTCGACGCCTACCGCGTCTTCGTGCCGTTCGGCGGTCTCGCCGGCGACTGTGGCGCGTACAAGGGCCGGGTCGTCGGGTACTCCGACAAGGGCACCGGGAATCCCATTTCGTACACGGTCCCGACCACCCGGGAAGCCGGTATCTGGACCCCGCCGGGCCCCGTCGGTGACTACTACGGTCACATCTTCGTGGCCGTCGGAAACGGCGAGTCCGGTCAGGGCGACCGGTACGACTTCAGTGATTCCATCCTGAACCTATCCACCTCATTGCGTCTGACCGACTACTACTCCCCGTCCACGTGGCCGACGGACAACGAAAGCGATTTGGACCTCGGGTCCCAGGCACCGACCATCGTCGGACCGTGGATCTACGCCGACGGCAAGTCGGGCACCGCGTACGTGCTGCGCCGGTCATCGCTGGGTCACATCGGTGGGCAGGTCAGCAAGGCGACGGTGTGCAAGTCGTTCGGCGGCACGGCGGTGGCCGGGAGTGTTGTGTACGTGCCGTGCAGCGATGGTTTGCGAGCGGTACGCATCGACTCCGCCGGGACGATGCACATTCTGTGGCACGCAAGCAGCTCGATCACCGGTTCCCCGGTGATCGGCGGCGGGCGGGTGTGGTCGCTCGACACGCACGCCGGGGTGCTCTACGCACTCGATCCGAATACCGGCGTGGTGAAGTCGCAGGTCACGGTCGGTCCGGTGAGCCGGTTCGCCACCCCGGCCATCTGGGGCCCCGACCTGCGGATCCCCACCCTGGCCGGTGCGACCATCGTCCGCACGTCCTGACCGCGTCACGGTTTGCGGTCAGTGCGAGAACACGACCATCGAGTAAATCGGGTTGTGATCCGACGGGATCGTGCCGACGTACTTGCCACCGGACAGGTTCAGGATCACTCGCCATGAGTACGCCGCCACACCGACCGAAGTGAAGATCTTGTCGATGGCCAAATCGTAAGCCGGTGGGGTGCGCATGTAGTTGTTGTACGTGTCGTACTGACTGTTCGAGTAGGCCTGGGCCACCGACTTTGCGTCGGTGACCCTGCCCCCGGCCATGACCAGGCTGGGGGTGTCCGCGCTGGTCAGGGTCTGATCCGAATTGAAGTCGCCCGCGTACACCACTGGCACTTTCGCGGCGCCGGCCTTGGCGCTGGCCTGGCTCATCAGGCTTCTGGTCTCCGATTGCCGAGCGGTGTTGGCGCTTGCCGACGCACCTGGAGTCAGGTGGGCGGAAACGAAAAGGAATTTGGCGCCACTGCGGATGTTCTTGAGTTCCTGGAACGCTGCGTACTCGCCGCCGCCGAGGGCCCAGTGCCCGCCGGCGCCGTAGGGCGCGTAGACCGCGGGGTTGTAGAGGACGTAATCACCGGTCCGTACGTAACCAGGCTGGCCGTAGATGTAGTTCTCGGTTTTTGCGACCGTGTATGTCACCCCGGTGGCGCGCAGCTGGTCATTCAACGAGTCGACCTGGCGCTTGTAGTAGTAACCGGGTATGAGCGCATAGCCTTCCTGCACGGCCAGCACGTCCGGATGCCATTTCTTGATCAGCGCGGCGGCAGGCGCCCGGCGCTGCGCCCACGGCGCGATGACCCCGCCGGGTTCCCTGATTCCGTCATTGTTCAGGGTGGCGATGTTGTACGACATGACCGAGACGTTCTGCTCGGTTGATTTCGTGGTCACACTGACGAGGCCGGAATACGCCGACGGCGTGTACCTGGTCATCGCGCGCACCCTGAAGTAGTACTTCACTCCCTTGGAGAGCCCATAGGGGGTGAACTGGTGCACGGGACCGCTGAGCGAGAAGTCGCGGCGATTAGCGGTCATGGCCGAATTGGTGGCCATCGCAACACTGAAGCCGGTCGTGGCGCCGCTGTTCCACGTGAGATAGGTGCCACCCGTGGAGCTGTGCACGGCGAGGCCGGCGGGCACGGCGGGCCGCAGCCCCACCTCACCGATCGTCGCGTTGAAGGAGTACGAGCTCCCGTTGACGGCCTCGAGCCGGTAGTAGTACGAGCTGGCCGTGTAAGTCAGGCCGGACACGGTGACTTTGGGTGTGGCGGACGTGGCGCTTCGGCGGGCCGAGGTAGTCACGCCGGCGACCAGGTTGGAGTAGTACAGATCGGTTCGGTTCGTCGAGACGAACAGCCGATAGCCCTGCGCGTTCTTTGACGCATTTGCGCTGACGGTCAACGACGTGGACGTCGCCGCACTCACGCGCACCCCGGTCGGGGGCGCCGGATAGGCGCTGGCACTCGCCGAGGTGGGCACCAGTAGCACGGTGGCCAGACACGAAAGTGTGAGCAACGCAGCGCTAGCGCGTGGGATCAGGTGGGCAGAACGGCCGTGTGACATATGCAGCACTCCAGGAGGTCGGCCCCCGCCGCGAAAAAAATAACATGGCCCTCGGCGGGTGTCTTGCCCAACTCGCTGGCGACACGGATGGAGCGATTGCTCACGCTGCGCGGCGATGCAACCTAGTTTCCTGAAGGTGACACGGGCGGTTTCAACTGCCACACACCGGTGGTCGGGCCCACAAAGCGTCGCTGCGCCAGCTGGTCGAGGGCGGTGACGTTCACCGGAGCGTCGCGCAGATCGACAAAGATCCAGCGCACGTGGTGGGTTCGATAGAGCTGTTCCAGCAGCGCTGACGTGGGGTGGGCGAAGGCGTCGTACTGCTGGCTGAGCAGCTTCTGGTTCCAGAACGGCGCGTTTCTATAGGCCGTCTTCAGCGTCCAAGCAGACGCGACGATGCGGTCGGCGTACGCCCAGCCGCCAACCAACGTACGGCGCTGCGTCAGAGCCGAGGCGGCGAAGTTGCGGGCGTCGCAGGCGGCCCCGCGGTGGACTCGGGCGACCCGCGTGTAGCGGCAGTACATGTTGGTTACGACCACGTCATCGGCCTTCGCGTGCTCGTCCACATAACGTCCGGCCGTGAACGCGTCGCGCAATGTCGGCAGCAGCGTTGGCGTGGCGCCGGGCCGCACCGGCGGATGGACGGCCGCGACGCTGCCCGCGACGGGCGTGTCCGTGCCACGGAAGTACAGCGTCGTGGCGAACACGCCGGTACCGAGGAGGAGGCTCATGGCGCTGAGCCACACGAACGGTGCCCGCCGGGCCGGCGCGCGGTTAATCCGTTCCCCCGGACGGTCATTGCCGGCGTGGCTACTCTCGGTGGACGGGCTCCGCCCCGGCCAGCTCCGCCGGATCACCGGGACGGCGATCAGCGTCAGCAACCCGAGGATGGCAAGCAGGGTCAGCGTGGGCGTCCACCACATCCAGGCCAGCCGGACCTCTGACGGCGCGACCGCCGCACGCGCCGCCCTCGTCCCGGGGTCGAAGTGGGGTTGGACGTTGGCGACGATCGCCGCGCTCACGGCACCGACGGCCAGCAACGCCGCCAGCCACCAGCCGAATCGGCGGGCGAGCGCGACCGACGGCAACCACTGGCGCACACGATCCATGGCCAGCACCAGACCACTGGCGGCGCCCACCACCGCGATGGGGTAAGCGGACAGCATGAAGTACACCTCGCTCCCGGCCGGGTGCCGGAGAACGAAGGGCAGCCCCAGGCCGGCGGCGGCGGTGCCCAGACACACCCAGCCGACGGAATCCTCGGGCCGGTAGCGCACCTGGAAGAACAACCCGAGCAAGCGCGGCAGCAGCGGCAGCAGGAACAGCGCGCTGACCGTACCCAGCGCCAACAGCGGCACGTGGACGCCGAGCAGGGAGCTCGCCGAGGTCCGGGTCTCCACATGGGGGAACATGGCGTTCACCCGGGCTCGGGCCACCCCCAACAGCTGCTCTTTCACCCCGTAGGAACTAGAACCGTAGATGGTGACGCTGGCCAACTCGAACACGCCCAGCATCAGCACGAAGGCCACCAGGCACCGGCGCAGCGGCAGCCAGTCGCGGCGCAGAGCCTGCACCACCGCAGCCAGCGCCACCCCGGCGATCAGCACGGGCAGCTCGGAGGACTTCGAGCCGGCCGTGAGGATCAGGAACGGGATCAGCAGCGCGACCGGTACCGCCCGGTCTGCGGGCGAGCGGCGCAGGAACGCGAACAGGGCGCCCGCGGCAGCCATGCTGGCCAGCCACCCCATCGTCTGCGGCGGGCTGGCTCGCCAGATCCGGGGCAGGGTGCCGAGCGAGCCGTCCTCGGTCGACCAGCGGCTCGCCTCGGAGATGCTCACCACGCCCAGCAGAGCGGCGGCGACCGGTCCGGCCCACACCTGGCCGGACACCCGGCGAGCGACGACGGCGGTGAGCATCAAGATGGCCGGCACCAGCGTTGCCGGGCCGAGGCGCAGCGTGCTGTCGAAGACACCCACCCCGGTGTGGGTGAGCAGGTGGCTGGTGATCGCGTACAGGAACCAGTGGTACGACAGCGAGGTGCCGGCGACCGGCGGGTACGTCGGGACCAGTGCGTGACGCAGCTCGCCCACCAGGTCGAGCTGATACATGATGTCGGGGTAGTACGAAGTCCCGTGCACACCGGGGTCCACCCGGTAGGCCAGCAGGCCGGTCGCCATCATCCAAGCGATGGAAACCAGGACGACGCCCGCCAGCGCCAGGGACGGCCCGGCGCCCCAGCCCGGCGCAGGTCTGACCAACACCCGCCGCCGCGCCCGCGGAAACGCCAACCCGAGCAGGACGACGAGCGGTCCGATTACGAACGGTCCGGGTGACACCGGCAGGATGCGGTCGAAGAACCAGCCGAGCAGGGCCACGATGCATCCCGCCGCCGCGGCCCAGCTCAGGTCTTCGATCAGCGGCGCCACCTCGCGGCGGCTCAGGCGGACCACGACGAAACCTGGCGCCAGGACCCCCACCAGCACCGCGGCGAACCAGCGCGCGACATCCCCGACCGGGGAGCCGGTCAGCCACAGCACGAGCAGCCACGCCACCACCACGACCCCGGCGACGATCGCGGAAACCGCGCCCGGGCCCGTCCGTCGCGGCGTGGCGAACGACGAACTCCCGCGAATGACCGTCGAAGCCGATGCCATGTGCTGTGCGTCTCCCGAAGTGGGTGGAGGTCGATTCCTAGGAGGCTAGGCCAAAGCTCCGGTGAGCCCGAGTGGGCGCACGGTGCAGGTGCCGGCGCAACTTCGACCTGGTCGTACCGCGGGATGGGAGACTGGGTCTGTGGTCAACGCTCCCCAACTTCGTGGTCGAGCGGTTCGCTTCGCCGGCGTCGGCGTCACCAGCACCCTTCTCTACCTGGCCGTGTTCGTGCTGGTACGGGGGAGTCTGGGCGCCCAGGTCGCCAACCTGGTCGCGCTGCTGGTGTCCGCCGTCGCCAACACCATTCTGAACAAACGTCTCACGTTCGGGCTCCGGGGACGGACCGGCCCGCGCGAGCATGCCCAAGGCCTGGCCGTATTCGCCCTCGGCGCGGCGCTGACCAGCGCAGCGTTGTCGCTGTTACACGCGGATGACCCAACCGCTGGTCGGCTGCTCGAGATCGGCGTCCTGATCGCGGCCACGGCCGTCGCCACCGTCATCCGGTTCGTCCTGTTCAGCCGTTGGATCTTCGCAACGCCCCCGGCCGAGGCGCCGGCCCTGTGCCCGAGCCACGACGCGAATCCTCCGCCGCGGCCGTGACGTCTCGGGTACCTGCCGCCTGTGGAAACAACGCGGGCGCCTGAGCGTCGTCCCCGCTTGGGTCGGTGCTGCGATTATCCTGGCCGCGTGGCCGAACCCGTCCTTTCCGTGGTGGTACCTATGTACGACGAGGCGGACGTGCTCCCCCTGTTCGTGCAGCGGCTCCGCGGCGTTCTGGACCCACTCGGCACCACGTACGAAGTGGTGGCGGTCGACGACGGCAGCAAGGACTCGACCCCGGTTCTGCTGCAGCGATTCCGGCAGGAGTGGCCCGAGCTACGGATCGTGCGATTACGCGCCAACGCCGGGCACCAAGCGGCGATTTCGGCCGGGCTGGCGTCCGCGCACGGCGACTGGGTCGTGACCATCGACGCCGACCTGCAGGATCCGCCCGAGACGATCGCGGAGATGCTCAGCACGGCGATCGAGCATTCCGTCGACGTCGTGTACGGCGTACGGGCGGATCGCTCGAGCGACTCCGTCTTCAAACGCCACTCGGCCAACGCCTTCTACAAGCTCATCCGGCGGGTGGGCGACGGCCAGGCCCCCGGTTCGGCCGGCGACTTCAGGCTCATGTCGCGGGCGACGGTCGCGGCCGTCAACAGCCTGCCCGAGCAGCATCGGGTCTTGCGGCTGGTGGTGCCGGCTCTCGGGTTCCGGTCCGAGACCGTTTCCTACCGGCGCGAGGCGCGTGCCGCCGGTTCCTCCAAGTACTCCCTGGCCAAGATGGTGCGCCTGTCCCTCGACAGCCTGACCGCGTTCTCGATCGTCCCGTTGCGTCTGGCCACCTGGTTCGGCCTGGTCGGCAGTGTCATCGCCGCCGGCCTGCTCTGCTTCGCGGTGGTAGCCAACATCAGCGGCGAAACCACCCCGGGCTGGACGTCGATCGTCACCGCGGTGGCCGGGTTCGGCGCGGTGCAACTGCTGTGCCTCGGCATGCTCGGTGAGTACGTCGGGCGCACCTATCTGATGATGCAGGGAAGACCGACCTACTTCATCGCCTTCGACTCGGCCACGGCGGACGTCGATTCCGGCGCAGCGGACGAGGCCCCAACCCCTATCACTGCACGTACCCCGCCGTCAGGCCGGGCGGCGCGCGGTCGCGAGCAAGGTGACACCCGGAAGCCGTTCAACGGGCAGGTAGCGCTCGAGGGTGATGATCGCCCGCAAGCCCGTATTCACGGGGCGCGGTAACTCTTCCAGGTCGCTGCCTGACGCACTCTTGCGGCGTAACGCCACGATCGGGCGTAGCAGCACGTTCCACGACGTCATCGACTCGATCGCGAAGCCGGAACCGGTGAGCAGCTCGGTGAGTGTGGTGCGGGTGTAGCGACGGACATGGTCGACGGCGTCGTCATGAGCCGACCACAGCTTCGGATCGCACGGCACCGCCACGAGGAAGGTCGCACCCGGGCGCAGCCCACGGTAGATCTCCGCCGCCGCCGCACCGTCGTCGACGATGTGTTCGAGCACGTCGAAAGCCACGACGAGATCGACCGAGCTCGACTGGATGGGCAGCGCCGTGGCGTCACCCCGGACCACCGACAGCCCGCGCTCGGCGGCGAGCTGCGCCCCATCGACCCCGTATTCCAGGGCGCACGCCCGCCAGCCGAGCTGGCGCAGGACGCGAGTATTGCCACCGCCCGCCGCACCGACGTCCAGTGCCAGGCCAGGAGGAACCCGCCGTAAGGCCCGCTGTAGCAAGTGCCGGCGCTCGGTGTACCACCAGTGCCGATCCTCCAGCTCGGCCAGCTTGCGCACTTCGCTGGCTTCCACGAAGCGTCAGTGTGCCATGACCGCCCACGTGGCCAGCATCGGCGCGCGGTACTGCGGGGCCGTTGCGGTAGGCACCGGGGCCGCACCGACGGCGTCGAGGACGCGGTTGGCTCGCTTGCGACCGGCTCGCGGCCCGGGTCAGCCGCCGGTGAGTTTGGCCGTCGCCTTCAACACGCCGGTGGCCTGACACACGGCGGCCGGCTGCTGCGCCGTGCTCTGGCAGATCGCTGCGGTGACGAGGTTGGCCGTCCCGTCCACACCCTGCGCGATGGGTGACGTCGGATCGGACAGGGCCGCCGCGATCTGCGCGTGGGTCTTGCCCTGCAGCACGTCCGGGGAGAACGACGCGCCACTGATCGTGTACTTGCCGGCGATGTCGACGAACGGGATCCCGCCGCCGCCGTACTTCTTGGCCAGGGCCGTTTCGGCCGCGGTGAGGGTGTCGAGCTTGGCGTAGGCCTTGCCCTGGACCTGATTGCTCTCGGTCTCTTTCCCGGTGAACGCGATGCGAGAGCTGGCGTACGTGGCGCCGTGGAAGGTGAGCGTGGCCGTGTTCGGGTGCTCGTCGCTCGGCGACGACGCGGTCTGGCCCAGGTTGGCGAACGTGCCGAACCTGGACAGGGCGACCACGACGCCCCACCGTTCGGTGGCACAGAACGGGCAGTACTCAGCCCCGATGTACAGCACCAGGGGCTTACCGCCCTGGGTCAGAGCTGCTCCGGAGATGGCCTTCGGCGCGGTCGTCACCGACCCGATCCCGACCGTGTCCAGTGCGGCCGCGGGGACGTGGGTGACCTGCTGGATCACCGCAGCCGCGGCGGTCACGCTCTGCGCGCCGGATTTGGGTTTGCTCCCGCCGGTGACCAGCTTGACCACGACCAGCGCCACGACGACGACCAGAACGACGGTGATCGGGGCGAAGACGCGGATCAGCCGGTCCCGGCGCTGCCGCCGGGCGGCCGCTGCCGCCGCGGCCGCCTCGGCCGCGCGGCGGGCGGTACGTCGTTCGGCCGGGGTGGGCTTGCTCGGTCTCGCGGGCGCGGGTTTGGCGGGCACCTTGACCAAGCTACCTCGGGCGGTGCAGGCCTGATGATCACTCGCTCGGCGCCGGGCCCGTCGCGTAGAGCGCCTCAGCGATCACGAGGTCCACCGGGTGGGTGATCTTCAAGTTGCGTTCCGTGCCGGTCACCACGCGGATCGCCACGTCGGGCAGGTAGCGCAGCACGATGCCGCAGTCGTCCGTCGCGGTGAAACCGGCGTCCGCGGCGGCCAGGGCGTGGGCGCGACGAATGATCGGCACGCGAAAACCCTGCGGGGTCTGTAGCCGGCGCATCCGATCGCGCGCCGGAATGGCCGTGATCCGGGCGGCGTCGGTGACCACGACGGCGTCGGTGACCACGATCGCGTCGGTGACGACGACGGTGTCGCTCAGTTCGACCGCGACGGTGACGGCCTCGGCGTGTTCGAGGGCACTCAGGCAGGCGGCGATCGTGGCCGCCTCGACCAGCGGCCGCGCGGCGTCGTGAAACAGGACCACGTCGAAGTCGTCGCCGAGCAGGTCCAGCGCGATGCGGGTGGAGTCGCTGCGGGTGCGACCGCCGGCCCGGACCGGGCGAACTCGTCGGAACCCGGCCCGGTCGACGATCCCCTGCGCCACGGCGACGAAGTCTCCGGCCATCAGGACGAACACGGCGTCGATGCCGGGCGCGACCTCGAACGCGCGCACGCTGTGCTCGAGGACCGTCGTTCCGGCGATGGTGAGCAGCTGCTTCGGCACGGTCGGGCCCGAACCGGCGCCGACCATCCGGGCCCCCGTACCGCCGGCCAGCACCACCGCCGCGGTGCGCCGTCCACCAGCTGCCGATCCCGCCGTCCGTGGCACAGCCGGATCGTAGCGGCCGGGTGCACACCGGCCCCTTGATTGCATGGCGCATGCAACTAGTTGTACGGTGCATCTATGTCTACCGACCTGACCGAGAGCCGGGCCGACACACCCGCAGCTGAGATCGCAGCCCAGCTGGTCGAGTTGGCCCAGGTGATCAACCGGTTCCGGGCCAGCCTGCACAGCGCGGCGGCCGGAGAGGGCGACGGGCTGCTCAACCACCTGCTGTTCGAGGTGCTCCGCCACGGTCCGATGCGCGCCAGCGAGCTGGCCGAGAACACGCGGGCCGACCCCTCCACCGTCAGCCGGCAGGTGGCCACCCTGGTCGCCCGTGGCCTGCTCGAACGGCGCGCGGACGCCCAGGACGGCCGGGCCAGCCTGCTGCACGCCACGGCGGCCGGGGTGGCTTACAAGGAACGGCTGACCGCTTCGCGCGACGCTCACTTCGGCGAACTGCTCGCCGAGTGGTCCGAGGACGATCAGCGCCGTTTCGCCGCCCTGCTGGCCCGCTTCAACGACGACTTCGCGCGGTACCGGGAAACCTGGCTGGCCGCGCTCATCTCTGCTCGCTCCGAAACCCGAGAGGCCACCGCATGACCACCGTTCCATCCTCGGCAAAAGCCGCCCCGGCGAATGCCTCCGGTAATGCGATTCCGGACGGGGGGTACTCGCATCGGCAGATCATGACGATCCTGTCCGCCTTGCTCATGGGCATGTTCCTGGCCGCGCTGGACCAGACCGTGGTCTCCACCGCAATCCGCACGATCGGCGACGACCTGAACGGCCTGTCGGCCCAGGCGTGGGTGACGACCGCCTTCCTGATCACGTCGACGATCGCCACGCCGCTCTACGGCAAGCTCTCCGACATTTACGGCCGCAAGCAGTTCTTCATGCTGGCCATCACGTTGTTCGTCATCGGTTCGGCCCTGTGCGGTTTGGCGCAGTCCATGTACATGCTGGCCGCGTTCCGTGCCTTCCAGGGGCTCGGTGCCGGCGGCTTGTTCTCGCTGGCGCTGGCCATCGTCGCCGACATCATCCCGCCGCGGGAACGGGCCAAGTACCAGGGCTACTTCATGGCCGTGTTCGCCACGTCCTCGGTGCTGGGCCCGGTCGTCGGTGGCTTCCTGGCCGGGCAACGCTCGATCCTCGGGTTGTCGGGCTGGCGCTGGATCTTCTGGATCAACGTGCCGCTGGGCATCGCCGCCCTGGTCGTCGTCTCCCGGGTGCTGCACCTGCCGGCGCGGCACGTCACCAACGTCGTCATCGACTGGTTCGGTGCTCTGGCGTTGGTCGTGTTCCTGGTCCCGCTGCTGATCGTGGCCGAGAAGGGGCGCGACTGGGGCTGGGGTTCGCCCGCCGCCCTGGCCTGCTACGTCGTCGGCGTCCTCGGGTTCGCCGCCTTCTGCCTGGTGGAACGCCGGATGGGTAGGGCGGCGCTGATCCCGTTCCGGCTGTTCAACAGCGGAACGTTCACGGTGGCCAGCCTGATGTCGTTCATCCTCGGTATCGGCATGTTCGGCGGCATCGTCACGATCCCGCTGTACTTCCAGCTGGTGAAGGGCGCCTCACCCACCGAGTCGGGTCTGCTGATGCTGCCGCTGGTGATCGGGATCATGAGCGCCTCGCTGGGCGCGGGGCAGTTCACGTCCCGCACCGGCAAGTACAAGATCATGCCGATCATCGGCACGGGGATGATGGTCGTCGGTCTGGTGCTGCTCAACCGGGTCGGCGCCGATTCCCACCTGGCCGTGGTCGACGTCTTCATGTTGGTGTTCGGCGCCGGTCTGGGCCTGTGCATGCAGACGGTGGTGCTGGCCATGCAGAACGCGGTGCCCGCCTCCGACATCGGGGTGGCCACGTCCTCGGCGACGTTCTTCCGTCAGGTCGGCGGCACCATGGGCACCGCGGTGTTCCTGTCGATCCTGTTCTCCAGTGTGGGCACGAAGGTGAAGGCGGCCTATTCGGATGCGTTCGCGGGCAAGGACGCGGCCTTCACCGCGGCGGTCAAGAACCCGGCAGTGACCGGGACGGGCGACAACGCCACGTTCCTGAGCTCGCTGAAGAACCCGTCCGGTTCCGGTGGGATCGACCTGAACGACACCAGCTTCCTCAACGGGCTGAACCACGCCATCGCGCACCCGTTCGAGGTCGGCTTCTCCCAGGCCATGGACCTGGTGTTCCTCTGTGCCGCGGCGATCATCGTCGTCGGCTTCGTGGTGTCGTTCTTCCTCAAGGAGGTGCCGCTGCGCACCCAGGCCGGCAACCAGGCCGCGGCCAGCGAGGCCGAGGCCGAAGCGGCAGTCGCGGCCACGCCCGCGCCGCACTGAGCTCCGTCGGCGCAGGGCCCACCGCACTGACCTCCGTCGGCGCCAGGCGTCAGTCGGCTCGTCCGGCCGACATCAGGTCGGCGAGCCTGGACACCAGCCAGGGCACAGCCGCCTCGTGTTCGGGTTTCATCAGCACGCTGCGCAGGATGGTGACGCGCTCGGAGTCGACCTCGACACCGGGATGGCGGCGGGCGAACTCGCCCGACGTCACGGTCAGGGTGGAGACGAACACCGGATCCGCACTGGCCATCCCGGCGTGCAGCACCCGCTCGCTGTTCGCGCTGACCTGCGAGGTGCTGCGGGCGCGTCGGTCGAAGTAGGTGACGATGTCGAGCTCGGCGGCCTGGTAGACCGCGAGCTCGGCCGACGTCTCCAGCAAGTCGTCCCACCGCAGCGCGGCCCGACGGCAGGCGCCCAGGATCGGTCCGAAGCCGGTCTTGGCCGCGAGCGGGAAAACCTGCAGCGTGGCCCAGAACGCGGCCGCAGCCGCACCGGCCCGGGAGCACTCCAGCGAGATCTCACCCAGATGCAGCTCGGCCGACGTGAAGTACGTGTAGGGCGAGTCGTGGTCGTAGAAGCGTCCGACGCTGGGGTCCCGGAAGAGCACGGCGCCGCAACCGTAGGGCTGTAGTCCATGTTTGTGCGGGTCGATGACGACGGAGTCCGCGCCGGCGATGGCCAGCCACGGCTCCGGGGCGACGGACGGTGCGGGCGGCGCCGCCAGGAGGGTGAAAAAGCCGCCGTAGGCGCTGTCTACGTGCACCCGGGCGCCGAATCTGTGCGCCAGCGGCACGATCTCGTGGACCTGGTCGACCGCGCCCAGACCCGTGGTTCCGGCCGTGGCGACGACGGTGCCGACCTGGCCGGTGGCCAGCAGGTTCTCCAGCTCGGTCAGGTCCATCCGGCCGCGGGCGTCGGCCGGCACCGAGAAGCCGTCGATGCCGAGGACCTGGCACATCCGCGCGTGGGTGTAGTGCGCTTCGGCGCTGAAGGCGACCCCGGCGCCCGGGTGCAGGGATCGGGCGATGAACAGCGCCTCCAGGTTGGCGATCGTGCCGCTCGAGGTGAGGTGGCCGAGGTGCTGGGGAAAGCCGAACATCGTGGCCAGGGCCGCCACCGCCTCGCGTTCCAACCGGGCCGTGGCCGGCCCCCCGTCGAGGGCGTGGGCGTTCGGGTTGATCTGCATGGCCGTGGCGTAGGCGGCGACCGCCACCGGGTGCGGCGGCTTCAACATCTGGCCGGCGTAACGCGGGTGGAAGAACGGGTAATTGTCGTGCAGCCGATGGACCAGATCGTCCAGGACGTCGGCGGTTCGGCTGGCGGAAACGTGGACGCTCTCGTGCGGGTCGACGTGACCGTAGCCGGCCTCCCACGCCCGCACGCCGTCGACGCCGATGCGGATCTGGTCGATCAGGTTGGCTGAGACCTCATCGGGCGGGTCGGGGAGTGCGTCCATGCTTCCCCCTCCCGGTGATCGTTGCCGCCCGTGCTGCTCTCAGTGTCCGGTGGCCAGCTGGGCCTCCACCGTCCACCCCCCGCTGGTGGCCGGGCCGGCCGAGAACGTCCCACCAAGATCCAGCACGCGCTCGCGCAGGCCGATCAGGCCACGCCCGGTACCGGCTTCCGCGGCGACGCCGGCGCCGGTGCTGGAACGGATGGACGCGCGCTGCGGAACCGCGTCGTTCTCCACCCGCACGCTCACCGCCCGGCCGTCGGCCTCGCTGCGGATCAGCACCCGAACCTCCGCTCCGGGGGCATGGCGCAGCGCGTTCGTCAGGCTCTCCTGCACCACTCGAAACGCGGCGTGGGCCGCCTCCGAGCGCAGCCCATCGCGCGTGCCCTCGAGTCGGCAGGTCACCCGAAGCCCACTGCGCGCCGCCTGATTGACCACCTCGTCGATGAGCGCCAGGTCGGGGGTGGCCACCTCGGTACCAGCGAGCAGGTCGATCAGCCGCTGCAGATCGGCCCGGCCGAGGCGGGCGGACTCGGCGATCACCGCCAGCGACTCCACCGCCGCTTCGGGCGAGTTCGGGGCCAACCGCTGACCGGCCGCCGCCTGGACCACCATGACGCTGAGCGCGTGACCGACGATGTCGTGCAGTTCGCTGGCGATCCGCGCCCGCTCGTTGCGCACCGAGACCTGGGCGAACAGGTCGCGCTCCGCCTCGAGTTCGCGCCCGCGCTCGGCCAGCTGCTCGGCGGTCTCGCGGCGCAGGCGCAACGCGGTCCCGGCGAGGAATCCCGGGGCGACGAGGATGAACAGCCCCGGGCTGTCCCATTGGCCCGTGACTGTATAGACCATGGCGATGTAGATGGCGCAGCCCAGTCCCGCGGCCCAGGCCGCCCGGCCGCTGAAGTGCTCGGCGGCCAGAGCGCCGTACGCCATCAGCACCGGCAGCACGAAGTCGCTCGGGTCCGGACCGGTGAACACGCAGACCGCGAGCAGGGCGGGGCCGGCCACCACCACCACGGTCGGGTAACGCCGCCACCAGGCCAGGCCCAGCGCGCCCGCGACCGTGCAGATCGCGCCGATCGACTCGGCCGGACCGTGCGCGCCCCCGTCCACCACAAGCGGGACCACGGTGAACGCCAGCGCGGCGAGTGCGATCAACAATCCCTGGTACCGCCCGGCCAGGGCGCGCCCGCGGTCCATCGTCAGACGTCGCTCAGTACCGGCAGGTGCGCCAGCACTCGCGCCCGTCCCCGCGACACCGTCAGGTCGAGGGAGCCGGCGTGCAGCAGGGCCCGCTCCCGGGCCCGGCCGACTGCGCCACGCAGATCCGAGCCCCTCGGCACCGATCCGGCGACAAGAACCTCGAGCGCGTCGTCGGTGAACGTCATGATCACGCCTACCGGCGCCGACGGCTTGTCGGCCAGGGCGGTGACCAGGTGCTCGACGATGCGGTAGGCCGACAGCTCGACGCTGGCCGGCAGCACCCGGGGATTACCGCTGACCTGTAGGCGCGATCCGCCGTGCACGTGCCGGGCGAGCAGGGCGTCCAGGTGGGCCACCGACGGCGCGGGGGCCAGGGCCACCTCGCCGCCGCGCAGCTGGCCGACGATCTCGCGCATGTCGCCCAACGTCCGGCGGCTGTCCTGCTCGAGGCTGACCAGGAGTGACTGCACCGTGGCCGGATCAGCGGCGGCCGTCCCCTCCTCGGCCGCCGCCGCCAATTGGCGCAGACGCTGATCCAGCAGCGTCTCCAGCCGGGCCGAGAGCTGGGCCCGGTCGTCGCTCACCTCGAGCGCCGCCCGCTCGTCGCGCAGCACCCGCAGTTCCTCGTTGCGTTGGCGCAGCTCGGCGGCCATCCGTGCGCGCTGCGCCACCACCCGCCCGATCCCGTACAGCCCGGCCTGCAGCACCGCCACCACGGGCAGGATCGACGGTCCGGCCGCGGTGTCCCAGATCAGCACGATCGCGGCCAGCACCACCGACAACCCCAGCGCGGTCATCCGCTCGCGCAGCTGGGGGTAGGCGAATCCGCACAGGAAGGCCAGCAGGAAGGCCAGCGGCAGTCCGGCTCCGCAGCGGACCACATACCCGAACGCGAGGACGTGCACGAGCAGCAGGCCGGCCGAGGCCAGCACCGCTGCGATCAGGTTGCGCCGCCACCAGAGCACGGGGAGCATGGCGGCCACGAAGACGGGCAGCTGCAGCCACGAGTGCGAGTCGACCCGAGTGGCCGCATCGGTGCTCTTGATGTTCGCAATGGCCAGCACCGCGGCGAGGAGGCAGAGGGTCCCGGCCACCACGGCGTCGACCGGACGGATCCCCGCCATAATCCGTGCCCTCATGGCTACCTCCTCACCGCTGCGTGGTGCAGGTCAGACGAACGTCTCGACGGGAGCGGGCACCGAGGCGGCAACCGTGCTCGACGAGCGCTTCGCCACGTAGAGCCCAACCCCCCAGAACGCCGCCGAGATCGCCGCGGTGAACGGGATGATGCCCAATCCTGCGGCCGAGTCCTGGAAGAGCACAAGGAACTGGATGCCGATCACTGCCGCCAGCGCACTGTAGGACTGCTTGCGGTCGGTCATCAAGCGCCCGACCGCGTAGGCCAGCGCGAACGCCAACGGCAGGCCGGCCCCGCAGCGCACGACCCACCCGAACGCGACGTCGTGGACGACGAGCGCCGCCGCGGTGACGCCGAGCACGGCCCAGAGGTTGGCGCGCCGCCAGAGGATCGGCACGGTGGCCGCCGCGAAGACCGGGATCATGACCCAGGACGTGGAGTCGACCCGGGTGCCGTCGTTCGACCCGTTGATGTTGGCGAGCATGAGCACGACGCCGAGCGCGGTGAGGCCGGCGGCGAGCAGGTAGTCGAGCGGCCGGACGCCGCGCAGGATGCTGTTCATTACTGATGTTCCTCTCGAATGGTCACCGGCCAATCCGGTGTGGTGATGAACCTAGGAACGGCCGGGCGTAGTCGGCGTCCTCACCGGGGACGATCTGGGCCGGGCCCGTACTCCGCACGGATGACGCGGGGGCGACAATGAGCGCGTGCCTGAGCCCAGCGAGCCGATCCGCGTGCTCATCGCCGACGACCAGCAGCTCCTGCGGGCCGGGTTCCGGGTGATCCTGGCGTCCGAGCCGGGGATTGAGGTGGTGGGGGAGGCGGAGGACGGTGTCGACGCGGTGGCCCAGGCCCGCCGGCTGCGGCCCGACGTGGTCCTGATGGACATTCGGATGCCCAAGTTGGACGGGCTGGCCGCGACCGAGCAGCTGACGAAGTCGCCCGACGGGCCGCGGGTGGTCGTGCTGACCACGTTCGACCAGAACGAGTACGTCGTGCGGGCACTGCGGGCCGGCGCCTACGGGTTTCTGCTCAAGGACGCGCCGGCCTCGCGGTTGGTCGCCGCCGTCCGGGCCGCGGCCGGCGGCGACGCCCTGATCGAGCCGTCCATCACCCGTCGCCTGGTTGAGCAGTTCGCCGCCGCCCTGGCGCCGGCCGGGTCAGCCGGCATTCCGGCGGCCGTAGCCGCGCTGACCGAACGCGAGCTCCAGGTGCTGCGCCTCATCGCCCGCGGGCTCTCCAACGCCGAGATCGCGCGGGAGTTCGTGGTGGCCGAGACCACCGTGAAGACGCATGTTGCCCGAATCCTCACCAAGCTCGAGGTCCGCGACCGCGTCCAGGCCGTGGTCCTGGCCTACGAATCCGGCTTTGTCACGCGGGCTCCGTAGACGGACAGTAGGTTCGGACGAGTGCCGCCCACGCTGCAGCTGCGTCCGCTCGCGACGCTCACGATCGTCATCTCCCAGCACACCCGCATCGACGGCCTGCCGCTGAACACCCGCGTGATCGGCGAGGCGCGGACGTGCGAACTCACCGGCGATCGGGTTCGGGCGAGCCAGGCCGGCGGTTCCAGCGATTGGCTGACGGTGCACGCCGACGGCTCGGTCAGCGTGGACGCGCGGCTGCTGCTCGCGACGCCGACGGGCCACCACCTGAGCGTCGCCTACCGCGGCCGGGCCGAGAACATGCCGGCGACCGGGGCCTCGGTGTACATCACCCCCACCTTCGAGACCGACGATCCGGCGCTGCAGTGGCTCAACCACGTCCAGGCCGTCGGCAAGGGCGTACGAGACGGCACCACCCTGACTTACGAGCTGTACGAACTCGACTAAGAGCTCGGGCCTGGTCCGGTCGAGCGGGGCGGGCACGCGGCGGCCCGTCGCTCTTCCCCGGCGCTGCGTTGGCTGCATCCGAGCGCCGGCAGCTGACTCCGATCCTGGCCGCGCTCGCGCGCGAGAATTCACCGGCGACTCAAGAGACCTTTTCTCGAGCGAAGGCGCGGGCGCCTTCCTGCCAGGTCTGGTCCAGGTCGGACCCCGGCGGGAAGCGCCCGTCGACCTCGAGGATGAGGGTGCCGTGCGCGAACGCCCACAGCGCTTGGGCGCGGTACGGCTCGCCGGTGGCGCGGTAGAACGGTTCGCCGGCCCAATCTTCGAGCCCAGGGGTGAGCTCGGAGCGGGGCAGGTTGCCGGCCGTCACCAGGCGGTAGAGGTGGGGATGGTCGCGACCGAAGCTTCGGTAGGCGCGCAGCAGAGGCGTGACCGGACCGCCGACGGCGTCGGCCGCGGGTGCCGATACCGCCGCATGCATCAGGTCACCGCTGTCGAACAAGGCCTCGTCGATCAGCTGCGCAATAACGGCATCACGGCTGGGCAGGTGTTTGTAGAGCGAGGGCGCCTTGATACCGAGCTCGTGGCCGATCCGGCGCATGGTCAGGGCGTCCGCGCCTTCGGTGTCGACGACCTGGCGTGCGGCGGCGACGATCTGGTTCACCCGGTCACTACGCGCTGGGGGTTCCGGGCGCGGCGCGACGGGCGGGAGCGCTCGTCGGGGGCGCGAAGTCACGCGGCGGTGAGCTCGAAGATCGGATGCTTGGGTGCGATGGCGGCCAGCTCGGCGTCGGTGGAGTCGGGGCCGGTGCCGTCGAAGAAGACGCCCACCTCGGCCTTCCAGCGCTTGAGGTATGCGCGCAGGATCTGCGCGGTGCGCACGTCGTCTGTCGCAAGTTCGTGCGCCACGTACGCCTGTCGCCGGCGGCCCAGGATGAGGGTGAGCCGGCCGCCGTCGGCTCGGACGTTGCGCACCCATTGACCGTTGCCGCGGGGCGAGACCAGGTACTCGTGGCCGTCGACGGTGAGCAGGTTGACCGGCGTGCGCCGCGGCAGCCCGCTCTGCCGGCCTCGAGTTTCCAGCACCCGGGAGCCGAGCACGCTCACGCCCATCCGGGTGAGCCGCGCGACCGTGCGGTTGAACACGTTGCGGGTGAACCAGCCGGGGGCGCGGTAGTGGTTGGCGGTCTCGTTCATGGTCGGGCCTTCCGTCTTAGGTGGGCTAACGGTGTTAGCCCAGAGTAACGCTAACGGTGTTAGCCGGCAAGGCTAGCCGGTTTGGTGGTCTGGAGCAGGCGGACCCTAGAGGGCCTTAACATCCTTGTGAGGGCACTTTAAGGTTCGGTCTGAAGCCGTCGACCGTCCGATGTCACCCGGGCCGTGCCGGCTGGTCCGGGACGGCTACGTGGGGGCGACTTCGCGATCGCGTGAGGTGGCCAGGGGCGGGATCGAACCGCCGACCCTCCGCTTTTCAGGCGGATGCTCGTACCATCTGAGCTACCTGGCCGGTGCCGGGAGGAGTCTACCGTCCGCCCGGGTTCGGTTCGCCCGCATTCGCGACGGCCAGGTCGTAACGGGCCAGGATGAGTTCGACCAGCACCGGATGGGCACCGATCGGGTAGCCCACGGTGACCGCGCCGAGTAGGCCCGACTCCGCCACCAGCCGGTCGTAGAAGACGCCTTCCGCCAGCAGATACGGGACGACCTCGACGGTGCCCGCGTCGTGGCCGGAGATGGCGTCGGCGAAGGGAACTCCCGGCCCGCTCATCACCGCGGCCTGCACGGGCGTGTGTACCAGCGCGGCCAGGTCGGCGGCGGCCACGGCCAGGTCTTCGGCCGCGTCCGGATCCGAGGAGCCAGTGGCCACCAGGACGATCCGTGCGCCGGCCGGAACCCCGGGCGCCCGGGCCGCAGCCAGCCGCTCGGCCAACGCCTGCGACACGGCCCGGTCGGGCCCCAGGGCGGGGGTGGCGGTGGCGTCCGGGCGGCCGGCCAGCGCCTGCGGGATGTCGACGCGGACGTGGTAGCCGCGGGACAGCAGCACCGGCACCACCACCAGCGGACCGTCAACGGCGGCCACGACGTCGGCCAGGAACGGTTCGGCCACGTCGACGAACGCGCTGCGAACGTCGAGTCCCGGACGGGTGCGCCGCACCTCGTCGACCAGCGCGGCAACGGTGGCCAAGCCCGTCCTAGAGCGGGTGCCGTGCGCGGTGGCGACAAGAACGGGCGCGGCGACGCGATCGCCGTGGTCGGGTCGGTCGTCCGGCGCGGTCGTCAACTCGGGCGGACGAACTCGGCCGGCACGTGTATCGTCACCACCCAGTTCGGAGCGTCGACGATCTCGGAAATGCGCAGCTCGCCGGTCAGGCTGAGCAGCAGATAGGCGTCGATCGGGGCCAACCCGGCACAGCGCGAGACGAGGTCGACCGCGCGCCGGGTGGCGTCCCGGGCCGCGCGGAAGAGATCGGGCGCAATGCCGGTGGTGGCCACCCACGCCGTCTCCGGGCGGCGCCTCGTGTGCTTGAACCACGGTGACTCCGACCCGGCCGCCGACGCTGACGCCGCCGACGCGACGTCGAAGCGCACGGTGAGCGTGGCCGCGGTCTCCGCGCCGGTGCCGCACACCTCGCCGTCGCCCTGCACGGCGTGCGCGTCCCCCGCCGAGAACAGGGCACCGTCCACCCGGGCGGGCAGGTGCAATGTGGTGCCGGCGCCGACCTGGGCGATGTCCATGTTGCCGCCGGCCTCCGTCGGAACCAGTAGCGGCGACTGGCCGGGCGCGGCCGGGGCGACGCCGATCGTGCCGATCATCGGCTGGGCGGGCAGATCGATCCCGATCGGCAACGACACCACGCCGTCATGGACGGTCGAGATCCACAGATGCGGGTCAGGGAAGTCGTCGCTGAGCAGGCCGAACCCGGGGATGTTGGCCGTCCACGTCCAGTCACGGGTCTTCACGTCCAGGATCGACACGACCAGGTCGTCACCGGCCACCGCCCCGTCCACCCGGACCGGGCCGGTGCACGGGTTGACCACGCTCATGTCGAAGCGGCCCAGCGCGGATGCGTCGTCACCACGCTCGATCTGGCCCCCCGAGGAATCGGCCAGCTCCAGCGTCAGCTCGTCTCCGGGGGCGACGACGGCCGCCGGCGCGAGGCTGTTGTCCCAGGCCAGGTGGCGGGCCGTGGACGCGAGATGGAACGAGCTCATACGGGCCTCCGGTCGTCGTTGCTGGGATTGTGTCAGCCCGCGCTGGACCCGACCTGACCCGTCGGTCAGGTCAATACCGGCTCGGTGACGGTGGGCTCAGTGCGGGCGGTGGCGGCGTTCGTCCGTCGCAGGACGAGACCACCACCGGCGGCCGCAGCCAGGCAGGCGACGGCGCCGAGGGCGAGACCGGCCCGTCCGCCGAACTCCTGCGACACCCAGCCGGCGATCGGTCCACCGATCGGCGTCGACCCCAGGAACGCCACCGCCCACAGGGCCATCACCCGTCCACGCATGCTCGGGTCGGCGGCGAGCTGCAGGGTGCTGTTGCCCTTGGACAGGAACCCGACGCTGACCCCGCCGACCAGCGCCATCGCGATCATCTCCAGCCATAGCGTGGGGGCGATCGTGGCCAGGAACAGCACCACCGCGAACATGGCCGCCGAGTTGACCATCGCGCGCACCCCGGTCTTGCCTCGGGCGGCGACGTACAGACCGCCGAAGACGGCGCCGATGCCCATGGCCGAGGTGAGGAAGCCGGCCGCGTCCGCGCCGCCGTGGAACGTGGAGCGGGCCACCACCGGCAGCGTGACCTGGAACTCGTAGGCCAGGCAGCCGACCAACGCCATCATGAGCAGGGGCACCCCGAGGCTCGGCGAGGCCCGGACGTAGCGGAAACCCTCGCGCATCTGGCCTTTCTCCCGTGCCGCCGGCGGGGAGGGGTTGAGCGCCGAGGTGTCCAGGCGCCACAGGGAATAGACCACGGCGACGAAGCTGGCCGCGTTGATCAGGAAGCAGATCCCGATACCGCCGGCGGCGATGATGATGCCGGCCACGCCGGGACCGATCGCGCGGGCCGCGTTCACCAGCACCGAGTTGAGACTGACCGCGTTGCGCAGGTTCTTCGGGCCGACCATCTCCAGCACGAACGTCTGGCGGGCCGGGTTCTCGAAGGTGTTGTTCAGCCCGAGCAGGGCGGCCAGCACGAACACCTCCCACACCTGGACGACGTGGGTGACGGTGAGCAGACCCAGCACCAGCGCGAGCACGCCCATCATCGACTGGAGGCATATCATCAGCTTGCGCTTGTCGACGCGATCGGCGACGACTCCGCCGTACGGGCCGAGCAGCAGCACGGGCAACGTCTGCACCGCGATCAACAGCCCAACCGTGGTGGCCGAGTTCGTCATCGTCAGCACCAGCCACGACTGGGCCACGGTCTGCATCCAGGTGCCGATCAGGGACACGGCCTGCCCGCTCAGGTAGCGGCGATAGTTGCGATTGGCCAGCGCAGCAAAGGTGTCCCGCCCGAGCCCACGAGCGAACGCGCGCCCGCGGTGTGCCGACGTCATGCGCTGACCCGGACGCCGGCGAGTTCGGCGGCCAGCGCCTCAAGCGCCGGCAAGGCACCGAGCAACGTCTTGGCGTGCTCGGCGGGCAGGTCGGCGATGCGAGCGCCGAACAGGGCCGCGCGTTCGCGGCGCAGGCGCTCGTGCAGCTCGCGTCCCGACGCGGTGACGGCGACCCGGACCACCCGCGCATCGGCTGGGTCCGGGGAACGCCGCAGCAGATCCATCGCCTCCAGCTTGCCGACCACGCGCGAGAGCATCGTCGGGTTCAGACCCTCGACCTCGGCCAGCTCACCGACGCCGATCGGGCCGGTCCTGGCGGTGACGCCGAGGACGGACAACTGGGTTCGGGTCAGCCCGCCGCCGGACACCTGGCGGTCCACCATCCGGGAGATCCGACCGAGGACCGCGCGCAGGCGGCTGAGGTCCTCGGTCTGGAAGATTTCGCTCATCGACACTCCTATTACTTGCCTGCCGGCAAGCATACGCCTGAACCGTTAGGGTGTCGTCGTGAGAGCCCAATGTCATGACTGGCTACCCGCAGCACGCCGTCGCTCCGGTCCACGCTCGCTGGCGCTCACTGCGATCCTCACGCCGGCAGACTGCTCATGACTAACTA
>CAXULW010000005.1:0-98708 GCA_964252015.1 uncultured Jatrophihabitantaceae bacterium | reverse complement strand
CTCGCTCGCTGGCGCTCACTGCGATCCTCACGCCGGCAGACTGCTCATGACTAACTACCCGCAGTCCGCCGTCGCTCCGGTCCTCGCTCGCTGGCGCTCACTGCGATCCTCACGCCGGCAGACTGCTCATGACTAACCCCCCCCGCCGAGTGGGGATCGTCGGCGCCGGCCTGGTCGGGCTTGCGGTCGGGCGGCACCTGGCCCGCCTCGGTACCGACGTGACCGTCCTCGAGAAGGAAGGCGCCGTCGCGCAGCACCAGTCCGGCCACAACTCCGGCGTGGTGCATTCGGGCCTGTACTACCCGGCTGGTTCGCTCAAGGCGACGTTATGCCGCCGGGGTGTGCAGCTGCTCCGGGAATTCTGCGACGAACACGAGCTGGCCTACCGGGAGATCGGCAAGGTCGTCGTGGCCCTCGATGACGTCGAGACGCAACGGCTGCGCGACATTCAGGAGCGCGCGCGCCGCAATGGCGTGCCGGACGTGCGCTGGCTCGATGCGGGCGAGCTGCGCGAGATCGAACCCAACGTGACGGGCGTGGCCGCATTGCACTCGCCCACGTCCGCAGTGGTCGACTACCGCGCCGTGGCGCAGGCGATGGCCGACGACATCCGGGCCGCGGGGGGGCGGGTGATCTTGCGGGCCGAGGTCACCGCCATCACGGTGGGAACCGAATCGGCCGAGGTGGTGGCCGGAGACGTCTACCGCCTCGACGGTGTGGTGTTGTGCGCCGGGTTGCAGTCGGATGTGGTTGCCCGTCTGGCCGGTGACGACGCCGCGCCGGCCATCGTGCCGTTCCGCGGCGAGTACTACCGGCTCGTGCCTGAGCGCGCGGACCTGGTGCGCGGCCTGGTGTACCCGGTGCCCGACCCCGCGTACCCGTTCCTGGGCGTGCACATCACCCCGCGGATCGACGGCACGGTCGACGTCGGCCCCAACGCCGTGCTGGCCACCGCGCGTGAGGGCTACCAGCGTCGTGACGTCCGGCTGCGCGATCTGAGCGACGTCGTGCGCTGGCCCGGCTCGCGCAAGCTGTTCCGCGCCCACTGGCGCGCCGGGGTGCACGAGATGCACGGATCGTGGTCCAAGCGGGCATTCGTCGCGGCGGCGCGCGCCTACGTGCCGTCGCTGGAGGTCGACGACGTGGTGCGCGCACCCGCCGGTGTTCGCGCGCAGGCGGTGGACCGGGACGGCTCGCTCGTCGACGACTTCCGGATCAACCGGATCGGCCCGGTGACGGCCGTGCGCAACGCACCGTCGCCCGCGGCCACCGCGTCGCTGGCCATCGCCGAGTACGTGGTCGGGCAGCTGGCCACCCCTACGCGCTGACCGGCCTGATGGCACCTATTGTCCAGCGGGTTCACAGGTTCTCGACAGGTCTACGCCAGCGACGCCAGCCAGACTAGGAACATGGAAAATCCGTCGGCCACCACGACCCAGCCTGCGTCGAGCCGGTCCGTCGAGCCGCGATTTGCGAACGCCCCGTGACCGCCGTGGCCGACCGATCGACCCGCCCACCCGCGACTGCACCCAGCCCGTCCGCGCCACCGCTAAAGGCGCACCCCAATCTCGTCCTTGCCGTGATCGGCGCCGGCGCGGTCGCGACGGTCTGGCTCTGGTGGCGCGACACCCCGTCGATCCACGGCTGGGGCGATTGGTTGACGAACGCGGGACGCATCACCGGCCTGCTGGCCGGCTACGGCGTCGTCATCCTGGTCGCGTTGATGGCCCGCATCCCACCCCTGGAGCGCGGCGTCGGAGCCGACAAACTTGCCCGCTGGCACGCCATGGGCGGTAGATACACGGTCGGTCTCATCACCGCGCACGCGTTGCTGATCACGTGGGGCTACGCGGTGCTCGCTCATACCGACGTCGTCCACCAGACCGGCACCCTGATCATGAGCTATCCCGACGTGCTGATGGCCACGGTCGCCGGCCTGCTGTTCCTCGGCGTAGGAGCGGTGTCGGCCCGGGCCGCCCGAAGACGGCTCAGCTACGAGACCTGGTACTACCTGCACCTCTATACCTACCTGGCCATCGCCCTGGCGTTCAGCCACCAGTTCGCCGACGGCGCGGAGTTCATCGACAACCGCCCCGCCCGCATCCTGTGGTCGGCGCTGTACGCCGTGGTCGGCGTGGCCATCGCGTGGTACCGCTTCGCCGTCCCGATCGGGCAAGCCCTGCGGCACCGGATGCGGGTCGAAGCCGTCTACGCCGAGGCGCCGGGCGTGGTCTCGATCGTCATCCGCGGGCATCAGCTCGACCGCCTCGGCGCGCAATCCGGGCAGTTCTTCCGGTGGCGTTTCCTGACCCGCGACCTGTGGTGGGCGTCCAACCCGTACTCGTTGTCGGCTCCGCCCCGGCCGGACCGGCTGCGGATCACGGTGAAGAACTTCGGCGCGCACAGCTCGGCCCTGTTCCGGCTGAAGCCCGGGGCCCGGGTGTTCGCCGAGGGTCCGTACGGGGCGATGACGGCCGCGCGCCGCCGCGGGCAGAAGGTGTTGCTCGTCGCGGGCGGGATCGGGGTCACCCCGCTGCGCGCACTGTTCGAGTCCGTCCCGGCCGCCCCGGGGGAGGTGACCCTGCTGTACCGCACCAGCGGAAACGCGGATGCGGTCTTCCTCGACGAGCTGCGCCGGATCGCCGAAGCCCGCGGCGCTCGATTCCACTGGCTGGCCGGCCGCCGGTCCGACCTGGGTCACGACCCGTTGTCGGCCGAGGTGCTGGCGGCGAACATCCCTGATCTGCGCCGCCACGACGTGTTCGTGTGCGGACCGGACGGCATGACCCGCTCGGTCGTCACCGCGCTGCGCCGGGCCAAGGTTCCGCGTCGGCAGATCCACCACGAATCCTTCGAGTTCTGAGCCAGAGAGGCATTCGCATGCGCCGCGCGTTACTAGCCATCTTCGGGACCATCGCCGGGTTGGTCGGGCTGTTGTCGTTCAAGACCCACGCCCCGGTGGCCGCTCGCCCGGCCGCGGTCAGCACCGTCGACCCGGGCGTGAGCTCGGCGGCGCCCGCCCCCGAACCGTCGGTAGCTGCAACGCCCTCGACGGGCCCGTCCACGGCGGCGGCGACGAAGACCGTGACCGGTGACTCGATCGACACCCGCTGGGGTCCGGTCCAGGTCAGGGTCACCGTCAGCAACGGCAAGATCACCAGTGCCACCGCCGTGGACTACCCGCAGAACAACCCCCGCGACCAGGAGATCAACGCCACCGCGATACCGACCCTGCAGCAGGAGAGCATCGGCCAGAGCACCGCGAACATCGACATGGTTTCGGGCGCCACCTACACGAGCGAGGGCTACATCAAGTCGCTGCAGAGCGCCCTGGACAAGGTCTGACGTGACCGCGCCGGGCCTCGACCGCCCGCCGCGGACGGTCCACGTCGAGCACTGCATGGGCACCGTGTTCACCGTCGACATCCGCGACCCCGGCTCCTGGGATGACCCCATCGGCGAGGTCGTCACCTGGCTGCATCACGTCGACGCCGTGTTCAGCACCTACCGGTCCGACAGCGACATCGAACGCATCTCCCGCGGCGAGCTGCGGGTGGCCGACGCGCACCCCGACGTGGCGACCGTGCTCGACCTGTGCGGCCGCGCGCAGACCGTCACCGGCGGCTACTTCTCGGCCATGTCCGCGGGGCGGCTGGATCCGACCGGTCTGGTGAAGGGCTGGGCCATCGAACGGGCCAGCGAACTGCTGCGCCACCGCAATTCGGCCAACCACGCCGTCAACGGCGGCGGCGACATGCAGCTGGCCGGGACGGCACGCCCGGGTGAACCGTGGCGGGTCGGTATCGCTGACCCGCGGGACGCGTCCCGGGTGCTGACCGTGGTGACTGGCCGCGATCGCGCGATCGCCACCTCAGGCATCAGCGAGCGCGGACCGCACCTGATCGATCCGTTCACCGGCCGCGCCGCGACGTCTCTGGCCAGCGCGACCGTCACCGGACCGTCCCTGACCTGCGCCGACGCGTACGCCACCGCGGCTTTCGTCATGGGGCTGGACGCCTTGGCGTGGATCGAGACGATCGACGGGTACGCCGCGCTACTGGTCACCGACGACGGCAGCATTCACCCCAGCGCGAGCTGGTCGGCGGACTGCGCCGTGATGGACGACTACTGATCCCGAGCGCCAGAACCCAGATAGGCGTCCACGACGCTCACGTTCCTGCTTTGGACCGCGATACGTTACTGCTTTGGACCAGACCAGCCGGCCGCCGGACTCGGATTTCGTGGGCAACTGATGATGTGGCGACCCTGACGGGACTCGAACCCGCGACCTCCGCCGTGACAGGGCGGCACGCTAACCGACTGCGCTACAGGGCCTTGCTGGTGGTTCTGCACACATACTGCCGCACATACTGCTGCCATCCGAGGGTGACGGATGGCGTACCCCCAACGGGATTCGAACCCGTGCTACCGCCTTGAAAGGGCGGCGTCCTGGGCCACTAGACGATGGGGGCGGGTAACCGCTCCAGCCGGCCAGACCGTCGGAAGACGTCCCTCAGCATAGGCGACCGGCAAACCGGCAACAAACCAGCACCCATCCGGCGTCATTATCATCAGCCGTCACCGCACGTGCGCATCCCGACCCGCGCCCAGATCGTTAGGACTCTTGTGACGTATCCGAACCCCGGGCGGCCCGCACCGGACCACGGGTCGAGCGGCGGTGGGCCCAGTGGGCGGAGCGAGCGGAGTGGGCGGAGTGGGCGGCCGCGGTTCGGACGCTTCCCGCGCATCGCGGTCGCCTGCACGCTGTTCACGGTCGTCCTGGTGGCCGTGTCGGCAACGGTGGCCAAGCTCGAGTACAACCACGTCAACAACGCGATCCTGCGCGAGAACGGCGTGCTGAAAAAGAACGACCCGAACATCCGCAACGCGGCCCGCCAGCTGCACGCGGCGAATTACCTGGTCATCGGTTCGGACAGCCGCGTCGGCACCAAGCATCTCGGCAACGAGCCCGGTCAGCGGTCGGACACGACGATGCTCGTGCACCTCAGCCCGGACCGGAAACGCGCCATCGTCATCAGCATCCCGCGCGACTCCTGGGTGACGATCCCGGCGTGCAAGACGTCCACCGGCAAGACGACACCGGCCCACAAGGGCATGTTCAACGAGGCGTTCTCCGACGGCGGCGCCGCGTGCACCATCGCCCTGGTCCAGTCGCTGACCGGCATCGAGGTCAAGCACTTCGTCGAGATCAACCTGGCCGGTTTCCAGAAGGTCGTCAACGCCCTCGGTGGGGTGACCATCTGCAGCCCGTCCGTGCTCAACATCGACGACGGCAACGACAAGATCAGCTTGAAGAAGGGCAACAACAAGCTCAACGGCGCCCAGGCGCTGGCCTTCGTGCGGTTGCGGCACGGCATCGGTGACGGTTCGGACCTGGGCCGGATCAAGCGCCAGCAGCGGTTTCTCGGCTCGGTGTTGCGCGAGGCCCGCGGCGGGACGTTGCTGGCCAACCCAGCCAAGCTGACGTCGTTCCTGAACGCGGCGGCCAAGGCGATCACGGTGGACACCGGCACCTCGATCGCCGACCTCAAAACCCTGTTCGACGTCCTGCGCGGCTTGGACCCCAAGAAGGTGACCTTCTACACCGCGCCGATCGCCAACGCGGCGTATGACCCGAACGACCCGAGCAGCACGCACGGTTCCCGGGTGCTGCTCGACACCAAGGCCGGCAAAGTGCTCTACGACCAGATCATCAGCGACTCGACGGTGAAGACGACCGAGCCCAAGGCGCCGACGACGGTGACGGTGGCGCCGAGAACGATCACGGTCGACGTGCGCCGCGGGGTGGCTACCCCGAACCTGGCCACCAAGGCGGCCACGGCGTTGGTCGCGCGCGGGTTCCACAAGGGCACGCTGAGCAGCTCGCCCAAAGCGGAGACGACGACGACGTTGGTGACCTTCGCCTCGGCCCAGGCGGCGGCGGCGCGCACCGTCGCCGCGGCGCTGCCGAACTCCAAGTTGGTCCTCGATGCCGCGCACAAGGGCTCGATCCTGGTTACCGTTGGCTCGGCCTACTCGGGCACCCTCGCGGTGACTGTCGGGGCGGCGCTGCCGACCTGGGCCCGGGTGACCCCGACGGCGGCCACGCCGTCGGCGGGCATCACCGCGGCTGACGCAAAGTGCGAGTTGGAGTGATGGCGTTGTTCGGAAAGCGCAAGGGACCCGATACCTCGGTCGGCTCGGGCGCGCCCCCGTCCCACGATCCCGCGCCGGCGCCGGTGACCGGGTTGAGCGATCTGCACACGATCGCCGCCCGGGGCAGCGTGGCCGAGATCCAGCCGTGCCTCGGCGCGGGCGCGGACATCAACGAGCCCAATCGCGTCGGCTACACCCCGCTGGCCATCGCCGCCTCGCGTGGGGACGTCGAGATCACCCGGGCGCTGCTCGAGGCCGGCGCCGACGTGACGCGCATCGACGCGGTCGGCACCACCGCCCTGGGCGCCGCGGTCATGAGCCGGGCGCCGAGGGACGTGATCTTGCTGCTGCTCGACCATGGCGCCGACGCGAACCGGCCCAACAACCGCGGTCAATCGCCGCTGGACCTGGCCCGCAAGTCGTCCGCGCTGGAGATCGTCGCGCTCCTGGCCCGGTAGTTGGCTTGACGCCGCCGCGGGCGGTGGTCAGAACCGGCGGAGCCGGCGACGGCTGCGTTCGTCGTGGTCGAGCAGGCGCCACAGCCCCAGCACCACGACCGTCCCGGCGATGGCGCCGAGGATGCCTGACGCGCGCCGAATGTCGAACGCCTGATGGAACAGCAACACCCCCAACGTGCCGCCCGCATAGGAACCGATGATGCCGAGCGCCGCCGTGCCCAGGCAGCCCAGCCGGCGCGGGCTGTGCACGAACAGCCGCCCGATGAAGCCAGCGAACAGGCCGAGGAAGAACAGGCCGACGAGGAAACCCACCATGGCGTGCATTGTCGACCACCGGCAGGTGCGCAGGCCAGTGCCCGGTCGGGCTACAACGCGCCGGGGATCATCCTGATCTCGCCGACGGGTTGGCCGCCGCCCAACAGTGCTTCGACGGCCAGGTCGCCGAGGGCGGGAGCGGCTACGCCCAGACCGCCGGCGGCCGGTAGCGCCCGCAGCGCCGCGACGACGACGCGATCGGCCGCCCGCATGGCCCCGTCCTCGATCTTGACCGCCACCGCGCCGACGCCGGGAACCGCCGCGGCCCAGACGCCCTCGGCGCCGTCCTTGGCCACCAGCCCGGGCAGACCGGCCATCAGCCGCGTGACCGTGCGGCCGGTGCCCCCGACCAGCTCCGGGTGCGCGCGCATCGCCGCGGCCACCGCATGCTCGGGCCCGTCCACCGCGTCGGCCAACCGCAGGAATGCGCGGGCCAGACCGGTCAGGCTCAGGGCGTAGATGGGTGCGCCGCAGCCGTCCACGCCGACGGCGTCGATGCTCTGCCCGGCCAGGTCGGCCACCGTTCGGGCCAGCTCGAGCTGAAGCGGGTGCGTGGGGTCGGGGTAACCGTCGAGGAGCCACCCGCGGGCGGCGGCGGTGCTGAGCATGGCCGCGTGCTTGCCGCTGCAGTTCATGAAGATGCGCTGCGGTCCACCGCCCGCGGCCAGGACGGCCCGCCGCGCGGTCTCGTACATGGGCAGGTCGGGCGGGCAGCGCAGCTCGTCCTCGGCCACCCCGGCGTCGGCCAGGATCGAGCGCGCCACGGCCACGTGCACCGTTTCACCGGAGTGCGACGCGGACGCCAGCGCCAATTGTTCCCGGCTGGCGGTCAACCCCGCGCGGAGCAGACCGACCGCCTGCAGGGGCTTGTTGCACGAACGCGGGAACATCGGCGCGTCGATCTCGCCCCGGGCGGTCTGCACCGACCCGTCCGGCCCGAGGACGACGACGTGGCCGTGGTGCACACTTTCCACCAGCCCGCTGCGGACCACCTCGACCAGCGCCACCGAATCGGCGGCATCGGTGGTCGGCCGGCTCATAGCGGGAGCATGCCGCGCAGGTGCACGCCAGCGGCAGACTCGTGCACGGCGGTGATCCAACCGCCGGCCCGGCCGTGGTCCAGCAACGCGCCCGACTTCGCCGCGACGTCCACCGGGCGGACCACGCGGTGCTCCCAGTTCATCCGGGCCGCGTAGCCGTCGCGGGCCAGGTCCAGCACCGAACCGCCTGCAGCCAGCGCGTCGCGGGTCGCGCTGAGGCGGCTCAGGACGTCGTCCAACGCATGCACCAGCGCCAGGTTGCCGTCGCACCAGGTCGCCACCAGCTCGGGACGCGTCCGCGCTACCCGCGACCCACTGGTGTACGACCCGGCGGCGAGTGACAACCCGAGCGGGCCCCCGTCCAGGCCGGTCAACGCCAGCGCCTCGGCCAGCACATGGGGCAGGCCGATCACCCGGGCCACGGCGGCGTCCTGGTCCTGCGGTGAGGCGGGCACCGGGTGGGCACCGAGCTCGCACAGCACGGCGGCCAGCCCGAGCCAGGCCTCGAGGTCGGTGTCCTGCGTCAGCGACAGCGCCCACGGTGCGTCCCGGAACAGACCGGGCGAGCCCGCGGCCCAGCCGCTGTCCTCCGTGCCGGCCAACGGGTGGCCGCCGACGAAGCGGGCCTGCGGGGCAAGCGTGGCGACCGCGTCGAACACCGGCTGCTTCAACGTCCCGACGTCGGTCAGCACCGCGTCGGCCCGCAGCGCCCCGCCGACCTCATGCAGCGCCGTACCCAGGGCCGGCAGTGGCATGGCCAGCACGACCAGGTCGGCCTCGACCACGGCGGCGATGATCGACTCGGCCACGTCGTACCCGTCGATGGCCGCCTGGGACGTGGTCACCGGGTTGACGTCGTAACCCACGCAGTCGTGTCCGGCGGCGCGCAGTGCCCGCATCAACGACCCGCCGATCAGCCCCAGCCCGAGGACGGCGACGCGGTCGAGCGGGATGGGCACAGGCAAACCGTACCGGGGCCCGGCGCGCCCATCCGAGACCCGCACTTCCCGATCAGGGACGATCCGTGCCAGGATCGCCCGGGACGGTCGGAACGCTTTCGTCGGAACAGGTGTAGCCGCAGGCTCGGCAGTGTGCCGGCGGCAGTGAGGACGGATGCGGTGACGCAGGACGGATACGCGGTCGCGGCCTTTCGCGAGGGCGGCGCATGGCGTTGTGAACCGATGCCACCGTCTGTCCTGGACGACCTCGGCGTCCTGCTGCAGGCGCTGCGCTCGCAACCACCCGAAGGCGGCCCGTTCGTCGTCGCCAGCGTGGCGGAGGAGTTCTTCCTGCTCGCGCGGCAGGACGGCGCCCACATCAACCTGATGCTGTCGGATCTGACCGCGGCGGTGGAGTTCCCGCTCGCGGCGCAGGTCCTGCAACGTCTCGGCGAGGACCCGCCGGGGGAGGACGAGCTCGACGAGGTCTGGCCGCTGGGTGACCTGGATCTGCTCGAGGACCTCGGGCTCAGCGAGGACGACATGGAAGCGATCGTCGACGATCTCGACGCCTATCCCGACGAGATGCTGGCGGAGATCACCCAACGGATCGGGATCAGCGACCCGTTCGTGGCCGCGGTGTCCAACGCTCGCCCGGCCGGTTGAGCCCGGCGCACATCGGCATGTCCGAGCGGACCGCGGGTTGACCGACTGGCCCGCGGCCATGGGTGTCGCGCTCGAGGCGGCCCGCTCGGTCGCCGGCGATCCGCAGGGCGACGTGCCCGTGGGCGCGGTGGTGCTCGACGCCTCGGGCCGCGTCCTCGCCCAGGCGGTCAACGAGCGTGAGTCGGCCCACGATCCGACCGCGCACGCGGAGGTTCTGGCCCTGCGGGCCGCGGGTGCGGTGCTGGGCTCCTGGCGCCTGACCGGCGCCACGCTGGTCGTGACCCTGGAGCCGTGCACGATGTGCGCCGGCGCCGCCGTCCTCGCCCGGGTGGACCGGATCGTCTTCGGCGCCTGGGATCCGCGCCGGGGCGCCGTCGGCTCCCTGTGGGACGTGGTGCGGGACCGGCGCCTGAACCACCGGCCCGAGGTCGTGTCCGGGGTGCGGGCGCAGGAATGTGCGGCGCTGTTGGACGAGTTCTTCGCCGCGCGCCGGCTGCGGTAGCGTCGTCGGCGGTGGCGTGTCCGAGCGGCCGAAGGAGCACGACTCGAAATCGTGTGAGGGTGAAACCTCCGTGGGTTCAAATCCCACCGCCACCGCCACCGCCACCGCCACCGCCAACCCGGCCTACCTGAGGTTCGAGTGCCGCCCGTCGGTCGCCCAGGCGCCTTCGACGGCCTGGGCGCAGATCGAGCAGCGCGACTGCAGGGTGCCCGTGCCCCGGGCGGGCCAGGGCGGACCGAAGACGGTGACTTCGACGCCGCATTCAGCGACATGGTCGCCGGGTGCTACGGCGTGGACCAGCTGGTCCGGGTGCACGCTGAGGCCGTGGCGCCACGCCCGGAGCAGCGTTACCCGCGGGGCCCGGACGTCGGCGTAGACGGTCATCGTGTCGCCGCCGGCTGTGGGTTTGATCGAGGGACCGATGGGTCCGGGTAATTGATGGTCATGAGAGCTGTCTCCTCGTGACGAAGTGCGGATGGTGGTAACCGGGGCTGCGGTGTTTCCGTTTCAGTGGGCGTTTCGAACGCCCATTGCGACGGCGACACCGCAGCCGAGGTTTACCCCGACGGACCGGTGCTGTTATCGATCCGCTCGGTTACGCTCCCCCAGCGCGCGCGCGACCAATGGGGATTAGTGGCAGACGGGATGTCTTGTCTACGGGGCAGAGAATTGAGCGCGCAATACGGTCTGGACCGGTATTCGGCTAGCCAGATTCTCGGGCTACAGGAGCTGTTCGAGGACTACCTGGATTTCCCGCCATGAACGAGTTGCTCGGCATCCTGTGTCCAAGATGCTGGTGCCGGGTGGCTGTTTGATCAGCTATGTCACCGTACCTCTTAACCCGCTCGGCCGCATTTATTGACCGGAACCCGACTGGTGCGCGCGAGCGCGGCGCACGGCCTGGTCGACCAGCTTGGCCGCTACCAGGTTCAACTTGATGTGGTCGTGCTGACTGATCATGCGCAACCGGACGAACGCTTCCTCCCTGGTGATTCCGGACCGGGACATCAAGATTCCGATGGCTTGGTCGATCGTGGAACGGCTCGTCAGCGCGGACTCGAGCCGGGCGGACTGCCGTTGCACGTGGTCCAACAGCCAGGCGTTGTGGATCGCCACGGCCGCGGGCCCGGCGAACTGCTCGCCCATCCGTTGTGAGGCATCGGTGAACGCATTGCGGCCGTGCGCGTAGACATTGAGCGCCCCGAGCACATTCCCGTGGAGCTTCAGCGGCAGGGAAAGCGCACTGTGCACGTCGAGCTCGGCGGCTTGCGGACCGAATTGCGGCCAGGACCCGTCCGCGCCCAACTCGCCGGTGCTGTTGGTCCGCCCTTCGGCGGCGGCGGAAATGCACGGGCCCTCCCCGAGGCGGTATTGGATATCGTCCACGTCTCGCACGAATTGCGCCGAAGCCACGATGGTGTCGGGTCCACCGGACTCGAGCACGGTCACCCCCGCCCCGTCGGCCCCCGGGATGGCGAGCATGGCGAACGTGGCCACCTCGGTCAGCAGGTGTTCCAGTGAAGCCTGCCCGGTCAGCAACCCGGCCAAGCCGGCCAGCGCCGTGCGCAGCGCCTGCAGGTCGGCGGGCTTCTCGTCGCTTTGCTTGGCATCGTCAGTCACGGCACGGCCTGTCACGCAGATCGCACGGGGGTTGTCCGGCGTGAGCGATGCGCTCGCGAAAGTGTCTCTGCTTCCGGCCCGGACGGACTGGGGTCTCAGTGCCACCCACGGTACGTCATGATCATCTTTGGCGCGCCTCCCCCAGCCAGGCCCACTGAGCAGGTCACCGCCGGGCGCCTGTATCGACCTTGGACGGGCGGCGATCGGGGTACGTTCGGGTGTCGTGAGCGAGGAGGCCGATGTGATGCTCGAGCGGCTGCGAGCCTGCGTGGCCGGAGCGGATCGGTTGCTGGTCGCGTTCTCCGGCGGCGCCGATTCGGCCCTGCTCGCAGCCGTGGCTCACCAGGTGCTGGGTGCTCGGGCGGTGGCGGTGACGGCAGTATCAGCCAGCCTGCCCACGGACGAGCGCGGCGCGGCCCGGGCCTTCACGCGGGCCCATGGCATCGCCCACGTCGAGGTGTGCACGGACGAACTCGACCGCGCCGAGTACGTGGCCAATGACGGAAACCGTTGCTATCACTGCAAGTCCGCGCTGTTCGACGCCATCGCGCCGATCGCCGCGCTGTCCGGCGCACAGATCGCCCTGGGCACGAACCTGGATGACCTCGGCGAGCACCGACCGGGCCAGGCCGCGGCCCGGCAGCGCGGGGTCATCAGCCCGTTGGTCGACGCCGGTCTGACCAAGGCTGACGTCCGTGCGATCAGCCGCGAGCTCGGCCTGGCGACCGCGGACAAACCGGCCGCGGCGTGTCTGTCATCGCGCATCGCGTACGGCGACGTGGTTACGGCCGAGGTGCTGGGCCGGGTCGAGCGGGCGGAACGGGCGGTGCGTTCCTTCGGCTTTGTCGGCGGCCGGGTTCGCGCCCACGCCAACGGCACCGTGGCCCGGATCGAGCTGCCGGAGGCGGACCTGGCGCGCGCGGTCGCGGATCGGCTTCGACTGACGGCGGCGGTTCGCGAGGCGGGTTTCGCCTTTGTTTCCCTGGATCTGGCCGGTTTTCGCAGCGGCAGCATGAACGCGCTGCTGTCCCTCTCGCCCACCCGCCGGGTCGACCGATGAACGCCGTGGTCCCCGGTTCGGCTGTGGTCCCCGGTTCGCCCGTGGTCGCCGAGCTCGGCTTCGCGGCCGTCGACCTCGACCGCGAGCGTCGGCAGGGCCTGCCGGAGATCGTTTACGCCCCGGGAAAGCAGCCGTTCGAGATCACCGCCATCGTCGCCGCCCTGTTGGAGGGGTCGAGCGGCCCGGTGCTGGTCACTCGGATCGCCGCCGACGTGGCCGCCACGGTCCAGCGGACCCACGCCGGCGGCAACTATGACGCGCCCGGGCTGGTGCTGTCATGGCGCGCGCCGGCGCCGGGAGCAGTGGCCGTCACCGTGGTCACCGCCGGAACGTCGGACGGCCCGGTCGCTGACGAGGCGGCCGCGGTGGCCCGGGCGATCGGACTGGGCGTGACCGAGGTGCGCGACGTCGGCGTGGCCGGCCTGCATCGCCTGCTCGCGCGAGTGGATGAGCTGCGCGAGGCTGATGTGGTGGTCGTCGTCGCCGGCATGGAAGGAGCGTTGGCCAGCGTGGTGGCCGGTCTGGTCGGGGCGCCGGTGGTGGCAGTGCCGACGTCCACCGGATACGGCGCCGCCTTCGAGGGCGTCACCGCGCTGCTGGCCATGCTGAGTTCGTGCGCGGCCGGCGTCACCGTGGTCAACATCGATTCAGGCTTCGGCGCGGCCCTGGCCGCGCATCGCCTGGCCTACCGCCTGATGCACGGGCCGGGTCGGGCGGTACCGGCACCGTGATCGCCTGGCTGAACCCGATGTCGGGGTTGTCCGGGGACATGCTGTTGGGGGCGCTGCTCGACCTCGGCGCGGCCCGGACGGCGGTGACCGAGGCGGTGGCCTCGACCGGGCTCACCGGGTGGGAGCTGACCACCGCCGACGTCCACCGGGCCGGGATCCGCGCGACGCACGCCCGGGTGGAGGTCACCGACACCGCCTCGTCCCGGCCGGCGGCGGTGCTGCTCGAACTGGCGGCGGGGGCGCGACCGGCGCCGGTGGCCCAGGTGGCCACCGCGGCGATCCGGGCGCTGGCCGAGGCGGAAGCACTGATCCATGGGGTGGCCGTGGCCGACGTCCACCTGCACGAGCTCGGCGGGGTGGACACCATCGTCGACGTGGTCGGGGTGGCCGCGGCCGGGCACGACCTGGGGATCACCGACCTGTGGTCGGCCCCGCTGGCCCTGGGCGCGGGCACCACGTCCTCGGCGCACGGGCTGATCCCGGTGCCGGCGCCGGCCACGCTGGCCTTGCTGCGCGACGTTCCGGTGCGGGGCATCGACACCGGCATGGAGACCGTGACGCCCACCGGGGCGGCGCTGCTCCAGGCGCTCGGCTGCCGGTACGGGCCGCTGCCGCCGATGACGGTCCGCGCGGTCGGTTATGGCGCCGGTTCGCGGGACAACCCGGGTCGGCCCAACGTGCTGCCCGTCGTGCTCGGCACCGCGCCGTCCGCCGTGGCCTCGAGCGCGGTGCCGTCAACGGTGGAGGCGATGACGGTGCTGGAGACGACGGTGGACGACGTCACCGGAGAGGTGCTCGGCCACCTCGTCGAGGCGCTGCTGCACGCCGGCGCCGTCGACGCCTGGATCGCTCCGGTGACGGGCAAGAAGAACCGGCCCGCGCACGTCGTCACCGCCCTGGTGCATCCCGCGGCGACGGCCCGCGTCGAACACACCCTGCTCCGCGAGACCGGCAGCTTGGGCGTGCGCAGCCACGACATCTCGCGCCGGGCGCTGGATCGGACCTCGGCCGAGGTGACCGTCGAAGGACATCGGGTGCGGATGAAGGTCGGGCCGTACCGGGCCAAGCCGGAGTACGACGACCTGGTCGACGTGGCTGCCCTGACCGGTCGGCCACTGCGTGAGGTGGCCGAACTGGCCGGGCAGGCGTGGGCCGCGCAGGCGGCCGAGTCGCGGCCCCAACCGGGCGCGTATACACAACAGACGTGACCGCCACCGAACCGACGACCTGGTCGCCAGGCCACGACGACCCGTTGTTCATCCTGGCCATGGATCACCGGGGCTCGTTCGGAAAGAGCCTGTTCGGCGTGGCCGACGACGCCCCGACGCCCGTTCAGCACCAGCACATGGTCGCGGCCAAATCGGTGATCTACCGGGGACTCCGTCAGGCCCAGCCCGAGCTGCCTGCCGGCCGTGCCGGGGTTCTGGTGGACGAGCAGTACGGCCAGGCGGTGATCGACGCCGCGCTGGCCGGCGCCGGCCGGCCGGATGCGGTCGTCCTCGCCGTGCCGATCGAGGCCAGCGGTCACGACTGGTTCACCCTGCAGTGGCCCGACGACTGGCTGGCGCATGTGCAGCGGATCGGTCCGGCGTACGCCAAGGTCCTGATCCGCGACAACCCCGACTTCGCCGACGATCAGCGCCGCGCTCAGCTCGACCTGCTGGCCCGTTGTCACGCGACCCTGCACGAGGCGGGAGTGCCGCTGCTGTATGAGCTTCTGGTGCCGGCCACCGACGCCCAGCTCGCCTCCGTGGACGGTTCGGCCGAGCGTTACGACGCCGATCTGCGCCCCGAGCTCGTCGCCCGGGTGATCGCCGACAACCAGAGCGCCGGCATCGAACCGAGGTTGTGGAAGGTGGAAGGACTGGAGACCGTCGAGGCGGCCCGGTTGGTGGCCGCGCAGGCCCGGGCCGGGGACCGTGCGGCCGACCTCATCGTGCTGGGCCGCCACGCGCCTAAGGAACGGTTGAACCACTGGCTGGCGGTGGCCGCGCAGGTGCCGGCATTCGTCGGCTTCGCGATCGGTCGCAGCATCTGGGAAGAAGCGATCGCGGCCTGGGTGAAGGACGGTGACGACGACGCCGCGGTGACGCGGATCGCCCAGGCCTACCTGGGCTTCACGCAGCAGTGGGGCGGATCAACCGAGCGCTAGACCCAGCAGGAGCAGGATGCCCAGGGCGAGTTCAGTGCGACCCGTGTCGCGCAGCACGGGGATCAGCTCGCGGCCGGTGGCGTGCCGGATCCGTTCGATCGGCGGCACGGCCAAGATCGCGGCGATGGCCGCGAAACGGGCGCCCGGATGGACGACGCCCACGGCGAGAACCAGGGCGAACGCCCCTACCACCAAAGCGATGTAGAGCCAGCGGCTGGCCCGGTCACCCATCCGCACCGCCAGCGTGCGCTTGCCGGCCGCGGCGTCGGACGCGATGTCGCGCACGTTGTTGGCGACCAGGATCGCGCAGGCCATCGCGCCCATGGCGGCGGCGACCGCGACCGCGGCCGGGCCGACACGACCGGCTTGCGTGTACGTCGTGCCGAGTACCGCGACCAGACCGAAGAAGACGAAGACGAACACCTCGCCCAGGCCCAGGTAGCCGTACGGGTGCTGGCCGCCGGTGTAGAACCAGGCGGCCAGCACCGCGGCCGCACCGACGGCGACCAGCCACCACTGCCCGCTCAGCGCGACCAGGACGACGCCGGCCGCCGCGCCCACGGCGAAGCAGCCGAACGCGGCCCGCTTCACCGCCCCGGCTGTGGCTGCGCCCGAACCGGTGAGGCGCAGCGGGCCGACCCGGTCGGTGTCGGTGCCGCGGATGCCGTCGGAGTAGTCGTTGGCGTAATTCACGCCGATCTGCAGGCCCACGGCGACGACCAGCGCCAGGACGGCTCGCAGCGGGTTGCCCCCGCCCAACGCGTAGGCGGCACCGGTCCCCGCAGCCACCGGCGCCACGGCCGCCGGAAGGGTGCGCGGACGGGCCCCCTCCAGCCACTGCGCCGCCGTCGCCACCCGGTCATTCTCCGGCGAGGTTGATGGTCATGGTTCGGGTGCCGTGCAGGTCTCGGTCGACGACGAGCAGTTGCCACCTGTCGCGCTGTGCGGACTCCACGCTCAGGCACAGGTGGCCCAGCACCGTGGCGAAGCCCTTGACCCACACGTCTCCCAGCCAACTGAACGGCAGCTGGCAACGGATCCGGCCGTCTGCGGCCGTGACCGAGCGCGGCGCCTGCGGGTCGACCATGACCACGTCGAGCGGGCCGGACCGGATGTCCGCGCTGTGGACCGTGGCCAGCACTCGTCCGTAGAGAGCGGCCCGCAGTGTGGGCGTGGCCGCGGCCACGCGGTCGTCGCCGGCGTGGATGCGTTCGGTCCAGGTGGCGATCACGGTCGCGACCAACCGGTCGGTGAGCCCGCCGGGCAGGTTGGCCAACCGGGCGGCGGTCAGGTGTGCGCCATCGTCGGACTCAGCCAGGGCTGAGTTCGACGGCAGGTACATCGTCCAACCGCCGGGACGACGCGGCAGGCGGCGGGCGTTCGAGAGAGTCTGTGTCCTGCCTGCGGCGTAGCTACCCGAGTGCCGCACTGCCTCAAACGGTTCCGGGTCGACCAGCCGGTCGGACGGCCCGCGCGAGGCCAGCACGAGCAGGTCGAGATCGTCGGCGTGGGCGGTCCAGGCGTCGAGCAGGTCCAGGCAGGGAACGCGGTCACCGCCGAGCGCGACCAGGGCGCGCTCCCGGTCGACGTCGGGATGATCCAGCGCCGTGAGCCGGCCGTCGGCCCACCGCACCCGGTGCTCCAGGCCGCCGCAGCCCAGCGACATCTCGGCATCGGTGATCCCGGCCCACCACGGCCGGCCGGCCGGCAAGGTCGAAGCGGTCATCGAGCGCCGTCCAACGTCCACGGGATGTCCAGGGTCACGTCAGCCCGGTCGGTGAGCAGACGCAGCCTGAACGTGGACGCGGCGGCGTCCAGTGGTGCCGGGAATTGCATCCGCCCGTGAAAAGTCCCGCCGCCGCCGCCCCAGTGGTTGAGCTCGCCCGGCCGTTCGGTGCCCGCGTCGTCGGTCGCGGTCAGCGCGACGCAATCGGCCAGCGATTTCACCAGGGCGTCGGCACTTGTGACCGCGGCCTGGAAACCGACGGTGATGCCGTCGGAGGTCACCCTCAGGTCGGTGACGGCCACGTGCACCCCGCGCGGAAGTGACACCGAGACGCCGACGGTCCGGTTCGCGGGCCGAGCCCGTCCGCGGGCCGACCGGGACGAGCCGCGCGAACGTGGCGCCCGGGGGCTCAGCCCGGGCACGGCCCGCTCAGCAGCGTCCTGCGCTTCGGTGGCGGCCACGATCGCGTCGCCCGCGGCGGTGAGGATGCCGAGCGCGAGAAGGGTGTCCATGACCACCGGCACCGAGGAATCGAAGCGGTGATGGGACGGCGCGGCCAGGCACCGACGCAGGTACCGGGCGGCCCGTTCAGGGGCGGGTGTGTGCGGATCGACTTCTTCGATGCGGACGGCGATGTCGTCGGGGCTCGGCCCGAGATCGACGCGTTGTCCCATGACGATGAGGAATTCAGCGGCGGGGTCGAGGGACGGGTGGATCGAATAGCTGCCCGTCCATTCCCGGCTGTCCCCGCCGCCGGCGAAGTGACTGGACAGGCCGTTCCCCTGGTCGTCGGTTATGTCGAGGTCCGGTGCGCCGTCGCTAAGGCCTCGGTAACGTGACTTGCCCGCGGGCGCCGGTTTCGGTGTCATCGTGACCTCGAGCGAGGACTCGTTCGGTCCGATGGTCACGTAGTGCACGGTGATCGCGCCCCAGTCGGTCTGCAGGGTCTGCCCGCAGGATCGGACCGTCGGAGGCGTCCACTCGTCGGCGATGTCGTACTGGAAGTCCCGGTGATCGTCGACGAGCCCGCGCAGCGTCCGGGCCTCCTCGTAGCCGGCGATGATCTGCAACGCGGCCTGGGGCGACACCACGTCGAGCGCGGCCAACGCGCGGGCACGTTGATGCAGATCGTCGGAGTCGGCACGCCGTTGCAGACCGTCCTCGCCGCAGCGGCGCAAGTAGTACTCACCGTCGGCGTCGTCCATGTCGACCAGCCTGACAGACTGGCCGTAGTGGACGATCAGAGCACGACGCTGACCGCGCTGGCCGTGGCGGCGAGCGCGGGTACACCGGTGCTGCTGTGGGGGCCGCCGGGCACCGGCAAGACGTCGGCGGTGCGGGCGTTGGCCGACGCCGCGGGGTGGCCGTGCGAGGTGGTGATCGCCTCGATCCGGGAGCCGTCGGACTTCGCCGGCCTGCCGGTCGTGTCCGGCGGGTCGGTCGAGTTCGCGCCGCCGCGGTGGGCCACCCGCCTGCCCCGGGAAGGCCGCAGCGTGGTCTTCTTCGACGAGATCTCGACCGCACCGCCGGCGGTGCAGGCAGCTCTGCTGCGCGTCGTGCTGGAACGGGTGGTGGGCGACCTGGTGCTGCCGGACGGCGTGTCCGTCCTCGCCGCGGCCAACCCGCCCGAGCAGGCCGCCGACGGCTGGGACCTGTCCGCGCCCTTGGCCAACCGCTTCTGCCACCTGGAGTGGGCCTTCGACCCGCGCGCCGTGGTCGACGGTTTCATCGGGGGCTGGCCGTCGGCCGAACCGCCTCCGCTCGGCCCGCAGTGGGAAGCGGCCGTGCCCGCCGCCCGGGGGTGGATCGCCGGGTTCCTGACCGTCCGTCCCACGTTGACGCTGGCCGTGCCGGACGATCTGGCCGCGGCCGGGAAGGCCTGGCCGAGCCCGCGGTCGTGGGACATGGCGGCGCGGCTGCTGGCGGCGGCGCGGTCGGCCGAGGTGCCCGCGGCGGTCGAATCGGTTTTGGTGCGCGGATGCGTCGGCACCGGCGCCGGGATCGAGTTCCTGACCTGGCTCATCGAGGCCGACCTGCCCGACCCCGAGGCCGTGCTGGCCGATCCGGACAGTTTCGTCCTGCCCGCTCGAGGTGACCGGGCATACGCCGCGCTGGCCTCGATCACGGCCGCGGTCGCCGCTCGCCCGGGTGACGGTCGCTGGGAACGCGGCTGGCAGGTGCTCGGCCGGGCGGCCGCGTCCGCCCCCGATGTGGCCGCGTCTGCTGCCCGTACGCTGTCCCGCGCCCGACCGGCCGGCGCGCCGCTACCGCCCGAGCTCGAGCTGTTCCTGCCGCTCCTGCGCGACGCCGACCTGCTGCGGTGAGCCCGCCCGACCCCGCGCCTCTGGACCCCGCGCCCCTGAACCCCGCGCCCCTGGACCCCGCGCCACTGAACCCCGCGCCACTGAACCCCGCGCCGCCGAACCCCGTGCCGCCGGAACCGGTCGGCTTGGACGGCGCCCGGCTGGCTGCGGCTCGATTGTGGGCGGCCAGCAAGGCGCCTTATCTGGCCGCGGCGCTGTTCGCGGGCACGCCCCGGGCCGCGCCGGGATCGGGCACGGTGGCGGTGGATCGCAGCTGGCGGGTACACGCCGATCCGCAGGTTCTGGCCACCTTCGAAGCGCCCCAGCTGGGCCGGTTGCTGCTCCACCTCACCGGGCACTTGCTGCGCGAGCACGCCGGCCGGGCCGACCGGCTCGGCGTCGACGGGGAGCAGGCGCCGTTCTGGTCGACCTGCGGCGACGCCGAGATCAACGACGACCTCACCGCGGACGGTCTGCTTCCCCTGGTCGCAGCCTCGCTGCCCGGGGACCTCGGCTTCGAGGACGGCCGGCTGGCCGAGGCCTACTACGGGACGCCGCCGGCGACCCTGCCGTCGCGCAACTGGGACTGCGGCTCCGGTGCCGACGGTCGGCCGCGACCGTGGGACGGCGACGGCGAGCCGGGTTTGCGGCCCGAGCAGGCCGAACGGCTTCGACACACCGTGGCGGGCGACGTCCGCCGCGCCCACCACAATGAGCCCGGCAGCGTCCCCGCCGGCTGGCTGCGCTGGGCCGAGTCCATCGCACCCTCGCGCTCCGACTGGCGGCGGGTGCTCGCGGCCGTCATCCGCCGCGCCGTGGCGGCCGCAGCGGGCAACGTCGACTACACCTACCGCAAACCCTCGCGCCGCTCGCACACCGTCACCATCGGGGAACGGGCGATCCTGCCGTCGCTGTTCCGGCCGGTGATCGAGGTCGTGGTCGTCTGTGACACCTCGGGCTCGATGGACGACGACGCGCTGGCCACCGTCCTGGCCGAGGTGGAGGCGATCATCGCGCGGGCCGGCCTGCGCGCCCACGGCGTCGCCGCCCTGGCGGTGGATACGGAGGTGCACGAGTCGCGGCGGGTCCGTCGGGCGGCGCAAGTGCGGCTGGCCGGCGGCGGCGGCACGGACATGGGCGCGGGCATCGACGCTGCCGCGGCCCGCCGACCGCGACCTGACCTGATCGTGGTGCTCACCGACGGCCACACCCCGTGGCCCGAACAGCCACCGCCGGGCGTGCGCGTCGTCGTGGGCCTGATCGAAGGCGACTACCCCGCTCCGCCGGCGCCACCGTGGGCGATCGAGGTGCGCATTCCGCCCAGCGGGCGGTTTTGGTCAGTTAACCCGGCATGGCCGGGTTAACTGACCAAAACCAGTGCCAGGTCGTGAGGCGGCTTCTCATGAGTCGAAGCCGAGACCGACGCGGTCCAACGTGCGCAGCCACAGGTTGCGCCGGCCCTCATGCTCGTCGGCCCGGGCCAGCGACCGACGGGTGATCTCGATGCCGGCGTAGGCGATGGGCTCGGGCGGGAACGGCAACGGCCGCGAGCGCACCATCTCCAGCTGCGTGCGCTCGGTCGGCGCACCGTCAAGAAGGTCGAGCATCACGTTGGCGCCGAACCGCGACGCGCCGACGCCCAGGCCGGTGTAGCCGAGGGCGTAGGACACCTGGCCGCGCAGCGCCGTGCCGTAGAACGCGCAGAAGCGGGTGCTGGTATCGATGGCTCCACCCCAACGGTGGCTGAACCGCAGGCCCTCCAGTTGCGGGAACGTGGCGAAGAACTGTTCGGCCAGCAGTTCATACGTATCCGGGCGGTGGTCGTAACTCGCCCGCACCCGCCGGCCGAAGTAGTAGATCGCGTCGTAGCCGCCCCACAGGATGCGGTTGTCGGCGGTGAGGCGGTAGTAGTGGAACTGGTTGGCGCGGTCGCCCACGCCCTGGCGGTTGACCCAGCCGATGGCGGCGAGCTGGTCGGCCCGCAGCGGTTCGGTGACCAGGACGTAGTCGTAGACCGGGACGGTGAACAGCCGCAGCCGGCGCAGCAGGGGGCGGAACGCGTTCGTCCCAAGCGCGACGTGCCGCGCGGTGAGGGAACCGTGCTCGGTGCTCACCACGACCTTCGCGCCGTCTCGTTCCACGCCGTCCGCGTGCGTGCTCTCGACGATCCGCACGCCGAGCTGCTCGGCCGCGTCGGCCAAGCCCCACGCCAACCGGGCCGGGTCGACGATCGCGCAGGCGTCGCGGTCCCAGGAACCGGCCAGGTAGGTGGGGGAGCCGAGTTCGGCCCGCACCGCGTCCTGGTCGAGGAACTCGCCGTCGCCGTCGCGCAGACCGTCCACCTGCCACGGCGCCGTCGCCACATCGAGCTCGCCCGTCCGTCGGAAGTCGCACTCGATGCCGTAGCGCTCGACGCTCTGGGCGATCTCGTCGAGGTTGGCCAGGCCGAGCTGGTGCAGACGGTCGTACTCATCCGGCCAACGGTCACGTCCGTTGGCCGCTCCGTGGGTCAGGCTGGCCGCGCAGAAGCCACCGTTGCGTCCGCTGGCCGCCCACCCGACGCGGTCGCCCTCGACCAGCACGACGTCGCGATCCGGGTTGCGCTCCTTGGCCAGGATCGCGGTCCACAGCCCGGTGTAGCCGCCGCCGACCACGGCCAGGTCGCAGGTCAGGTCGCTCGACAGCGGCGGTCGCGGCTCGGGTCGGTCAGGGGTGTCGAGCCAGAACGATCCCGGCTGCGCGTCACGCCAGCTCGGCGCGGGCGCAAAGGCCGGGGCGGTGACGGTGGCATGGTCGGTCGCCGGACGGGTCATGTGCGCCCCGTGGGACTCGAACCCACAACCTACGGATTAAAAGTCCGCAGCTCTAACCGATTGAGCTAGAGGCGCTCGGCGGTTCAGGTTACGGCAGACTCCGTCGGTGCCGCCCTCTAGCTGCGCCCGGGGGGGCATCAGTCCGTCTGGTCAGCGATCAGTGCGACGGCGCCGCGGGTGCTTCTGAGCCGGGCAGCGCCAGGAGTTTCGAGACGGTGGTGAAACCGAAGCCGCGATCGCGTAGCCGGTCTATGACGCTCGGAAGGCTGTCGACCAGTGTCTGCCCGTCGAGGGTGCCTCCGTCGTGGCCGAGGACGATGGATCCGGGTCCAGCGAGGGATGACACGCGATCGACGTTCGCCCGGACGGTATCGCGTCGATGCTGGCCGAACTCCAGGTCCCAGAGCGTGATCGGGTACTTCATGCTGGTGGCGATCATCGCCACGGCGCCGGAGAAGGCTCCGTAGGGCGGCCGGAAGAGCGTCGGCGGCCGGCCGGTTGCAGCGGTAATTGCTTCCTCACCTCGGCGAAGCTGCTCGGTCGCACGGCGAGCGTCGTGCAGTCCCATGTTCGGATGTGACCACGTGTGGTTACCGATCTCGTGTCGCTCGGCCGTGCGTCGAGCCAGATGGGGGAATGCCTGCACATGCTTACCGATCAGGAAGAACGTCGCCGTGACCCCCGCACGGTCGAGAATGTCGAGGACGGCGGCGGTGTGCTTGGGTGACGGTCCGTCGTCGAACGTCAGCGCGATCAGGGGCTCATCGGTGGCGACCCGGTAATTGATCGACGTGGTCAGCAGTCCCGGCGGCCGGTGCAAACCCACAGCGTGGCCACTGGCGGTAACGGTGACGTCGATGTGGCGTTCCTCCAGGCCACCCGTGACACCCGCTCCGGCCACCCCCCCGCCGACCAGCAGACCGGCCCGCCCGAGGAAGGCTCGTCGATCCATAGCTCAATGTAGAACTCCGCGTTTCGGGGCGAGAGTCAGCCCTACGCGCCGGCCCCGGAATCTCGCGCGGGCGGCATGCAGGTACAAAGCAGCTTCGCCGACGCCGGAACCCGAACCCGAGGTGCGCCGCCCCGGCCGGGGTGTGAGGTAGTTCTCGGTCGTAACGGAGACGGCACCTCCGGTAACGGTCTAAAGTGATTAGCGGAGACGTCATCTCCGAAACCATCTGCTGAGGAGTTACCCCATGACCGAGACCCTGCGCGCGCCACTTCCGGGCGGGAGAGCCGAAGCACCTGCGCACCAGGCGGCAAGCCACCCGGACCACGCCCGCCGGTGGTGGATCCTGGCCGTCATCGGCATCGCCCAGCTCATGGTCGTCCTGGACTCGACGGTCGTGAACATCGCGCTGCCCAGCGCCCAAGCCGACCTCGGTTTCTCCGACGCCTCCCGGCAGTGGGTCGTCACGGCGTACGCGCTGGCCTTCGGCAGCCTGCTCCTGATCGGCGGACGGGTCGCGGACGTGTTCGGTCGCAAGCGGGTGTTCCTCATCGGTCTGGCCGGGTTCGCGGTGGCCTCGGCCATCGGCGGTGCCGCCGTCGACTTCCCGATGCTGGTGGCGGCGCGTGCGGTCCAGGGCGCGTTCGGTGCGCTGCTGGCGCCGGCCGGTCTGTCGCTGCTCACCACGACGTTCACCGAGGCCAAGGAGCGCGGCAAGGCGTTCGGCATCTACGGCGGAATCGCCGGCGCCGGGGCCTCGATCGGGCTGCTGCTCGGCGGGTTCCTCACCGAATACGCCTCGTGGCGCTGGACGATGTTCGTCAACCTCATCTTCGCCGCGGCCGCGCTCGCCGGTGGCGCCATCTTCCTGACCCACCGTGCGGCCGAAGACCGTCCCCACCTCGACCTCGTCGGCACGGTGCTGGTGTCTGCCGGCCTGTTCTCGCTGGTGTACGGCTTCTCCAACGCTGATACCAACGGCTGGTCCAATCCGCTCACGGTCGGCTTCCTCGGCGCGGCCGCGGTGCTCCTGGTCGCCTTCGTGGCCTTTGAGTCCCGGGCGGCCAACCCGCTGCTGCCGATGCGGGTCGTCCTCGACCGCAACCGCGGCGGTGCCTACCTGGCGATGTTCTTCGCCGCGATCGGCATGTTCGGCGTCTTCTTGTTCCTCACCTACTACCTCGAGGTCTCGCTCGGCTACAGCTCGGTCAAGACCGGCCTCGTCTTCCTGCCGATGACCGCGCTGCTCGTGATCACCGCGGGCTCGGCCAGCACACTGCTTGCCACCCGGGTCAGCCCGCGCATCCTCATCCCCGGCGGCATGATCCTGGCTGCCGTCGGCATGGCGATGCTGACCCGCATCGGTCTGCAGTCGCACTATGGGTCGGTGATCCTGCCCGGCACGCTGGTCATCGGCCTTGGCCTCGGGCTGGTCTTCGCCCCCGCGTTCAGCATCGGCACCCTCGGCGTCAAGCCCGAGGACTCAGGGGTGGCGTCGGCAACGGTGAACACCGTGCAGCAGATCGGTGGCTCCATCGGGACCGCGCTGCTCAACACGATTGCGTCCACGGCCGCGGCCACCTACGTCTCCGCGCACCTGCGCGACGGTTCGGCCACCGTGGTCCAGGCCCAGGCGGCGCTGCACAGCTACACGACGGCCTTCTGGTGGTCCGCCGCGATCTTCGCGATCGCCGGAGTGCTGGTGGCCATCACCCTGCGTTCCGGTGTGCCGCAGCTCGATGACGACGCGCCTCGGGCCATGGCACATTGACACCTACGCCGACCCACCCGGGGGGAGAGTTGGAGACGATGACCGCGACCACACGCGCAGCCGCCGAGGACGTCACGTCGCGCCCGCTGCGCAAAGACGCCGCCCGCAACCGCGCGCTGCTGGTGGCCGCGGCCCGGGAGGTCTTCGCCAGCCGTGGCCTCGACGCCACCCTGGACGACGTCGCCCGGCACGCCAACGTCGGCGTCGGCACCGCCTACCGGCACTTCGCCAACAAGTACGAGCTGGCCGGCGCGATTCTCGACCAGGTGTTGGACGAGGTCGTGGCCGACGCCCAGTCGTGCCTGGCGGCCGACGATCCGTGGAGCGGCCTGGTCTGCTTCCTCGAAGGCGTCCTGGTGCGCCAGAGTGCTGACCGGGGGCTGCGTGAAGTGCTCACCGGGGCCAAGGACTCGGCCCGGATGGCCGAGGTCCAGGCCCGGATGGCTGTTCCTGTCGGCGCTCTGATCGAACGGGCCCACGCCGCCGGAGCCGTCTCCGATGACGTGACGATCACCGACCTGGGCATCGTGTTGACCATGTTGTGCACCGTCGCCGACCTCGGTGCGCAGACGCGCCCGGACCTCTGGCGCCGGTACCTGCCGTCGCTGCTGGCCGGCCTGCGACCAGGCGGTCCGGAACGGGCGGTCGCGCCGCTGACCGAGGCCGAGTTCGAGGCCGCCTCAGCCGCCCTGCACCACCACGCGCATGCGGTCGCGCTGAACCACCAGAACCGATAGCGCCACCAGAGCCGGTCGGCCGCTGTGCGGCTCTGGAGCGGCGGTTACGCCTGGGCCACCCGACGTCGCCACCTGCGGTGGCGGCGAGGAACACTGGTGCCGTGACCTACGCACGGGAACCGGACGCGATCGTCGGCTTCAAGAACGCCATGGCCGAACTCGTGTCCGGGGTTTCGCTGCTCACCGTGCATGAGGACGACCCGCCGCTGGATCTGGGCATGACGGTGACGTCGCTGGCCTCGGCCTCGCTGGACCCGCCGATGGTCGCGGTCGGCATCGGCCGGAGCACCTCGCTCGCGCCCCACCTCGTCCCGCGGGCGCGGGTCGGCATCACCGTGCTGGCCGAACACCAGGGCGAGTTGGCGGCCGAGTTCAGCCAGAAGGGACGTCCGTCGGCGGCCGAGATCCTGGCCGGTCGGCCGCACCGACGCGGGCCGATCACCGGTGCGCTGGTGGCCGATGGGGCCCTGGCCGTACTCGAAGGGGTGGTCGACCAGACCATCGCTGCGGGCGACCACGTCATCGTGCTCATCGCCATCGCCGGCACGGCCATCGGCCCGGGCACGGAGCCGGCGCTGCTCTACCAGCGCCGGGGGTACGGCACCGCTGACCGCTGACGTCGGGCCGTCAGAACGTCGTGCCGTCAGAACGTCGGGCCGTCAGAGCGTCGGGCCGTCAGAACGGTGCGACCGCGGCCCAGGCCACGGTCAGCTCGCCCAGACGCCACCGGGAGGACCGGTCGAGCACCGGCCAGTCCGGCGCCAGCGTCGCGCACGTGGCCGTCCATCGCTGCCGAGGGGAGAACGCGCTCAGCCCGGCGTGGACGGCCCAGGCCGCGTCGAGGTCGCGCAGCAACGCGTGGATCGCCTGCCCGGCCACGTTGTGGTGGATGAGCGCCTTGGGCAGCCTGGCGGCCAGGTCGGACGGATGGCCCAACGTGGGCAGGTGGGCGGCCAGGGTCAGGCTCACTGGTCCCGTCTCGTCGAGCAACACCCACGAGCCGCGGCGGCCGATCTCGTCACAGGTTCCTTCCACGATCCAGCCGCCAGTGGCGAGCCCGCCGCGCATGGTCGCCCACGCCTGCGCCGCGGCCGCCTCGTCGTACTGGCGCAGGACGTTGGCCGCGCGGACCAGATCCGGGCGGTGACCGCCCAGCTCGAACCCACCGCGGGCGAACGTCAGCCACGGTGGATCTGCGGCGCTGCCGGCCGCGGCCACCCGCACCGGATCGATCTCCAGGCCGATGACCCGGACCGCCGGCTCACGCGCGCGCAGCCGCGCCGCCAGCTCCACCGTCGTCACCGCGGTAGCGCCGTAGCCCAGGTCGACCACCAACGGCTCGGCCGCCCGGGCCAGCGCCGACCCCAGCCGGTGCACGATCCAGCGGTCCATCCGGCGCAGCCGGTTCGCATGGGTGGTGCCGCGGGTGGCCACGCCGAGCGCGCGGGCCCGTCCTGCCGCCAGTCGCGCCACGGCCGTGAGCGTACGGATCGGTAGCGTTGTCGGTCGTGCCCGCCCAGCTTCGCGACCTGACCACGTTGCGCCTCGGTGGGCCGATCGCCGACCTGGTCGTCGCGTCCACCGCGCCGGAACTCATCGACGCGGTGCGTGCGGCCGACGCCGACGCCGTGCCGTTGCTGCTGGTCGGCGGCGGCAGCAACCTGGTCGCCGCCGACGACGGCTGGCCCGGGCGCGTGGTGCTCGTGCGCACGCGGGGCCGGCGGGTCGAGGCCGACGGCGCGGACGTGCTGCTCACCGTCGCGGCCGGCGAGCCGTGGGACGAGTTGGTCGCTTACACGGTCGCCGAGGGTTGGTCAGGGTTGGAGACGATGTCGGGCATCCCGGGCTCGACCGGGGCGACGCCCGTGCAGAACGTCGGCGCTTACGGGGCCGAGATCGCCGACGTGCTGACCAGCCTCACCGTGCTCGACCGGGACTCGGGCGAGGTTCGAGCCTGGACACCGGCCCAGTGCCGGTTCGGCTTTCGCACCAGCACGTTCAAGCACACCGACCGCTACGTCATCGTGGATGTGACGATGCGATTGACGCCGCGGCCGACGTCGGTGCCGCTGCGCTACCTCGAACTGGCCCGCCGGCTCGGGGTCGCGCCGGGCGGGTCCACGCCGCCGGGCGAGGTGCGCGAGACGGTGCTGCAACTGCGGCGGGAGAAGGGCATGGTTCTCGACGACGCGGATCACGACACGTGGAGCGTCGGCTCGTTCTTCGTCAACCCGTTGCTGGCCGTCGTGCCCGACGCGGCCCGGGACTGCCCGCAGTGGGCCGCCGACGGCGCCACCAAGCTGTCTGCGGCCTGGCTGATCGAACAGGCCGGGTTCACCCGCGGTTTCGGCGTCGAGCACGGCCGCGGATCGGTGGCCCTGTCCGGCAAGCACACGTTGGCCCTCACCAACCGTGGTGACGCCACCACCGCCGAGCTGCTCGCGCTGGCCCGCGTGATCCAGGCCGGCGTCGAGGCTCGTTTCAGCGTACGCCTGGTCCCTGAGGCCCGACTTGCCCCGAACCTGCCGGCGTTCCGCTAGCCACCGAATCCGGGGCCCGCCCGGAACGCTCCCGCGGGCGGCTACTAATGTGGTTGAGCCTGCCGATGTAGTGGCAATGGCCCAGACCTTCCTGCCCGAATCTCGACCATCACGGGATTCGATCGGCCCGTGAACGTTGCCTCCGCCCGCCCTCGCCGGAGTCCGTCGCTGGGGTGGTCCATCGATACGGTCATCGACCGTCAGCTCGTCCGCACGCTGTTCCAGCCGGTCGTCCACCTGGCCACCGGATCTGTTTCCGGGTTCGAGGCGTTGTCGCGGGGTCCGGCGGACAGCGCTCTGGAGTCGCCACTGGCGTTGCTCGAGGCCGCTCAGGCCGCGGGGCGCCTCGGCGAGTTGGACTGGCTGTGCCGCAGCCGCGCGATGCGGGTCGCCGCCGAGGCGGGGTTGCCGGAGACGCTGTCCTGGCTGATCAACGTCGAACCCGCCGGCATCGTCAGCGCCTGTCCACCGCACCTGGTGGCCGCCGTCGACCGGGCCCGGGCCGAGTTGCGGGTCATCCTCGAGGTGGTCGAACGCGACGTGCAGGGCAGCGTGCTCGAGCTCATCCGGGCCAGCGACCAGGCCCGACGTGATTCCTGGGGCGTCGCACTGGACGACGTAGGGGCCGAGGAGGGGTCCTTGGCCTTGCTGCCCTTCCTGCGCCCTGACCTGGTCAAGCTGGACATGTCCCTCGTGCGGGGGGTCCCGCGCGAAGCCGCGGCCACGATCACCGCCGCCGTGCGGGCCTACGCGGAACGCACCGGGGCGGTGATCCTGGCTGAAGGCATCGAAACCCAGGAACAGGAACGATTGGCACGGGTATTCGGCGCCACCTACGGGCAGGGCTACTTCTACGGCCGGCCCGGACCGCTACCGGCGTGGATGGAGCCGCCGAGCCACCCCATCCCGCTGGGTCAATACGTGGCCCCACTGGATGGCCGGACACCGTTCGAGGTGCTGGCCACCGAGATCGAGCCGCAGCGTGCGGAGAAGCGGCAACTCCTGCACATCAGCGCGAATCTGGAAGACCAAGCGGCGCAGGATTCCCACGCATCAGTTCTGCTGGCCGGATTTCAGGAGAGCAAGTTCTTCTCCGCCGCCAAACGCAACCGCTACGACCACCTGGCCAGATCCAATGCGCTCACCCTGGTGCTCGCCGAGGGTTTGCCGCCGCACTACGAGCCGACCTACCACATCGGACCGCTCCCCGCGGGTAGTCGCCTGGGCAACGAGTGGGTGGTGATCGTGGTCAACCCACACTTCGCGGGCGCGTTCGTCGCGCGCGATTGCGGGGACGAAGGCCCGGACGGGCAACGTCGGTTCGACTTCGTCTACACCCACGACCGGGACGCGGTGATCGACGCCGGCCGCTGCTTCCTCCAGGACCTCGCGGTGGACGGCGAAGGCTGGGCCCCGACGACGGAGGTCGTGGGCAAGCTTCGGGGAGTGGGTCTCGGCCAGGGCGGTGGCCGCGAGACGTCTCTGGCCGTCGAGGCAATCATCGGCGCGCAGTCCATGCTCAGCCACCCGGCAGATCGCGACGGGGACCAGGCCGCGGCCACGGCCACCACGGCCGCCGAGTACGGCTTCCGGGCCACCGCCCAGGTCGTGCTGAACTATCTGAACCAGAACATGCCGATGGCGTCCTGGTCCATCACCCGGCTCGAGAACAACCGGCAGACCCACCTCTACATCGAGGACAACGATTACGGAATCGTGGTCGGCGACGGCCACCCCTGGGTCGACTCGTACTGCATCCACATGGTGGCCGGCACGGCGCCCCGGATCGCCCCCGACGCCGCGGCCATCCCCATCTACGCCGCCGCCGAGGTCAACAAGTCGGTGCAGATCGGCGCGTACGCCGGTGCGCCCATTTCGGAACCGGACGGAACCACCTTCGGCGCGATCTGCGGTTTGGACCGCGTGCCGCGCGCGGACCTGACCGCTGTCGGGCCGATGCTCGACGCGTTCTCCGAGCTGCTCAGCATCGCCCTCACCGCCGACCGTGCCCTCAACGCCGCCCGGCGGGCCTCTCACGTCGCGCTCACCTACGCCACCACGGACTCGCTCACCAGGATCCACAACCGGCGGGCGTGGGACGACACGGTCACCCGGCTTGACCTGGACTATCGGACCTACGCCGACCCGACGGTGATCGCCATCATCGACCTGGACAACCTCAAACTCGTCAACGACGGCCCGGGCGGGCACACCGCGGGCGACCAACTGCTCCGCGGCGCCGTGCACGTCATGCGCCGCAGCATCCGCGACGACGATTTCCTGGCCCGCCTCGGCGGCGACGAGTTCGGCATCATCCTGACCCGGACGCCGGCCCACCTCGCGCCGGCCATCGTCAAGCGGCTGTCTCGAGCCCTCGACCGGGCGGGTATCCCAGCCTCCATCGGATGGTCACCCCTCGAGCCCGACGGCACCGTTACGAAGGCGGTCGAACTGGCCGACCGGGCGATGTACCGCGTCAAGAGCAACCGTAAGAAGCGTCTCCCGTACGCGGGTTGACCCCGGCGCAAGCACGTCAGCCACCCGTCGGCCGGTGCGAATCGAGCGCAAACCCACTTCCGGAGCAGGTGTCGGAGCAAGTGCTGGAGCAAGTGTCAGCAAGTGTCGTTGAGCAAGTGTTGCGGAGGCAGTGCGATGGAGGCAGCAACCAGGGGCGGGCTCGCTGATGCGGTGCTCGACGCGTTACCGGACGCAACGGCGGTGCTCGACCAAACGGGCACGATCATCGCGGTGAACAAAGCCTGGCGGATGTTCACCACGGACAACGGCGGTGACCCGGTCATGACCGGCGTCGGCGTCAACTACCTGGACATGTGCGCGCGCTCCGCCCGGGCCGGCTGTCCGGACGCGGCGGACGTCGAAGTCGGGATCCGTTCCGTACTGGCGGGGCAGACCGTGCACAGCGAGTTGGAATATCCCTGCCCATCCCCGGCCGCCGGCCGGTGGTTCCTGTTGCGCATCAACCCGGTCGACTCCCCACCAACCGGGGCGGTCGTCTCCCACGTCAACATCACCCGGCGCAAACGCGCCGAAGAGGACCTGGCCCACGAAGCCGCACACGACCCGCTGACCGGGCTGGCCAACCGAACCCGGTTCACCGTCCGTTTGGTCGCCGCTCTCGCACCCCGGGCCGGGCGCGCCCCCGCCCACGTCGGCGTGCTCTACCTCGACCTGGACCGGTTCAAGCCGGTGAACGACACCTTCGGTCACGATGCGGGCGACGAGGTCCTGCTCACCACCGCAGCCCGGCTGCGTGACGTGGTCCGTCCGCAGGACACCGTTGCCCGTCTCGGCGGCGACGAGTTCGCGATCGTCGCGCCCCGGATCACCCCGCCCGGCCTGGCCAGCTTGGCCCAGCGAGTGACGAGCGCGCTGGCCCAACCGCACTTCGTCCACGGCGCCGTCGTCCTGGTTCCGGCCAGCGTCGGCACGTACCTGGCCGCCCAGGGTGAGAGCGCAGAGGAATCACTGAGCCGCGCCGACGCCTCGATGTACGCCCTCAAACGAGACCGCACGACTGCGGCTCGCAGCGCGTAACGCCTACTGTCCCGGGCCGGCTGATCACACCCGGTCATCGGGAACATGGCGCCAACGTAGGGTGGCAGGCGTGGTGCGGCCGACGCGGGTAGCTCTGCTCACCGTGCACACCTCGCCGCTGGAAGCCCCTGGTGGTGGCGACGCCGGCGGGTTGAACGTGTACGTGGTCGAGACCGCGCGCCGCCTGGCCCAGGCCGGGGTCGAGGTCGAGGTGTTCACCCGGGCCACCACCGCCGCCCTGGCGCCGACGGTCGAGCTGGCCCCTGGCGTCCTGGTGCACAACGTGACCGCCGGGCCGTACGAAGGCCTGGGCAAGTCGGACCTGCCCGCTCAGCTGTGCGCGTTCACCGCCGCCGTGCTGCGGGCCGAGGCGGCCCGCGAACCCGGCTGGTACGAGGCCATCCACTCGCACTACTGGCTGTCCGGGCAGGTCGGCTGGCTGGCCCGCGACCGCTGGCGAGTACCGCTGATCCACTCCGCGCACACCCTGGCCAAGGTCAAGAACGCCGCCCTGGCCGACGGCGAGGCGCCCGAATCGCTGGCCCGCATCGTCGGCGAGGAGCAGGTCGCGGCCGAGGCCGACCGCCTGGTCGCGCCCACCGCGGCAGAAGCGGGGCAGCTCATCGACCTTTACGCAGCGGATCCGGCCTGCGTGGTCACGGTCGCCCCCGGTGTCGACCTCGACCTGTTCGGTCCGCACGGGCGGTCGTCGTCGCGGGCGCGGCTCGGCATCGCCGCGAATGCGGTGCTGCTGCTGTTCGTCGGGCGCCTGCAGCCGCTCAAGGCCCCGGACGTGCTCATCCGCGCGACCGGGCAGGTGCTCCAGGCCCATCCCGAGCTGGCCGAGCGACTGGAGGTCGCGGTCATCGGAGCCCCCAGCGGAGATCCCCGGGCGGGCGCGCAGTACCTCGACTCGCTGCACAGCCTCGCCGCGTCGCTCGGGCTGAGCTCGCGGGTCCGCTTCGTCGGCGTCGTCCCCCGCAACGGCTTGGCCGACTGGTATCGCGCCGCCGATCTCACCGTCGTCCCCAGCTACAGCGAATCGTTCGGGCTGGTCGCGCTGGAGTCGCAGGCCTGCGGCACCCCCGTGGTCGCCTCCGACGTCGGCGGCCTGACCACCGCCGTGGCCGACGGCCGGTCCGGCGTGCTGGTCAGCGGGCACAGCGGGCGGGACTGGGGCCGGATCATCGGCGACCTGGTCAGCGCCCCCTCCCGGTGGGACGAGCTGGCCCGCGGTGCCCTGGAGCACGCCGCCCGCTTCTCCTGGGACCGCACCACCAGCGAACTGCTCGTCGTCTACGAGGACGCCATGGCCGACTTCGCCGCCCACCGGGAACGGGTCCGGCGGTGACGAGCGAGCCGCCGGGCGCCGCCCGCCTCGGTGCCGTGGCGAGCCTCGACGGTGCGCTGAGCCGGGCCGGGCTGAGCTACCGACAGGTCGAGCCGGGCGTGTTCAGCGTCGAGCTGCCGGGCGAACACCGGCTCAAGACCGTTTGCTGGCTGAGCGTGGGACAGCACGCGCTGGCCATCGAGGCCTTCGTCATGCGCCAACCGGACGAGAACCGGGAACGGGTCTGGGCCTACCTGCTCGCCCGCAATGCGAGCACGTACGTGGTGTCCTGGTCGATCGACGACCACGGCGACGTGTACCTGTCCGGCCGGTTGCCGCTGGCCGCCATCTCCGACGACGAGATCGACCGCGTACTCGGTTCCGTGGTCAGCAACGCCGACGACAACTTCAATCCCCTGCTACAGCTGGGATTCGGCTCATCCATCCGGCGCGAATGGGCCTGGCGGGTCAAGAACGGAGAGTCGGTGCGCAACCTGGACGCGTTCCGCGACTTCATCGCCGCCACCCAGGAGACCCGGTCGTGACGGCAATCGAGATCGGGGGTCGGTTCAACGGTCCGCCGACGACCGGCAACGGAGGTTTCGCCGCCGGCCGGCTCGCCGCCGAATTCCCCTACGGCACAGCGGTTCGGGTCACGCTACGGCGCCCGGTGCCGTTGGAAACCGCGCTCGATCTGGACGGCACCACCGCCACCGGACTGCGGCTGCTCGACGGGGCCGAGCTGGTCGCCGAAGCCGTCGCGGTCGACGCGGGTGAACTCGGCGTCGCGGTGCCCGACGTCCACGCCGAGGTGGCCGAAGCAGCGATGGACCGGTTCGACGGTCTCGACGACCACCCGTTCCCGACCTGCTTCGTGTGTGGCACGCAGCGTCACCTCGACGATGGCCTCGGCCTGTACGCCGGTGCCGTCGTCGCCGGCGAACCGGCTCGCACCGCCACCGTGTTTCGGCCCCGGACCGACCTCACCCAACGGGTGGTGGGCACCGGCCCGGCTGAGATCATCGGTCCCGAGATCGTCTGGGCCGCCCTGGACTGTCCGGGCGGGTGGACGCTCGGCCTGCCCGGTCGACCGGCGGTGTTGGGTCGGATGGCTGCGCAGGTGCGGGCGATGCCGGGTGTCGGCGAACGGTGCGTCGTCGTCGGACAGCTCGACGGCCGGGACGGGCGCAAGAGCTTCACCCGCACCACGGCCTACGGCGCCGACGGTCGCGAACTGGGCCGCGCCGCGGCGGTGTGGATCGAAATACCGCGATAACGCGACGGTTGCGTAGCGTAATAGGTTCGTGCTTGACTGGTTCCGCTACTGACCCGTAGCGGAACCGGTCGAAGGAGTACGCGATGGACGCCGAGACGATTCAGCGGCGGCGGTGGTCGATCCTGTCCGTGCTGGTCATCTGCCTGCTGGTGGTGATCATGGACAACACGATCCTCAACGTGGCGTTGAAGACGATCCAGAGCAGCCTGGATGCCTCGCAGAGCCAGATGCAATGGGCGGTCGACTCCTACGCGCTCGTCTTCGCCGGCCTGCTCATCACCTGGGGCGTCATCGGCGACCGGATCGGGCGCAAGAAGGTCCTCCTGCTGGGCATGACCTGTTTCGGGGTCACGTCGGCGCTGTGCTCGTTCGCCCACAACCCGACCGAGCTCATCATCTTCCGCTCGCTGATGGGCATCGGCGCCGCCGCGGTCCAGCCGCAGACGCTGTCGATCATCCAGAACGTCTTCGAGCCCGAGGAGCGCGGCAAGGCCATCGGCATCTGGGCCGGCTCGTCGGGCATGGCCATCGCCCTCGGCCCGATCGCCGGCGGCGCGCTGATCAAGTACTTCTGGTGGGGCTCCGTCTTCCTGGTCAACGTCCCGTTCGTCATCGTCGGCGTGATCGCCATCTTCTTCCTGGTGCCCGAGTCCAAGGACCCGCGCCCGCAGAAGGTCGATCCGTCCGGCGTGCTGTTGTCCATCGTCGCGTTGGTGCTGCTGGTGTACGGGATCATCGAGGGCGGTAACAGCAACCACTGGTTCACCGTGCAGGCGCTGGGTGCCGTGGCCCTGGGCGTCGCGATGCTGGCCGTGTTCGTGGTTCTGCAACGGCGCAGCAGTCACCCCACCATCGACGTCAACCTGTTCAAGAACCGGCAGTTCGCGGCCGGCGGCGCGGCCATCGCGTTGACGTTCTTCGCGCTGATGGGTTCCACCTTCTACCTGGCCTACTTCCTGCAGGGCGTGCGGAACTACACCCCGCTGGCCGCCGGCGTGGCGCTGATCCCGGTGGCCGTCGGGGTCATGGGCTTCGCGCCCATCGCCGCCCGGCTGTCCACCCGTTTCGGCACGCGCTACGTCGCCGGCGGCGGATTGACCCTGGTCGGGCTCTGCATGGCGTCGTATGTGTTCGTCGGCCAGGGCACCGCCCAGTGGTTCATCGAGGTCCTCATGTTCGGCCAGGGCGCCGGCATGGGTCTGACCATGGCCCCGGCCACCAACGCGATCATGAGCGCGGTGCCGCGGGAGAAGGCCGGCGCCGGGTCGGCCGTGAACAACACCGTCCGCCAGGTGGCCGGCGCCCTCGGCGTCGCCATCCTCGGCTCGATCCTGGCCGTGGTCTACCGCGGCCAGCTCGGAGCCAACACGCCGGCCACGGTCGCGGCCCGGCTCGATCAGCCCCCGGCCGCGGTGAGCGCACTGCCGCGTTCGGCCCAGGTGAAACCCCTGGTGCGTAAGGACACCAGCGAATCGATCGGGGCCTCGCTCGAGTTCGCCGGGCGGGCCGCTGCGGCCCTGCAGGCGCGCCAGAAGGTAGCCGGGGCAGCGCTGACACCGGCTCAGGTCGCCGCCACCCGGGCCACCGACCAGAAGGTCGTCGGCGACTTCCTGCAGGACTCGAAGAACGCCTTCGTCTCGGGCATGCACGTGGCCTCGATCGCGGCCGGCGGCACCGCGTGGCTCGGCGCCGTGGTCGCGTTCAGCTTCCTGCCCGGGCGCCGACGCGACGAGCGGACCGCGCGGCACCGCAAGCGCGTCGACGCCGAACTGGCCAACGCATGAGCGCCGTGAGCACTACCGCCCGAACCGCTGGTCGCCCGCGCGACGCCCTGGTCGACCCGGCGATCCTCGACGCCGCCCTCGACCTGCTGATCGAGTTCGGCTACAACGGCACCAGCATGGAAGCGGTCGCGGCTCGGGCCGGCGTAGCCAAGACCACGGTCTACCGGCGTTGGCCGGCCAAAGACGACCTGATCATCGACGCGCTCTCCCGGATCAAGGGCGAGGTCGTCGAACCACCGCCCGGCACGGTTCGTACGCAGCTGCTGTTCCTGATCGACCGGATGCGCGACCACTGGAACGACCGGCGCCAGGTGCGGCTCATGCAACGCCTCACCTCGGACGGCATCGAACGTCCGGAGCGTTACCGCCAGATCCGCGCGCGGGTGATGTTGCCGCGGCGCAAGGTCATCCGGGACTGCCTCCAGCGTGGCGTCGACGCCGGCGACCTCGATCCGAGCGCCGATCTGAACTGGGCGGTCGACCTGCTCCTGGCCCCGGTGATCGCCGCCGGGCTCACCCACCAGCCCCGGTTCAGCCGGGCCCAGGCCGAGTTCGTCGTCGACACCGTGCTGCGCGGCCTGGCCCGAAGGTAAGCATTGTCTTCCGCGCTTTGCTGGCCGGGCTGATGCTTGGGCGCGTTGTCATGGGCGCGTGTCCATGGGGCGCGTCGACCAGCAAAGCGGTGGCGTGATTTCCGGCCTGGCAGGATGAGCGATATGGCTACGGACACCGCGCGGCTCATCCTGCTCCGACACGGCGAAAGTGATTGGAACGAAAAGAACCTGTTCACCGGGTGGGTCGACGTCGACCTGACCGAGGCGGGCGAGCGCGAAGGACGCCGCGGGGGCGAGCTGTTGCGCGAGTTCGGGCTGCTGCCCGACGTCGTCCACACCTCGTTGCTGCGCCGGGCGATCCGCACGGCGGGCATCGCGCTCGACGCGGCCGAGCGGCATTGGATCCCGGTGCACCGCTCGTGGCGGCTGAACGAACGCCACTACGGCGCCCTGCAGGGCAAGGACAAGGCCCAGGTGCGGGCGGAGTTCGGCGACGAGCAGTTCATGCGCTGGCGCCGTTCCTACGACTCGCCACCCCCGCCGCTGGCCGACGACGACCCCTTCAGCCAGGTCAGCGATCCGCGTTACGCCAACCTGCTCGAGACGGTGCCGCGTACCGAGTGTCTCAAGGACGTGGTGGCCCGGATGCTGCCGTACTGGTTCGACGCCGTGGTGCCGGATCTGCGGCTGGGCCAGACCGTGCTGATCGCCGCGCACGGAAACTCGATCCGGGCACTGATCAAGTACCTGGACGGCATCGGCGACGACGCCATCGTCGAGCTGAACGTGCCCACCGGTATCCCGCTGAGCTACGAACTCGACGCCACCACGCTCCGGCCGACCGGGCCGGGCCGCTACCTGGACCCGGACGCGGCCGCGGCGGCCATCCAGGCCGTGGCCAACCAGGGCAAGGCGAAGTAGACCTCCGTGGCCTGCGCCGTCCTGATCACCGTCGCCACCACGGTCGCAAGCTGACCGCGGAACCGCGGTTCAGTCGATCCAGTAACGGTGCTTGGGCAGGCCCGGCCCGTCCGAGAGCGGTTGGACGGGGTCGAGCCGGCCGCCGCACCGCTCGATCACGATCGCCGAACCGACGTTGTCGTCATCGCAGGTGACCAGCACCCGGTCGACCCCATGGGCGCGGGCGACGATCAGGCCCTGGCGCAGCAATCCGGTGGCCACGCCGCGGCGCCGGAACGTCGGCCGCACGCCGTAGCCGATGTGCCCGCCCTCGCGGAACAGCCAGTCGTTCAGCTCATGCCGGATCGAGACGCGGCCGGCCACCTGGCCGTCGAGCTCGCCGATCAGAAAGCTCGATGGCACCCAATCACCGGGCAGGCCGAGGCCCAGGTGCGCGTCGATCTTGGCCTGCCGGTACGCCGCCCACGCCACGTCCGGGTCCAGCCCGAGGGCGAAGTCGAAGCCGTCCGCGGCCAGTTCCGTGTTGGCGGCGCGGACCGATGCTTCGTCCGCATCGCGCAACGGCCGAAGCCGGAGCTCACCAGGCGGATTCGGCATCGCCGGACGGTAGTCCCCCGGGTTCGGCCAGCACAACCGATTATTGACGCACCGTTCGATGACCGTGGCCGAGGCGATGCGAGGTCTAGGCGTCGAGTTGGCTGGGAGGCAACCGCGTCAGCAGGACGGGCACGGTCACCGCGAACACCGCCGCGTGCGCGACCATGAGCGTAATCACGGCACTCCAGGCCGTGCCGCCGGCACCGAGCGCGAGGTCCGGGATGAACGACAGCACCAGCACGATCGGCACGAGACGCTTGAGCAGGTTCGGGTTCTTTCTGCCGATGACGACCCAGGCGGCCGTGGCCACCACCACGCCGATGATCGTCAGCAGGGCCAGGGGAACCGCCATCAGCTGGATGACGTGCGCAGCGCCGGCCGCCTTGCCGACGATGCCAACGAGTCTACCGCGACGACGGAGCCGAGGGCGGCGATGCCTGCGGCGACAGCCGCCCGGGCGCGGATGGGTGACGATGTCGACGCCGTGACGCCTTCGTGTACAGCCATGGTGTCTCCTCGGATCGGTGGTCTTCGATGACGAGACAATATCATTGATGTACGCAAACGATCTGTGAAACCAAATAGTCTTGCGGGCGCGTAGGGTCGGTCCGGTGAGCAGCATGGGCCGAAACGATCGGACGGACGGGCGCGCCCACCCACCCGTCCCCGTGGATGAACCGTTGGGACTGTTGCTCGTCGCCGCGGGCCGGCAGATGTCGGAACGGATGAAGCCGGCCTTCGACCGGGCCCAGCTACGGCCCCGTCAGCTGTTGCTGATGAGGCTGGTGGCCCACCAGGCGGCGACCACCCAGCAGCAGTTGATCGAGGCCCTCCATGTCGATCCCAGCGTGCTCGTAGGGTTGTTGAACGATCTCGAGGCGCGAGGTCTCGTCCGCCGGATCCGCGACCCCAAGGATCGGCGCCGTCATATCGTCGAGCTGTCCGCCTCGGGAGGGCGTCGGCTCGGGGCGGTGCTGGCGCACGCTGAGGAGGCGGAAGCCGTGATGTTCAACCACCTCAGCCGCACCGACCAGCTTGCGCTGCGGCGGCTGTTGAAGTCGGTCCTCGAACGGCAGGCCGCGTTGCGCGCCGCGGAGGACGAAGGCTGACCGAGCTGTTGCCGGCGGGGGTCAGACCGCGGCGGAGACGACGGGTTCCGGCATGGTGCCGGTGACGATGAAAACGATGCGCCGGGCCACGGCCACGGCGTGGTCGGCGTAGCGCTCGTAGTAGCGCCCGATCAGCGTCATGTCGATGGCGGCTTCGGTGCCGTGGTTCCAGTTCGGCGACAGCAGCAGCGTGAACAACTTGCGGTGCAGCGCATCCATCGAGTCGTCCTCGATCTCGATCGCCTGCGCGAGCGCCACGTCTCGGCCCTCGATGACCAGCCCGACCTTTTCCACCAGCGACAGCGCGACGACGCCCATCTGGCTGATCACGTCACGCAGTTCGTTGGGCACGGCGATCTCGGGGTAACGCATCCGGGCGACCTTGGCGATGTGCAGGGCCAGATCGCCCATCCGCTCCAGGTCTGCGGCCAAATGCAGGGTCGTGATCAACACCCGCAGGTCAGAGGCCACTGGCTGCTGGCGGGCCATGAGCTGGAACGTGCGTTCTTCCAGGTCAGCCCGGATGGCGTCGATGGCGGCGTCGCCGGTCATGACCTGCTCGGCCACGGCCAGGTTGCCGTCGAGCAGCGCGTTGGTGGCGCGCTCCATCGCAATGGCCGTCTGGGCCGTCATCGTGACCAGGGAGGCGCCGACCGCGTCGAGTTCGTCGTGATAGATGTCGCGCATCGTGGGATGCCTTTCCGTGGTGCGTCGTCTGGCGTACATCAGCGGACCTGGGCCAGCCGTTGCGCCGCCGGGGCGGACTAAGTGCTATGCCCCGAGTTTAGGCGCTTGCGGCCGGGTTGACCGCTCGGGCGATGAACGCACCGTCAACCGTTGGTGAACAAATCACGTCACCAGTGCTCCCGGTGGCAACGCGAGCCGCCCGGAGTCGTGCGCGACCGTACGATCGCGAACGTGTACGTCCTGCTGGTCGTCGGCGCGTTGGCCGTCGGGATCGTTCTCGGTCTCGCGGTGGCCCGCCGTACCTGGCGGCGCGCACCGGCCCCCCGTGGTGCGTCGTCGCTGGGGGCCGAATCGGCGGCCGGTGCGGTCCCGGCGGCGCCCGGTCACGACCTGCGATCCCTGCCGGCCCAGGTGGTCAGCGCCCTGGGTGAGGGCGTCGTCGTGGTCAATCGCGACCACGAGGTGCTGTTGGTGAACGCGGCCGCGCGGTCCCTCGGCGCCCTGATCGGCGACCGGCTGGCCCACGAAGACCTGCGCCAGATGGCGTACGAGGCGCTCAACGGCGCGCCCGTTACGACCAGTTCGGTGGAACTGCCCCGCGGTTACCTCGGGCGGGAGGTGCTGACCGTGGGCGTATCGGCGGTTCCGCTCGGCCCCGCCGAACGCGGACGCGTCCAGGCCGTCGCGCTGCTGCTGTCGGATTTGACGGAAACGCGGCGGCTGGAGGCGGTGCGCCGCGATTTCGTGGCCAACGTCTCGCACGAGCTCAAGACCCCGGTCGGGGCGTTGACCCTGCTGGCCGAAGCGGTACAGGAAGCGGCGGATGACCCGGAAGCGGTGCAGCGATTCGCCGGGCGGATGCAGCACGAGGGGCAGCGCCTCGGCAGGTTGGTCGGGGAGCTGATCGCGCTGTCGCGGGTGCAGGGCGCCGACGCCCTGCCCGAACGCCATCCGATCGACGTCGACCACCTGCTCACCGAGGCGGTCGACCGCAGCCGGCTGGCCGCCGAACGTGCCGGCATCGCCCTGGTGGCCGCGCCTGCAGCGGGCCTGACCGTGTTCGGCGACGAGGTCCAGCTGGCCACCGCGGTGGCCAACCTGGTGGACAACGCCGTGTCCTACAGCCCCGGCGGCACCCGCGTCGTGGTGACCGCGCGGGCCGTCCCCGCCTCGACCGACCGGGCCTCCTGCGTGGAGATCGTGGTCGCCGACCAGGGCATCGGCATCTCCGAGGCCGACCTCGACCGGATCTTCGAGCGCTTCTACCGGGTCGATCCGGCCCGCTCGCGCGCCACCGGCGGCACCGGCCTCGGGCTGGCCATCGTCAAGCACGTGGTCACCAACCACGGCGGCACCGTAGGGGCGTGGAGTTCCGAAGGCGCGGGCTCCACCTTCACCATCCGCCTTCCGGACACCGCTTCGAAGACTCCTGCGCCGCCGGCGCCATCGGCCACACCCGGTCGGGCCGGGAAGGCTTCGTCCGCGGCTCCGTCCACGAGGGTTCCCGCCGCGAGGGTTCCGGCGGCGAAGGCTCCGGCGGTGAAGGCTCCGGTCACGGGAGTTCCGGCCACGCAGGCTTTGGTCGGCGAAGGTCCTACTAGCGAACTGCGGGGGCAAGCGCCCGTAGCTGAGCCGGCTCAGGATTCGGCGGCCAGACTTCAGTCCGGCAAAGGTGCGTCCGGCAAAGATGCGTCCGCCAAAGATGTCTTGACCAAGGGCGCGGCCGGCAAGGACGCGTCTCGTAAGGACGCGTCGCGTAAAGATGCGGCCGGCAAAGGAACGTCGGCCAAGGCTCGGTCCAGCAAAGGTTCATCCACGCGAGCGACGGCGTCATTGCCCGCGGCCGTCGCCACCGGCACCGCGCCGGTGCGCGGCTACCCGATCGAAGAGGAAGTCTCCTGATGTCCACGCCCAAATCCGGATCATGATCAAGTTGCCAGTTTCATGAGCTTGCCCCCCGCCGGCCGCCGCCGCTGCGCTCCTCGCTCGCTAGCGCTCGCTGCGATGCTCACAGCGGCGGCCGGCTCATGAGCTTGCCCCCCGCCGGCCTCCGCCGCTGCGCTCCTCGCTCGCTGGCGCTCGCTGCGATGCTCACAGCGGCGGCCGGCTCATGACCAAGCTGCTTGTCGTCGAAGACGAGGAGTCCTTCTCCGACGCGCTGTCCTACATGCTGCGCCGGGAGGGCTACGAGGTTGCGGTGGCGGCCACCGGAACCGAGGCGCTGGCCACGTTCGATCGCAGCGGGGCCGACCTGGTCCTGCTCGACCTGATGCTGCCCGAGCTGTCCGGCACCGAGGTGTGCCGCGAACTTCGGCAGCGCTCCAACGTCCCGATCATCATCGTCACCGCCCGCGACGCCGAGATCGACAAGGTCGTGGGCCTGGAGCTGGGCGCGGACGACTACGTCACCAAGCCGTTCTCCTCGCGGGAACTGCTGGCTCGGGTGCGCGCGGTGCTGCGCCGGGGCGGGGACGGGGAGGATGTGGCCTCGTCCGTGGTCGAAGCCGGCCCGGTGCGGATGGACGTCGACCGGCACACGGTCACGGTCAACAACGAGCCGGTGAACCTGCCGCTGAAGGAGTTCGACCTGCTCGAGCTGTTGATGCGCAACTCCGGGCGGGTGCTCACCCGCGGGCAACTGATCGACCGGGTCTGGGGCGCCGATTACGTGGGTGACACCAAGACCCTCGACGTCCACGTCAAGCGGCTGCGGGCCAAGATCGAACAGGACCCGGCCAACCCGGTGTACCTGCTCACCGTCCGAGGGCTGGGCTACAAGTTCGAGCTCACCGGAGCCTGAGCCGACGCAGCCCCGCGCGGCCCGGGCTACAGAACCGAACTCCGACTTCGCGCCCGTCAGGGACGCGATCGGGAGCTCGCGGACGTCCCTCGCGGGCGCGAAGCCACCGACTGCGCGCCCGCCAAGGACGTGATCGGTCGCCCCAGCGCGTCCCCGGCGGGCGCGAAGTCGGGCGGGGCGAGCCGGTCGAGCGGGGCGAGCCGGTCGGGCGGGGTCAGCGGGGTTCGGCGGGGGAGGCGGCTTCGCTGAACGATTCTTGCTGCGTCAGTCCCTCGGCCCGGGCCTGGACGGTGGCCGGATGGACGGCGACGAGTCCGCCCGCGAGTCGTTGGGAGCACAGCCGGGCCAACTCGGCGTAGGCCGGCGCGCCGATGAGCGCCGTGATCTCGGCCGCGTTGGAGACGAAGACGGGCTCGGCGCCGACGTGGGCCTCGGGCGCGCCGCTGCAGTACCAGGACAGGTCGTGCCCGCCTTCACCCCAGCCGCGACGGTCGAACTCGGTGACCGTCGAGACCAGGATCCGCGTCTCGTCGGGCCGGTCGACCCATTCCTGCTCGCGGCGGATCGGCAGCTGCCAGCAGACCTCGGGCTTGGTCTCCACCGGATGGCGCCCGGTCAGCAACGCCATCGCGTGCAGCGCGCATCCCTCCCCGGCGGCGAAACCGGGCCGGTTGAGGAAGATGCACGCGCCGTCGTGACGGCGGGTGCGGCGGCGGTTCTCGTCGTCACCGACGTTGTCACGTTCGACCACGTTCAGCTTGCCGCCGCGACCGTCGTGGCCGATGTCGTGCAACTGCCACTGCGCGGCGGTGAGTTGGGCGGCGAACGCGCGCGTGCGTTTCTCGTCGGCGCGGTCGGAGAAGAACGCTCCGTGGCTGCAGCAGCCGTCGTCGGGCCGGTCCTCGATGATCCCGTGGCAGCCGCGTCCGAAGATGCACGTCCAGCGCGAACACAACCAGGTCACGTCGGCGCGGATGCGGTGCTCGGCGTCAGCCGGATCGACGAAGTCGATCCACTCGCGGGTGAAGTCGAGGTCGACCTCACGCGACCTAGGCGACGGCGCGGTCGGTAGTGGCAAGGCGGCGCGGCGACCGGGCATCCCGCGAGCCTATCGAGGGCCCCGCCGCGGTCGAGAGGAGCGCCCCGGCGCGGCGCGGCGAAGGCCTGTCGCCCGATACCCTCGGCTGATGCTCAGAGCGCCGATCCGGTTCGCGGCCGGGAACGGGACGGTCGAGCGGATCGTCAGCAACTGGCCGGTGCCCCGCTCGGTGGTCGATCGGTTCGTCGGAGGCGCGGATTCCCAGCACGCAGTGGACGTGACGGCCGCGCTCCAGAGCCAGGGCATGACCGTCAGCCGGTCGTGGACCAGCGTGAGGGTCGTGGATAAGCGATGAGGGTCGCCGTGATCGGCCCGGGACGACTGGGCGAGGCGTTGCTGTCCGCGATGTTGCGGGCCGGGCTGTCGCCGACGGACGCCGCGGTGGTCGTGCGCCGGGCGGAGCGCGGCGCCGAACTGGCCGAGACCCACGGCGTTGAGGTCCTGACCGCGCTGGCTGCGGCGGAATTCGCCGACGTACTGCTGATCACGGTGAAGCCCCGGGACGTCGAGGCGGCGGTGATCGAGCTCGCCCCGGCCACGACGGTGCCACTGGTGGTGTCCGCGGCCGCGGGCGTGCCCACCTCGTTCTTCGAGAAACGCCTGCCCGACGGCACCGCGGTCGTTCGCGTCATGACCAACACCCCCGTGCTGGTGGACGAGGCCATGACCGTGGCCAGTCCCGGTGCGCACGCCTCGGCCGCGGACATCGAGCGGACGCGGTCGCTGTTCGCCGCAGTGGGCAAGTTCATGGTGCTGCCGGAGTATCAGCAGGACGCGGTCACGGCACTGTCCGGTTCCGGTCCGGCGTACTTCTTCTACCTGGTGGAAGCAATGACCGACGCCGGCATCCTGCTCGGGCTGCCGCGCGCGGTGGCCGCCGAGCTGCTGGTCCAGACCGCGTTGGGTGCCGCGGTCATGATGCGTGACTCGGGCGAGCACCCGGTGCGGCTGCGCGAGAGCGTCACCAGCCCGGCCGGGACGACCATCTCGGCCATCCGCGAACTGGAAAATCACGGCGTGCGGGCCGCTTTGCTGTCGGCGATCGAGGCCGCCCGCGACCGAAGCCGGGCGCTGGGCGACCCGCTGCGCTGAGGTTCCGGACGGCAGAATTCGGCCGAATTGTGGATATCCTGTGCCGCCGCTGAACCTCCGGTATCGCATCAGCCCCACTAGTACCGCTAGTCTCCAGCCAGCACGTGCGTGTCAATTTCGCCGGTGGGGAAGCCGACGAGCCGACGCGTGCCGAGAGCACGGTGAAACATGAGCACGACTGAGCCACGCCCAGAACAACCGGCGCGCCCGGCTAAATCCGAGCGTCCCGATGCTCCGAAGCCGGTGCGGTTCATGACCGTGGCCGAGGTCGCCGCGTCCATGCGTGTGTCCAAAATGACCGTGTATCGAATGGTGCACAACGGCGATCTGGCCGCCGTTCGGGTGGGTCGGTCGTTCCGCGTCCCGGAACGTGCCGTCGACGACTATCTGGCCAACGCCTATATCGAAGCCGGCTGACGCGGCGGTCCCAGGGGCGGTGCGCTGGTTCTCGCGCGGGGCGCCGTCCGGGTACCCTGGAGCCAATCGTTACGGATGCGTCGAACCGGTCGCGTCCACGTCATCAACATGAGCGTGCGCGTCAGCGGCGCCGGTGAGGTTCTGCAGCTATGGGTTCAGTGATCAAGAAGCGCCGCAAGCGGATGGCGAAGAAGAAGCATCGCAAGCTGCTCAAGCGCACCCGGGTGCAGCGCCGCAACAAGAAATAGAGCGAGCTGATCGCGCCGGAGGCTTCGTGCGTGGTTGATTTCCGTCGGCGCGGCTCCGGCCCGTAGAGCTCGGGCACCCAAGACCAGTACTTTCTCTCGCCCCGCACTCGGCATCTACCCCGCGCCCGGTTCCTTTCTTGTGACCCCTTTGTGGGTTCGTTGCCACCACAGGTAGTTGCCTTCGGGGCGGCTAGGCTCGGGTTCTAGCTATCCGGGGGTGGTTATGGCTCGCACGGTGCTGGTTAGCGGGGTCAGCCAATACCTTGGCAGCCGGTTGGCCGGGCGTCTCTCGGCCGATCCGGCCATCGATCGCGTCATCGGCGTGGACGCCGCCCCGCCGCGGCGGGCCGATCTGGAATTGCTCGGTCGCACCGAATTCATCCGGGCCGACATCCGCAGCTCGGTCATCGGCCAGGTCATCGCCAGTACCGGCGTTGACACCGTTGTGCACGCGTCGGTAACGGCCAATCCACACCACGCCGGCGGGCGGATGTCGATGAAGGAACTCAACGTCATCGGCACCATGCAGCTGCTGGCGGCCTGCCAGAAGTCGGACACGGTGGAACGGGTCGTCGTCAAATCCACGACCGCGGTGTACGGCGCCAGCCCCCGCGATCCGGCCGTGTTCACCGAGGACATGACAGCCAAGGCCGTGCCGCGGTCCGGTTATGGCAAGGATGCGATCGAGGTCGAGTCCTACGTTCGCGCGTTCACCCGGCGGCGCCCGGACGTTGGCGTCACCCTGCTCCGGTTCGCCAATTTCGTCGGCCCGCAGGTCGGTACCACGCTGACCCGGTACCTGGCCCTGCCGATCGTCCCCACCGCGTTCGGTTACGACCCCCGCCTGCAGGTTCTGCACGAAGCCGATGCGGTCGAGGTGCTGCGCCGGTCGGGCGTGCTGGACAAGCCCGGCGTGTTCAACGTGGCCGGGGGCGGCGCCGTCCTGCTGTCCCAGGCGATCAGGCGGGCCGGTCGCGTCGCGGTGGCCCTGCCGCCGCCGGCCGTGGCCCTGGTGAGCGAGTTCCTGCGCCGCACCGGTCGGGCCGACTTCTCCCCGGATCAGCTGCAGTTCCTGACCTTCGGCCGCGTCGTCGACATCACCAAGCTGGAAACCGTGTTCGGCTACATACCGGCGTTCACCACGGAACGGGCCCTGGATGCGTTCACCGTCGGCGCGGGAATCACTCCGCTGGTCGCGCCGGAGACCGTGCGCCGGGTCGAGGCGCTCGTGGGTGGGCTCGTGACGGCCGGGGCCGCCACCGCGGCCGCGTCTCGTGACGGGGCCCGCGACGGCTCGAACGTGGGGGTGATCAGATGAGCCCAAGAGACGACCCCGCGTCCGGCCGTCCCCGCGCCCGCGGAGCACCCAGCGCCCGGGCCGCGGCCGTCAGGTCAGCCCGCGTGCCCGCAAGCGGCGGTACGCCCGCGGGCGGCGGCGGTACGCCCGCAACCGGCGGTACGCCGCGTACCCGCGCCAAGCCCGCGACCCGCACTGCCGCGTCGTCGCGTCGCCCGACTGACCGGGACACGCTGGCGCCGGTCATCCCGCTGGCCGGTCGCGGCTCCCCGCCGCAGAACGCCGCCCCGTTCGGCCCAGAACCACCCGTGGCGTCGGCCCGTCCACGTGCGGCCTGGGACGAGCGGGTGGTCGGCGCGCTCGCGTTCCTGCGGCGTCGCATCACGGGCGCGTACGAGGTGGACGAGTTCGGCTTCGACCCTGACCTGGCCGACCACCTCGCCGTGCCCGCGTTCCGGCCCTTGTTCGAGAAGTGGTTCCGCACCGAGGTGCACGGGATCGAGAACGTGCCAGCTGAGGGCGGGGCGTTGCTGGTGGCCAACCACGGCGGCGCGATCTGGGCGCTGGACGCGGTGATGACGGCCATCGCCGTGCACGACCGCACCCCGGGGCAGCGCTACCTGCGGATGCTCGGCGCCGACCTGATCTTCTCGACCCCGGTGCTCGGCCCGCTCGCGCGTAAGACCGGCAGCACGCTCGCCTGCCAACCCGACGCGGAACGCCTGCTGCGCAACGGCGAACTCGTCGGCGTGTGGCCCGAAGGCTTCAAGGGCATCGGCAAACCGTTCCACGAGCGCTACAAGCTACAACGGTTCGGACGTGGCGGCTTCGTCACCGCCGCGCTGCGCACCGGCGTGCCGATCATTCCGGTGTCGATCGTCGGCGCCGAGGAGATCCATCCGATGCTGTTCAACGCCAGCACCCTGGCCCGGACCATGGGGTTGCCCTACTTCCCGGTGACCCCGACGTTCCCCTGGCTCGGGCCGTTGGGCCTGGTGCCGCTGCCGAGCAAGTGGCACATCGAGTTCGGCGCGCCGATCGACACCGCCGAGCTCGGCCCCGACGCCGCTGATGACCCGTTGCTGTCCTTCGAACTCACCGACCGCGTCCGGGAGACGATCCAGGGCACGTTGTACCGGCTGCTGGCCCTGCGTTCGAGCCCCTGGAACTGAAGGCCGATCGGGGTTCGGTCAGACGGCCTCGCTCGGACGGAACGTCAGCGGTCAGGGCGTTGGGGTGACGGAGGGAACCCCGCTGGGGTCCGAGCTCGGATAGGTCGAGGCATCGGTGCAGATCAGGGGCAGGCAGATCGGTATGGACGGCACCGTCGGGTCATCGGTCGGTGTCGGTGTGGTGGTCGTAGACGCTGGTGTCGTCGTCGGCGGCGGCGCCGGGGGACTGGTGTCCGTCGGTGTCGTGGTCGGCGGCGGGGCCGGTGTCGTGGTCGGCGGGGCGGTTGTCGTGGTCGGCGGGCCCGTGGTCGTCGGTAGCGGTAGCGGTAGCGGCAGCGGTAGTGGTAGCGGCAACGGCAACGGCAACGGGCCGGCCGTCGTGCCGCCCGTCGTCCCTGGGTTGGCGGGCGGCACCGTACCGGGCTGGCTCGGCACGATCGTGGGAGACGGTGTGGTCGTGCCGGCGGCCACGGTGGACGATGACGACGAGGTAGCCGATGTCGTGGTTGCGCTCGGACTGCTGGCCAAGGTCGTCGGCGGTGTCGTCGTCGGTGCCGGGGTGGGACACAGCCGGCACGGCCGCGGACCCAGGCGGTCGGGCTTGCTGAAAACGCAGGTACCGCATTTGAGGCTGGCGGCGACGGCCATGACCCGGGTCTGGATTTGGGTCAGGTCGGCTTCCAGGCGCCGGGCCGCCCCGCCCGCGGTGGACGGCGCGGTCTCGGGCAGGCGCAGGACGAGATCGTCGACCTTGGCGTGCTGTTGGGCCAGCCACGTCGACACGGACGTGGCCGGGGTCATCGCCCGGTCGCTGACGCTGGCCGTGGTGAGCAGCCGGGTGGCGGTTACAGCCGCGCTGTCGCCGTCGGTGAGGACACCGTGCACGAGTTCGTCCAGGTGGGGGCTCAAGGTTCCGGCGGCACTTATCCCGACGCCGTGATGGACCACGCCCGGTGCGGCCGCCGAGGTCGCGCGCTTCACGAGCGCAGAGGCCTCGTCGATCCGCGTCGAGGACATGGACAGGTAGGCACTGCCGCGGCTGACGTCGCCGCCCTTGGTGGACAGGTCCACGGATTCGCCGGCCCGTTTCAGGCCGTACAACGCGTCACCGGGCAGGGCTCGCTGAGCCAGCCAGTACGTGGTGCCGGTGATGACGAGGATCACGGCCAAAGCCCCGCTGAGGACGCCCAGCGCCCGGCGGCCGGGGTGCAGCAGCGCGCCGAGCACTTCCGCCGGTCCGCGTCGCGCGGCCGGTACGAGTCGCTGGCGGGGCCGGTCCGGTCGCCGCGCGGGAACCGGCGCCAAGCTGTCGTCCAGGGGGCCGCGTTCGACGGCCGCCACCAGTTGGGTGCGCAGCTCGAGGCGGAAGCGCGCATCCGGCCCGGGCGCCGGCGGCAACGCGCGCAGCCGGCGTTCCAGGTCGGCCTCGGCGGATGCCGTCAAGGTCTGATCGCTTCCGATCACGCGCGTCACCTCCATTCAATCCGGGTCGAAGTGCTCATTGGTTCAACGACTCAACCGTTCAGTGGTTACGACGGCTGCGGGTTCGAGGGCGCCTGGGCGTCCAGGTCTGGTCTTCGGTAACTGGCGGCGCCCGGGGCGAATGACGGCGCGGCAGTTCGCGCCGAACGTTCTCCTCGGCGACGTTGCCGGGCGGTTTCGGCAGCGGGGAGCTCAGCAGGACGTGCAGGCGTTGCATGGCCCGGTGCTGCAGCGCTTTGACCGCGCCGGCGTTGCGGCCCATGACCTCAGCCGTCTCGGCCAGACTGAGGCCCTGGAAGAAGCGCAGCACGATCGATTCCTGCTGCTCCGGGGAAAGCAGTCGGACCGCTTCGAGCAGGGCCCGTTGGTCGATCCCGGCCAGCACGGCGGCCTCGGTGGTGTCGCCGGCCTGCTCGAGGTGGGCTTCGACGATCTCCTCGGTCGGTACGCAGAGCCGGTACTGGGCGGATTTGACGTGGTCGAGCACCAGGTTGCGGGCGATGGTCACCAGCCACGCTCCGATGTCACGGCCCTGCTCGTGCACCGTGGAGATCCGGCGCAGGGCCCGCAGGAACGTCTCGCTGGTCAGGTCCTCGGCCTGGGTGCGGTCGCCGAGTCGGTAGTAGACGAACCGGTAGACGGTATCGACGTAACGGTCGTACAGCTGGCCAAATGCCTCCGCGTCGCCTTCCTGCGTGCGGCGGACAAGATCCCAGGCATCGGCGGTGCCGCGACGGGACGCGTCATCGATCTCATCGTCTGCGAGCTCGCCCTGGCCCGGGGTGTCGGTGTCGCTGTCGCTGTCGCTGTCGCTGTCCGGATCGGCTGACGGCAGGTCCTCGACCGCGGTCAGCCTGGGCAGGGCCGACGTCATTCCAGTCGAATTCATTCCAGCCGATGTCACTCCCGTCGACCGGGCCCGATCAGAGCCGGAGACGGTCAGGTCGGCGGCCGACTGCTCGGGGTCGACGTTCCGCTCGACGCTCACGCGGCGGCACGCACACACATGCGGACCTCCGGGCCGACGATCGGACGAAAACGGGACGGCACCGACGGGCACGTGCTCCCCGTGGACCGTGACCGCCACGACTCTAGGCCACCGGGGAAAGGTCGCATGTTTCGCGACGACAACGCCGGCGGTCGAGCGGTGGGCGTTGGCGTTGTCCGCAGGGCACGGTTCGTACACAATCCGGGCGTATCAATGGCCCGGACGACGAGGGTGGGTGAGGATGGCGGACATGTCCCTACCCGCGCCGGCGCACACCGTGGCCGATTTCGTGCTGCTGGCCGGCGCGGCTCAGGACGCCGCCCGCGTGACGGTCTCCCCGCCTGATTCGGACGCCGCGGGTGCCGCGGGCGCCGCCCCCACCCCGGGCTGCGTGGGGCCGGCTGCGGCGGTCAGCGACCGGGTGGTTCTGGTGGACGGACGCCGCCGGGTCACCTGGGCCGAGCTGGGTCGGGCCGTGCGGGCCTGCGCCGCCGGCCTGGATCGGCTCGGGTTGGTCCCCGGTGACCGGGTCGTGCTGCAACTGGGGACGGGGGTCGACTTCGTCGAGGTGTATCTGGGCGCGCTGCACGCCGGCCTGGTCGTGGTGCCGGTGAACCCGGCCTACACCGCGCCCGAACTGCGCTACGTTCTCGACGATTGCGGTGCTCGGGCCCTGGTCACGTCATCCTTGGCCACCCTGGTCGGTCTCGAACAGCTGCGGGCCGAGGTGCCGTCGCTCGATGTCGTGGTCTCGGCCGCTGATCCCGACCCGGACGACGGGGTTGCGTCGCTGTCCTCGCTCGCCGCCGGGTACGCCACGGATGCCGCAGACGCCGGGGATGCCCTAGACGCCACGGACGCGGCAGAAGGTGATGCTCGGGCCGCGACGCGCACCGACCCCGAGGCCATCGGCGTGATTCTCTACACCAGCGGGACGAGCGGCCGGCCCAAGGGCGCGATGTTGTCGCACCGCGCGCTGCTGGCCAACGTCGCTCACATCGTCACGATCGACCCGCCCATCGTCGGTGCCGACGACATCGTCTTCCTGCCCGTGCCGCTGTCACACATCTTCGGGCTGAACGCCGGGTTGGCGCCGGCGCTGGCCATGGGCGCGACGATCGTGCTCAACGACCGGTTCGATCCCCAGACCACCCTGGACCTGATCGCGGCGGAACGGGTGAGCGTCGTCGTCGGCGCCCCGAGCATGTTCGCGGCCTGGAGCGCCGTTCCCGGAGCTGCGCGAGCGCTGCGCGGCGTTCGGCTCGGGCTGTCCGGTTCGGCGCCGTTGCCGCCCGTCCTGGTGGCCCGGTTCGCCGAGCTGGGGGTCGCGCTGCACGAGGGCTACGGAATGACCGAAGCTGCGCCCCTGGTCGCCACGAACCTGATCGGGCCCGACGGCGCCAGTCAGCTCGGACGTCCCAAGGCGGGCTCGGTCGGTTCGCCACCGCCCGGGGTCGAGATCGAGCTGCGCGACACCGCCGGGGATGTGGTGGATGACGACGACTCCGGACTTCTCGCGATCCGCGGGGCCAACCTGTTCTCCGGGTACTGGCCCGACGGCCGCGACGCACCCGACGCGGACGGTTGGTTCGTCACCGGCGACCTGGCCTACCGCGACGACGACGGTGACCTGGTGCTGGTCGGACGCGACTCCGAGCTCGTCTTGGTCAACGGCTTCAACGTCTACCCGGCCGAGGTGGAATCCGTGTTCACCGCCTTGGACGGGGTCTCGGCCGCCGCCGTCGTCGGCGTCCCCGACCCGACCAGCGGAGAGTCCTTGCGCGTCTTCGTCGTGGCCGAGCCGGGCCGTGACCTGGCCCCGGCGGACCTGCTGGCCGGCGCGGCGCTCTCCCTGGCCCGGTTCAAGCTGCCCCGCCAGGTCGACGTCGTCGACACGCTGCCGTACACCCTGACCGGAAAGGTCAAGAAGTGGCAGCTCCTCTAATCGGAGCGGTGCGGGTGACGGTGGTGACCCGGGCCGGGTGTCACCTGTGCCAGGAGGCCGAGGCCGCGGTGGCGGAACTCAACGCCGAACTGGGTTTCGGTTGGGCAACGCTGGACGTCGATGCCGATCCGCAACGCCAGGATCGCTACGGCGACCGGGTGCCCGTGATCCTGGTGGACGGCCGAGAACACGGTTACTGGCGGGTCGAACCCGCCCGGTTGCGGGCTGCCCTCAGCTGAATGGCGCGCGAGGGCTGCGGGCCGGCCCTGGGCTGAGTGGGGCCGCATCGTCCAGCGGCGGTTTCGCGGTCGGATACTCGGCAATTCCCGGGTCGGATAACGGTGTAATACCAGATCTGACGAGATTTGTGAAGCCATTCACAAACGCGTAGCGTGACCCACACAGCAGCCCCTACCACAACGTTGGCGGAGGCTCCCCTCGGGGTAGCGAACTGGCCCCGGCCCTGCTTCGGAGAGTGCCATGCCCACGCGTTTCGAGGTGCCCGGCGACGATGCCGGCGTACCCGTGACCCGGGCGATCGGCACCCCGGTACCGCTCTCCGGCCCGGCCGTCCCGATCCCGTCCCTCCCGGCTGACGAATCAGCCCACGGCAGCGAAGCATTCCCGCGCGCAGTGCCGGACGCGACCGTCGCCCGGCTGGCCACCTATCTGCGCGTCGTGTCGGCCTTCGCCGAACGCCGCGTCGAGACCGTTTCCTCCGAGGAACTGGCCGTGGCCGCCGGCGTCAACTCGGCCAAACTGCGCAAGGACCTGTCCCACCTCGGCTCGTACGGCGTGCGCGGCGTCGGCTACAGCGTCAGCGTCCTGGCCGCCCAGCTCGCCAGCACGCTGGGCCTGAGCGAGCACCATCGCGTGGCGTTGATCGGCGTCGGCAACCTGGGCCAGGCGCTGTCCGGCTACGACGGCTTCGCCAGCCGCGGCTTCGAGATCGCCGCCCTGCTCGACGCCTCGGCCGAACGGGTGGGGACGACGGTGCGCGGGCTGGTCGTGCGTCACATCGACGAGCTGGCCGAGGTCGTGCGGGCCGAGGGCATCTCCATCGGCATCATCGCCACCCCCGCCGTGGCGGCCCAGGAGGTCTGCGACGCTCTGGCCGCAGCCGGGGTGACCGCGATCCTCAACTTCGCGCCGACCGTGCTCTCCGTGCCCGAATCGGTGGACGTACGCAAGGTCGACCTGGCCGCCGAGCTGCAGATCCTGTCCTTCCACGAGCAGCGCAAGGCTCGCGGTCTGTCCCCGGTGCCGGCCCCCGGCGAGCCGGCCCGGGCGGCCCGCTCATGAGTTTCGTGGACTTCGCGCCCGTCAGGGACGCTCGGAACGGGTCGGCCGCGTCCCGCCCGGGCGCGAAGTCGGAGCTGGACGGGTCGGCCGCGTCCCGCCCGGGCGCGAAGTCGGAGCTGGACGGGTCGGCCGCGTCCCGCCCGGGCGCGAAGTCGGAGCCGGCATGAGCGTCCTCACGGTGGGGTTGTCCTACCGCTCAGCGCCGGTGTCCGTCCTGGAACGGTTGAGCATCCCGTCAGCCGACGTACCCAAGCTGCTCGACGAGCTGTTGACCTCGGAGTCGATCAGCGAGGCCATCATCGTCTCGACCTGCAACCGGGTCGAGCTCTACGCCGACGTGTCCCGCTTCCACCCGGCGCTGGCCGACGTGTCGGCCCTGCTGGCCCGGATCAGCGGAATCGACGTGGCCGAGCTGGCCGAACACCTGTACGTGCACTTCGCCGAGGCCGCGGTGGAACACCTGTTCTCGGTCGCCGCCGGGCTGGATTCGATGGTGGTCGGGGAATCGCAGATCCTCGGCCAGCTGCGGGCCGCGTACGCCGTCGGCACCGAGGCCGGTTCGGTCGGACGTGTGCTCCACGAGCTGGTGCAGTCGGCGTTGCGCACCGGCAAGACCGTGCACACCGACACCGGGATCGACCGGGCCGGCGCGTCGATCGTGTCGGTCGCCCTGGACCGGGCCGAGGCCCTGCTCGGCGGGTTGGCGCAGCGCCGCGTGCTCATCGTCGGTGCCGGTTCGATGGGCGCGCTGGCCGCGGCCACGGCCCGCCGCCGCGGCGTCGGCGAGATCGTGGTGACGAACCGCACCGGTGTCCACGCGCAGCGCACGGCCGCGGCCGTCGACGGTCGGGCGGTGGCCATGGACGACGCGGTCGCAGTGCGGGCCGAGATCGACGCCGCCGACGTGGTCATCAGCTGTACCGGGGCGACCGGCCTCGTGCTCGGTGCCGCCGACTTCGGCCCGCGCACCGGGCGCGACCTCGTCGTGCTCGACCTGGCCCTGCCCCGCGACGTTCACCCGGCCGTCGCCGGTCTGCGCGGCGTGCGTTACGTCGACCTGGACGTGCTGCGCGAGGCCGGTGCGATGGTCAGCGACAGCGACGTGGCCGCCGCCACCGCGATCGTCACCGACCGGTTGGCCCGCTACCTGGACGAGCAGCAGCAGCTCGCCGTCGCCCCGACCGTCACCGCGCTGCGGGCCCGGGCCAGCGCCGTCATCGAATCCGAGCTGCGCCGCCTGGACGGACGTCTGCCCGATCTGGACGCCGGGGAGCGGGCCGAGGTCGCCACCGCGGTCCGGCGCGCGGTCGAGAAGGTCCTGCACGCGCCGACCGTGCGGGTCAAGGAACTGGCGGCCACGCCCGACGGCGATCGCTACGCCGCCGCCCTGCGCGCCTTGTTCGACCTCGATCCGGGCAGCCCCGAGACCGTCGTGGCCATCCGGGCCCAGGCCTCGACCGACCCGCGCCCGTCTGACCTCCGAGAGTTCGACCTCCGAGAGTTCGACCCGCGAGCCTTCGACCCGCAAGCCAGCGACCCACGAGCCAGCGACCCGCGAAGCGGTGAGCCGCGATGACCGCGGTCACCGCCCTGCGCGTCGGCACCCGGGCCAGCGCGTTGGCCCGCGCGCAGACCGGGGCCGTCGTCGCCGCGTTGGGATTGGACGAGCGCGGCCTCGAGGTCACGACGGTGACGATCAGCACCGAGGGCGATCGATCCACGGCCGCGCTCGCGCAGATCGGCGGCACCGGCGTCTTCGTTTCCGCGCTGCGCGACGCCCTGGTCAGTGGCCAGATCGATGCCGCCGTGCACTCCTACAAGGATCTGCCCACCGCGCCCGATGACCGGGTGCACATCGCGGCCGTGCCGGTGCGCGGCGACGCCCGCGACGTCCTGGTCGCCCGCGACGGTCTCACCCTGGGCGAGCTGCCCGACGGTGCCCGGGTGGGTACCGGATCGCCACGGCGCGCTGCGCAGCTACGGGCGCTGGGCATGGGTCTGGATGTCGTCGCCGTACGCGGCAACGTCGACACCCGCCTGGCCATGGTCAGCGGCGGGGTCGTGGACGCAGTCGTTCTGGCCTACGCCGGGCTGGCCCGCCTCGGCCGGGTGGACGAGGTGACCGAGGTTCTCGACCCGTTGCAGATGCTGCCCGCGCCGGCGCAGGGCGCGCTGGCGGTCGAGTGCCGCGTCGCCGACGACGCCACCACCGCCCTGCTCGCCCCCCTCGACGACGCCGACACCCGCGCCGCGGTCACGGCCGAGCGGTCGGTGCTGCGCGAGCTCGAGGCCGGCTGCAGTTCACCCGTCGGCGCGCTCGCGGAGATCGGCGAGGGTGACGACGGGCCCGAGATCTACCTGCGGGCGTCGGTCACCGCACCGGACGGCAGCGATGCCGTCCGCCTTTCCCGAACCGGTTCGATCACAGATGCCGAAGCGATCGGGCGGTGGCTCGCCACCGACCTGCTCGCGGCTGGTGCGGACAAGATAATGGAGCGCTCCACATGACCCGTGCTCGCAAGATTGTCGGACGGCTCAGTTTCATCGGGGCCGGACCGGGCGATCCCGAGTTGCTCAGCCGTCGCGCGGCCGAGCTCGTCTCTGCCGCCGAGATCGTCTACGCCGACGCCGGCGTCCCCGTAGCAATCAGCCGCCTGGCCCACGGCGAGCTGCGTCCCGTCACGCCGGCGACCCAACCCGAGGCGTCCCGGGCCGCGCTGGCCTCGGCCCGCACCGGTTCCGTCGTCGTGCGTCTGGTCAGCGGTGATCCGTTCACCGACGACGACGTCGTCCGCGAAGTGCTGGCCGCGTCGCGATCTTCGGTGCCCGTGGACGTGGTTCCGGCGGTCACGGCCGCGATCGGGGCCACCACGTACGCCGGCGTCCCGATCGGCGGCACTCACACCGTGGCCGACGTCCGCGGTGCGCGGGCCTGCGACGTGGAGGCGTTGACCACGGTGCCCGGCACGCTCGTGCTCACGGTCGAGGGCCAGGACGCGGCTGCGCTCGGAGACCAGCTGGTGTCGGCCGGGCTCAAGCCCGACACTCCGATCGCCGTGATCAGCCGCGGCACGACGACCGCGCAGCAGACCGTCACCGGCACCGTCGGTGAGATGGGTCTGGCCGCTACCGGCATGTCCGGTCCCGTCGTCATCGCGGTCGGCAAGGCCGTGGCCCAGCGCGAGAAGCTGGGCTGGTGGGAATCGCGTCCGTTGTACGGGTGGCGCGTGCTCGTCCCGCGCACCAGGGACCAGGCCGGCGAGATGAGCCTGTTGCTGCGCAACTACGGTGCTGTGCCCGACGAGGTGCCGACGATCGCGGTGGAGCCGCCGCGCACGCCCACGCAGATGGAGCGGGCAGTGAAGGGGCTGGTCACCGGCCGGTACGAGTGGGTCGTGTTCACCTCGACCAACGCCGTGCGCGCAGTCTGGGACAAGTTCGCCGAGTTCGGCCTGGATGCCCGTGCTTTCGCCGGCGTCAAGATCGCCTGCGTCGGGGAGTCGACGGCCGACGCGGTGCGCAGCCACGGCATCCGGCCCGAGTTGGTGCCGGCCGGCGATCAGTCGAGCGAGGGATTGCTGGCCGAGTTCCCGCCCTACGACGAGGTCCTCGACCCGATCGACCGGGTCCTGCTCCCGCGGGCCGACATCGCCACGGAAACCCTGGCCGCGGGTCTCACCGAGCGCGGCTGGGCCATCGACGACGTCACCGCCTACCGGACCGTCCGCGCGGCCCCGCCGGCCGCGCAGATCCGCGACGCGATCAAGTCGGGCGGTTTCCAGGCCGTCTGCTTCACGTCCTCGTCGACGGTGCGCAACCTGGTCGGCATCGCCGGCAAGCCGCACGCCAAGACCGTCGTCGCCGTGATCGGACCGCACACGGCGGAGACCGCGGCTGAGTTCGGCCTGCGGGTGGACGTCCAGGCCGAGACGGCCACGGTGGCCAGCCTGGTGCAGGCGCTGGCCGACTTCGCCGTCCAGCGCGCCGAAGAAGACCGGGAGAAGGCCGTCGAGGCCGCCAACCGCAAGCCGTCCGCCCGCACGGCCAACCGCCGCGCCCGCTGACCGTCCGCTCTTGGTCAGCTGACCCCGTATACGCGGGTCAACTGACCAAAAGCGGGTCCTACAGCGGCCGGTAACCTTGAGAGATGGCTTTACCGGCTCTACCTGGCTACCCGACGACTCGGCCGCGGCGACTTCGCACGACGGCAGCGATGCGGCGGCTGGCGTCCGACGTCACCGTCCGTCCGTCCGATCTGATCCTGCCCATGTTCGTGCGCGAGGGGATCGCCGAGCCGCGCCCGATCGGGTCCATGCCGGGCGTCGTCCAGCACAGCACCGAATCCCTGCGCAAGGCGGCCCACGAGGCTGTGGTGGCCGGCGTGGGCGGGCTCATGCTGTTCGGCGTCCCCGTGACCAAGGACGCTCGCGGTAGCGGTGCCGACGACCCGGATGGCGTGCTGAACGTAGCCCTGGCTGCCCTACGGGCCGACCTCGGTGACGACACCGTGCTGATGGCCGACCTGTGCCTGGACGAGTTCACCGACCACGGGCACTGCGGCGTGCTCGACGAAGCCGGTCGGGTGGACAACGACGCCACCCTCGAGCGGTACGTGGCCATGGGTTTGGCGCAGGCCCGCGCCGGGGCCCATCTGGTCGGTACCAGCGGAATGATGGACGGCCAGGTCGGCGCGGTGCGGGCCGCGCTGGACGCGGACGGGTTCGGCGACACCGCCATCCTGGCCTACTCGGCCAAGTACGCGTCGGCCTTCTTCGGCCCGTTCCGTGAGGCGGTGGACTCCTCGCTCACCGGCGACCGGCTCACCTACCAGCAGGACCCGGCCCGCGACGCTCGCGAGGCCCTGGCCGAGGTCGCCCTCGACGTGGCCGAGGGCGCCGACATCGTCATGGTCAAGCCCGCGCTGCCCTACCTCGACATCCTGCGGGCCGTGGCCGACGCCTCGCCCGTGCCGGTGGCCGCGTACCAGGTCAGCGGCGAGTACGCGATGGTCGAGGCCGCGGCGGAGCGCGGTTGGCTCGACCGCCGGCGCACCGCGCTGGAGACCCTGACCGCTATCCGCCGGGCCGGGGCGGGGATGATCCTGACCTACTGGGCCGCCGAGGCCGCGACCTGGCTGGCCTGACCGCCCGTTCCACCCGCACGACCCGCTGGAAGCTCGACCCGCTCGACGTTCGACCTGCTCGACCTGCTCGACCTGCTCGACCCGCTCAACCCGCTCGACGTTCGACCTGCTGAGGAGGATCCCGTGACTGCTGAGTCGATTGACGTGAAGACGGCCCTGGAAATGACCCGTATCGGCGACACCGTCATCGACGTGCGCGAGCCCGCCGAATACGAGGACGCGCACATCGACGGCGCAGTAAACATCCCGATCGGCGAACTGCCGGGCGCCGAACTGCCGGACGGGCCGCTGATCACCACCTGCGGCACCGGTCGGCGGGCCGAGCGGGCGGCCGACATGCTCAACGATCTCGGGCGCACGGCGTTCTGGATCGAAGGCGGGACCGAGGCGTGGGAGGCCAAGGACTATCCCGTCGTCAGCGGCCCGGATCCCACTCGGCGGCTGCGCGACCGGCTCGGCCCGGTGGGCACGGTCGCCGACGCGGTGGCGGCAAAAGCCGAGACCGTCACCGGGAAGCTGGTCGAGAACGTCTCCGCGGCGGCGGGAACGGTGGCGGCCAAGGCCGAAACCGTCACCGAGAAGGTCGTCGAGAAGCTCAAGCCCAACCGCTGATCGCGACCGCCGGGTCGGCCATGCGCGCTGCGGTGACTCTGCCCCGCAGTTGACGATCGCCGGCCGGATTCACCTCAGCCAGCGGGGCGATGATCGACGTCGGACCGGCGGCGCTGCATCGCAGACTGCAAGGATCAAGTGATGAGCGCCCAGCCGAGCCCGACCGCCGTCCCCGAGCCCGCCCCCGACTCGGCGGTGCCGAAGTCGGCGGCGCCAACGTCGGCGGTGCCGAAGTCGGCGGCGCTGTTCGCGCGGGCCGAGGCGGTGACACCCGGCGGGGTCAACTCGCCGGTCCGAGCGTTCCGGGCGGTCGGCGGCACTCCGCGGTTCATGGTCAGCGGTCAGGGGCCGTACCTGACCGACGCCGACGGCCGCGAGTACGTCGACTGCGTCTCGTCCTGGGGACCGATGGTGCTGGGTCACGCCCACCCCGCTGTGGTCGAGGCCGTCCGGGCGGCGGCCACGCACGGGACGTCGTTCGGAACGCCGACCGAGGGCGAGATCGACCTGGCGGACGAGATCATCAATCGGCTGGGTCCCGGATCGCCGGTGGAGCAAATACGGCTGGTCAATTCCGGCACGGAGGCGACGATGAGCGCGATCCGGCTGGCCCGCGGGTTCACCGGCCGGCGCCGCATCGTCAAGTTCGCCGGTTGCTACCACGGCCACGTCGACGCGTTGCTGGCCGCGGCGGGATCCGGGGTAGCCACGCACGCGCGTCCCGACACCGCCGGTGTCACCGGAGCCGAGACCAGCGAGACGATCGTGCTGCCCTACAACGACCTGGCCGCGGTGGAGGCCGCGTTTGCCGAGGTCGGGCTGGAGGTGGCTGCCGTCATCACCGAGGCCGCGGCCGGCAACATGGGCGCGGTCCCACCTGCGCCGGGCTTCAACCGCGGCCTGCGCGAGATCACCCGCCGCTATGGCGCACTGCTGATCATGGACGAGGTGATGACGGGCTTCCGGGTCAGCGCCGCGGGCTGGTACGGCCTGGATCCGGTCGATGCCGACCTGTTCACGTTCGGCAAGGTGATGAGCGGCGGACTGCCCGCGGCCGCGTTCGGTGGCCGCCGGGTGATCATGGGCCGGCTGGCCCCGCTCGGGCCCGTCTACCAAGCCGGGACGCTGTCCGGAAACCCGGTCGCGGTGGCGGCCGGGCTGGCCACCCTGCGCAATTGCACGCCCGACGTCTACGCCCGCCTGAACGAGGCCGCGGCGACGATCGGCGGGCTGGCGGGTGCGGCCCTCACGGCGGCGGGCGTCGAGCACACCGTCCAGTACGCCGGTAATTTCTTCTCCGTGTTCTTCTCCGCCGAGCCCGTGACCGACTTCGCCGGGGCTCAGGCCGCCCAAGGCGCGGTCCCCGGGCGTTATCCGGCCTTCTTCCACGCCATGCTCGACGCCGGGGTCTACCTGCCGCCGAGTGCGTACGAGGCCTGGTTCGTCTCGGCCGCCCACGACGATCGGGCCATCGACCGGATCGGCGCCGCGCTCCCCGCCGCCGCCCGAGCCGCAGCGGCCGTCTCATGAGCGCGCGAGGATCGCAGGACACGCTCTTCAATTTCCGAGGACCGGAACGTGCTCGTGATGAGCGCGTGCGCGAAGAACAACTGTCATGAGTTTGGTCCACGTCGTTCGGCATGGGGAGGTCTACAACCCGGACAAGGTCCTCTACGGGCGGCTGCCCGGCTTCCGGCTGTCCGACTTCGGCGTGGCCCAAGCCGAGAAGACGGCCAAGGCGCTCGACGGTCGGGACATCACCTACCTGGTCTCCTCGCCGCTGGAACGGGCCATCCAGACCGCCACCCCGCTGGCCGAGGCGCTGGGACTGCCCATCGAGCGCGACGAACGGTTGATCGAGGCGGCCAACCGCTTCCAGGGCCAGCGGGTCGCCGGCGGGACCGGCCGGATCGCTGCCCCAGCCAACTGGCGGCTGCTCTACAACCCGGTGCGACCGTCCTGGGGCGAGCCGTACGCCGAGATCGCGGCCCGGGTCCGCGCGGCCGTCCTCGACGCGGCCGCCGCCGCCGAGGGGCACGAGGCGGCCTGCGTCACCCACCAACTGCCGGTGGTGGCGCTGCGCCGTTCGGTGCTCGGTCAGCGCCTCTGGCACGACCCGCGCCAGCGCCAGTGCGCGCTCGCCTCGGTGACCACGTTCGAGGTCGACCCCGCGGCCGGCGAGATGCGCTTCTACGGCTACTGCGAGCCGGCCGGCGCCTCCCCGACCGGTTACGTCGGCGGCGCCTGAGCCTCACCCCGCGAATCGGGTGCACAGAAGGTCACCAGGTGACCATCTGTGCACCCGATTCGTTGCGAAACGGGGCCGGCTTGATGCGTCCACAGCCGAGTTGGGCACACTGGTCCGGTGCCACGCCCTGCCCGCCCCGCGCGACCGTACGTCGTAGCCGTCGACATCGGTCGGCGGCCCCGCGCGATCGGCGGCGCGATGGCCCTGCTGACCGCCCTCGGGCTGCTGCTCGGCGCCTGCAGCGGCGGCAGCAACGCGGTCGACTCGAGCGCCGGCGGGGACTTCCGCTACGTCGGTGCCACGCCGCAGGGCCACACCATCCCGCCCGGCGAGCGCAAGCTGGCCGGCAACGCCACCGCCCCGTACCTGGAGGGCAGCAAGAGGTTCACGCTGGACTCGATGCGCGGCCAGGTCGTCGTCCTCAACTACTGGGCCTCCTGGTGTCCCCCCTGCCGCACCGAGACGCCCGGGCTCGAGCGGACCTACACCGCGACCAAGGCCCAGGGGGTGGCCTTCATCGGTGTGAATGTCAAGGACGACAAAGGCGGGGCCAGGTCGTTCATCAAGCAACAGGACGTGACGTACCCGATCGTGTACGACGTCATCGCCAAGACGGCCCTGCAGTTGGGCAAGGTCCCGACCTTCGCCTTGCCCTCGACCGTGGTCATCGACCGGGCGGGCCGGGTCGCCGCGGTCTACTCGGGCGCCGTCCTGCAGGGTGACCTGCAGCCCGTGGTCACCGCACTGGCCCGCGAGAAGTAGCGGTGAGCGTTCTGCACGCCAGCGGCCTGACCTCCACGGTCAGCAACGGCCCCCTGCTGGCCGCGGCCGCGGTGGCCGCCCTGGTCGGGGTCATCGGCTTCGCCTCGCCGTGCGTGTTGCCGCTGGTGCCGGGCTACCTGGCCTACGTCGCCGGCCTGTCCGGGGCCGACGAACGCCCGTCGGTGCGCCGCAACGTGGCCGGCGCGTTGCTGTTCGTGCTCGGCTTCAGCGCGATCTTCGTCGGTTCCGGCATCCTGTTCGGCCGCCTGGGCGGGGAGATCGAGCAGTACCGGCTGACGCTGGAACGGATCTTCGGCGTCGTCACCATCGTGTTCGGGCTGGCCTTCCTGGGCCTGATCCCGTTCCTGCAGCGGGAACGCAAGATCCACCGCCTGCCCCGGGCCGGGCTGGTCGGTGCGCCGTTGCTCGGGCTTACCTTCGGCCTGGCCTGGACCCCGTGCCTGACCCCGACCCTGACCGTCGTGGCCAACCTGGCCCAGCAGCAGGCCTCGGCCGGACGGGGCGCCTTCCTGTCCGTCTTCTACTGCCTGGGCCTCGGCATCCCGTTCATCCTGGTCGCGCTCGGCGTCGGCTGGATGAGCCGCACGGTCGCGTTCCTGCGCCTGCACGCCCGCGTGGTCGGGCAGATCGGCGGCGGGTTCCTCATCGTCTTCGGCCTGCTGCTGCTCACCGGCCAGTGGGACCACTGGATGAACGCCCTGCGCAGCTGGGCCGGCAACGGCACGGGCGTCCAGGTATGAGCCGGGTATGACGGTCACCGCTACGCGCCCGGCTAAAAAAGCGGCCCAGAAACCACCGCCGCCCGGGCTGGCCACCCGGGCCTATCGCCTCGCGCGTAAGGGATGGCGGCGGCTCACGTCCATGCGGACGGCGCTGATCCTGCTGTTCCTGCTCGCCGTGGCCGCGGTGCCCGGATCCCTGCTGCCGCAACGCGCGCTCAACCCGACCAAGGTCAGCGACTACTACCGCGAGCACACGATCCTGGCCCCGCTGCTGAGCCGGTTCGGCTTCTTCGACGTGTTCGGCTCGCCCTGGTTCGCCGCCATCTACCTGCTGCTGGCCGTCTCGCTCGTCGGCTGCCTGATCCCGCGGATTCGCCTGCACTACAAGGCGATCCGGACCAAGCCGCTGCCCGCGCCCCGCAACCTGGGCCGGCTGCCCGAGTCGGCCACGCTCACCGTCCACGCAGACGTCACCGCCGAGCAGGTGTCGAAAGCGCTCGGCCCGCGCTGGCGTCGCATCGCGCGCGCCGACGACAAGACGGGAGCGCCGACGGTCTCGGCCGAGAAGGGCTACAGCCGCGAGACCGGCAACCTGCTCTTCCACGTCTCGCTGCTGGCCGCGCTGTTCGCGATCGCCATCGGCCGGCTCTGGGGCTACAGCGCGTCGATCGTCGTCGTCCAGGGCACGGGTTTTTGCAACGTCGTCCAGCAGTTCGACTCCTGGCGCCCGGGCCGGTTCCAGGAGGACGGCAACATCGCCCCGTTCTGCATCGACTCGCTGGACAAGTTCACCGCGAACTACCTGCCCACGGGCGAGCCGAGCACGTTCGCGGCCGACGTCACCTACTCCGAGGGCGCGAACGGCCCGTTGCGCAAGGACCGGATCGAGGTCAACCACCCGCTGCGCATCGAGGGCGACCGGATCTACCTGATCGGGCACGGCTTCGCCCCGCGGGTGACGGTGCGCCTGCCGGACGGGGAGAAGTACGCGCTCACCGCCGCGTTCATCCCGACCGACCCGACCACGTTCCTCAGCGAGGGGGCGTTCAAGTTCCCCGGCCCCGAGGCCACGAACGGCGCGCACACCGAGGACATCGGACTGGACGGGTTCTTCGCCCCGACACCCATGGAGACGGCCAAAGGCATCTACACCTCGGTCGCACCGCAGGCCAAGAACCCGGTGCTCGGGCTCACCGTCTACCGCGGTGATCTCGGCCTGACCGGCGGACCGCAGTCGGTCTACTCGATCGACCAGAACCAGGTGGCCAGCGGCAAGCTCAAGCAGATCGGCATGGTCAACCTCACCCAGGGTCAGACCAAGTCGTTCGCCGGCGGGGTGACCGTGACGTTCGACGGCTGGCTGCCGTGGGCGAGCATGCAGGTGTCGCACGATCCGGCCCAGGGTTACCTGCTCATCGCCGCGATCGGCATGGTCGTCGGGCTGATCGGCTCGCTGGGCGTGCGCCGGCGCCGGATCTGGGTCCGGCTCGCCCCGGCCGGGTCGCCCAGCTCAGCACTTACGCAATCCTTGACGCAGACCGACCCGGCTCATGGCGGCTCAGGTTCGCCTCGTACCGTGATCGAGGTGGGCGGCCTGGCGCGCAGCGACGCCGGCGACTTCCACGGTGAGTTCGGTGAGCTGGTGAAGCGGCTGGAATCCGCCCTGGCCACTGGCACGGCAACTGCAGGATCGACGACACCCAAGGCAGGGGAGTGACGACGTCATGGCCGTGAACACCGAGCTGGCGCACCTGTCCGACACCCTGTTCACCACCGCGATCGCCACCTACGCACTGGCCATGGTCGGCTACTGCGCCGAGTACGCCTTCGGCGGCAAGGGCCGGGTCGCCGACACCGCGGCGGCCCCCATCACCGTCCGCGTCCCCGCCGAAGCGACGCGCGTGCTGGCCGGCGTCGGCGGACCCAACGTCGTAGGCCGCGCCAGGGTGCCGATCGAGGACGACGCCGACGGGCCGCTTGCGGACGGCGCCGACGGGCTGCTCGCGGACGATGCCGACGGACCGGTCTGGGCGACCATCCCCCCGGCCGAGCCGCCGCCGGGGTCGCGGCGGACCAAGTCCGAGCGGGCGGGCGAGATCGCCGTCGGCATCACCGTGCTCGGCGCGCTGATCCACCTGACGTCGATCCTGCTCCGGGGCTACGCGGTACACCGGGTGCCGTGGGGCAACATGTACGAGTTCTCGATGGTGATGGGCTTCATTGCCGTCGTCGCCTGGCTGGTCGTGCTGTGGCGCATGCCGGCGATGCGCTTCCTGGGCATGTTCGTGCTGATCCCCGTGGTCGCGATCATGTTCCTGGCCGGCAACGTCCTCTACGCCAAGGCCGCCCCGCTGGTGCCTGCGCTGCAGTCCTACTGGCTGGCCATCCACGTCTCGGCCGCGGCCAGCGGCGAGGGCATGCTGATGACGTCGTCGGTGCTGACGATCCTGTATCTGGTCAAGGTGCGCTGGACGGCCCGCACCGCGGCCGGTAAGCCGATGCGGTTCATCAACGGGCTCGGGGCGCGCCTGCCCGAGCCGGCCAGCCTGGACAAGTCGGCCTACCGGATCGTCGCGTTCGCGTTCCCGATCTTCACCTTCGGCGTGATCTGCGGGGCCATCTGGGCCGAGGCGGCCTGGGGACGGTACTGGGGCTGGGATCCCAAGGAGACCTGGGCGTTTATCGCCTGGGTCATCTACGCGGCCTACCTGCACGCCCGCGCGACCGCCGGCTGGAAGGGCCGCAATGCGGCCTACATCAACCTGCTCGGGTTCGGCGCCATGACGTTCAACTTCTTCATCATCAACATCTTCATCTCCGGCCTGCACTCCTACGCCGGGCTGAACTGACCCCGGCTCACTCGCTTGGCGGTGGGTCAGGCTGGCTCGCTAACGCTTAGTCAGGCCGGGCCGTCGGGCTTGCGGTTCAGGCCCCGCAGGAAGTCCACGTCGTCATCGGGGGCCACGGTGCGTCGCGGTCCGTTCGTCGCCGAGCGGCCGCCCGGCCGTCCGTCCGGGGTCGTCTGTCCAGCCGGAACCGTCGCGCGGGGACGACCGAAGATGAACCAGAACGCCGCACCGATGACCTGGAAGCCGAGCAGCACGATCAGGAACCACAGCACCTTCTGCAGGTTGCGCACCTGATCGGCCGGGGTGACCAGAACGTCGATCATCGCGAAGATCCAGATACCCAGGAAGATCAGTTCGAACAGCCCGAGCCCGAGGAACGTCATGGCTTCAATCTAGGCGCCTGTGGCGCGCCGCGCTCGCGGTGTAACCGAGCTGTGAGAGCCGCCGAGGATCAGGCTTCCAGTGCGTCCTCGATGGCCGGGACGAACGTGTACGTCGCGTAGTTGTACGGGCTGCGCAGGTCAGTGATCGCGAGCGGGCGCAAGCCGACGGCCAGGAGCAGGTCCCAGAATTCGTCGAGTGGATACGACGTGAACGTGATGTGCTGGCGCTTGTAGTCAGCGTTCTTCTGCTGGTACTTCGGCGAGCCGTTGTCGTATCGGATCTGGATCATCCCGATCGCTTGCGGCGACAATGTTCGCGCCACGGTGCGCAACACGTCGCCGCCGTACTCGCGACTGGGGAAGTGCTGGAACACGGCGGTAGAGACGAACACGTCGACCGGCTCGTCTATCTCGTCCGCGACTGCGGTGGGGTCGGAGCCGACCACGATCGGCACGAACGGAGGCGGGTGGTCGAGTTCGCCGAGCACCCGTCCGGCCTCGTCAAGATTGTTGGTCGAAACGTCTACGCCATAGAGCTTGCTCGACGTTGCGGAGAAGGCGACGAGATTGGTGCCGCCGCCCGGGCCCCACTCGAGCAGCGGTCCGGTCGGCACGGACCGACCGAGCATCATGGCCGCGGCCCGTACCGACTCCAGGGTCGAGCGCCCGATGGCGGACCACGAGTCCGCGTCCCACCGCCCCTGATTGCGCCAATGGGACTGGTCGTGACGGTATTCGTCGTTCGGGTGGTCGTTCCAGACGAAGGCCACGTCCTCATACGATGGAACCGGCGGCGAGGCAGACGTGTCCCCGTTGGTCACGGCGAAGACGCTACCAATTCCGATTACCGCAGCCAGCGCGACCGAGCTGCGCGAGGGTCGAGGCTCAGGCGGACGACAGGTTCGGGGGCAGCTTCGAGGTGCGACGGCGGCCGACGCGCGGCGCGGACGGCGGCGGCACCATGGGCCCGATATCGCCGTCTGGGGCCTCGTCCAGGTCGACGATGACCGGCGCGTGGTCACTCGGGCCGGTGCCCTTGCGGGCCTGACGATCCACCCAGGCCGCCTTGGTCCGCGCCGCTACGGCGGTGCCGGCCAGGATCAGATCGATGCGCATGCCCAGGTTCTGGTGGAACATGCCCGCGCGGTAATCCCAGTAGGAGAACACCTGCTCCTGCGGCCACCGCTCGCGCAGCACGTCGTGTAGACCGAGGTCGGCCAACGTGGCCAACGCCTGGCGTTCCGGCGCGGTGACATGGGTGGAGCCGACGTAAGCGGCCGGGTCGAACACGTCCGCATCGGCCGGGGCGATGTTGACGTCACCGCAGACGACCACGTCGTCCGGGCCGTCGCGCACCGCGGTCGTCAGCGCGTCGAGCCAGGCCAACTTGTAGCGGTAGTGGTCCGAGTCGGGCGTGCGGCCGTTGGGTACGTACACCGACCACACCCGCACACCGGCGCAGGTGGCCGAGACGGCCCGGGCCTCGACGTCGGGAAAGCCGGGCGCGCCGGGCAGCCCGGGCTCGACGTCGGTCAGCCCCACCCGGGACAGGATGGCCACCCCGTTCCACTGGCTCTGCCCGTGGGAGGCGAACTCGTACCCGCGCCGGTCCAGTTCTGCGCCCAGCAGCGCGGCGAACGCGGCGTCGGTCAGCTTGGTCTCCTGCAGGCAGACCACGTCCGGGGCGCGCTCGTCCAGCCACGGCAACAGTCGCGGCACCCGTTGCTTGACCGAGTTCACGTTCCACGTGGCCAGCCGCATCCGCCCAACCTAACCGCCGCAACCGCGCCGGTTTTGGTCACCGGGCACGGTATCTGAGCGTGGGTGACCAAAAGCGGGTCCTGGATACTGGACCGGTGGCGTTCACCGACCTGCAGCAGTTCCTGGCTGCTCTCGAGCGGGCCGGCGAGCTGCACCGGATCGGCGTCCCCGTCGACCCGGAGCTCGAGGTCACCGGCATCGTCGAACGGGTGGTGGCCGCGGGCGGTCCGGCGCTGCTGTTCGAACGACCGTCCCGGGGGCAGATGCCGCTGGCCATCAACCTGTTCGGCACCGAACGACGGATGGCGATGGCGTTGGGCGTCGAGCGTCTGGACGAGATCGGCGAGCGCATCGGCGAGCTGCTCAAGCCCGAGCTCCCGCACGGCTTCGGCGGGTTCCGCGAGGCCCTGGCCAAGGTCGCCCAGCTGCGATCGGCGCCGCCGAAAACTGTGCGCAGCGCACCCGTCCAGGAGGTCGTGCTCCACGGCGACGACGTCGACCTGTCGATCCTGCCCGGCATCAAGGCCTGGCCCGAGGACGGCGGGGTCTTCCTCAACCTCGGCCTGACCCACACCAAGCATCCCGAGACCGGCGCCCGCAACCTGGGCATGTACCGGCTGCAACGCCAGGACGCCCGGACGGTGAGCCTGCACTGGCAGATCCACAAGGACTCCTCGTCGCACGCGGCCATCGCCGAGCGGCGGGGCGAACGGCTCCCGGTCGCGGTCGCGTTCGGCTGCCCGCCGGCGGTGACGTACGCGGCCTCGGCCCCGCTGCCCGGCGACATCGACGAGTACCTGTTCGCCGGCTTCCTGCAGCGCGAACGCGTCGACATGGTGGACTGCAAGACCGTTCCGCTACAGGTGCCGGCGAACGCCCAGGTCGTCATCGAAGGCTGGGTCGAGCCGGGGCAACGCCTGCCCGAGGGGCCGTTCGGCGACCACACCGGCTTCTACACCCCGGTCGAGCCGTTCCCGTTCCTGCGCGTGGACTGCCTGACCATGCGCAGGAAGCCGATTTACCAGTCGATCATCGTCGGCCGCCCGCCGCAGGAGGACGGGCCGCTGGGCAAGGCGACCGAACGAATCTTCCTGCCGCTGCTGCGCCTGTCCATCCCGGAGATCGTCGACTACGACCTGCCCGTGGCCGGCGTGTTCCACAACTGCGCCATCGTCTCCATCGACAAGCGGTTCCCCAAGCACGCCCACAAGGTCATGCACGCGATCTGGGGCGCCGGGTTGATGTCGCTGACCAAGTTGGTCGTCATCGTGGACGCCGACTGCAACGTGCACGACTACAACGAGGTGGCCTGGCGGGCGTTCGGCAACGTCGACTACTCCCGCGACATCCTGCAGACGGTCGGGCCGGTGGACCACCTCGACCACTCGGCCTACGAGCAGTTCTACGGCGGCAAGCTCGGCATCGACGCCACCCGCAAGCTGCCCACCGAGGGCTACCACCGCGCCGGTGGCTGGCCGGCCGAATGCGTGCTCGACGACGCCACCCGAGCGCTGGTGGACCGACGCTGGACCGAATACGGCCTGTGATGAGCCTGCCGGACGAGCGTTGGCCCCGTAACAGTCGCGACACGCCGGCGGGCGCCTGCTACGGGGCCAACGCTCCTGGGTTGTGGCGGTGACCGACGTCGACTCGGGGACGGCTCGCGTAGAGCGTCCTGGCCACGTGCGGGCGTTCCTGCGGCTGGTGATGATCGAGCACTCGATCTTCGCGCTGCCGTTCGCCTACATCGCCATGCTGACCGCGATGTGGCGCGACGGCGGGCACGTCCGGTGGGGGATCCTGGTCGGCATCACGGTGGCCATGGTGTCGGCGCGGACGGTGGCCATGGGCGCCAACCGGATCCTGGACCGCCGCTTCGACGCGCTCAACCCGCGCACCGCTCGCCGCGAGCTGGTGACCGGCGCGGTGACGGTGCGCACGGCCACCACGGGCACGCTGCTGGCACTGGTGGTGTTCCTGGTGGCGTGCTGGCTGCTGCGTCCGATCTGCCTGGCGCTGGCGCCGGTCGCGATCTTCCTGCTGGTGCTGTACTCCTACGGCAAGCGCTTCACCGACTTCCCGCAGGTGCTGCTGGCGCTGGCCCAGTTCGTCGCCCCGGTCGGCGCCTGGATCGCCGTCACCGGCCACCCGTCCTGGGCCGCGGTGTGGCTCGGGATCGCGGTCGGCACGTGGATCGGCGGCTTCGACCTGATCTACTCCTGCCAGGACGCCGACGTTGACCGGCAGATCGGGTCGCGTTCGTTCCCGGCCCGCTTCGGCATCCCGGCGGCGCTGCGCACATCAAGTGTCGTGCACGCCGGCACCGCCGCGGCGTACGCGCTGTTCGGCGTCGCGGCCGGGCTGAGCTGGCTGTGGTGGATCGGCCTGGCCCTGATGGCCCTGGTGCTGGCCTACGAGCACGCCATCGTCCGCGCCGACGACCTGTCCCGGGTCAACCGGGCCTTCTTCACCGCCAACGGCGTCATCGGCCTGGGCCTGTTCGCGTTCGCCCTGGCCGATCTGGTCACCCAGGGACTGCGCTGGTAACCACGTCTGGGACCCTGGTCGCGGTCTGGCCGCGAGACGAACTGGCGTCGTCGAGCGCCGTGCGTTGGTGAGGGGGATCGGCATGGATGTCCGGTGGATCGACGAGTCCGGCGTGGTGGACAGTGACGTCGCCCAGCTCCCGCAGCTGCTGGAGCGCAAGGACGGCGTCGTCTGGGTGGACGTGGCCCTGTGCGACGGGCCGGTGAGCGAGTTGTTGGCCAACGTGTTCGGCTTCCACACGATTGCGCTGCGGGACTGCGTCGTGCGCAACCACGTGTCGAAGGTGCACGCCTACCGCGACCACGTCTTCGTCGTCCTGCACGCGCCCAAAGTCGGAACGCGCGGCCACGTCCACTACGTGGAGCTGGACCAGTTCATCGGTCGGAATTACCTGGTGACGGTGCACGGCCCGCTCAACCCGGCGGTGGACTCGGCGGTGGCGTTCCTGGACACCGAGGAGACGCTGCGCCGGCTGCAGCACGGACGGCTGCGCCCGGCGACCGCGTTCGAGCTGTCGCACGCGCTGGTCTCGTCGTTGACGCGGCGCGAGTCCGACCTGGTGGCCAGCCTGGCCCAGGAGTCCGGCCGGCTCGAGCAGCGGGTGATGCTGTTGAGCGATCGGGGCGAGGATCCCGAGGACTTCCTGGAGGAGCTCTTCCAGGTCTGGTACGAGCTGCTGGCCGTGCGCACCATCACCACCCACAGCGCGGCCACCTACGCCCGGCTCGCCCGGCTGGTGCGCGTGGTCCCCCAGGAGACCGTGTCGCTGTTCACCGACACCGCCGATCAGTTCGAGCTGCTGACCAGCCTGGCCGACGGTCAGCGTGAGTTCCTGCACGGTGTCATCGAGTTCTACCAAACCCGCAGCTCCACCCACATGACCATCGCCGCGGAGAAGGCGGCCGCGGTCGGGGTGCAGCAGAACGACGACATGCGCAAGATCAGCGCCTGGGTGGCGATCATCGCGGTACCCACGGGCGTCACGGGTTTCTTCGGTCAGAACGTGCCCTACCCCGGGTTCGACGACCGGGCCGGCTTCATCGCGTCCACCGTGATCATCATCGTGATGGCGCTGGTGCTGTACCTCATCTTCAAGCACAAGCGCTGGCTGTGACGCCGCTCAGCTGATGCTGACCAGCTCGGTGACGTCTTCCTCGGGCAGGTCACCGTCGATCGAGGCGCGTACCTCCATCGCGCGCAGGTCGGCCCGGCCTTCGTAGGCGGACAGGAACGCGGTGTCGGCGGCGTCGCGTCCGGTGGCGATGCGCACCAGGCTGCGCCGCGGGGCCAGCAGCGTGGCGTCGACCACCCGCCAGTGCTCATCGACGAGGGCCTCGGCCACGGCATGGAAGTCCATCGGCGCCAGGCCGGGCGCATACACCGCGGTGAGTCGGGCGGGCACGTCCAGCGCGCGGAGCAGGGCGATGACCAGGTGGGCGTAGTCGCGGCACACCCCCTGGCGCAGGAGCAACGTGTCGACCGAACCGTCGGTCGGCCCGCTGGAACCCGGGACGTAGGCCAGCCGCGAGCCGACCCACGACGACACCGCGGCCAGCAGTTCCGTGGCGCCAACGATCCCGGCGAACTCGCTGCGGGCGGTGGCGGCGAGCCGGTCGGACTCGGCATAGCGGCTCGGGCACAGGTACATCAGCCGGTCGGCCTCGGTCACGTCGGGCTCGGCCGCGTCACCGTGCACCACGGCGTCGTAGTCGATCTCCACCCGACCGGCCGGTGGGCGCAGCACGTGGGCCCGGGTGCCACCGGGCAGGACGATCTCGGTGACGTCCGTGCTCCGGCCGTCGCAGGTCACCTGCAGGTTCTCGGTCACCGTTCCCGGCGCGGGGTCGAACACGGCCAGTTGCAGGATCAGCCGGACGCGGTCGGAGACGTCGAGGCCGAGGTGGGCACCCACGCGGCGAATACGTTCGGTCACCTGTGCAGTATCCCGACCCGATCCGGACCCTTGATCGCCGCCGTACCCTCGGGCGGGTGGACTCGGCGCGCATCCCTTGGATCGTGGGCGTTTCCGGCGCCTCGGGCAGCCCGTACGCCCGCAGCGTCGTCAACGCGCTCCTCGACGCCGACGCCGCCGTCGACCTGATCGTCTCCCAGTCCGCGCGGCTCACCGTCGTGGACGAGACCGGCTTGGGCATCCGCGACGGGCGCTGGCGTGAGGACGTGTCCGCCTGGCTGGGGCGCGAGGTCGACGAGCCGCGGGTGACCTACTGGCGCCCCAACGACTTCGCCGCCGGACCGTCGTCGGGCACCTACCGCGCCCGCGGGATGATCGTCGTGCCGGCCACCGTCGCCGCCGTCGCCGGCATCGCGATCGGGCTGTCGAAGGACCTGTTGCAACGGGCGGGCACGGTGACGCTGAAGGAGCGCCGCCCGCTCATCGTCGTCCCCCGTGAGGCGCCCTACCCGCGCTCCCTGCTGGTGCAGATGCTCGATCTGCACGACCAGGGAGCCGTCATCGTCCCGGCCAGCCCGGGGTTCTACGCCGGCTCGACCTCGGTGGACCAGCTGGTCGACTTCGTCGCCGCCAAGATCCTCGATGCCGCCGGGGTCGAGCACAACCTGATCGAACGCTGGGCCGGCTGACCCGGCCCGGCCCGCTCGGGCCCACCCCGCCCAGCCTGCTCGGGCCCACCCGGCCCGGCCCGCTCGGGCCCACCCCGCCCAGCCTGCTCGGGCCCACCCGGCCCGGCCCGCTCGGGCCCATCAGTAGGGCACGACGATCGAGGCGTACAGCGGGTTGTGGTCCGAGGCCATCGTGCCGACGAAGCTGCCGTGGCTGAGGTTCAGGATCAGCCGCCACGAGTAGATCGCCGTACCCGGCTGCGCGTAGAACTTGTCGATGCTCTCGCTGTACGCCGGCGGTGTGCGCAGGTACTGGTTGGCGCTGTCGTACTGCGCGTTCGTCAACGACTGGGCCACCTGACGTGCATCGCCGATGTTCGAGGCGGCCATCACCTTGCCGGCCGCGTCGTAGGTGTGCAGCTTCGAGGTGTTGCTGTTGAAATCGCCGCCGTAGATGACCGGCACGTGGTGGGCCGCGGCGTACTGCTTGGCCTGGGCGACGAAGCTGGTGACCTCCCGCTCCCGGGTGTTGTCGAACGTGACCGACCCGTTGTTGGGAATGGTGTGCACGGACGTGAACAGGAACTGCGCCCCGCTGCGGCGGTTCTTCATGATCTGGTAGGCCGCGTAGTGACTGTCACCGATCTTCCAGGACCCGCCGGCGCCGACCGTCGTCAGGATCGAGGAGTTGAAGACGATGTAGTCGCCGGTGCGGAAGTAGCCCCGCTGCGGCGGCGGGATCTCGGTCTGCGCCAGCCGGTAGGACCCGCCCAGGGCCGAGACCAGCGAGTCGATCTGGCGTGGTCCCACCGCGGCCTGGGTGTAGGGCCAGGCTTCCTGGACGGCCACGACGTCCGGGTTGCTCTGCTTGATCAACCCGGCCGCGACGGGCCGGCGCGCGGACCACGGCGCCACCTTCTGCCCACCCTCGCTCAGACCGTCCGAGGTCAGCTGCAGGACATTGAACGTCATCGCCCGCACGACCTGCTCCGAGTTCGCGACCGTCACCTTGGCGTAGCGCGTTGAGAAGTAGCCCGGGGTGGCGTTGTTGTCGGCCCGGACGCGGTAGTAGTACGTCTGGCCCTTGACCAGGCCGTACGGCGTGAACTGGTGGGTCTGGCCACGGATCAGATAGTTCCGGCGCCCCGCGGTCAGGGCCGAGTTCGTCCCCTGGGCGATGAGGAACCCCGTCGCCGACCCGGCGTTCCACGTCAGGTAGGTGCCGGTCGGACCCGTGTGCGCGACCAGGCTCGTCGGCGTCGACGGGCGTAGACCGATCGAGTAGATGTCCGAGTAACGCTGGCTGGCCCCGTTGCTGGCCACGATCCGGTAGTAGTAGGGCGCGGTCGCGTACGGCAGCCCGGAGATCGTCATGCTCGGCGTGTTGGAGTCGACGGTGCGTCGGGCCGAGGTCTTCTTGCCGGCCGTGATGTTGGCGTACAACACGTCGTCCTTCACCGGCGACACGTACATGCGGTAGTCAACGGCGTTGGTCGATTTGTTCGTGGCGATCGTGAACGACGTGGCCGAGACGCTGGCCGTCCTTATGCCGCTCGGTGGATCGACGCTGGCGGCCGAGGCGACGCCACCGTTCCAGGCGAGCATTGCGGTCGCGGCCATGACCACGAACGCCAGGCCCAGGGTCAGCCTTTGTGGACTACGCAGTCGGGGCATGGGGGGACGACTCCGGTTCAGCAGGATGTCGGGGGAGGGGGACATACGTCGGCGATCCGGGCGACCGGGCCGGGAGGGGCGGCTGTGGTCCCGCTCAGGGTCAGCCAGCTCCGGGCGCGTCGCAACCCGGGGGCGCCAGGTGCGACAAAAACCGCATGGATCGACGAGGGTTGCGTACTCCTTGTGCGGTACCCGGCGACCGGCCGGACCGAACCTGGCCACCGGGCCGGTTCGCGCACCGCCGCGGGCGGGGCTATTCGCGATCATGAAACGCCGGGGACCTCTTGCGCGTTCGGTCCAAATCGGGTCGACTCGTTCGTTATGGACGCCGTTGACCGCCGACTCGTGGATGCGCTGCGTGGGAACGCCCGCGCCAGCTACGCCGAGCTGGCCCGCCACGTCGGCCTGTCGGCGCCGTCGGTCCACGAGCGTGTGGGCAAGCTCGAGTCCTCCGGGGTCATTCGCGGTTACCACGCCTCGGTGGCGCCGGAAGCGCTCGGCTACGCGATCAGTGCACTCATCGGCATCTTCCTCACCGACACCGCCGAGGTGACCCACGTGGAGGGCGAACTCACGGCCTCGGCCGCAGTGGAGGACTGCTGGTTCGTGGCCGGGGAGGAATCGTTCGTCATCAAGGTGCGCGTGCTCGACGTGGGCTCGCTGGAACACCTGATCGGCTCGCTCAACGCGATCAAGGGCGTGGCCCGCACCCGCACCACGGTCGTGCTGTCGACCAAGTTCGAGGCCCGCGTACCCGGGCCCAGCATCGACGCCGACCTGGCCTGAGTTGCGACGACGCTTTTGGTGCAGCGACCTCGTTTATCGCTGGTGCAAAAGCGTATGCATTTCGGCGGCGACGACGCGCTCGGACGGGGTGCCGGCCGACAGGCCCGTCACGGCGCCGGTGACGTCGGCCGCGGACCGGTTCTGACCCAGCTTGTGTTTGGCCTGGATCGAGGTGATGACGATCTCGATGCCGACGATGGCCCGCAGCTGACCGGCCAGGAACGTGGCCGGTGGGTCGTCGACCGTCCACGGCGGGGTGAACCCGGCCTCGAAGTGCTCGGTGAGCCGGCGGACCACCTCGAACGTCCACGCCTCGTCGTCGTGGGTGACGAGATGGCCGTTGACGTGTGCGGTCAGGTAGTTCCACGTCGGTACCACCCGGCCGTGCTCGGCGGTCGAGGCGTACCAGGTGGGCGAGATGTAGGCGTCCGGGCCGCGCAGGATGACCAGGGAGTCGGGTGGATCGCCGGTCCCTTCCGTCTCAGTGTCGGTCGCCGACGCGGCCGCGGGGCGCCCGAGCTGCCAGTGCGGGTTGTTGCGGGCGACGTGCCCGACCAGGGTGCCCAGCGGGCCGCGGTCGGCGTCGTAGAGCAGCGGCAGCGGGGTGGCCACGAGCCCGCCGGGGCTGCCCGGCCGGGCGCTGTGGGTGACCAGATCGGCCAGCGGCGCCCGCGCCAGCAGGTCGCGCAGCTGGTCGGGAAGCTGGTCGTCAGCGGAGCCGCCGGGCGGTTGAAAGTGCGCGGGTACGTACATACGGCAAGCTTGTCAGCATCAGGTACCGAAAACTCGAGGAGTTCCACCGTGGTCGTTGCTCAGGTCCGTCGTCGTGACTGACCGTCCCGGGCGCGTGCGTCGGCTTCGGCACGCCGGTCCGAGCGGCCCAGCGGCGTGAGCGGCACGGCGTGAGCGGCAACGCGACCTACCGGCTGGCCAACACGGTGGCGCTGTCGGTGTCCGCCGTCGAGGCGCCGGTGGTGGTCACCTCGGCCGAGCTCGACGAGCGGCTGGCCGACACGCTTCGCCGGGTCCGGCTGCGCCCGGGGCTGTTCGAGCGCCTGGCCGGCATCCGGGAGCGGCGCTGGTGGCACGAGGGGACGAGCTTCGCCGACGCGGCGGTCATGGCCGGGGAGAGGGCCCTGACCGAGAGCGGGATCGACCCGGGCGCGATCGGCCTGCTCATCGACACCTCGGTCAGCCGGGCCAACCTGGAGCCCTCGGCCGCCGTGGCGGTGCATCACGCGTTGGACCTGCCCACGTCGTGCCTGAACTTCGACCTGGCCAACGCCTGCCTGGGTTTCGTCAACGCCATGCAGATCGCCGGGATGATGATCGACGCGGGCCAGATCGAGTACGCGCTGATCGTCGACGGCGAGGGCAGCCGGCTGACCTACGAGCGCACGTTGGCCCGGCTCAACCAGCCCGACTCGACCTCGGCCGACGTCATCGCCGAGTTCGCGACGCTGACCCTGGGCTCCGGGGCGGCGGGCATGGTGCTCGGGCGGGCTGATCGTCATCCGGACGGGCACCGGGTCGTCGGCGGGGTGTCGCGGGCGGGCACCGAGCACCACCAGCTGTGCGTGGGTGACCTGGACATGATGCGCACCGACGTGAAGGGCCTGTTCGACGCCGGCCTGGCCCTGTCGGAGCAGACCTGGAAGCAGGCCTGCACGGACTTCGACTGGGACGACGCCGATCTGTACGTCAGCCACCAGATCTCACAGGTGCACACGGACGCGTTGTGCGCGACGTTGGACATAGACCCGGCCCGGGTGCCGCGCACGTTCCCGATGTTCGGCAACATCGGTCCCGCATCCATCCCGTTCACCCTGGCGCTGAGCGGGCCCGAGCTGAGCCGCGGTGACCAGATCGTGTGCATGGGCATCGGGTCCGGTCTGAACACCTCGTGCGTCGAACTGACTTGGTGAGAACGGCGGCGCAACTGCCGCCACCGTTAGCCGGCCTCGACCCGTCCTGGTCACGGCTCGTTCCCGTCGTAGGCGCCGACGGTGTCACGCGGACCTGGCACGTGCTGGACTCGCACGCCCTGGCGCCGGCTGATTCAGGCCCGCCGGTGGGCACGTTGCTGTGCGTGCACGGCAACCCGACCTGGTCCTACCTGTGGCGCCACCTGATCGCCGCGCCGCCGCCGGGGTGGCGGGTCATCGCCGTGGACCAGCTCGGCATGGGCTTCTCGCAGCGGGTGAACGGAGTGCGCCGCCTGGCTGCGCGCATCGAGGACCTGGGCCGCCTGACGGAGGCCCTGGGCGTGGCCGGGCCGGTGGTCACCGTGGCCCACGACTGGGGTGGTCCGATCTCCCTCGGCTGGGCCCGCGACCACAGCGCGCAGGTGGTCGGGATCGTGTTGACCAACACCGCGGTGCATCAACCGGTCGGGTCGCCGGCGCCGGCCCTGATCCGGCTGGCCGGGACGGCGGGGGTGCGGCAGCTGTTGTGCCAGCTCACGCCTGCGTTCCTGGGCACCGCGGTGGGGCTGAGCCGCCCGCGGCTGGCCCGGCAGGTCCGGGCCGGGTTCCACGCCCCGTATCGCGGCCGGGGCCGGCGTCGGGCCATCGCCGACTTCGTCGCCGATATCCCACTCGACGCGGCCCACCCGAGCGCACCTGCGCTGGCCGATGTCGTCGCTGCGCTGCCCGGGTTCGCCCACGTTCCGGTGCTGCTCCTGTGGGGTCCGCGCGATCCGGTGTTCTCCGACCGGTACCTGCGCGATCTGCTCGGACGGTTCCCCCGGGCCGACGTGCACCGGTTCGAGGGCGCGTCGCATCTGGTCACCGAGGACCGTCCGCAGATCGCGGACGTCATCTCGCAGTGGGTCGAGGCGAGCGTGACGACGGGCGATCAGGCCGTCGCCGTTGCTGGTGCCCCGGCAAGCGAGTCCGGGCGTTCGCTGTCCTGGCGGCTCGAGGCGCGCCGCGGCGATGATGCGGTGGCGATGGTCGAGGTGGGTGGCGCCACGATCAGCTTCGCCGGCCTGAACCAACGGGTGGACGAGGTGACGACGGCCCTGACCGCGGCCGGCGTGCGGGCGGGTCAGCGGGTCGTGCTACTGGTCGAACCCGGCATCGAGCTCACCGCGGTCGTCTACGCGTGCTGGCGGATCGGTGCGGTGATCGTCGTGGCCGACGCCGGCCTCGGGCGGCGACGGTTGGGTCGGGCGCTGCGTGGATCGGGCGGTGACTGGGTGGTGGCCGCCCGGCGCGGCCTGATGGCGGCCCGGGCGTTGCGGGTGCCCGGACGCCGGCTCGGGATCGGCCCGGTGCCTTCGACGGTGCTGTTGGGCGACGCCCACCTCGACCGGATGACGGTTGCTCCGCTGGTCGCGCCGGCGGTGCCGGACGACGACGCCGAATGCGCGGTGGTGTTCACCTCGGGCGCGACCGGGCCACCGAAGGGCGTGGTGTACCGGCGCGGCCAGCTCCGTCGCCAGATCGAGGTGCTGGCCGAGACGTACGGCGTGACTGCCGCCGACCGGCTGGTGGCCGCGTTCGCGCCGTTCGCGCTGTACGGCCCGGCCCTCGGCATCGCGTCCACCGTGCCGGACGTCGACGTGACCAAGCCGGCCACGCTCACCGCGGTAGCGCTGGCGGATGCGATCGCGTCCGTGGATGCCACCCTGGTGTTCGCCTCGCCGGCCGCGCTGACCAACGTCGTCGCCACCGCGCCAGCCCTGGACGAGACGCAGCGGGCGGCGCTGCGGCGCCCGCGGTTGGTGCTGTCCGCGGGCGCGCCACTGCCCCTGGAGCTGCTGCGGCAGGTGGCGCAGTTGCTGCCCGGGGCCGAGCTGCGCACGCCTTACGGCATGACCGAGGTCCTGCCCGTCACCGACATCAGCCTGGCTGAACTCGACGCTGCCGGCCTTGGGCGCGGGGTCTGCGTGGGACGCCCCGTCCCGGGGGTGCGTGTGGCGGTGTTGCCGCTGGTCGGTGAAACGCCCGGACCGGGTGGACACGGCGTCGGCTATGGCTACGGCGCGGGGCCGGCCGATCTGGTCGACGTGACGGGTGAGATCTGCGTGTCCGCGGCTCATGGCAAGCACCGCTACGACCGGCTCTGGGCCACCGAGGCCGACAGCGCGCGTTACGCAGGGTGGCACCGCACCGGCGACGTCGGCCACGTCGATGCGGAGGGCCGGCTGTGGATCGAGGGCCGGCGCAACGACGTCGTGAGCACCGCCGAGGGTCCGGTGACCCCGGTCCCGATCGAGCAGCGCATCCAGGCCGCGGTTCCGTCGGCCGCCGGTGGCGTGGCCGCCGGTGGTGTGGCCGCCGGTGGTGTGGCCGCAGGTGGCGCAGACGCGGGTGACGTGGACGTTGGTGACGCGGCCGCGGGGGTGGCCGCGGCGGCGATCGTCGGTGTCGGCCCGGTCGGAGGTCAGCAGCTCGTCGCCGTGGTCGTCCCCACGGCGGTTGGCGAGACCAGAACGCCGGTTCGATCATCACTGCGGCGCCGAGGTCCGGTCCGGCTGGAGGTGGCCGGTCTCGATCTCGCCAGCCGGGTCCGAGCGGCAGCCGGGGCGCCGATCGCCGCCGTCCTCACCACCACCGCCCTGCCGGTCGACATCCGACACAACTCCAAGATCGACCACCCGGCGCTGGCCCGGGCCGCAGCCAAGCTGCTGGCCGGACGAGGCCAGCCCGACCCGGTCGACCAACCAGAGCCTGCGGACCGGTCCCGGCCGAACCCCGTCGACCGGTCCGAGCCGGACCTCGCCGACCGGTCGTGAGCCGCGTCCTGGTCACCGGGGCCAGCGGTCTGCTCGGGCGCAGCGTGGCCCGGCTGCTGGTCGAACGCGGCGACGAGGTCACGGTCAGCCAACGGGGCCCGGCCGGTCTGGACGTAGGCCGCGAGGTCCGCGGTGACATCGCCGATCCCGACGTCGCCGCCGCGGCCGTCGCCGGCCAGGACGGGGTCGTGCACCTGGCGGCCAAGGTCGACGTCACCGGGCCGTGGTCGGCCTATGAACGCACCAACGTCAACGGAACCGCGGTCCTGCTCGACGCGGCGCGAAGGGCCGGCTGCGCCCGCTTCGTCTACGTCTCCTCGCCTGCGGTTGCCCACGGCGGGCGGGCCCTCGTCGGGGCGGGCGCCGAACCGGCCGATCCCGCGCGCGCCCGGGGCAACTACGCCCGCAGCAAGGCCCGCGCCGAGCTGCTCGCACTGGACGCGGCGTCGTCGGCAATGGCGGTCACCGCCGTCCGTCCGCACCTGGTCTGGGGCCCGGGCGACACCCAGCTGATCGCGCGGGTGGTGGAGCGGGCCCGGGCCGGACGGTTGGCGCTGGTCGGAACCGGTGCCGCCCTCATCGACACCACGTACGTGGACAACGCCGCGGACGCCATCGTGGCCGCCTACGACCGTGCGGTCACGGTGTCCGGCCTGGCCCTGGTCGTGTCCAACGGCGAGCCCCGGCCGATCGCCGAGATCGTCCTGGCCGTGTGCCGTGCGGCGGGGCTCGCGCCGACGTTGCGGCATCTTCCCTATCCCTTGGCCTGGACCGCCGGCGCCATGGTCGAGGCGGTGAGCCCGGCGCTGCGCCGGGCGGGATGGCGGCACGGTGACCCGCCGATCACGCGGTTCCTGGCCCAGCAGCTCGGCACCGCGCACTGGTTCGAGCAGACCCGCACCCGGGCGCTGCTCGACTGGACGCCAGGGGTCGGTCTTGACGAGGGTTTCGCCCGCCTCACGGCCTGGTACGCCGAGGCCCGCAGGTAACGTGAACCAATGCCGCTGACGCCGTCCCGCCAGGCCGAACTGACCGCCAAGATCGAATCCGGGCTACGCCTGGACTACGCCGACGGGGTCGACCTGTACGACAGCGACGACCTGGCCTGGCTGGGCCGGATGGCGCACGGCGTGCGAACGGCCAAGAACGGCGACGCCACGTTCTTCAACGTCAACCGGCACCTCAACCTGACGAACGTCTGCACCGCGTCGTGTGCGTACTGCTCGTTCCAGCGCAAGCCGGGGCAGAAGGACGCGTACACCATGCGGGTCGAGGAAGCGGTCGAGAAGGCCGTGGCCATGAAGGGTGACGGGCTGACCGAGTTGCACATCGTCAACGGTCTGCATCCGACGCTGCCGTGGAAGTACTACCCGCGGGTGCTGCGCGAGCTCAAGGCGGCGCTGCCCGACGTCGCGCTCAAGGCGTTCACCGCCACCGAGGTGCACTTCTTCGAGGAGATCTCGGGGCTCTCCGCGGAGGCGATCCTGGACGAGCTCATCGACGCCGGCCTGGAGTCGTTGACCGGTGGCGGCGCCGAGATCTTCGACTGGGAGGTGCGCAAGCAGATCGTCGACCACCGCACGCACTGGGAGGACTGGTCGCGCATCCATCGGCTGGCCCATTCGAAGGGTCTGCGCACGCCGGCGACGATGCTCTACGGCCACATCGAGGAACCCCGCCACCGCGTCGACCACGTCATGCGCCTGCGTGAACTGCAGGACGAGACCGGTGGCTTCGTCGTGTTCATCCCGCTGCGCTTCCACAACGACAACAACCGGCTGTCGCACCTGCCGATGGCCCAGCCGGCCGAGGTGTTGAAGACGTTCGCGGTCAGCCGGCTGATGCTCGACAACTTCGACCACGTCAAGGTGTTCTGGGTGATGCACGGGCTGTCCACGTCGCAGCTGGCGTTGAACTTCGGCGCCGACGACATGGACGGTTCCGTCGTCGAGTACAAGATCACGCACGACGCCGACCACTACGGCACCCCGGATAAGCTGACCCGCGACGACCTGCTGGCCCTGATCCGTGACGCCGGCTTCACGCCCCGCGAGCGCAACACCCGCTACGAGGTCATCCGCGAGTACGACCCGCCGATCACCTTGGCCGAACGGCGCGCGGAGCCGCAAGCGGTCTGGGCCTGAGTTGGGCGTGACCGATCCCGTCCCGGGCGAGCCGGCCGATCCGGGCCCGGCCGGCAACGGTGCCGCCTCGGCCGGTGCCGCCTCTGCCGGTGCCGTTCCTGCCGGTGACTTTCCTGCTGAGGCGGCGCCGGCGGTACGCAAGCACCGGCGCAACCCGCTGATCTACTTCTGGGTCTACAGCCTGGCCCGGATCTCGCTGTTCCTCGTGCTCTGGGGACTGTTGTGGCTGTTCGGGCTGGGTGGCCTCATCGGGGCCGCCGTCGCCCTGGTGCTGTCGGTTCCGTTGTCCTACGTGTTCCTGGCCCGGCCGCGGATGGCCATGACCGGGGCCATGATGGAGCGGCTGAACGTCCGCCAGGAACGCGCCGCGGATCTGGACGAGAAACTCGCCGGCGGCGACGAGCGTCGAGACGACTAATTCCGCCGCCAGGGCCCTGGTTTGTGTCGGACCCACGGTCTAACGTCCCCGCCACGAAGTAACCACGGGGAGGCACACCATGAGCGAACGCGATCAGGCCTGGGCGGCGGGCACCGTGCTGGGTCGATCTGGTCACTGACGACATCGGCGCGGCGAGCGCCTTCTACGACGAATTGTTCGGCTGGCAAACGGGCGAGGGGTCGTCGGAGTTCGGCGGCTATGCGATGGCAACTCTGAAGGGTCGCCCGGTCGCCGGCTTCGCCCCGCCGCCGCCCGGCCAGAGCGTTCCGGCGGCGTGGAACACGTACCTGGCCACCGACAACGCCGACGTGACCGCCGCGCGGATCGTCGAGAACGGCGGTCAGCTGCTGTTCCCGGTGATGGACGTGGCCGACGTCGGCCGGATGGGCATTGGCACCGACCCCGCCGGCGGCACGGTCGCGTTCTGGCAGTCGGGCACCCACACCGGCTTCGGCCTGGCCAACGAGCCCGGCGCGGACGTGTGGAACGAGTGCATGACCACCGACTACGAGGGCACCAAGAAGTTCTACAGCGCGGTGTTCGACGTGACGTTCGCCGAGATGGGTGACGGCAGCGGGGAGTACTCGACCATGCACGTCAGTGGCGCTGAAGCCGGCGGTGGCGAGGTGGGCGGACTGGGCGCCGCAGACCCGGACGGGTTCACGGGGTGGCGAACCTACTTCGCCGTGGCCGACGCGGACGCGGCCGCGGCCAGCGTGCAGCAGCTCGGTGGCTCCCTGGTCTCTCCGGTCTCCGATACGCCGTTCGGCCGGATGGCCCACCTGACCGACCCCCAGGGCGCACAGTTCGCGGTGATCGGGTACTCCGGTGTGGGCAGCTGATGGTGTGCCGAAGTAAGGGGCGCAGGGGTCACCGATAGCAGTGGCGATCCATGACGAACGGCACTGGGTGGCATCGGCGCGGTCGGCGAGGATTTCGGTATGACCGAAGCTGAGCTGCCACCCGGGGCCACGTCCGGCCCGGCGCCGACCCGGATCGGCAACGCCGAACGTCAGCAGGCCATGGACGCGCTCGACGTGCACATGTCGGCCGGCCGGCTCGATCCGGACGAGTACGGCGAGCGGGTCGGTAAGGCGAGCGTGGCGCGAACCACGGCCGACCTCGAGCCGTTGTTCGCCGACCTGCCGGCCCCGCACGCCACCGGCCCGGTGACGCCCACCGTCGACGGTTCGGCCACCACGAGATCGGCCGGGTCGGCCGGGTCGGCCGGGTCGACAGCTGCCACCGGCTGGATGCCCACGCCCGGGCGGATGCCGCTGCCCGTATCAGGTGGGCACGGACGGCAAAAGCACGGCCGGGAGCCGCTGGGCGGGCGCGTTGGCGAGGTCGCCGTCGGTCTGACCCCGTTCATCGCGGTCGGCCTGTTCTTCCTGACCGACTTCGCGCAGTCCTGGCTGTTCTTCCTGCTCATCCCCATCGTCGGTGTGATCGTCTACGGCCGCGACGACCACAAACGCTAGCTTTCGGTGTTGGCACAACGATCGTGACCGTCAAGATCGTCGTACAGGAGCGCGGAGTTCAGACCGCGTGGACGGGGGTCCAGTCGACGGCGGTGAGCATGGCGCGCAACTGGTCACCGCGGTGCGGGTCGAGGGCGTTGACCCAGGCCACCCGGCCCTCGAGACGATGTCGAAACTGCTCGCGATCAGCGCCGCGGGCCTGGGACGCCCAGCCGCGCACGGCGCAGTTGTGCAGGATGGCCCGCAGCCGATCGAGGTCGCGGCGCGGCACCGACGTCTTCACGTTGACCACACCGCCGAGCAACTGCTGACGCATGCTGGGCGACAGCACGACGTTCTTGTGCCGGGCCACGGCGAAGCCCTCGTCCACCACGATCCGCTCGATCGCGGCGAACAGCTTGGCCGCGCGGAGGTCGGGTCCGCTGAAGATCAGGTCGTCCACGTAGCGGGTGTAGGTCAGGTCGAGGGCCGCGGCCAGCCCGGTCAGGCGCCGGTCGAGGTTGAACGCGACCAGGTTGGCCAGGCCGGGCGAGGTCGGCGCGCCCTGGGGTAGATGGGGCGTGGCCAGCTGCCGCCCGAGCGTCCGGTGCCGGGCCGCAGCCCCAGCCCCAGCCCCAGCGGTGGCGGTGGCGGCGGCGCGGGCGGCGTGCCGGGCAGCGGCGGCTTCGGCGCGGCCGGCCGCAGCGGCATCGTCCGGTCGTCCGATGTCCCGCCAGACCTCGGCCGACAGCGTCGAGGTGGTCAGGCCGGTGACGGTGTGGGCCACGGCCTCGGGCAGGCCGGTCATGCGCAGCACGCCCCAGATGCGCCCGGCCACGATCGAGGCGAAGAACCCGGCCAGATCGCAGCGCAGCACCGTGCCGTGACCGGCGTGCGGTTCGAGCGCGGTACGCACCGACCGCCCGGGAACGCATCCGTGCGCCGCGGGATGCACTGGCACCGGCGCGATCAGGTGGCGGAGCAGGCGCCGTTGCATCTCGCGCAGTCGCGGCTTGGGCGCCTCGAGCACGCGCACCGCGCCGCCGGGCTTGCGGCGGACCTCGACCCGATAGTGCCGAAGCGGTGACGCCACCGACCGCTCCAGGCTGCGGACGTCGGCGAACCATGCCAGCTCGGCCAGCGTCACGTCCAGCAGCCGGGCGAGATCGGACACGTCGTCCAGCGCGCGCACCGGCCAGCGTTGCGACCCCATCGTCGTCGGCACCGGTCGCCACGCCACGATCGGCAGCCGGGAGCGGCTGACCCGGCCCGCGGTCCAGGCCGGCAAGGTGGGCAACAGCTCGGCCAACGCTCGGGGAGCGTCGTACGGCGGCACGTGAACGCGCTCTAGGAGCTGGTCCACTAGGTTGCCCACCCACGTCGGCGGCCGTTGCCGGCCCAGCGCCTGAGCGCAGTTGCGACGTAACTCGGCTCGCTCCCACGCCCCAGCCAGCAGCGCGGTGGCCAACCCGGCCGCGTAGTGCCGGTCGGCGGCGGCGCCGCTCATGGCCTGGGCGCGGGTGATGCGACGGAGCGGGTGGCCTGTCCCAGCCGTGCGCGCCCGCACCTGCGTTTTCGCGCAGCCGAGGGCGGGCGATGCGATGCGTAGCTCGACGAACTCCCCTCGGGGTTACCCCGAAGTGACCGAGGACGGCCCAGACCAGCTGAGCCCGCGCCCGATCGTCCCACTCCGCTCCGTCGCATCCTGGCGGAGCGTAACAACCTGGCCCCAGCCGCGATTTGTGGTGGCTCCCGACCCACCCAGGTGGGTCAGAAGCCACCACAAACGGTCAGGTTTTCAGCAGGGTGGTGATCTCTTCGACGGCCTGGGCGTTGCCGGCCACGTGCCAACGGTGGTTGTTGAGCTCGAACACGGCGGTGGCCCCACCAGCGGCTTCGACCAGAGCCGCGCCGGGCAGCCAGTCCCAGTCCAGGCAGTCGGTCTGCACGTACGAGCCGAGCCGGCCGCCGGAGATCGCGGCCAGCTCGACCGATCCCGACCCCAGCATGCGCACCGTCGCCGCGGCCGCCCAGACCCGCTCCAAGGGCGCGCGCACCCCGTCGTCCGGGAGCGTGCTCGGGTGCAGGTAGGTGGCGAGCGAGCAGTGCGTGAGAGGCTGGTCGGCCAGCGGTGGCACGGCCGCGCCGTTCACCGTCGTCGCGCGATCACGTCCGCCCACCCAGAGCAGATCGGTGACCGGTTCGTAGACGGCGCCGAGCACCAAACCGTCGTCGTCGCGGATGGCAAGCGCGGCGCACCACGCGCTCAGCCCGGCCGCGAAGTTGTACGTCCCGTCCACCGGGTCGACGTACCAGGTTCGCGCGTGCGCGTCGGTGCTGGCGTCGTTGGTGCCTTCCTCCCCGACGATCCCGTCCTCGGGGCGCTCGGCCCGCAGCCGAGCGACGATCAGCTCCTCGGCGGCGTGGTCGGCGGCGGTGACGATGTCCGACACCGATGTCTTGCGCTTGGACGTCAGGCCCCCGGCCAGCATCTGCGCGGCCAGCCGGCCCGCATCGACGACCAGATCGGCGGCCAGGTCGAAGTCGTCGCTGCGCACACCCACGACCCTATCCAAGATCACTTCCGACTCCGCGCCCGTGGAGGCCGCTTTGGCGCCGGCGTCAACGTCCCCCAGGGGCGCGGAGTCGCGACGTGGACGTTCGTAGAGTGGAGGTATGAACGTCAAGGTCGGCCAGCGGCATCACGTCGTCATCATCGGATCGGGCTTCGGCGGGCTGTTCGCGGCCAAGCACCTGAAGGGCGCGGATGTGGACGTGACCCTGATCAGCCGCGTGAACCACCACCTGTTCCAGCCGCTGCTGTACCAGGTCGCCACCGGCATCCTGTCCGAGGGTGAGATCGCGCCGGCCACCCGGGAAGTCCTGCGCAAGCAGGCGAATGTGCGGGTGCTGCTCGGCGACGTGACGACGATCGACCTGAACGCGCACACGGTCACCAGCGGCGCGGCCGGCCTCACGACCGTCACCCCGTACGACAGCCTGATTGTCGCCGCTGGCGCCGACAGCTCCTACTTCGGCCATCCCGAGTTTGCCCAGGACGCACCCGGGTTGAAGAGCATCGACGACGCGATGAAGCTGCGCGCGAGAATCTTCGGCGCGTTCGAGGCGGCCGAGCTCGAGACCGACCCGGTGCTGCGCAAGGAGTGGATGACGTTTGTCGTCGTCGGCGCCGGACCGACGGGGGTCGAGATGGCCGGTCAGCTGTCCGAGGCCGCACACCGCACGCTGAAGGGCAACTTCCGCTCCATCAACCCGGCGGACGCGCACATCATCCTGCTCGACGCGGCCGGCTCGGTGCTGGGCACCTTCGGGCACCGGCTGTCGGCCCGGGCGGCGCAGCAGTTGGAGAAGCTCGGCGTCGAGGTCTGGCTCAACGGCAAGGTCGTCGGGGTCGACGACCGCGGCCTGGACCTGGTTGACGACCAGGGTCACGACGCCCGTATCGCCACCCGGACCATCGTCTGGGCCGCCGGCGTGCAGGCCTCGCCCCTGGGAAAGCAGCTCGGCGAGCAGACCGGGGCCACCGTCGACCGGGCCGGGAGGGTCGAAGTTCTGCCCGACCTCACCCTGCCCGGCCACCCCGAGGTCTACGTCCCCGGTGACCTGGCCTCGCTGAACAACTACCCCGGCGTGGCCCAGGTGGCCATGCAGGGCGGCAAGTACGCGGCCGAGGCGATCTCGCGCCAGGTGGTCGGACAGGCTCCGCAGGGCCCGTTCCACTACTTCGACAAGGGCAGCATGGCCACCATCTCCCGGTTCCGGGCGGTGGCCAACGTCGGACCGTTCCGGTTCTTCGGGTTCGTGGCCTGGGTGCTGTGGCTGGGCATTCACATCTTCTACCTGGTTGGGTTCAAGAACCGGGTGACCACGTTGCTGCACTGGGCGGTCAGCTTCCTCGGCAACGGCCGGTCGCAGCGCAGCGGCGTCTCGCAGGAGGCGGTGGCGCACCGACCGGGCACCCGCACCGGGACTGACACCGGCACCGGCACCGGGGTTGACACTGGCACCGGGACTGACACTGGCACCGGGACTGACACCGGGACCGGGGCTGACACCGGGACCGCGGCTTGAGCATCGCCAAACCCCGTCTCGCCAAACCCCGTGTCGGGCACATCCAGTTCCTGAACTGCCTGCCGATCTACTGGGGCCTGGTGCACTCCGGGGCGCTGCTCGACGTCGAGCTGACCAAGGACACACCCGACCGCCTCAGCGACGCGCTGGTCGCCGGCGAGCTGGACATCGGCCCGATCTCGCTGGTGGAGTACCTGCGCCACGCCGACGAACTCGTGCTGCTGCCCGACATCGCCGTCGGCTCCGACGGGCCGGTGCTGTCGGTCAACCTGGTCTCGCAGGTGCCGCTCGGTGCGTTGGACGGGCGGCCGGTTGCGCTCGGGTCCACGTCGCGGACCTCAGTGCTGCTGGCCCGGATGTGGCTGGCAGAGGTCCACGGCGTGCAGCCCGACTACTTCGAGTGCCCACCCGATCTGACCGCGATGCTGCTCGAGGCCGACGCGGCCGTCCTCATCGGCGACCCCGCCCTGCGGGCCGCGCACGCCCTGCCTCGGCGCGGGTTGCACGTGCACGACCTCGGCGCCGCCTGGCGCGACTGGACGGGGTTGCCGATGGTCTTTGCGGTGTGGGCCGCGCGGCGCGAGTTCGCACAGCGCCATCCCGGGCTGGTGAAGGACGTGCACACCGCGTTCGTCACCAGCCGCGACGCCGCGTTGGCCCACGTCGACGAGGTCGCCGCCCAGGCCGCGCGCTGGGAGAACTTCGACGGCCCGACGTTGGCCACCTACTTCCGCACGCTCGACTTCTCCCTCGGCCCGCGCCAGCTCGACGGGCTGGTCGAGTTTGCCCGCCGGGCCGTGGCCGCCGGCGCCGTACCCGCGCCCGTCACGCCCACCTTCGCCGACGTCTGAGCGACCGACGTCTGAGCCGGTCCGGGGCAGCTACCGGAACGCGTTTCGGGTCCAGGTCGCGCCGCCGTTCCGCGTCGTCCAAACCAGGTAGGGATTGGCCGAGGAGACCCACCGTCCCGTCGTCGCGTTCTCGAAGCCGAGGAATTGGGAGACGTAGCCGCCGAAGGTGGAGGACTCCGGTGTCGTCGCCACCACCGCCCACGTCTTCCCCGCGTCGCTCGAGCGCAGGAGCTGGCCGGAGGGCTGGCCGGTCGGCTCGACGGTGGCGAAGATGACGCTGGCCGACGCGGCCGCGATGGGGGCGCTGAGGTCAGCGTTGCGGGTGCCGGCCACGAAGGTCCGCCCCGCGTTGGTGGATGCGGCCACGAACGGGTCGGGCCCCTGCGTGCGCGCACTGCACAGCACAGCGACGGATCCGGACGGGGAAGGCGCGAGCGCCGTGGCGTCGTACTCGACCGAGGGACCGGCGAGCTGCGGGCAGGGCTCACCGAACGCGGTCCAGTGCTGGCCGGCGTCAGTCGAGCTGTAGAACGCCGTGTGCGCGGACTGCCCGCCGCCCGCGGTGTGCCCGTAGACCTGCACGAACGCGTTGTCCCCGGCCCGGGCTAGCGCGACCCCGTCTCCGCCCGCCGATGTGGTCGTCAGCACGGTATGCCAACTGGGACCGCCGACGTCGGCTCGCTGCACGAGGTAGGTGCAGCCGGGCGGGCAGCCCGACGTGGTCGTCGTCGCCCGCAGAACGCCCCCGGCGGCGACTTCCAGGGCCTCGGCGCCTCCGCTCTGGCGGCTCCAGCTCACACCCCCATCGACGGTCAGGTACAGCGCCTTCGGGCCGAACAGGTAGCCGACGTGGGCGGTGGCGAAGCGGACGCCCGACACGCAGTTCGACGACGTGCAGCCACGTACGGTCGCTAAGTCGACGACGGGCGGGGCGAGGCCGACCCAGTGCTTGCCACCGTCCACCGTTCGCAGCAGTGACGTGCACGGTTCGTTCGCGCACGTCGGCGTGGTGCCAAGGGCCCACCCCGTGTCGGCGCTGACGAAGCTCAGATCAGTGACCGCGAAGTTCTTGGGCACCGGTCCCGTCGTCGGTCTGACCGCCGTACTGGTGGGCACGGCCGAACCCGACCCCGTCCCCGGCGGTGGTGCGGAAACGCCGAGGGAGGTCGGCGGCGCGGTTGACGGTGTTGTCGGCGTGGAGGTGGCCGTGGCCGTCCGGGACGAGCCGGAGACGTGACCCGCTCCGGTGCCGGAGCCCTGGTTCAGGTTGTGTACCAGCGCCACCCCGCCGGCCGTGGCACCGACGACCGCCAGTACTGACGCCGCTACCGCCACCGGGCGTAGGGCGACCGCGCTGAGCCAGCCCGCGCGTCGGCCCTGCTGGCCCCGGCGAACGGCGGCCAGGGTGCGTTGCTCGACCGGCCCGGACGGCGGCGCCTGGTCGGCTTGGTGGGCGAACGTCCGGCGCAGGCGGGATTCCAGATCGTCGTCAGGCATCGTCAACCCCTCCCTTGGCGCCCGTACCCGCGGACAGATCCGCGCGCAACGCGGTCAGCCCGCGGCTGAGCAGGCTGCGCACGGTGCCCGTGCGGCAACCTACGGCCGCGGCGATGTCCGCGTCGGACCAGTCGTGGAAGTACCGCAGCACGAGGACGGCCCGCTGCCGCTGGCCGAGGCGGCTCAACAGCGACCAGACCAGCTCGCTGTCGGCCACTGCCTGGGCCAGGTCGCCCGGGCTGGGTCGATCGCCGACATCGTCGACGACGATCTCGGTCGCGGATCGCGAGCGGCGGCTGTTGAGGAACGTGTTCACCAGGCTGCGGCGCACGTACGCCTGCGGGTAGGTGGCTTGCTGCACGCGTGACCAGCGCGGGAACAGGCGGGTGAGGGTCTCCTGGACGACGTCCTCGGCCGAGGCCGCGTTGCCGGTCAGCAGATAGGCCGAACGCAACAGGCCGGCGGTCTCGCTGCGAACGAAGTCCTCGAACGCGATCGGATCGGTCGAGACGGGTTCGACCAGCTCGATCGGATCCGTCGGCCGCCCGCGGGGAGGTTCCCCGGCCGGGTCGGGCCAGGCCGAGGCCACACCGTCGGTCATCGGCCCACCTTCCTGCCCCCGCGAACACACCACCGTGGCCCGCGCCGCCGTGGTGCGTGCGGCCCGGGCCACCAGGTACACCCCGGGCGTGCGGTGCCGCGTCTCGGTTACCGGCCCGAAGCCCATGTCGTCTCCAGTCCTGAAGTTGCCACATCGCGCCGGAAAGGGCGCCAGGGGCCCCGCCGTGGGATAGGACACCTCCACCCCGTTCCGGTGTTGCCGACCGTGCCGACCGCGCGGATTGCCCTCGACGGACTGGACCGATTCGGGCTCAACCGGGGATCTACGATCTAGGCGTGGACGACACGCCTGCCCCCAGCGACCCAGGTTCCCAGCCGGACCCGACGCCCAGTGCCCAGCCCGACCCGACGTCTGAGGTCGCGCCCGAGCCCGCGCCGTCGCCGGAGCCGCCCGAGGCTGTGCCGGGGTTGGATCCGGACCTGGCCGAGTGGTTGGTGCGGACGTCCTCGGCGGTGGAAGTCATGTCGGTCGCCGACGCGCGGGAGAACGCCCGGGAAACGAACCGGGCGGCGATCCAGCGCATGGACCCGACCCTCATCCCCGAATCCGAGGTGGACCAGGAGATCGAGACCGCGGCCGGCACCCTGGCCGTGCGGGTGTTGCGCCCGGCCGGGGACGGCCCGCGGGCGACGGTGGTCTACTTCCACGGCGGCGGCTGGGTGATCGGCGATATCGACACGCACCTGGGCCACGCGCGGCGGATCGCGGTCCAGCTCAACGCCGTCGTCGTGTCCGTCGCCTACCGGCGCGCGCCCGAGCACCGCTTCCCGGCTGCGTTCGACGATGCCGTCGCCGCCACCGAATGGGTCGGTGAGCACTTGGCCGAATTCGGCGGGAACGACACGCTGATCGTCGCGGGTGACAGCGCCGGGGCGCAGTTGGCCGCGTCGGTCGCGATCGCCCGCCGGGACGCCGGCCTGCCGCTGGCCGCGCAACTGCTGCTGTACCCAGTCACCGATGTGGCCGGACGCTACGTCGACCCCGAGATCAACGCCCGCTACATGTCCCGGCGCACCAGCCAGCACGGCTTCGGGCTCACCCTCGAGGGCATGGTCTACTACGCCCGGTTGTACGTCGACGAGGCTGATTCGGCCGACTGGCGGGTGTCGCCGATCCGGTGCCCCGACCTGCACGGCGTGGCCCCGGCCGTCGTGCACACCGCGACGCTGGACGTGCTGCGTACGGAAGGCAACTTCTACGCCGACGCGCTGCGGGCCGCGGATGTACGCGTCGTCGCCTACGAGTTCCCGACGTTGAACCATTCCTACTTCGGTCTCGGCGGCGTGTCCGCCGTGGCCGACGCCGCCGCGGCCCAGGCCGCCGACGACCTATTAGGACTGCTCGACTAACGCGGCCAGAGACCCGTCGGAGGGCTCCTCGACGGGGTGGCTGGTCGGCGCTACCCTGCGTCTGCCCGTGTCGCCGTGCCGTGGAGGAGGCTCTCGGCCATGACCGCTCCCGCTGCCGTCGCCACCTCGCGGGCCAGGTACATCGCGCTGATCGCGATGTTGTTCGCCGTCGCCATGACGTTCATCGACCAGACGATCGTCGCCATCGCCTCGCCGAACATCCAGTCCGAGCTCGACCTGAGCCGCTCGGGCGAGCAGTGGGTGATCAACGCCTACCTGCTCGCCCTGGCGGCAACCTTCGCGCTCGGCGGCCGCCTGGCCGACGTCCTCGGCCCGCGGCGGATGGTGCTCATCGGCATCGTCGGGTTCGCCGCCTCGTCCGGACTGTGCGGGGCCACGCCGAAGGGCTCGCTGGCCGAGACCTGGCTGATCGTCTTCCGCGTCACCCAGGGCATCTCGGGCGCCATCATGATCCCGGCCGCGCTGGCCATCGTGGTGGCCACGTTCCCGATCACCGAACGCGGCAAGGCGCTGGCGATCTTCTTCGGGGTGAGCGGTGGCCTCACCGCGGTGGGCCCGATCGCCGGCGGCTACCTGACCCAGTGGACGTGGCGGGCCATCTTCTGGATCAACATCCCGATCGCGATCATCGCGCTGGTGCTGACACTGATGGCCCACGCGACGCCGTCGAGACGTCCGGACCGGATCGACGTCCCCGGCGCCGTCCTGGTCGGCGGCGGCATGGCCCTGTCGGTGCTGGGCTTCGAGCAGGCGTCGACGTGGGGGTGGAGCAGCCCGCGCACCATCGGCTGCATCGCGGCCGGCCTGATCCTGCTGGCCGTGTTCGTGCGGTTCGACGCGCGCACCCGGTCCCCGCTGATCAAGGTGGCGATCTTCCGCGACCGCGCCTTCGTCGTCGACAACGCGGTGCTGTTCTTCGCCAACATCGCCTTCGTGCCGTTCTTCTTCTTCGCCAGCGTTTACGCCCAGGTGTCGCTCGGCGACAACGCGAACGACGCCGGGCTGTTCCTGTTCGTGTTCTTCGGGGGATTCGCACCGGCGGCGCAGATCGGCGGGCGGATGCTCGACTCCGGCGGCGCCCGCCGCCCGGTCATCCTCGGCTGCGCGCTCAGCACGGTCGGGTTCGCGCTGTGGGGCTGGAAGCTCACCGACCTGTCGTTGGGCGCGCAGTGGTACTACATCGTGCTGGCCGGCGCCGGCATCGGTCTGCTGCTGGGCACGTCGAGCACGGACGCGGTCAACCGGGCGATCGGCGCGTCCTACGGCGAGGTCACCGGCATCACCCAGACCGTGCGAAACTACGGTTCCACGTTCGGCGTCGCGGTGCTCGGCACGATCCTGTCCTCGGTGCTGACCGATCGCCTGACCACGTCGTTCCGCGCGCTCGGTATCCCGGCCAGCGTCGCCCGCGAGGTCGCCCACGGCTCGTCAGCCGGGTCGACCGGCTCGGGTTCGACCTCGTCGGCGCTGAACGCCAAGATCAACGCCGCCGTGGCCCACGACTTCGCCGTCGCCACCCAACACGTCGCCTGGGGGATGGCGGTGGCGTGTGGCATCGCGTTCCTGTTCGCGTTGCGCCACCCCGGCGGCCGTCCCGGCGTCGAAGCCCCGTAACCCCGTCCAAAACCAAATCGGGTGCACACAGGTCCGCCAGGTGGGCTTTTCTGCACCGAATCTGCTCGGCGAGGCCGGACGAGGCGCCGTTACCCTGGCCGGGTGACCTCAGCCGCGATGGACGACCTGTTGCAGCGTGCCGCCGACGGTGGCCGGATCAGCCCGGACGAGGCGCTGTGGCTCTACACCGACGCGCCGCTGCACGCGCTCGGGCAGGCTGCGGATGCGGTGCGCCGGCGGCGGTATCCGGACAACATCGCCACGTACATCATCGACCGCAACATCAACTATACGAACGTGTGCCTGACCGCGTGCAAGTTCTGCGCGTTCTACCGCTCGCCCGGTCACGCCGAGGGCTGGACCCACCCGCTCGAGGAGATCCTGCGCCGGTGCGGCGAGGCCGTCGACCTGGGCGCGACCCAGATCATGTTGCAGGGCGGGCACTCCCCCGAGCTCGGCATCGAGTGGTACGAGGCGGCGTTCTCCTCGATCAAGCGGGACCACCCGTCGTTGACGTTGCATTCCCTCGGCGCGTCCGAGGTCGTCCACATCGGGCGCACGTCGGGCCTTCCGCACGACGAGGTCATCCGACGCCTGCATGCGGCCGGGTTGGACTCGTTCGCCGGCGCCGGCGCGGAGATCCTGGTCGCCCGTCCGCGCCAGGCCATCGCCCCGTTGAAGGAGACCGGCGAGGTGTGGCTGGCGGTGATGGAGGCCGCGCACCGACAGGGGGTCGAGTCGACGGCCACGTTCATGATGGGCACCGGTGAGACCAACGCCGAGCGCATCGAGCACCTGCGCATGATCCGCGACGTGCAGGACCGCACCGGCGGCTTCCGTTCGTTCATCCCGTGGACCTACCAGCCCGAGAACAACCACCTCAAGGGGCGCACGCAGGCCACGTCGCTGGAGTACCTGCGCATGGTCGCGGTGGCGCGGCTGTTCTTCGACAACGTCAACCACCTGCAGGGCTCGTGGCTGACCACGGGCAAGGACATCGGCCAGCTGACGCTGCACTTCGGCGCCGACGACCTCGGCTCGGTCATGCTCGAGGAGAACGTCGTCTCCTCCGCCGGCGCCCGGCACCGTTCCAACCGCACCGAGCTGATCGAGCTGATCCGCGGCGCGGGGCGGATCCCGGCTCAGCGCGACACCCTCTACCGGCACCTGGTCGTGCACGGCGACCCCGCCGACGATCCGACCGACGCGCGGGTGCGTTCGCACTTTTCTTCGACCCTGACCGGCAGCCGCGCGCTGACGTTGACGCCGGTCGCGTCGTGACCGGCGTCGCGACCCACGTTGAGTTGGAGGTCGCGACCCGCAGCGCGGCCGGTTCCGCCGGTGCATCCGCCACCGCCACGGCCATCGCGGTGGAGGCGGCGCACACGGCGCGTAGCTACGCGCTGGCGGCCGAACTGACCGGCTGAGCCGATGTCGTTGCTGCTGCCGGGCTTGTGCGCGCTGGCCGCGGCCGTGGCCTACGGAGGAGCCACCGCGGTGCAACACAACGCGGCCCACAATGTCAACGCCGGCCGCGTCGACGGTGCCGCCGGTCAGGACGCGGGTCCGCGGGTGGACGCACGCGGGCTGGTGTCGCTGCTGACCGATCCGCGCTGGCTGCTCTCGGTGGGCGGCGACGCGGTCGGGCTGGCGCTGCAGGTGATCGCCTTGGCGACCGGGCCCGTCGTGCTCGTACAGCCGGTGTTGGTGCTGGCTGTCGCGGTTGCGCTGCCGGTGGGGTGGGCGTTGGGCGGTCCGCGTCCGGGTCGGCGCGAAGTATTCGCCGGGTTGGCCGTGATCGGAGCGCTGGCGGTGTTCTTCGTACTGGTCGGCGACCCCGGAACCGGGCGTCGGCTCCCGGCCGGCGCGGCGGCGGCGACGGGGCTGATCACGCTGCTGGTCGGTGGCGCCGTGTGCGCCGCGGCGCGCCGGCGGTCGGCGCGGGCTCGCGCGGTGGTGTTCGGTGCGGTGTCCGGAGCTGGGTTCGGGGTGGTCGGGGTGTTGCTCAACGCCACGGCGCAGGTCTTCGACGCGGACGGGTTCTCGGGGCTGTTCACTCGGGCCGGTTTGGTACCGCTGGCGGGGGTTGTCGTGGTGGGAGTGGCGGCGCTGACGCTGACCCAGGTGTCGTTCCAGATCGGCGAGCTCGGCGCCAGCTTCCCGGCCAACGAGGCGGCCGCGCCGGTGGTCGCGGTGATCCTCGGCGGAGCGCTACTGCACGAGCACGTCCCCATCTCGCCGGTGCTGGCGATCGTCTACCTGGCCTGTCTGGTTGTGGTCGTGGCCGGAACCGTGCGCCTGGCCGGGATCGACCACCGGCCACGGACGACGACCGGCGGTGGGTGACCGCATGTCGTCGCTGTCCGCAATTGCGTGATCCTCGGCAATCTGTGCCGACCGCGGTCGGCGCTAGGTGTCGCGAGTCGGTTCGGGCAAGCTGGGTTCATGGCGAGATTCGGCTACACCCTGATGACCGAGCAGAGCGGCCCGCGCGAGCTGGTGCGGTACGCCGTAGCTGCGGAACAAGTGGGCTTCGATTTCGAAGTGTGCAGCGACCACTATTTCCCGTGGCTCAAGGAGATGGGTCACGCCCCGTACGCGTGGTCGCTGCTGGGTGCGGTGGCGCAGGCGACCGAACGGGTCGACTTCATGACCTACGTGACCTGTCCGACCATCCGCTACCACCCGGCGGTGGTGGCGCAGAAGGCGGCGACGCTGGGGGTGCTCAGCGAGGGCCGATTCACCCTCGGGCTCGGCTCGGGGGAGAGCCTCAACGAGCACGTGGTCGGGCAGGGCTGGCCCGGGGTAGCGGTGCGTCAGGACATGCTCGAAGAGGCGATCGAGATCATCCGCGCGCTGTCCGAGGGCGACCAGGTGACGTGGGAGGGCGAGTACTTCCGGGTCGACTCGGCCAAGGTCTGGGACGTCCCGGACGTGCCCGTGCCGCTCGCGGTCGCAGTGTCGGGCGACGCCTCGATCGCGCGGTTCGGGCCGCTGGCCGACCATCTCGTCGCCGTCGAACCGGACGCCGACCTCGTCACCGGCTGGGACGAGGTCCGCTCGAACCAGAACCTGCCCGCATCGCGCAAGATCGGCCAGGTGCCCATCTGCTGGGGCCCGTCCAAGGATGCGGCGATCGAGAAGGCCCATTCCCTGTTCCGTTGGTTCGGCGGCGGCTGGCACGTCAACGCCGACCTGCCCACGCCCGTGGCCTTCGACGCGGCCAGCCAATTCGTCCGCCCCGAGGACGTAGCCGATTCGATCGCCTGCGGTCCTGACCTCGACGAGCTCGTCGAGTCGGTCAAACCGTTCGTCGACGCCGGCTTCACCGACATCGCCGTCGTCCAGGTCGGCGACGAGGGTCAGCAGCAGTTCCTGGACCACGCCGCCGGCGATCTGCTCGAACGCCTGCGGGCGCTTTAGAGCGTTTCGTGGAGCAGAGCGCTGCTCAGAATGGTGGCGGCTCGGGATCAGTAGCTGTGTCGATCGCCGGTGAGGCTGGTGGGCTCGACTCTGGCGTTCCGGTCGTCGTGGTTGGCCTGGTCGGTGGTCGGGTTCGGTATCTGCGGCCGCGGTGGTCGGTCCAGGTGGTGACACCGGTGCTGTCGTCGCGTTCGACGCGCCATTTCGTGCTGTGTTTGAACCGGTGATGACGCCG
>CAXULW010000004.1:0-187979 GCA_964252015.1 uncultured Jatrophihabitantaceae bacterium | reverse complement strand
GCGTCGTGCTGACCAAGCTCGACGGCGACGCCCGCGGTGGCGCCGCGCTGTCGGTGCGTGAGGTCACCGGCCAGCCGATCATGTTCGCCAGCAACGGCGAGGGCCTGACCGAGTTCGACGTCTTCCACCCCGACCGCATGGCCTCGCGCATCCTCGGCATGGGCGACATGCTCACCTTGATCGAGCAGGCCGAGCGCACGTTCGACACGGCCGAGACCGAACGCATGGCGGCCAAGGTCTCCGGCGGCATGCAGAACTTCACGCTGGAGGACTTTCTCGAGCAGCTGCAGGCCATCCGGCGGATGGGCCCGATCGGCAACCTGCTCGGGATGCTGCCCGGCATGGGTCAGATGAAAGAGGCGATCAGCCAGATCGACGACAAGGACCTGGACCGCACCGCAGCCATCATCCGCTCGATGACCCCGGCCGAGCGGGAGAACCCGAAGATGATCAACGGGTCGCGCCGGCTGCGGATCGCCAACGGTTCCGGCGTGCGGGTCAACGACGTCAACACGCTGGTGGACCGGTTCTTCGAGGCCCGCAAGATGATGGGCCAGATGCCGGGCCTCGGTCGAGCCGCCGCGGGCGGGATGCAGCGGCGCAGCGGCAAGAACGCGCGCAACAACAAGAAGGGCAAGAAGGGTCGTCAGACCGGTCGTGGCCCGACCCAGGTCCGTACGCCCGCCGGTCTGCCGCCGGGTGCGCTCGGCGGCTTGGGCGGAGCGGGCGGTTTCGGTGGTTCGGTTCCGCCCCAGTTGCCGCCGGGGATGAAGATGCCCGACCTGAGCAAGCTCAACCTGCCGAAGCAGTGACCGCGGAACCGACCGCCACAGAACCGATCGCCCCGGAGCGGACCGACACAGCTCCGATCGAATGGGCCGATTTCGAGCGGATCGAACTGCGGGTCGGGACCGTTCGTACCGCCGAACTCAATCCCAGGGCCCGCCGCCCGGCCTACATCCTCACCGTCGATCTAGGCGAGCTGGGTCTGAAGACGTCCAGCGCCCAGCTCACCGTGCACTACACCCCGGACCAGCTGATCGGTAGGCAGGTTCTGTGCGTCTGCAACTTCGCGCCCAAACGGATCGCCGGCGTGAAGTCCGAGGTGCTGGTGACCGGCGCCTACGACGGCTCCGGTGACGGCGCCGGTGTGGTGCTGGCCGGCTTCGACCATCCCGTGCCCAACGGTGCCCGCCTGGTCTGACGTGCCCACCTGCTACCCCACCACCTGCTGACCCACCGACCGGCTAACCCGCCGACCTGCTGACCCACCGACCGGCTAACCCGCGCGCTCGCGAGGGCCGGCCACCTTGGGGGTCCGGCCCCACCGGGGCGGCGTTACCGCGAGGGGGCCCGGTAGAGCTGGGTGGTGCGGCCGGGCAGTTCGCCCGTCTCGATGAGATGTTCGGCGACGGCCACCAGCTTGCAATTCGTGTCCTGGGAAACCTGCACGAGCCGGGTGAACGCGGCGTCGCCGGTCAGCCGGTGGCGTTCCATCAGGATCCCGGTGGCCTGACCGGTAAGCTGGCGCGACTTCAGCGCCACCCGGACGTGCTCCAGCCGTCGCGCCTCGGCCAGCGCCAGCGCGGCGTGGGTGGCGAACAACGCGGCCAGCCGTTCGTGCTGCCGGGTGAATGCGCCCGACCTAGTCGAGTACAGGCTCAGGCTGCCGAGCTGCTCGCGGCCGACGTGCAGCGGTAGGCAGATCATGCTCCGCACGCCGAGCGCCGCAGCCCGGGCGCCGAACCCGTCCCACCGCTGCTCCGAGCGGGTGTCGTCGACCGTCACTAGCTGCTGCTGCTCGGCGGCGTCGACGCACGGGCCGAACCCCTGGTCCTGCTGCCACTCATCGAGGATCCGGACCGGCTCGCCGGCCACCACCACCGGCTTTATGGTCTTGCTGACGACCAGGACCAGACCCGCGTAATCAGCCGGTCCGATCGTCTCCACCGCGGTGCGAACGATCCCATCCAGCGTCGGGGCGAGCTCGGCGTCGGGCACGCGCATGGCTCGCGCCAGCTGCTCCAGGACCGGCCACACCTGGTCGTCGACGTCGTCCAGTAGGGCGGCGTTCACTGCCGGGTCGTCCACGGACCTGCCGTCCAGCACCTTGTCGTCCAGCACCTTGTTGTCGAGCACCTTGTTGTCGAGCACCTTGTCGTCCAGCACCTTGTCGTCCAGCACCTTGTTGTCCAGCACCTTGTCGTCCAGCACCGTGACTTCCGCGGCCAGCTTCGTCATCGTCCACCTCCGGGCGTGCAGCATTCGACAGCGGCAGATTTATCAAACTACCGGTTTGGTCGGCAAGTGCGGCATTTGTGGACCGCTGTGCAATCTGAACGCGAGGGCGGCGGCTCTGGACGCGACTGGCACCATTGTCAGCGTGACCAAGTTGCGTGATGAGGCGGCTGAGGCGGAGCCGGCCTCGGTCCGCCGGCGCTGGCCATGGTTCGAAACCGTGGCCGCGGTCATGCTGCTCGGCGTATTCGCGGTGGCGGCCACGGCGCTGGTGCGAGCGGGCACGCCGGGCCAGCCGGTTCTGCCGCTGAGCTGGGCCCGTACCGGGGCCGAGAACCGGATGCTGCCGCACCTGTTGGGCCGTGGCCTGTTCACCGAGTGGTCGTTCGACCCGATCGCCGACGTGGTGTTGTTGGCTCTGGGCGCGCTTTACCTGGCCGGCGTAGCGGTCGCCCGTCGGGTCAACGGGGTGTCCTGGTCGGTGGCCCGCACGGTCTCGTTCACGGGCGGCCTGGTCATCTGCTTCCTGGCCACCAACTCGAGCATCGCCGTCTACGACATGACGTTGTTCTCCGCGCACATGATCGGGCACCTGATGCTGGTGATGGCCGCGCCGGTGCTGCTCTGCGGCGGGGAGCCGTTGAACCTCCTGCTCGCGGCCACCGGACCGCTCTGGCGCCGCCGGTTGGAACGCTTCTTCCACGGCCCGGTCTGCACCGTCGTCTTCTGCCCGCCGGTCGCGCTGGCCACGTACGCCACCGCGATCGTGGCCACCCACCTCACCGGCCTGATGGACACGATCATGTTGCGCCCGTGGGCCGGGCAGCTCGAACACCTCGTCTACGTCCTGGTCGGATTCCAGTTCTTCACGCTGGTCATGGGCCAGCCGCCGATCCGGTGGCAGCTCACCACCCCGGCGCGGTGGGGCCTGCTCGTGCTGTCGATGGCGGTGGACACATTCACCGGCGTCATCCTGATCATGGCGCTGCGGCCGGTGTCCATGGTCATGAACGGCACGCTGATGGTGCAGCCGCTGTCCGACACCCACACCGGCGGCGCGATCATGTGGGTCGGCGGTGACGGGCTGATGGCGCTGGTCATGATCGGCCTCGTGGTCAGTTGGCTGCGCCGCCCCGAGCAGCGCGAACGTGACCGTGGCGGCTGGGTCGAGCAGGCCCGGCAGTCCACCTTCGCGACGCACACCGGCTCGCCGGTGCCGGCCGAGAACGCCGCCGACCGCATCGACTTCGACGACGAGGACGCCAACCGGGAGCGGTATAACCAATGGCTCGCGTCCATGAACAAGCACTGACCGGATCGGGTGCAAACCTGGACACCAGGTGTCCATATCTACACCCGATTCGCTACAGACGGAGGCGGACGCGGGCGTCGGCCAGGCGTTGGTAGTGGGGCCAGCTCTCGGTGGCCGCGGCCAGGGCGGCGCCGGAGACCTGGACCCGGCGCGGTTGCCACGGTTCGAACCCGGTGGAGCGTTCGACCGCGGCGTACCAGTGCGGTGCCCACGTCCCGTCGCTGGCGCGCGGACCGGGCGGCCAGGACAGCATCGCCGCCATGAACGGCACCCCGGCCCAGTCGCACAGCCACCGCAGGTAGTGCTCGGGCGCCTTGAGGAAGTCGGTGGCGTCGATCACCGGCGGGGCCACGCCGGCCGCGGCCAGGTAGTCATATAGCCGGGTCTGCTGCACTGCGCCCAGGTCGTCGGCCACGACGTTGGCCCGGGAACGGACGTAGGAGGCGGCCACTTCGAACGGGTCGCGGATGAGCATCACGTTGTGCAGGCCGATGATCCAGTCCAACGGCAGGTCGGGGATGAGGTGCTGGGCCATGTGCTTCTGGTAGTACACGTCCGCGCCGATGCCCCCCGTGAGGATCAGGTCGGCCACCGCCGCGCGCCAGTCGGTCGGGCCGGCGGCGATGATCTTCTCGCGCACGGGGTGGTCGAGCCCGGTCTCGGCCAGGTAGTACGCGTACAACGGCTCGTCGACCACGACGGTGTCCGGACGGTTCTCCCACGAGCGCATCAGGGCCGTCGAGATGTTGCGCGGGCCCGACCACACCGCCAGCCGCACGGGCTCGCGCCGCTCCTCGTGGCGCTCGGTCACTACGTCGGTGCTCACCGCGGTGACCGCAGCCCGACGTCGCGGTCGACCAGGTCGCGGTAGAGCTGGCGCAGTCGCGTCACCATCGGCCCAGGAATGTCTGGCGAGCCGTTCGGCCCGACCCGGCCGGCTGAATGTATAGCGTTTTGCGCGCCATGGCGCCCAGAACGCTCAACCGCGCAGCCTCGGTCGACCGCGCCTCGGTCAACCGCGCCTCGGTCAACCGCGCCTCGGTCAACCGCGCCTCGGTCAACCGCGCCGATGCGGCGTCCGTCAACGGAATGGACGGGGACCAGCCCGGCGAACGTGCCGGTGACGAACGCTTCGTCGGCGCCGTACACGTCGGTGAGGCTGAAGCTCTTTTCCCGGGCCGTGATCCCGGCTTCGGCGCATACCCGCAGCACGTTGCTCCGGGTGATCCCACCGAGGCAGTACATCCCCGAGGACGTCCAGACCTCGTCGCCGCGCACGATGAAGAAGTGGGTCGAGTTGCAGGTGGCCACGAAGCCGTGCGGATCCAGCATCAACGCCTCGTCGGCGCCGGCGGTGTAAGCCTGGATGCACGCGGTGATGTCGTTGAGCTTGCTGTGCGCGTTGAGCTTCGGGTCCAGGGTGTCCGGGGCCGCCCGCCGGACGTGCACGGTGAACAGGCTGAGCCCGTTCTGCATGGTCGCCGGCGACGGGTCCTTGTGTTCGGCGATGATCACCACCGTGGCCGGTCCGGCCGACATCCGCGGGTCCTGATAGGGCGTGCTCTTCGGGCCGCGGGTGACCATCAGCCGCACGTGCACCCCGTCGACCATGTCGTTGGCCCGCAGCGTCTCCGCGATCGCGGCGGCGAGCTCCGCCCGGGACCGGCCCACGTCGAGCATGATCGCGGCGGCACCCTCGAACAGCCGGTCCAAGTGCTGGTCCAGGAACGCGGGACGCCCGCCGTAGACCCGCAAGCCTTCCCAGATCCCGTCGCCGAGCACGAAACCGGCGTCGAACACGGACACCACGGCCTGCGCTCGTGGCACCAACGCGCCGTTGACGTAGACCAAGACGTCAGCGTTGCGCGGGTCGTCGGCGTAGTCGTGGGTGCCGTGGCTGGTCACCAGGCAGGATTACCACACCGTTCACCGGCAACGGTTGCGCATTCCGGGCGCTATAGCCCCCGAATCGCGGAACCGTCGCCCACGTAAGGTCCAGCCATGGCCGCCACCAAGAAGACCGATCCCGCTGACGCGGCCGCGCGGATCGCCGCCGGCTACGACTTCGCCGGCACCGCGCTCGATCTGGGCGCGGTCGTGCTGGAGGGCACCGCGCACCCGGACGCGCACGTGCGGATCCCGCTGTCGATGATGAACCGGCACGGGCTCATCGCCGGCGCCACGGGTACCGGAAAGACCCGCACGCTGCAACTGCTGGCCGAGCAGCTGTCCGCGCGGGGCGTCCCCGTCGTGCTGGCCGACCTGAAGGGCGATCTGTCCGGGTTGGCCCTCGCCGGCACCGCGAACGACCGGATCACCGAACGGGCCAAGGATACCGGCGACGACTGGACGCCGCACGCGTTCCCGGTCGAGTTCCTCGCGCTCGGCGGGCTCGGCACCGGCATCCCGGTGCGCGCGACGATGACCGCGTTCGGACCTACGTTGATGGCTAAGATCCTCGGACTGAACGACACCCAGGAGTCCTCGCTGCAGCTGGTGTTCCACTACGCCGACTCGGCCGGGTTGCCGCTGCTCGACCTGAAGGACCTGCGCGCCGTCATCTCCTATCTGGTCAGTGCCGAGGGCAAGAGCGACCTGAGCTCCCTCGGCGGGCTGTCCACCGCGACCGCCGGGGTCATCCTGCGGGATCTGATCGCGCTGTCCGACAACGGCGGTGACGTGTTCTTCGGCGAACCCGAGTGGGACACCCGCGACCTGTTGCGCGTGGGCGGCGACGGGCGCGGCATCATCTCCAGCGTCGAGCTGTCGGCCATCCAGGACAAACCCCAACTGTTCTCGACGTTCCTGATGTGGCTGCTGGCCGACCTGTTCCACGAGCTGCCCGAGGTCGGCGACGTCGACCAGCCCAAGCTGGTGTTCTTCTTCGACGAGGCCCACCTGCTCTTCGACGGGGCCAGCAAGGCGTTCCTCGACTCCGTGTCGCAGACGGTTCGGCTGATCCGGTCCAAGGGCGTCGGCATCTTCTTCGTCACCCAGAACCCCACCGACGTCCCCAACGCGGTCCTGGGCCAGCTCGGCAATCGGGTGCAGCACGCGCTGCGGGCATTCACCCCGGACGACGCCACCGCGCTGGCCAAGGCGGTGCGGACGTTTCCTAAGACGCCGGACTACGACCTCGAGGAGCTGCTCACCCAGCTCGGCACCGGTGAGGCGGTCGTCACCGTGCTGTCGGATCGGGGCGCGCCGACGCCGGTGGCCTGGACGCGGCTGGTGCCGCCGCAGGCGTCGATGGGCCAGCTCGACCCGGGCGCCCAACAGCAGGCGGTGACGGCCTCGACGCTGGCTCCGAAGTACACCGCCGCCATCGACCGCGACTCGGCCTACGAGATGCTCGCGGCCAAGCTGGCGCCGCCGCCGGAGGAGCCGGATACGCCGTCCGCGCCGTCCGGGCCGCGCCAATCCGGCGGTGGTGGCGGCGGGCATCACGGCGGCGAGCTGGCGGGTGCGGGCGGGGTCGTCACGGCGGTGCTGGGGTCGTCGGTGTTCAAATCCTTTGCCCGGTCAGCGGCCAGTTCGCTGGGCCGGTCGATCACCCGGGACCTGTTCGGCACGGCCAAGCGCCGCCGCTGACCGGCGCATCGATGAGCGCGCTACGAGTTCGCGGGGTGTTCCTGCCCGACGAGACCGAACGTGACGCCTGGATCGTGGACGGCCGGCTGACGTTCACCCCCGTGTCCGACGCCGACACGGTGGCCGACGGAGGCTGGATCGTGCCGGGGTTCATCGACGCCCACTGCCACATCGGGCTGCAGCCGGAGGGGCACGTCCCCGACGCCGAAGGCCAGGCCGTCCAGGCCCGCGCCGACCGCGACGCCGGCGCCCTGCTGCTGCGCGACGCCGGTTCGCCCGTCGACAACCGCTCGGTGCAGGACGATCCGAGCCTCCCGCGGCTGATCCGGGCCGGCCGCCACATCGCCCGCACCCGCCGCTACATCCGCGACCTCGGCGTGGAGATCGAGCCGGCGGACCTGGTCGCCGAGGTCGAGCGCCAGGCCGCCCGTGGCGACGGCTGGGTCAAGATCGCCGCCGACTGGATCGACCGCGCCACCGGCGACCTCGGTCCGACCTTTCCCGACGACGCCCTGGCCGCCGGGATCGCCCGGGCGCACGCCTTGGGCGCCCGGGTCGCGGCGCACGTCTTCGGCGAGGACGCGCTGCCGGGTTTGATCGCGGCCGGGATCGATTCGATCGAGCACGGCACCGGCCTCACCGACGACCTGATCGACACCGTCGCTGAGCGGGGCATCGCCGTCGTGCCCACCTTGATCAACATCGACACGTTCGACGGGATCGCGGCCCAGGCCGACGCCAAGTTCCCGGTGTACGCCGCGCACATGCGGGCGCTGCTGGCCACGTCGCGCGAGCGGGTCCGCAACGCCTGGGCGGCGGGCGTGCCGGTGTACATCGGCACCGACGCCGGCGGCAGCCTGCCGCACGGCCTGGTTCGCGCCGAGATCGCCGCGCTGGTGGGCGCCGGGATCCCGCAGGCCGACGTCATCGCCCAGGCCTCGTGGCGGGGACGGCAGTGGCTGGGCTGGCCCGGTCTGGACGAAGGCGGGCCCGCCGATCTGATCGTCTACGCCGAGGATCCCCGGGTCTCGCTGGCCACCCTGTCCGAACCTCAGCGGATCATCCTGCGCGGCGCCGTCATCGCCTGACCTCGGCCCCGCTTTTGGTCACCCACCCTCACATACGGTGCTGGGTGACCAAAACCGGCGGGGGGCGACCGGGGGAGTCCGTAACATCCGTGGCATGAGTCGCGCCCCGATCCTCACCCCCCAGGGCGAGGATTTCCCCCGCTGGTACCAGGACGTCATCGCCAAGGCCGAGCTGGCCGACAACGGCCCGGTGCGCGGGACGATGGTCATCCGCCCGAACGGGTACGCGATCTGGGAGCGCATGCAGGCCGAGATGGACCTGCGCATCAAGCGGGCCGGCGCGCAGAACGCCTACTTCCCGCTGTTCATCCCCGAGTCCTACCTCAAGCGCGAGGCCGAGCATGTCGAAGGGTTCAGCCCCGAACTGGCCGTCGTCACCCACGCCGGCGGCAAGGAATTGGAGGAGCCGATCGTCGTGCGGCCGACGTCGGAGACGGTCATCGGCGAGTACATGGCCAAGTGGGTGCAGAGTTACCGCGACCTGCCGCTGCTGCTGAACCAGTGGGCCAACGTGGTGCGCTGGGAACTGCGCCCGCGGCTGTTCCTGCGCACGAGCGAGTTCCTGTGGCAGGAGGGGCACACCGCCCACGCCACCTATGCCGACGCCCGCGACTACGCCGCGTTGATCGCCAACGACGTGTACGCCGACATGATGGTCAACGTCCTGGCCGTGCCGCTGATGATCGGGCGCAAGACCGCGCGCGAACGGTTCGCCGGCGCGATCAACACCACCGCGCTCGAGGCGATGATGCGCGACGGCAAGGCCCTGCAGATGGGCACCTCGCACGAGCTGGGGCAGAACTTCGCCAAGGCGTTCGACATCAAGTACCTGTCCGCGGACAGCAAGCAGGAGCTGGCCTGGACGACGTCGTGGGGCACGTCCGCGCGCATGGTCGGCGGGTTGATCATGGTGCACGGTGACGACAACGGCCTGCGCGTGCCGCCGGCCCTCGCGCCGATCCAGGTCGTCGTCATCGCGGTGAAGTCTGAGTCGGTCGAGGTCGCGCACCGGATCGGGAGCGATCTGGCCGACGCCGGCGTACGCGTCCACGTCGACGACCGCGGCGATCTGCCCTTCGGTCGGCGGGTGGTCGACTGGGAGCTGCGCGGCGTGCCGCTGCGGATCGAGGTCGGCCCGCGCGATCTGGCCGAGGGCCGGGTGACCATTGCCGACCGGCTCTTCGGGGGCAAGGAGCCGGTCGCGCTCGACGACGTCGCCGCCGGCATTCCGGCTCGGCTGATCCAGGCCCAGGCCGACCTGCTCGCGACCGCGACGACCGACCGCGACGCCCGGATCACCCCGGTGGCGACAATCCCCGATGCGATCGCCGCCGCCGACGGAGGGTGGGCGTCCATGTCGTGGAACGAACTCGGCGAGGCGGGCGAGGCCGAGCTGGCCCAGTCGGCGATCTCGGTCCGCTGCCTGCAGCGCGCGGACGGCACCGTGCCCGAGCGGGACGACGAGCCCGACCTGATCGCCTACGTGGCTCGCGCCTACTGAGCCTCCAGAGCTGGGCGACCCTCGGCGGGTGTGAACACGCTGACGGTCGAACCACTTTCCGCCTTTGCTAACATAGATACATCATGGATACATCAGCGGGGACGGCACCGACGCGAGCCCCCAGCGCGGCGGATCGGGTCTACAACCACGTCAAGGACGGCATCACCAGCCGGCGATTCCCCGGCGACGAGTTGCTGGGCGAGGGTCAGATCGCCGCCGAACTCGGAGTCTCCAGAACCCCGGTGCGCGAAGGGCTGTTGCGCCTCGAGGCGGAAGGACTGCTGCGGTTACTGCCCAAACGGGGCGCACTCGTGCTGCCGGTCACCGCGGCCGAGGTCGAGGACGTGATCGAGACGCGCCGGCTGGTCGAGGACTTCGCCGTGCGCAAGGTCGTGCACCGCGCCAACCGTGGCGATGTCGTCGCTGCCCTGGACGCCCGCCTGGTCGACATGCGCGCGGCCATGTCCGCAAAGGACACCGTCGCCTATGTGGCCGCCGACCGCGCGTTCCACGCCGCCATCGTGGCGTCGGCCGGCAACGCCATCCTCACCCGTCTCTACGCGTCGTTGCGTGACCGGCAGTTGCGCATGGGGGTGGCCAACCTGCTCCAGGACGACACCCCCAGCGGCCACGCGGGCACGAACGCGCGAATGAAGGCCACCCTGCGCGAGCACCAGGCGATCCGTGACGCCATCTCCGACGGCAGCGTCCGCGCCGCGGTGGCCGCGGCCACCGAGCACCTCGACGGCACCCAGGCGCTCTTGGCCGGCCGCCGATGAGCACCGCAGCAGAGTCGCCGACAGACGTCGGGACGGACGGCGGGCACGGCCCGGCCGTGGAGATCGTGCGCGACCTCGCCCGGCGCCAGCCCCGGCGCCCGCGGCTGATCGCCTTCCGCGGCTGGGGTCTGGCCGTCTTCGTCTACGTTCTCGCCGTCTTCCACCGGTCATCGCTCGGCGTGGCCGGGCTTCAGGCCGAGCACCGCTTCGGCATCGGGCCGGGCCAGCTCAGCGTCTTCGTGATGCTTCAGGTCGGCGTCTACGCCGCGATGCAGATCCCGACCGGCATCCTGGTCGACCGGTTCGGGCCGCGCCGGCTGCTGGTGGCCGCCGCGGTTCTGATGGGCCTGGCCCAGATCGCGTTCGCGCTCGTGCCGTCGTTCCCCATGGCGCTGCTCGCGCGGGGCCTGCTCGGCTGCGGGGACGCCCTCACCTTCGTCAGCGTGCTGCGCTTCGCATCCGTGCACTTCGCACCGCGGCGGTTCCCCATGGTCGTGGCCGCCACCGGCATGCTCGGCGCCCTGGGCAACGTGGTCTCGACCGTGCCGTTGAGCCTGGCGCTGGAGAACCTCGGTTGGGCGCCCACGTTCACGGTGGCCGGCTCGGTCTCCCTGGTCACCGGGGTGCTCATCTGGTTCCTGCTCCCGGTCACCGGCCCGGCTCCGCGCCCGGAGATGACGCTCGCGGCAATGGGCGCGAAGGCCGCGCGGGTCGGCGCCCGCGTCCGCACCGCCTGGACCCGCCCGGGCACCCGGCTGGGTTTCTGGCTGCACTTCTCGACGATGTCGGCCACGACATCGTTCGGGGTGCTCTGGGGCTTGCCCTACCTGGTCAGCGGACTGGGCTTCACCGCCACCGAGGCCAGCGAGACGCTGTTGCTCGGCGTGGTGGTCATCGTGACGGTGTCGCCGCTGGTCGGACTCCTCACCGGCCGTCATCCCGCCGCCCGGGTACCGCTGGGGGTCGGCGTTTGCCTGGCGAACGTGGTCGGCTGGGTCACGGTGCTCGCCCTGCCGCCCGATCGGGTGCCGCACGCGGCGGTCGTCGTCCTCGTGGGCGTGATGGCCGTCGGTGGCCCGGCTTCCGCCGCGGCCTTCGCGCTGGCCCGCGACTACAACCGCCCGGACATCGTTGGCACCGCGTCGGGGGTAGTGAACGTGGGCGGCTTCAGCGCGGTGATCGTCGCCTCGCTGCTGATCGGGTTGATTCTCGACGTGGCCGGATCGGGCCCCAGTGGCTACCGGCTGGCCATGACGGCGCTGGTGCTCGTTCAGCTCGTCGGCGCCGTACAACTCCTGCGCTGGTGGCGGGTGACCCGCGCGGACGTCCTGAGCGCGCAGCAACGTGGCGACGACGTCCCCGTGCGCCTGCACGCGCACCGGTGGGACCTCTCACTTTCGGGGGCCGGCCCGCGCTGACCCGCGGGACGGGGGCGCACGTTCGCGTCATCCGGTAGCGATATTGTGTCCGCGAACCGGGCCTCCCACCGGGACCGGCCCTGATCCGGTGACGATCGAGGTGCGTTGATGGAAATCGCAGGCGATACCCACCAGAAGGCGTTACGGATCAACCTCGATCCGCGCTGGTACGGCACCGTGGCCGAGATCGGCGCCGGGCAGGAAGTCGCCCGCTGGTTCTTCCGCGCCGGCGGGGCCGCCGGCACCGTGGCCAAGACGATCAGCGCCTACGACATGGCCGTCAGCGACGCCGTCTACGGCAAGTCCGGACGTTACGTCTCGATGCCCCGTTTGCAGGCCATGCTCGACCACGAGTTCAACCTGAACGTGGAACGCCTGGGAGAAGACCGCGGCGACGCCAACGCCTTCTTCGCCTTCGCCGACACCGTCGTCGCCCGTAGCTACAAGGGCGGCAACGAGTGCCACGGCTGGATGGGCGTCAAGTTCCAGTCCCACCCGCGCGACGAGCCGAGCCAGATCATCCTGCACGTTCGCATGCTCGACAACGAGGCCGGCCTGCAACAGGAGGCCCTCGGCATCGTCGGGGTGAACCTGCTGCACGGGGCGTTCTTCGAGCACCACGAGCCGGAACGCCTCATCGAGAGCCTGCTCGACCGGCTGACCACCGGGCGCATCGAGATCGACATGATCGAGTTCAAGGGCATCGAGTTCCGCTCGGTCGACAACCGGCTCATGGCGCTCAAGCTGGTGCAGCTGGGGCTCAGCGGCGCGGCCATGTTCGGGCCCGACCGAGCGGTGCTGCAACCGAGTGAGGTGCTGCGCAAGAAGGCGATCCTGGTCGAGCGCGGTTCGTTCCGTCCGCCCACCGTCGTCAACATCGACATGCTGGCCACGGCGCACGAGAAGTTCGCGGCCGACCCGGCCAATGAAGGCCGGGAGATCCTGGCCCTCACCGAGCTGACCATGCGCAACCTGCTCGCCGGCGGCAAGGACGTGGACCGCCGCGACTTCCTGGCCCGCGCCGACCTGCTCGCGGCGTGCGGCGAGACGGTGATCATTTCCAACTACGTCGAGTACCACCGCCTGGCCGCCTACCTCACCTGGCGCACCGACGGGCGCATCGGCATCGTCATGGGCGTACCCAGCCTGATCGAGCTGTTCGACGAGATGAATCACAACCAGCTCCCCGGCGGCATCCTGGAGAGCTTCGGACGGTTGTTCAAGAACGACCTGAAACTGTTCGTCTATCCCATGCTCAAGGGCGAGGACACCGTCACCGTCGAGAACGTCACGGTCGAGAACCAGCTGCAGCCGCTGTACGACTACCTGGCCGGGCGCGGCAGCTTCGTCAACCTGGACAACTACAACCCCGACTACCTGCCGATCCTCAGCCGCGACGTCCTGCGCCGGATCGCCGCCGGCGACGAGGCCTGGGAGAAGATGGTGCCGGTCGAGGTGGCCGAGCTCATCAAGAAGCGCAGCTTCTTCGGCTACCACCGCAGCCAAGACGACTAAGCGGCTACCACCACGTGACGGTGACCACCGCGGTGACGACCACTGAGCGCTGGCGACCACTGAGCGGTGACGACTGAGAACGACCGGCCGACCGGGGTCCTCGCGCCGAGTCCTACGGCTCGCCGACGTCTGGCACAATGGTCGGTTGAGTGCCCGTTCGCACTCGGGCCCTCTCACCCGAGCGAACTGGACGAACTCGGTGCTCGCCGTCCCGGGAACCCACCTCGGATCGGCGCGCCCAACCCGACAACCTGTCTGGAGTACCGGAACAAGTGGCCACGAAGATCAAGTTGATGCGCCTCGGCAAGATGCGCGACCCGCACTACCGCATCATCGTCGCGGACGCGCGCACGAAGCGTGACGGACGTTCGATCGAGACGATCGGCGAGTACCACCCCAAGAACGACCCGTCGGTGATCCGCGTGGACGCCGACCGCGCCGCCTACTGGCTCGGGGTCGGCGCCCAGCCGACCGAGGCCGTCACCGCGATCTTCAAGGTCACCGGTGACTGGCAGAAGTTCAAGGGCGAGGCGGCTCCCGCGCCGATGAAGGTCGCGGAGCCCAAGACGGACAAGCGCACCTTGTTCGACGCCGCCCTGGCCGACGCCGGCGGCGAGCCCACTGCCGACGCGACGACGCCGCGCAAGCGGGCGCCGAAGAAGGCCGAGGTCGAATCGGCCGACGCACCCGCCGTGGCCGCTGACGCGACCACCGCCTGATCGTGTTGGAAGAAGCGCTCGAGCACCTGGTCCGCGGGATCGTCGACCACCCGGACGACGTCGTGGTCGACCTGGTCGACAACCGCCGCGGCCGCCGACTCGAGGTGCGGGTGCACCCCGACGACCTCGGCCGGGTGATCGGGCGCAGCGGTCGCACCGCCACCGCCCTGCGCCGGGTCATCCAGGGCATCGGTGGCAAGGGTCTGCGGGTCGACGTCGTGGACGTCGACCGGCGCTGAGCACCGTCTGCTCGCCGATTCGGGTCTGCTCGTGAGTTCCGACCCCGGCGAGCTGGTCGCGGTCGGGCGCATCGGTAAGGCCCACGGGCTGCGGGGCGAGGTCTCGGTGATCCCGTGGACCGACACCCCCGACGAACGTTTCGTCGTGGGCGTCGCGCTGACGGTCGGCAACGGTCAGGGCCGCGTCCTGCCCGACACCCCGCCGCTGGTGATCGAGACCGCGCGTGTGCACAGCGGCCGGTGGTTGCTGGGCTTCCATGATGTGGTCGACCGCAACGGCGCCGAGTCGATGCACGGCCGCACGTTGCTGTTGCCCGCGGTGGCCCGACCCGCCATCACCGATCCCGACGAGTTCTACGACAGCGACCTGGTCGGCCTGACCGCGCAGACCGCTGACGGCACCGAGCTGGGCCGGGTCACCGACGTCGTCCACGGCCCGGTCGGTGATTACCTGGTGCTTCGCCTCGCCGACGACGGGGACGGGGACGGACCCGCGCGCGAGCACCTGGTGCCCTTCGTCTCCGCCATCGTTCCGGTGGTCGACGTCGCCGGTGGCACCCTCACCGTCGATCCGCCGGAAGGCCTGTTCGACCTGTGACCGAGCCTGTATCTGCGATCCCGGACCTGACGTTGGACGTCGTCACGATCTTCCCGGAGTACCTGGCCCCCCTGCGGCAGTCGCTGCTGGGCAAGGCGATCGGCCGGGGTCAGGTCGTGGTCCGGGTGCACGAGCTGCGGCGGTGGACCGACGATGTGCACCGCACCGTCGACGACACGCCCTATGGCGGCGGACCGGGGATGGTCATGCGCCCCGAGCCGTGGGGACTGGCCCTGGACGAACTCGTCCCGCCGGACGTGGCGCCGCCGCTGCTCGTGGTGCCCACGCCCACCGGTAGGCCGTTCACCCACGAGCTGGCCCAGCAGCTGGCCCGGCGGCCGTGGTTGATGTTCGCCTGCGGACGCTACGAGGGCATCGACGCCCGGGTCGTCGAGCACGCGGCCACCCGGATGGACGTGCTGGAGGTGAGCCTGGGTGACTACGTGCTGTCCGGGGGAGAGGTGGCCGTCCTCGTCATCGCCGAGGCGGTCAGCCGGCTGCTGCCCGGGGTGTTGGGCAACGCCGCGTCGGTCGTGGACGAATCGTTCGCCGACGGGCTGCTCGAGGCGCCGGCCTACACCAAGCCGCCGAGCTGGCGAGGCCTCGACGTTCCCGAGGTGCTGCGCTCGGGCAACCACGCCGCGATCGCGCGCTGGCGTCATGCGGAGTCGGTGGCTCGGACCCGGCAGCGCCGTCCCGATCTGGATCCGCCGGAGCGTTGATGGCCGACATTCTCAGGGTCGCACGTTCGTATCAGGGTCGCTGGTGTGGCACCATGGAGGGGTTGTGCGGTGACGTCGGCGCCCTGATCGGGTACGCCGCCACCGTCCGGTCCACCGGATCCCGTGCAACCGCGATCGACCTGAACCGATCACTCGAACGACGTTAACTCCGAACGACGATCAAATTGAACGACGTTCACTCTGACCGAAGACCAGCAACCGCAAAACTCGCGCGCCCGTGGCGCCGGGCCTGACGTGAGGATTCCGCCATGAACACCCTGGACGCCCTGGACGCCGACTCCTTGCGAGACGACGTACCTGCCTTCCGCCCGGGCGACACGCTGAAGGTGCACGTCAAGGTCATCGAGGGCTCGCGCTCGCGTGTGCAGCTGTTCCAGGGCGTGGTCATCCGTCGCTCCGGCGGTGGGCTGCAGGAGACGTTCACGGTCCGCAAGGTCAGCTTCGGCGTCGGGGTCGAGCGCACCTTCCCCGTGCACACCCCGGTGATCGAAAAGATCGAGGTGGTGACCCGCGGTGACGTGCGGCGGGCCAAGCTGTACTACCTGCGCGAACTGCGCGGCAAGAAGGCCAAGATCAAGGAGAAGCGGGAAACCGTCGCCCGTTGAGCCCGGCCGCTCCCGCGATCCGGCCCGTCCCGTGAGCCCGTCCGACCGGCGGGACGACGACGCCGAGGCGGTCGATTCCGGCCCGGCGACCAGCGGTTTCGCCCCCTCCGCCGGCTCCTCCGCGCCCACCGGCGCCGCCTCCCACACGGCCGGTGCGGACACGGCTGGTGCGGACACGGCTCGTGCGGACACGGCTCGTGCGGAGACGGCCGGCGTCGACGCGTCCCGTCCCGATGCGGCCCGCGCCGAGACGACCGGCCCTGACCCGAACGAGGTCCGGGCCGAGTACATCCCCCCCGGCAAAGCGGTCGGACGCATCCGGGTCCGGCCGCGCGGCGATGCGACGGCTACTTCCGGCGGGTCCGCGGCCAAGAAGGGCCACTGGTGGGAGCTGCCGGTACTGGCCATCGTCGCGATCGCGGTCGCCGTGATCGTCAAGACCTTCATCGTCCAGCCGTTCTACATTCCGTCCGGGTCGATGGAGAAGACGCTGCACGGCTGCCCTTCGTGCAACGGCGACAAGATCCTGGTCAACAAGCCGATCTTCGACCTGCGCTCACCCCATCCCGGCGACATCGTCGTGTTCTCGCTTCCCGACGCGTGGCCGAAGACGCCGGGGGAGAGCCCGGTGGCACCCAGGACCAACGTCATCACCGGCCCGGTCCGCTGGTTCGGCCAACTGGTCGGGGTCATCCCCCCGGATCGGGAGGACCTGGTCAAGCGGGTCATCGCTGTCGGCGGCCAGACCATCAAATGCTGCGACTCCAGCGGGCGGGTACAGGTGAGCGACAACGGCCCGGGCGGCCCGTTCCGATCGCTGTCCGAGCCCTTTACCTACCTGCACGAACCCGACGGGCCGGAGATGCCCTTCACCGCGGTCACCGTCCCGCACGGGCGCTTGTGGGTGATGGGCGATCACCGCACCGATTCGGCCGACAGCCGGTTCCACTGCATCGCCGGTAACGGCAGCTCCACCGCCTCCGCCGGCCAGCCGTGCGACCCGGTGGCCAGCACGGTCCCGATCTCCGACGTCATCGGCAAGGCCTTTGTCATCGCCTGGCCGCCGTCACGCTGGCGCACCCTGGGTACGCCGAAAACGTTCAAGGCCGAAGCTCTATCGGCCGCAGCCGGCTCGGCCACGTCGGGGCTGCCGTTGGCCGCGGGCGTGTTCGCGGTGCTACCACTCTGGTACTGGCGCCGACGCATCCGGTCGTGAACCAGCCCGTCCCCCGTACGGGCGCCCGAATGCTGATCCTCAGCCCGGACGACCGGGTGCTGCTGATCGAGGAGGCCTGGTCCGAAGGCCCGGGGGCGCCCTGGCGGCATTGGCTCACGCCGGGCGGCGGGGTCGAAGCCGACGAATCGTTGCCGCGGGCCGCCACTCGCGAGGTCATCGAGGAGACCGGTCTGCGGATCCAACTGCCCGCGGACGCGGCACCCGTGCTCGTGCACCGTCGGCGGTGGTCGTGGGGGGACGTCGTTTACGACCAGACCGACCATTACTTCGCCGCGCGGGTCGCCCGCGCGTTCCTGGCCGTCCCGGCCGCCGCCACCGCGATGGAGGCCCAGACCGTGGTCGGCTCGCGCTGGTGGAGCGTGGCCGAGTTGCGCGCGTCGTCGGCGCTGTTCGTCCCACCGACGATCGCCGACGTGCTGGCTGGGCTCGTGTCCGGCGACGCGCTGCCGCGGCCGGTGGGCCGGGCGGCGGGACGCGTGCTGGTGCTCGACCCGTCCGGACGGGTGCTGCTGCTGCACACCCGGCAGGCGGTGGGGTCGGCCCAAACGAGCTGGGTCGCGCCGGGCGGCGGGGTGGAGGCGGACGAATCCGTGCTCGACGCAGCCGCGCGCGAGCTGTTCGAGGAGACCGGCATCGTCGCCTCGTTCTCCCCCGACACCCAGGTGGCCGCGGTGGAACGGGCGGTGTTTGCGATCGGTGACTGGCACCTGGACCAGACCGATCACTACATCGTGCACCGCGTCGAGACCGAGGTGACCGACCTCGATCGCAGCCGCTGGACCCAGCTCGAACGCGACATCATGCTCGGCTGGCGCTGGTGGAGCGCGGCCGAGTTGCGGGCCACGGCCGAGCGGTTCTGGCCCGTCGACCTGCCGGGCATCCTCGACCGGGTGAGCGGACGCCCGAAGTAATCGCCGCGTCGCGTCCGACGGCGCGCGGTGCCAGGCCCGCCCCGTTCGGGGGTAACGTCAGGCGCTGCCATGGTTGTCGCTCCCCGATCTTCGCGCGCATCCCGACTTCGTCCGGTCGGTCCGTTCCGGCCGGCTCGCCCGCCGCTGTTCACCGAATCCGGGCTCTGGGCGTACGAAGCCGCGTTGGCCAAGGCCGGCTTTCCGGTCGTGGCCGGGGCGGACGAGGCCGGCCGAGGCGCGTGCGCCGGGCCGCTGGTCGTGGCCGCATGCGTGCTGCACCCGTCCTCGCGGCGAGTACTGGACGGGCTCACCGACTCCAAGCTGCTGACCCCGCAGGCGCGCGAGCGCTACTACGAGATCATCGTGCGCCGGGCCGTCGGCTTCTCCGTCGTCGCCATCTCCCCGGCCGAGATCGACGCCTGGGGGCTGCACGTGGCCAACCTGGCCGGCATGCGCCGGGCCCTCGGGCAGATCGACGCACCGGTGTCCTACGTGCTCACCGACGGCTTTGCGGTGCCTGGCATCGGTGTGCCGGGAACCGCGGTGTGGAAGGGCGACGCGGTGGCGGCGTGCATCGCCGCCGCGTCGGTGCTGGCCAAGGTGACGCGCGATCGCATCATGTGCGAGCAGCACGTCACGTGGCCCGTGTACGAATTCGCGCGGCACAAGGGCTACATCACCCCGGAGCACGAGGCCGCGCTGCACGAGCACGGGCCGTCGCCGATCCACCGCCGCCGCTACGTCAACGTGCGCCGGGCCATGGGACTGCTCACCTCCGGGCCGTCCGATCTGGAAGGCGGCGAGTTGGACCCGGTCGAACTGGACCCGTACGGCGGCGATAATGGGTACGTGCCCGTCGACTCGAACCTGGAAGCAACAGCGTGAGCGCTGAAGACCTGGAGAAGTACGAAACCGAGATGGAGCTGCAGCTCTATCGCGAGTACAAGGACATCGTCGGCCAGTTCAGTTACGTCGTGGAGACCGACCGGAGGTTCTACCTGACCAACGAGGTCGATCTGCAGGCCCGCAACACGGGCGCGGATGTGTACTTCGAGGTGACGATGCGCGACGCCTGGGTGTGGGACATGTACCGCCCCGCGCGCTTCGTCAAGACGGTACGGGTGGTGACGTTCAAGGACGTCAACGTCGAAGAACTGGAGAAGCCCGAGCTGGAGCTGCCGGGCGAGACCGGCGGCCCCGCGTTCGGCGCCTGACGGCTGGTTCTTGTCTGGCCTGCGCCGGTTTTGGTCAGTTAGCCCCCGTATCCGGGGTTAACTGACCACAACCGAGCCCGATCCCGGGGGTCGTGCTTCACTCGGCGGTGTGTCCTTGTCGCGTGCGGTGATCAGCCGGCGGCACGCGCTGGGTCTGGCCGCGGCGGCGTGTGGCGCGGTCACGGCGGCCTGCTCCGGCCGGTCTCGCGCCGTGCCGTCGGGCTCGGGTGTGCGGGCTTCTACGGGCGCTTCCGGCGCGGGCACGCCCAAGGCGCGGCGGATCAGCTATGGCAGCGACGGGTCCCAGTACGGCGAGCTCTATCTGCCGACGGCGGCGCGGCGGCGCGGGGTCATCGTCGTCATCCACGGCGGGTTCTGGCAGGCGCAGTACACGGCCAGCCTGGGCACGTCGCTTGCCGTCGATCTGGCCCGGCGCGGGTGGGCGGCCTGGAACCTGGAGTACCGGCGGCTGGGTGACGGCGGCGGCTGGCCGGCCACGTTCGACGACGTCGCCGCCGGAATCGACGTGCTGGCCACGCCGGCCTTCGCCTCGGCGGCGCTCGATCTGACCCGCGTCGTCGCGGTCGGGCACTCCGCCGGTGGCCAGCTGGCCGTATGGGCGGCCGCGCGACCGGGATTGCCCGCTTCGGCGCCGGGTGCGTCACCCCAGGTTCGGGTGCACGGGGTGGTGTCCCAGGCCGGTGTGCTCGACCTGGTCGGCGCCGCCGACACCTCGCTCGGCGGCAGCGCCGTGGCCGGTCTCGTGGGCGGAAAGCCCGCTGCGGTGGCCGACCGCTACCGCCTGGCCAGCCCGCTCGCGCGGGTGCCGATCGGGGTGCCGGTCCGCTGCGTGCACAGCCCCGATGACGGCATCGTCCCGTTGGAACAGAGCCAGCGTTACGTCGACGCAGCCACTAAGGCGGGCGACGACGCCTCGCTGGTGCGCACGAGCGGAGACCACTTCGCGCTGATCACGGTCGGGTCGCCAGCCTGGACCGCCACCGTGGAGCAGTTGCCCGGCCTGATCGGCTGACGTCCGCTACACCTGCGGCGGCTTCGTCGCGCGCCGTTGTGGACGACGACGCCGTTGTCCACAGGGCACGTTCTGGGGTGCCCGGGTCCGGTTCGGGCGGGCACCGTTGCCCCCATGCGAGCCAAGGACGGTGTGGGGGCGTACGGCGAGCGGGTGGCCGAGCGATTTCTGGTCGACTGCGGAATGGTCGTGCTCGAACGCAACTGGCGGTGTCGGTTCGGTGAGCTGGACCTGATCGCCCAGGACGGGCGGGTCCTGGTCGTGTGTGAGGTCAAGACCCGCTCGTCCACGGCCTACGGCGATCCGGCCGAAGCGGTGATCGGGATGAAAGCGGTGCGCCTGCGTCGCCTGGCCGAACGGTGGCGGGCCGAGCATCGCGGATCCTGGTCGGAGTTGCGCATCGACGTGGTGTGCGTGCTGCGTCGCCGGCAGGGTGCGGCCGAGGTCCGGCACCTCAAGGCGGTGGCCTGAAACATGGCCATCGCGCGTACCTACGGCGCCACGGTGGTCGGCGTCCGTGGGCATCCGGTCGAGGTCGAAGCCGACCTGTCCGAGGGTCTGCCCGGCCTCACGTTCACCGGGCTACCCGACACCACGGTCGTCGAGGCCCGGGAGCGGGTCCGGGCCGCGATCATCAATGCCGGCGTGGCCTGGCCGAACCGGCGGATCACGTTGGCCCTGCTGCCGGCCGACGTGCGCAAGTACGGTTCCCGCTTCGACCTGGCCCTGGCCGTGGCCATCCTGGCTGCAGCCGGAACGATCCCGATCGGACCGCTGTCCGAGGCGGGGTGGATCGGCGAGCTGGGCCTCGACGGCCGCATCCGCGGCGTGCGGGGGGTGCTGCCCGCGGTGATGGCCCTGGCCGCGGCCGGGGTCCGGCGGGTGGTCGTGCCGCGCGCCAACGCCGGCGAGGCGGCGCTGGTACCGGATATAGACGTCCGAGCTGCCGACGACCTGCACGAAGTCATCGCCTGGCTGCGCGATGAAGGACCGTCACCGGAAACGGTCCACCGCCTGCCGATGCCGACGTCGAGGCCGGTCGGACCGGACCTCGGTGACGTGGCCGGTCAGCGGGTGGCTCGGCGAGCCCTGGAGGTGGCGGCGGCCGGGGCTCACCATCTTTTCTTGTGTGGCGCGCCCGGCGCGGGCAAGACCATGCTGGCTGAGCGGTTGCCCGGGATCCTGCCGATGCTCGACGACGAGCACGCCCTCGAGGTCACCGCGGTGCACTCGGTGGCTGGCGCGCTGCCCCAGGACGGCTGCCTGGTGCGGGTGCCGCCGTTTGTGGCACCGCACCACACGGCATCGATGGCTGCCCTGGTCGGTGGGGGACCCGGATTGGCCCGGGCCGGGTCGATCTCCCTCGCCCACCGGGGCGTGCTGTTCCTGGACGAGGCGCCGGAGTTCCAACCGGCCGCGCTCGACGCGTTGCGTCAACCGCTGGAAAGCGGCCATGTGGTGCTGCAACGCAGTGCCGGGTCGGTCACCTATCCGGCCCGGTTCCTGCTCGTCCTCGCGGCGAACCCGTGTGCCTGCGGGGCGCCTCGTGACCGCGATTGCACCTGCGCGTCCGGTGCCCGGCGGCGTTACCAGCAGCGCCTGTCCGGCCCGCTGCGCGACCGGATCGATCTGCGGGTCGACGTGGAACCAGTGGCCCGCGCCGATCTGATGGACGCCGCCTCGACCCCGGAGTCGAGCGACGCGGTGGCGGCGCGGGTGGGCGCCGCCCGCCAGGTTGCCGCCTCCCGCTGGCGGGCGCACGGGTGGTCGGCCAACGCCGAGGCGCACGGTGCGCTGCTGCGGGCGCGGCCGTGGCGTCCGGTCCGGGCCGCCCTGGACACCGTGGAACGGGCGATGGATCAGGGCCTGCTCAGCGCGCGGGGCTACGACCGCGTGTTGCGGATCGCGTGGACGATCGCCGACCTGGCCGGGCACGAATCGCCTGACGCCGGTGACGTGGCCGAGGCGCTGTACTACCGCACGGGTCGATCGATGGCGGCGGCATGAACACCTCGCGCGGGCCGCGGGACGTCGAGCGTCGGCGGCATATCGGACCGGTCGGGAGGGGCGGGCGGGCTGTCGGGGATTCGCGCGCAGAGACGGGCGCGACGTGACCGGGTTTGACGAGGTGCTGGTGGCCCGGGCCTACCTGGGCCGGGTGGCTGAGGCCGGTTCCGTAGTCGTGTCGGCGTTCGTCGAGGAACTCGGTCCGGTCGTCGCCGCCGAGTTGATCCGCGCCGGGGAGGTCTCGGTGGAGATTGCCGCTGCCACCGCGGCCCGGCGCACCAGTGCCGATGGGGCGGCCGATCTGGCCGCGGCCGCCCGGCACGGTCTGCGCTTCGTCGTGCCGGAGAGTCCGGACTGGCCGCACTTCGCCTTCGCACCGCTGTATGCGGCGCAGCGGCGGCGGTGGCAGGCCTACCTCGGTGGCGCCCGGTCGGCGCGCTACGGCGGGGAACCCACCGTTCCACTGGGGCTGTGGGTGGGTGGTTCGCTGCCACTGGCCGAGTCGGCGCTGCGCTCCGTTGCTGTGGTCGGGGCGCGGGCCGCGACCGCCTACGGCGAACACTGCGCCAGCGAGTTCGGCTACGGCCTGGCCCGGGCCGAGGTGACCGTGGTGTCCGGCGGAGCGTTCGGGATCGACGCCTGCGCCCACCGTGGCGCGCTGGCCGCCGACGGGGCGACCGTTCTCGTCTCCGCTGGTGGTTTGGACCGTCCCTATCCGAGCGCGCACCGCAACCTGTTCGAGCGCGTGCGGGAGACCGGCCTGTTGGTCAGCGAGAGCCCTCCGGGTGCCGCGCCCCAGAAACACAGATTCCTTTCCAGCAACTAGGGTTTGCATTGTGAGCACCCAGACCAGCACCCAGACCACCCGCGCCGCCATCTACGCCCGGATTTCGATCAAGGAGCCCAACACGCCCAAGGTGGCGAATCAGATCGAGGACTGCGAGCGCCTCGCCCAGGCCCGAGGCTTCGAGGTGGTCGACACCTTCGTGGATGACGGGATCTCCGCCAGCGGCGGCAAGAACCGCCCCGGCTTCGAGGACCTGCTGGCGGCCGTGGCGGCCAAGCGGTTCAGCGTCATCCTGGCCACCGAGCAGTCTCGGTTCGACCGGAATAAGGACGACCGCGACCGGCTGGAGCTGGCCTGTCTGCTGGCCGGGGTCACCTGGACCACGCTGCGCCAGGGCGACATCGACCCCGCCAGCAGCGAGGGCGAGTTCATGTCGACCCTGCACATGGCGCTCAGCCGCCGCGAGGTCCGGATCAAGGCCGATCGGCAGAAGTCATCCAACGCCGCCAAGCGCGCCCAGGGCGTGGCCACGCCCGGCCAGCGCCCGTTCGGGTGGGAGATCGTCGGGGCCAAGCCGATCACGTTCGTCCCCGTGCTGCCAGAACAGGCCCTGATCTGGCGCGGGATTCAGCTGATCCTCCATGCGGGGGCCAAGCCCTGGGGCGTGGCCAAGGACTGGAATCAGTCCGGGATCACCACCGGGCGGGGCAACACCTGGACCACGACGTCCGTGGTCAGCGTGCTGCGTCGGTGGCGCAATGCTGGCTTCACCGAACACGCGGACGAGCCCATCGCCAAGGCAGCGTGGGAAGCGATCTGCACCCGCGAGGAATTGGAAGAGGTCCGGGTCATCCTCGACAAGCGTGGCGAGCGGTCCGCCGGGTGGCGCGCCCCGGTCGGGCTGTGCTCCGGCATCGCCCGGTGCGTCTGCGGCGCCACCATGGTGCGCACCGGCATCAAGGACAAGCCCCATTACCGGTGCTCGACCCTGCTCCGGCCGCAGCCGGGGTCCACCGGCACGGTGCACGTCCAGATCCCGGCCGCCCAGCTGGACGCCCAGGCCCGTGACGCCGTCGCCCGGCTGTACGCGCTGGCGCCCGAGGCCAGCGCCCAGCCCGACGCCGAGGCCATCGAGCTGTCCGAGCTGCACCGCGAGCGGGTCGAGGTCACCGCCAGGATCGGGAGAATCAATGATCTCTACGTGGACGGCGAGATCACCAAGGCCGAACGGACCAAGCGGGTGGCCAGCCACCAGGCCCGGCTCGACCAGATCCAGGCCGCTGTCGACGCGCGAGTCCGGCAATCAGCCCACGTGCACATGCTGGTACAGGCTCAGCAGCGACTGCTGGCCACGCCCCCAGGAGGCTCGCAGAGCTTCGCTGGCGACTACGAGGCACTGGTGACCCAGCTGGGCGAGAAGTTCGATGAGCTGTCCCTGGAGGACCGGCGCGGACTGCTCGCGGCCACCCACACGATCACGGTTCAGCCGGGCCGCGACCCGCACCGGGTGTGGATCGACACGATCAACTGAGCGGTTGACGCAGAGCAACGAATCCCTTGTACAGCAGGGGAAACTGCCGATCGGGCCTGTTGACCGGCGAGGAATCCGGTGCTTTGATCCCATGAAAGTGCCCTCGCGCCAGCGCAAACTGGCCGAGGGCGGTGGAGCCCGGTCCTCGGGCGACGACGGAGGGAAGCCCGAGCCGATGCTCACCGCCACTGTCCAAGCCAGCGCCTCGCTGTGTCAACCCCCCGGCGATTCCTTGACCCAGGTGACGCGCGCCGACATCGCCCGCCTGATGGGCGTCCGCCGCCAGGCGGTCTCGAATTGGATCGTGCGCCGCCCCCGCAACGGCTTCCCGCACCCGGTCGGCACCGCCATGGCGCAGCTGCGCCGCGGCGAGCGCCGGGTGCAGACCTGGGACCTGGCCGAGATCCTGGCCTGGCGGGCGTCCTACGTGCCACGAACGCGCAGGCGCGCTGACGACCAGCAAGCCCCATGACCCTTACGAGATAGGGCCGTTCCGGTCCGACCAGTTCTTCGATCCGACGAGAGACGAGGTACGACACCGACTCAGGCACGACACCGACGACAGCACCCACAACTCAATCAACCCAACGGGCCCGGATACACCATCACAAGGTTCAAGGCCGGACCGTTGGGCAGCGACTCGGACAAGCTCACTACCAGGGCCCCTGACCCGAGAGACGCTGCACCTCCAGGTCATGCGTGCCCGCGTCGATCCTGGAGGCCACGACACCCAGTCGTGGCGGATCAATCATCGGCAGGCGGGGAGCCGGGGCTGCTGACGCCAGTCACCGGGGCGCACAGCCATGCCCTGGTGAAGAAGCCCGGTAATCGTCAGGGTCTCCAGCGGTCCATCCCGTCAGGGATGGTGGAGCCGGGGGGAACTATGCCCTGTGAACGTAAAGGGAATCCGAATCAACAAGGGTGACGAGCATCGACAATGTCTCCGCCGCGACCGTGCCGGTCCAGGACGTGAATTCGAGTCGGGTCAGCGACGGATGGGGCGACGCCTTGACCCCGCTGGAGTTGTGCCAGCACGGCGACCTGGCCGCAGCGGCCGAGCAACGCCGACAGCACCAGCGCCCGGCGTAGGCGACCCGTCGAACGACACCAGCCAGCGGACGAATGATCCACCATGGACGACCTCTTCGACTGCGTGATCGAGTGCGGATGCGGTGTCAGGCACAAAGCCACCTTGCCCGCCGCTGCGGCCGGGATCCCGCCGGGCACGGTCGAGGGCAGCGGCCCCGGTCACGGACGCTTCCCGGTCTCCCGAGGCTCGATTGCCCGCCTGGCCACGGCCGGGGTCTGGGTCTGCCCCAACGACGGCCAGCGGCCCCGGCCGTGAGCGCCCCGGCCGTGTTCCCCGAGGGCCGCCGATGAGGTCGACCCGGTGCTCGACCTGTCGGTCCGACGATGTCGACGCGATCGAGCGCGAGATTATGGACGGCGGTCAGGTCCGGGTGATCGCCCGCGCCCACCGCGTCGCGGAGTCCTCGCTGCGCCGCCACGTCGCCGCCCACCTGAGCCCCGAGCTGCGCCAGGCCGCGCAAGAATCCATCAGCTTCCGGGCATCGAACCTGGTCGGGCGCCTGGTCCAGCTCGCCGACGACGCGGCGGCCGTCCAGGCCCTAGCCATGGAGCGGGGCGCGCCGCGCACCGCCGTGGCCGCGATCGACAGCGAGCGGGCGGTCATCAGCGTGTTGATCGACCGGCTCAACATCAGCGACGCCAGCGTGCGCGACCAGCTCAACGAGGCCGCCCAGGTCAACAAAGTGCTGGTCGAGGTGCTGGCCGATGCGCCGGAGTTCGCGGTCCCGCTGGCCGCCGCCCTGCGCCGCCTGGGCTCGCACACCGTGGCCGTCGCCGTAGAGCGCCGCGCCGCCGCCGTCCGGGCCGCACGGGACGGCTCAGCCCCGGCCCTGACCGTCGTCGGGGCATCCGCCCCCGCACCCGCCCAGGAGGCCACCGCATGACCACCGAGCACACCACCACGGCCGAGACCACCGGGGCCGAGGCGGACGACTTGTCCGACGTCCTGGGCCAGTGGTCCTTTGTTGGCACCATGGGCGGCTACACCCTGCACAGCGGGGGCGAGCGCCAGCTCAGCCGGGTGATCAGCTTCGGCGACGAATTCGAGGTGTCGGTCGAGCTGATCAACAGCTCACGTGATCGCCACGGGCACAGTCGCTTGCTGGCCGAGTTGCGATCCGAGAATGAGCAACTTCGTCGGTACTCAGAGGTCAGATTCAGAAAAGGATCTTGGCCGCAAGGCGTGATGCGCAGCCTGCCGGGCAGCCCGGTGAGGTTGATGATCATGAACGATGAGCGCCGCGCCGCGATGTTGATCCGCGACCCGGATGCCAGGGCCGAGACCTTGCGACGCTTGCGCGAGGTCTACGGCTCCGATTGGCTGGCGTCGGGCAAGAGCCGCACCATCGGGCAGGCGTTCGGCGGGCGTCACCTCCCCGATGAGTGAGGAGGTCGGCTCGCCGTCATGGCGCAGGTTGGCCGAGTCGCAGCGTCTCGCTGCCTTGGCCACCGCCGACCGGGGTGAGCGGGACGAGCTGTTGTCCTACTGGGCCGAGGAGTTCGGCAGGCGGCTGGCCGTCTCGCCCTCGGTGCCCAAGCTGGGCCCGGTGCTCGGTACCGACCCGCCGAGGGCGTTGATCGACCGGGTGCCCGGCGAGGCGGACCCGGACTGATGCACACCCGGACCGCCCATCGCATCCTGCGCGATCATGTCATCGGAATATTGCGCGGCGCAGGATTGGACGTCGAGCCCTCCGCCGATGACCGACCGGGCGATGTCGCGGGAATACCGGGCGCGGACCTGCTGATCACCGTGGGCGATCGTGCGGTGGCCATCCACAAGCTGACCACGACGACCGCCGACGTTCGGGCCGTGATCACCCGGCGCCGGGCGACCGAGGACCCGCTGTGCATCCTGCCGATGAGCAGCTTGGTCGCGTTGCTCAAGGAATTCTCGCCGGACAGTTACGCCGGGCACCCGCTGCCCGCCCGGCCGCCGCTGCCCGACCGGATGCCGGTCGGGGTGTGCATCATCTGCGGGGTGTCCATCGCGGAGAAGAAGTCCACCGCGCTGTATTGCAGCAAGGCCCATCGAGATCGAGCGTTCCACTTGAACCGCCAGGCTGCCCGGTCCGGCGCGCTGACCGGCGCACCGTGACCACCAACCGGATGGCCACCGATGTGCGCGCCCTGGGCAGATACCTGGCCACCGAGCTGCTACAGGAGTGCTCCGCCGACTTGGCCGTCCGCCTGCGGGATCTCCTTAACGACCTGCCCAAGGTGGTCTTGCTGCTCGACCGCGCCAGCGCCGAGGATCTCGTCACCAAGCTCACGGCCGCCATCGCAGCGTGCGACCTGGTCAGCCACCAGCCACCACCGCCGGGATGGCGAGAGTGATGAACCGGGACGAGAGAGAGACGCCCGACGCCGAATCCCCTAGGGCGGCTACGCCCGGCGCTGACAGCAAACGCAGCGCGCCGCACCCGGACCCGGCCGAGGTGCTGGCCCGCGACGCCCGGCACCGGGCCGAGGCGATGATCCGGGCCATCGCGGTGGCCCGGTACCGCACGCCGAGCCCGAGCAACGCAGCGCTGGACCGGGCGCGGGAGCTGGCCGGGCCGGTGGGCGATCGGGCGTCGCGGGTGCTGGCCGCCCTGGCGCAGGTCGCCACCGCCCGACCACCGTCAGCGGCCAGCCCGTACCGCACCCACGGGCACAGCATCATCGCCGACGAGTAGCGCGACACCGGGGGTGATCGGCGCACCGTTTCGCTTCCCTTGAGGTACGCGTCCGCCGCCCGGTTTCGAGGTGACAGACAGCAACCGACCCATTAATGTAATTGATCATGAGCACCCGAGCAGCGAACACCCGCACCAAGCCCGGCACCAAGCCCCGCCACGGCGACTACGCCCAGGGGTGCACGATCGCCTATCTGAGAGTCTCGACCAGCGAGCAGGCCGACTCCGGCGCCGGGCTGGCCGCCCAGCGCGCCGCGATCCAGTCCTACGCGGACCGTAACGGGCTCCAGATCGACCACTGGCTGACCGATCCGGCCGTGTCGGGCTCAGTGCACCCGCTCCAGCGCGAGGGCCTCAGTAAGGCGCTCAGCCTGCTGGCCGCGTGCACCGCCGGGGTGCTGCTGATCGCCAAGTCCGACCGGATCGCCCGCAAGACCAAGGATCTGCTCGACGTGCGCGACCTGGCCGAGGCCCAGGGCTGGACGCTGAGCGCCGCCGATGGCTCGGTCGACTGGGCCAGCGCCCACGGCCGGGCGATGTCGACCGTGATGGGCGCGTTCGCCGAGCTGGAGCGCGACCTGATCCGCACCCGGACCCGTGAGGGAATGGCGGCCAAGCGCGAGCAGGGCGTCCGGATGGGCCGACCGGCCACGCTGCCCGCCGAGGTGCGCGAGCGGATCGCCAGCGAGCGGGCCCAGGGCGCCAGCCTCCAGGCCATCGCCGACCGGCTCAACGCCCAGCAGGTCCCCACCGCTCGCGGCGGGGCCCGCTGGTACGCGTCCACGGTCCGGGCGGTGTGCACCAGCCTGGAGCACGACCGCTACGCCGCCGAGCGGGCCTGAGCAAGAACGACGGCGAACGGCGTAGGGGAGGCATGACAGCCGTAACGCCTAGCCGCCCCAGCCGTAACGCCTACGCTCGCCCGATGCGCCTGGCCATCGCCGATCCGCCGTACCTCGGGGCCGCCGTTCGGCGCTACGGGCACCAGCACCCCGAGGCCGCGCGCTGGGACACCGAGGCCGCCCACCTGGAGCTGCTGGACAGGCTTACCCAAGAATTCGACGGCTGGGCCTACGCGTGCACCACGCCCATGGCCCGGCTGCTGCTGCCCGCAGCTCCGCCCGGCCACCGGCTGGGGTTGTGGCACAAGCCCCGCTCGGGCAGCTACCCGAATACCCGGATCAGCTACGCCCACGAGCTGGTCATCTTCGTCCAGCCGCCCGGCCGACGCGGGGGCATCGCCCACCAGCAGCGCGCCGACGTGCTCACCGCCGTGCACAGCGCACGCAACCGGGGCACGGTCGGGGCCAAGCCGCCAGCCTGGACGAGATGGGTCCTGGACCTGATCGGCTACCAGCCCGGCACCGACGAGATCGCCGACCTGTTCCCCGGCTCTGGGCTGGTGGCCGAGGAGATCGAGCGCTACCGCCCCGGCTGCGCCCACTGCGGGGCCTACCTGCCCGCGACCACCAGGGCCGACGCCCGGTTCTGCTCGACCCGGTGCCGGGTGGCCGCGCACCGGGCCCGCCAGCCGAGCGCCTGAGCGGCCCTGTGCCGATCCGGGGCACCAACCACCCCCACCAGCCCGCCCCAGGGGCAGGAGTAGCCCACTGCGGCGCGTGGCCAGCCAGCTACGCCGAACCGGCCAGCGCACCAGCCCACGCGGGTGCCCTGACCGAAGCCAGATTCGCGATGATTGGTCAAGTTGCGGTCCCGGAACCGGGTGATCGCCGCGCTGTCCTCGGCCACGGTGGTGATCGAGGCCGCGCCGCGTTCGGGTGCGTTGAACACCGCGGCGCACTGCGTCGTGTTGGGTCGTCCGCTGCTCGCGGTGCCGGGACCGATCACGTCGGCCATGTCCGCCGGCTGCCACGACCTGATCAAACGCGAGCAGAACCCGGCGCACCTGGTGGCGTCGGTGGACGACATCCTCGAGATCGTGGGCCCGATCGGCGGGGCCGGAACCAGTGCGTCCCTGCGAGCTGACGCTGATCCGGCGTCCCGTCGGGATGCCCGCGCGCACGACGATCTGGACCCGGCGGCGCGCGCGGTCCTGGACGGGTTCCCGGCTCGGGGCTGGGTCACCGAGAACGACCTGGCGCTGAGCAGCGCCCTCGGGATCCCGGCCGTGCTTCAGGCGTTACCCATTCTGCGGCTGGCTGGTCTGATCGAGTTCGGCGCCGAGGGAGCACGGTTGCGGCGGGAGGTGACGCCTCAGGTGCCGTCGTCGTGAAACCTTTGGGCGGCACTGCCGGTCGGGCTACGGTTTCGAAACCTGCCGTGTGGTCGTGCGTGGCGGCTTGACCGGCTTCGCCGCACTGCGCACGGTTGAGCTGTGCCTGACACCCGAACTGCGCGTGCGGGACTGTCGCCGGAAATGGCCGCCGCGGTCGCCGAGTTCGAGCGCTACCTGAGGCTGCAGCGGGCGCGTTCGGAACACACGATCCGGGCCTATGTCGGCGATGTGGTCAGCCTGCTGGATCATGCCAACCGCCTCGGCGCCGCCGGGCCATCGGACTTGGACCTTGCCGTCCTGCGCAGCTGGTTGGCCCGCCGTCGGAGCACGGGCGCGGCGCGCGCCAGCCTGGCCCGCCAAGCCGCGTCGGCGCGTGCGTTCACGGGGTGGGCTCGGCGTACCGGAGTGACCTCGGTCGATGCCGGGGAGCTACTGGTCAGCCCTCGCCCGCACCGGGTGCTGCCGGCCGTCCTGGCCCCCGACGAGGCAATCGCGCTGATCGAAGGCGTCCGCGCCGGCACCGCTGCAGGTACGGGCGACAAGATCACCAAGGCCGATGCCACCAACGCGGTTACGGGCGCCGGTGCCGGCCCTGAGGCCGCCGCCGCTGGCGCTGTCGTCGACAAGGCGACCGTTGCGTATGTCGGTGCCGATGACGATGACCGGCCCGCTGGTGCTGGCGACGACACCAGCGGTAGGCAGCCGCGATCCCCGCGCGGCACTGGCTCGGCTCCGTCGGCTCCGTCGGCTCCGTCGGCTCCGTCCGCAGCGTCCGAGCCGGACCACGCGGTTGCCCTGCGAGACCGGCTGGTCGCCGAGCTGCTGTACGCGACGGGGATCCGGGTCGCCGAGCTAGTTGGCCTGGACGTCGGCGACATCGACCGGTCTCGACGCGTGTTGCGCGTGCTCGGTAAGGGCAACAAGCAGCGCACCGTGCCGTTCGGGCTGCCCGCCGACGTCGCGCTGGCGGCCTGGCTCCGCGACGGACGCCCGGCCTTGGCCACGGGCTCGAGTGGGGCCGCCGTCCTGCTCGGCCGGCGCGGCGGCCGGCTCGACCAGCGCGCCGCGCGGCGGATCGTGCACGCGCGGGCGGCCGCGGTGCCCGGAGCGCCCGACATCGGTCCGCACGGTTTGCGCCACAGCGCCGCCACCGCGCTGCTCGAAGGTGGCGCCGACTTGCGCGCGGTGCAAGAACTGCTCGGTCACGCCAGCCTGGCCACCACGCAGATCTACACCCACGTGTCGGTCGAACGGCTGCGGTCGACGTTCGAGCGGGCGCATCCGCGGGCTTGATCGGGCCCGGACCGACAGCGCCGCCGGAGACGGGCCTCGGGCGGCACGCGACCACGCGGATCCACGGCCCGCGGCCGACCACGGCAGCAACCGCACCGGCCCGAGCGGGTGCAGCAGCGACAACGGATCGATGTAGGCACCACCGCGGCTCGCGCCCCAGTGCAGGCACGTCGTTGCACACCCGACGTGACGCCCGGAGGTCACCCCCACCCGGGCGCCCGCCGCGACGACCTCGCCGACGACCACGCTCGGGCGTATCGGCTCGTACTCGGTCCGGATGCCGTCCGAGTGGGCGATGACGACCACGCCGCGCCCGGCCACCGGTCCCGCGAACATCACGGTGCCAGCGCCGGCGGCGACCACGCTTGCTCCGGCAGTCGCCGCCAGGTCGACCCCGAGCTTGCCCGCGCCGAATCGACGCGCCGGTGGGTTGAATCTGTGCAGCACGACCAGGGGCACGATGGGGGCCTGATAGCGACCAACCGCATCGATCGCCCGATTCGCTACCGATCTCGCCCGACCGGGGGCGGCTGCCGTGCCGAGGCACACCACAACGCATACAACGGTCACCGCAATCCGGGCGATGCGCAGCAATGATCGGAGCCGTCGGTTCACGTGTAGATCGTCGCCGCGATCCGCGTCGATCGGCTCGGTCCAGCCGGGGTTGTGGACAATGGTCGCACCTGTGCACAGCCGGTTCGCACCGCCGGCCGGTTACGGCGTGCTCGTACCGGTGGCCGAGACCCGGGTGGCTGAACCCGCAGGGCTTCGGTTCATCGGAACGCCCCGCACAACGATGTGCCGCCTGACCAGGATCGTCAACACCCTCCCGTTCGCTGAGCGAGCCCCGCCCAGCCCCGCCCAGCTCACGCGCAGCTCAGCCCAGCCCAGGCCAGGCCAGCTCAAGCCAGCTCAGGCCAGCTCAGGCGTGATGGTTGCGTGAGGATGCGTCCGTAACGTCCCCTTGCGCTGTTATAAAGGCCCGATGGTCGCCGTGGACGAACGTGTTGCCGATCGGCGGGTCCGGCAGGAGCAGCGCGGCGACGACCACAAGCTCACCTCGCTCGGCGGTCTGGCCGCGTTGTCGTTGGATGCGCTGTCCAGCGTCGCCTACGGCCCCGAGGCAATCGTCTTGGTGCTGGTCGCCGCCGGTGCCAGTGCCACCCGGTTCACGTTGCCGATCACCATCGCGATCGTCGTTCTGCTGCTCACCCTGGTCGTGTCCTACAGCCAGGTCATCGCCGTGCACCCCGACGGCGGTGGTGCCTACGCGGTCGCGAAGAAGAGTCTCGGTCGACGTACCAGCCTGCTCGCGGCGGCGAGCCTGGTCGTCGACTACGTCCTGACCGTCGCCGTGAGCCTGGCCGCGGGGGCAGCGAGCCTGGGAAGCCTGTTCCCGGTCGTGGCCCGGCACCTGCTTTTGACGTGCGTGATCGGTCTGGTCTGCCTCACCGCGATCAACCTGATCGGTATTGCCGAGTCGGCCAAGGCGCTCATGCTGCCGACGTTGATCTTCGTGGTCAGCATCGCGGCCGTCGTGATCGTCGGGCTGACCCGATCGCACCCGGTCGCGCTGATCGGCAAGGACCTCGGCCCCATCCACGGCACCGAGGGGCTCGGCATCGTCTTGATCCTGAAGGCTTTCGCGGCGGGCTGTTCGGCTCTCACCGGTGTCGAAGCGATCGCCAACGGCGTGCCGGCGTTCCGCACGCCGGCGGTGAAACGCGCCCAGCGCACGGAGATCGGGCTCGGCGTGTTGCTCGGTGCATTGCTGCTCGGCCTGGCCGTGCTCATCAAGGTGCACCACTCGGTGCCGCGGGGCGACGTCACCATCCTGGCGCAGTTGTCCGCGGCCGCGTTCGGCACCGGTTGGCCCTTCTACGTCTGCAACCTGGCGGTGACGGCCGTCCTGCTGTTCGCGGCCAACACCAGCTTCGGTGGGCTGCCTGTGCTGATGAGCCTGCTGTCCAAGGACAATCGGCTGCCGCACCTGTTCGGATTGCGGGCCGAGCGACCCGTCTATCGCTACGGCGTCCTGGCGCTGGCGTCGTTCGCCGGTCTGCTGCTCCTCGTGATCGGCGCGGACACGCAACGGCTGCTGCCACTGTTCGCGATCGGCGTCTTTATCGGGTTCACGATCAGCCAGGTCGGATTGGTACGGCACTGGCTGCAGGGCCGCCCGCCGGGTTGGCTGCCGCGGGCGTTGCTCAACGGCACGGGCGCGGCGATGTCGGCGATGGCCGGCGTGGTGTTCTTCGCCAGCAAGTTCACGGAGGGAGCCTGGCTGCTGGTCGGCATCATCCCCGCCCTGATGGTGCTGTTCGCCCGGGTGGAGGGTTACTACCGCGCCGCGGGCGCGCAGCTGGGCATCGGCGAGATCCCGGGCCGTCCGTTGCGGCCCGCCGCCGGCGCCGGCGACGGACCGATCGTGATCGTGCCCGTGGTAGCGGCGAATCGGCTGACCAAGGTGGCGCTCGAGACCGCGATGCGGATGGGCGGGCAGGTTGAGGCCGTGTGCGTGGACCTCGACCATTCCAAGACGCGCGTGCTGTGCGCAGAGTGGAAGCGGTGGGACCCGGGTCTGCCGCTGCGGGTCCTGCCGAGTCCGCATCGCAACCTGGTCCCGCCGGTCGTCGGGTACGTGCGCAGCCAGCTGGCCACAGGTCGGGAGGTAACCGTGCTGCTCGCGGAGGTTCAGCCCCGTAGGCGGCGGCATGAGGTGCTGCACAACCAACGTGGGCTGGTCCTCGGGTCCGCGTTGCGATCACGCACCGACGCGGTCGTAGCCACCGTCTCTTACAAGCTGCGCTAACGCCCGGCTGACCCCCCTCAGCGGACTGGCCACCACGGCCCGTACGACGGCCCGACCAGGTGGGTTCGAGCGCGTCGACTAGGTGGGTTCGACCGCGTCGACTAGGTGGGTTCGACTGCGTCGGCTACGTGGGTTCGACCGTCGACTAGGTGATAGTTCCGATGTGAGGGCCCCCCTCAGACGCCCAGGCTCGATCTTGTCAGCAGGAACCGCAGATCGAGGAGATCGTCATGAACAACGTGTACAGGCAGGCCGAGATCGACTACCGCCGGGAGCAACTGACCCACGAGTTCGAGAGCGCGCAGCGGTTCAGCCTACGGCGTTTCGGCCAGGGACGTCGCCGGCACGTCCACCTCGACGTTGTGCCGCCGTACGGCGACGCGCGCGCCTGAACGGGTGACGTCCGCGCGGTCAGCGGTCACTACCGGTTCAGCCGAACAGACCCCGACGGGGGACGCGGGTGCGGCATCACCCGCGTCCCCCGCTCGGATGTCAGAGGCAGGCGACATGATGGACGACGTGGCCGCCCGTACCGACTTGCCCGGCATCCCAGCCGGCTTGGGCGCGTCGTCGGCCGCGCTGATCGGGCGTGAGACCGAACTCGACATCGTCCAATCCGTCATAGCCGAGCCGCTCGACGTGGGCGCGGTGATCGGTGGCGACGCCGGCGTCGGCAAGACCCGGCTGCTGGCCGAGGTGATCCGCCTGGCCCGGGCGGACGGCGCCTGCGTACTCCTGGGCCACTGCCTGCACTTCGGCGGTGACGCGGTGCCTTACCTGCCGATCAGCGAGGCCTTCGGCCGGCTGGCGCGCGACGAACCCGAACTCGTCGACCAGCTGCGCGCCGACCTGCCGCCCATCGACCGCCTGCTTCCGCAGCGCCGGCTCATCGGAGCCGAAGCCGATGCGCCCCGGCCGATCGAGCTTGCCGACCTGTTCGCGGCCGTTCTCGCTGCATTGGTCCGGTTGAGCGAGACCCGCCCGGTCGTGTTCGTGCTCGAAGACGTGCACTGGGCCGATTCCTCTACCCGCGACCTGATCGGGTTCCTGTTCGCCCGCCTGCTGGGAGAACGGGTCACCGTGGTGGTGTCCTACCGCGCCGACGATCTGCACCGGCGCCACCCGCTGCGTCCGGCGCTGGTCGAATGGGCCCGCATCCCCGGCGTGGTCCGGCTGCCGCTGTCGCCGCTCGCCGACGAAGGCATGCGCCGCCTGATCCACGCACGCCACCCGGAGGCCATTTCCGAGGCGGCGGTCGGACGCATCCTGGACCGCGCCGGCGGGAACGCCTTCTACGCCGAGCAGCTCGTGGCCGAGGCGGACGGCTCCGACCACATACCCACCGACCTCGCCGACCTGCTGTTGCACCGCCTCGAACGCCTTGACCCCGCCGCCCGTCGGGTGGTCCGGGCCGCAGCCGTCTCGGGCCGGCGGATCAGTCACGGCATGCTCGCCGCGGTCGCCGGTCTGGACGACCACCAGCTCGACGACGCCCTGCGCGAGGCCGTCGACGAACGCATCCTCGACCGCACCGAGGGCGACGCATACGCCTTTCGCCACGCGTTGCTGGCCGAGGCGGTCTACGACGACCTGCTGCCGGGGGAGAGGGTGCGCCTGCACCGCACGTTCGCGACCGCATTGGCCGCCCAGCAGGTCCGCGGCACCGAGGCCGACCTGGCCCGGCACGCCCGCGAAGCGATGGACCTGCCGCTGGCGCTCGCGGCCGGCGTCCGCGCCGGTCAGGAGGCCCTGCGTGTCGGCGCCCCCAACGAAGCCATGGGCCAGTTCGAGTCCGCACTGGAACTGATCGACTCGCTGCCCGAGGCCGAGCGCAACGCACAGCGGCCGACGCTGGTCCTGGCCGCAGCCGAAGCGGCGGTGCTGGCCGGCCACAGCTTCCGGGCGCTGCACCTCATCCAGGACGCCCTGGACACCCTGGAACCGGCTACCCCGTCGTCCGGCGCCCAGCCTTTCAACCCGGCGGTCGGGCCGACGGACCCCGTTTCATCCGACGCCCAGCTCTTGAGTGCGACGGCCGAGCCGACGCACACCCCGTCACCCGGCGCCCAGCTCTTCAACGCGGCGGCCGAGGCCCGCGCCGACCTCCTCATCGCTCTGGCGGTCTACGCCCTTCCGCTGGACTCGTCGGTCAACTTCTTCGCAGCCACGTCCGAGGCGCTGCGCCTGGTGCCGGACGAGCCGACGCCCCGACGCGCACTGGCACTGGCCGCGCACGCCCGCAGCGCCGCTGGGCTCGGACGCGACGACGACGCCGCCCGCCGGGCCCAGGAGGCCCGGGCCATGGGCATCGAACTGGGCCTCAACGACGTCGTCAGCGACGCCGCGACGACGCTGGCCCGGCTGGAGGAGCGGGCCGAGGATCCGGACCGGGTGTTCAGTTCGTTGCGGGCGTCGATTGATCAGGCTGAGGCCAGCGACGAGCTCGGCGTCGCCCTGCGCGGGTTGTTCCTGCTCGGCAACCTGCACTACGACCGCGGGGAGATCGACGCCGCGCTGGCCACGTTCGGCCAGGCGATCGAGCGGGCTGTGGCCGGCCACCGCCCGTGGTCCGTCTACGCCCGCGACAGCCGCGACATGGCCGCGATGACGCATTACGTCCGCGGCGATTGGAACCGCGTCGTCGAACTGACCCGGGCCGATGACACCACGCCGGCCTTTGCCGCGGCCGGCCTCACCGCGGTCGGGCTGGCGGTGCGAGCCGCCCGCGGCGACGTCACCGGCATCGACGATCTCGACCGCCTACGTCCGTGGTGGAGCCGTGACGGCCTGGTCGCCCTGCACTCCGTCGGCCCCGGCATCGATCTGCTGACCACCGCGGGCCGCTTCGACGACGCCATCGCCCTGCACGACGACGCCGTCGCGATCATCAGCGAGTTGTGGCAGAACGTCTGGTTCCAGGCCCGGATCCGGCTGCACACCCTGGCGTTGGGCGCCCTGGCCGCGTCGGTGCCCACCACGGCCTCCGGCGCGCGGGCCGCCGTCGCCGAACGCGGCCGAGGGCTCATGGCCGACATCAGCAGCACGGCCGAACAGGGCATCACCCGCCAGACCAAGCGCGGCCCGGAGGGGACGGCCTGGCTCATGCGCGCCGACGCGGAATGGGCCCGGCTGCGCTGGCTCACCGGGGTCGACGCGCCCTCGGCGGCCGGGCTGGTCGAGAGCTGGGAGCGGGCGGTCACCGCTTTCGACTACGGCCACGTGTTCGAACGGGCCCGCAGCCTCACCCGGTTGGCCGCGGCGCGGCGGGCCGTGGGCGACACCGCCGGTGCCCAACGCGACGCCGACGAAGCGCGGACGGTGGCCCGTCGGCTCGGGGCGCAACCGCTGCTCGACGAGCTACGTGAACTGGGGGCCGGCGGCGCCGGTCGGGCCGGGCGTGGCGCCGCCGCGCGCGTGGCCGACGCCGACGGCGCGGTCACGCTGACCGCGCGCGAGGAGCAGGTGCTCAGCCTGATCGCCGAGGGCCGCACCAACCGTCAGATCGGGCGCGCGCTATACATCAGCGACAAGACGGTCAGCGTCCACGTATCCAACATCCTGGCCAAGCTCGGCGCCGGCGGCCGGACCGAAGCCGCCGCCATCGCCCGCCGCGACGGCTTGCTGCCCTGAGCCGATTGCACGGACGGGACCACTACGCGCGTCCGCATGGCGCGTAAGCATGGCGCGTACGCATGACGCGGACGCACGGCATTGCGCGCATGCATTGCGTAGGCGCATAGACTGTTGGGCAGCACCCCGTCCGCGGGGTGACTTCGCGTGTCCGTTCCATCGCCTCCAGCGCTCGTGCTGGTCGACAGATGGAATCGGCGGCCCACCTCGGTCCGGTCAGCAACCCTCACGGGTGCGGGTCGGCGACATCGGGTCGCGACGCCGGGCACCAGGGCGGCGAGCCACCCCGGCGCGCCGCGACAACCGAGGAAGCGTGCCTCCGCACGGCCTCCGATCGAGCCATCACGCTCGTGACGGGCCGGGCGCAGCGCGCATGAGCACGAGGAGCCGATCGGCCATGGCCGTCGTCACAATGCGGGAGATGCTGGATTCCGGCGTCCATTTCGGACACCAGACCCGACGCTGGAACCCGAAGATGAAGAGGTTCATCTTCACCGAGCGCAACGGCATCTACATCATCGACCTGCAGCAGACCCTGTCCTACGTGGACAAGGCGTACGAGTTCGTCAAGGAGACCGTCAGCCACGGCGGCACGGTCCTGTTCATCGGCACCAAGAAGCAGGCGCAGCAGACCATCGCCGACCAGGCCACCCGCGTCGGCATGCCCTACGTGAACCAGCGCTGGCTGGGCGGCATGCTCACGAACTTCAGCACCGTGCACGGCCGCATCCTGCGCCTGAAGGAACTCGAGGCGATGGAGCAGAACGGCTGGGAAGGCACCGCGACCAAGAAGGAGCAGCTCATCCTGAGCCGCGAGATGGTCAAGCTGGACCGGACCCTCGGCGGCATCCGGGAGATGGCCAAGGTGCCCAGCGCGGTGTGGATCGTCGACACCAAGAAGGAACACATCGCCGTCGGCGAGGCCCGCAAGCTCAACATCCCGGTCATCGCGATCCTGGACACCAACTGTGACCCGGACGAGGTCGACTACAAGATTCCCGGCAACGACGACGCCATCCGCAGTGCCGCGCTGCTCACCCGCGTGATCGCCGACGGCGTGGCCGAGGGCCTGGTGGCCCGCGCCGCGGCATCCGCGAACGCCGGCCGCGACGTGGCGGCCGAGCCCGGTCGCGTCGGTGGCGACGAGCCGCTGGCCGACTGGGAGCGCGAGCTGCTCACCCCCGCCGCCGAACCGTCCGTGGCCCTGGCCGGCGACCCGGGTCAGCAGCCGACCGGCGCCGAGTCCGTCGCCCCGGCGGCCGAGGTGGCCGACGCCGCCGACGACGTCCGCCCGGAGGCCGGCGGTGCGGTCACCGACGGTGCCGGCCCGGCTGTCGAAGCGAGCGCGGTCAGCGGCGCCACCCCGGCGGCTGAGGCAGCCCCTGAGCCTGAGGCGGCTCCGGCCGTCGAGGCCTGAGCCTTCGCACCGGCACAACCCATAACCGAGAAACGAGAACAGGAAGTCGAACCATGGCGAACATTTCCGCCGCTGACGTGAAGCAGCTCCGCGACGCCACCGGCGCCGGGATGATGGACTGCAAGAAGGCACTGACCGAAGCCGACGGCGATTTCCAGAAGGCCGTGGAGGTCCTGCGTATCAAGGGCCAGGCCAAGGCTGAGAAGCGATCGGGCGAACGGGAGACCTCGAACGGCCTCGTCGTGGCGTCCGGCAACGCCATGATCGAACTGGCCTGCGAGACCGACTACGTGGCCAAGAACCAGCAGTTCCAGGACGTGGCCGCGCAGATCGTCGACGCGTTCGCCAAGTCCAGCGCGACCGATGTCCCGTCGGCCAACGAGGTCGTGCTGGACGACGGCCGTAGCGTCGCCACCGCGATCCTCGACCTGGCCGCGGTGATCGGGGAGAAGCTCGAGCTGGGCCGGGTGGCCAAGCTCGAGGTCCGCGACGGTGAGTCGGTGGCCAGCTACCTGCACAAGAAGGCCGCAGATCTGCCGGCCCAGGTCGGCGTGCTGGTCCGGTTCACCGGAACCGACGTCGCGGCGGCGCGCGGCGCGGCCATGCAGGTAGCGGCCCTGCGCGCGCGTTACCTCACCCGTGACGAGGTTCCCGCCGAGACGGTCGAGACCGAGAAGCGCGTGGCCGAGTCCAAAGCCATCAAGGACGGCAAGCCCGAGGGGGCGCTGCCCAAGATCATCGAGGGCACCGTCAACTCGTTCTACAAGGACACTGTGCTGCTCGAGCAGCCTTCGGTGCAGGACAGCAAGAAGACGGTCAAGGCTCTGCTCGACGGCGCGGGTGTCACCCTGACCGGGTTCGCCCACATCGAGGTCGGCCAGGCCTGACCGGCGGCACACGCCCGCGCGGCCGGTAGGGCAGGATCAAGCTCGACACCATCTCGACGAGGAGGCGGCCGATGACCACCGAACCAGCCACGGTCGCCTCGTCGTCGGGTCCGGCCGGGTCCGTCGTGCTGCCACTGCCGTTGTCGAGCCGCACGTCGGACTCAACCGTCGATGCCGACTCCGGCGAGTTGAGCGTGCCGGCGGTGCTCCTCCCGCCCGGGCAGTACCGCCGGGTCATGCTGAAGCTTTCTGGTGAGATCTTCGGCGGCGGTGCGGTGGGTATCGACCCGGGTGTGGTCGAGTCCATCGCCGCCGAGCTGGCCGACGTGGTCCGCTCCGGCACCCAGGTCGCGGTGGTCATCGGCGGCGGCAACTTCTTCCGCGGCGCCGAGCTCTCCAAGGCCGGGATGGATCGCGACCGGGCCGACTACATGGCCATGCTGGGCACGGTCATGAACTGCCTGGCCCTGCAGGACTTCCTGGAGAAGCGCGGCATCCCCACCCGGGTGCAGACCGCCATCACCATGGGCCAGGTGGCTGAGCCCTACATCCCCCGCCGGGCCGAGCGGCACCTGGAGAAGAACCGGGTCGTCATCTTCGGGGCCGGCGTCGGCATGCCCTATTTCTCGACCGATACCGCGGCGGCCCAGCGCGCGCTCGAAATCGGCTGCGAGGTTCTCCTGATGGGCAAGAACGGCGTCGACGGCGTCTACGATTCCGACCCCAGGCTCAACGCGGACGCCAAGCGGTTCACCACCATCAGCTTCGACGAGGTCATCAACCGTGGGCTCAAGGTTGCCGACGCCACCGCGTTCAGCCTCTGCCGCGACACGGGTCTGCCTATGGTCGTGTTCGACCTGAGCGATGGCAACATCGGTCGGGTGGTCCGCGGGGAGAAGATCGGCACACTCGTCAGTCGGGATACCGAGTGACCTTCCGCAACGCCCCTGGCCACCGCGGTGACATGAGGAGACGCACCAGATGATCGACGAGACACTCTTCGACGCCGAAGAGCGGATGGAGAAGGCGGTCAACGTCGCCCGCGACGAACTCGGCGGCATCCGCACCGGGCGGGCCTCCGCGAACGCGTTCGCCCGGCTCACCATCGACTACTACGGCTCGCAGACCCCGGTGCCACAGCTGGCCTCGGTGCAGATCCCGGAAGCCCGGATGGCCGTCATCAAGCCCTACGACGCCGCCCAGCTCAACGCGATCGAGAAGTCCATCCGGGACAGCGACCTGGGCGTCAACCCCAGCAACGACGGCACCCTGATCCGCGTCGTCTTCCCGCAATTGACCCAGGAACGCCGCCGCGAGATGGCCAAGGTGGCCCGCAGCAAGGGCGAGGACGCCAAGGTCTCGATTCGCGCGGTGCGCCGCCAGGCCAAGGACAAGCTGGACCGGTTGATGAAGGACGGCGAGGTCGGCGAGGACGACGCGCACCGGGCCGAGGCCGAGCTGGACAAGACCACCAACCGTTACACGTCCTCCATCGACGACCTGGTCCGGCACAAAGAGAGCGAACTGCTCGAGGTCTGAGCGGACCGACCCGACGATGCCACGCCCCCGACCGTGAGCCCCCGATTCGGCCTGCCGTATGGGTAGGCACAGCGTCCCGGAAGACGACGACGCCGCCGGCGCCGAAGCGCTTCGGCCGGTCCTGACCCAGGCCGTCGCCGAGCCCGACCGCGATCCCGCGCCTGAGCCCGTTCGGTCGAGCGAGCTCGTCGAGGCGCCGGCGAAGGCCTCCCGCGCCGGCCGTAACCTCCCCGCGGCCATCGGGGTCAGCCTGGCCCTGGGCGCGATGATCATCGCCTCGTTGCTGGTGTACCGGCCCAGCTTCGTCGCCATCGTGTGTATCGCCATGGCCTACGGGATCTATGAGATGGTCCGGGCCATCGGTGCGGCCGAGGCCCGGCCGCCGCTGGTGCCGCTGGTGGCCGGCGGCGTGGCCATGGACGTGGCCGCCTGGTACCACGGCGCCAACGCGCTCGTCCTGGGCCTGCTGCTCACCGTGCTCGGAGTCACCGTGTGGCGCTTGGCCGAGGGGGCGGTCGGCTACGCCCGTGACGTGACGTCGGCGGCGTTCATCGCGCTGTACGTGCCCCTGCTGGGGGGCTTTGCGGTGCTGCTGACCCACTACAGCGACGGCGCCGGTCGCGTCATCGCGTTCATCGCCACGGTGGTGTGCAGTGACGTGGGCGGGTATACCGCCGGGGTGCTGTTCGGTAAGCATCCGATGGCTCCCACCGTCTCACCCAAGAAGTCGTGGGAGGGATTCGTCGGCTCGGCGATCGCCTGCTCGGTCGGCGGGGCGTTGTTCATGAGCCTGCTGTTCCATCACCGGTGGTGGATCGGTGTCCTGTACGGGCTGGCGATCGCGATGACCGCCACGTTGGGTGATCTCGGCGAGTCGATGGTGAAACGCGATCTGGGCGTCAAGGACATGGGCCGGCTGCTGCCCGGGCACGGCGGGCTGATGGACCGGCTGGACTCGTTGCTGCCCTGCGCGGCCGTCGCCTACCTGATCATGGCCTCGGCCCTCGGCTGACGTGATCGGGCTGACGTGATCGGTGCCGACGCGGCTGTCTCCACGGCCGAGAACTACGCCCGGTTCGGGCACAACGCCGCCACCGAATCTGCCCGTTACGAGGAGTTCGGTGTCGGCGTGAGCACCGACGCCGCGGTCCTGGACCTGCTCGACCGACTGCCGGTCGCGAAGCGCCAGCCCAACCTGCTGTTCGCAGCGGTGGCCTACGTGGCCGGCGTCCCGACGGACTACGCCGCGTTCCGCACCACCGTGCTGGCCCGCTGGGACGACATCAGCGCCCAGATGGCGGTCCGGTCGACGCAGACGAACGAGGCCGGACGATGCGCGACGTTGCTGCCGTTCCTGGCTCGGTTGCCCCAGCCGGTGGCGCTGCTGGAGGTCGGGGCCAGCGCCGGACTGTGCCTGCTGCCCGACCGGTACCGCTACTCCTACACCGACCCGAGCGGCACCGTCCCCACCATCGGGCCGCCGGACGCCACGGTGACCCTGCCGTGCCGCGTGGAGGGCATCGACGTGCCCGCCGCCGTCCCGACGGTCGCGTGGCGGGCCGGGCTCGACCTGCATCCCGTCGATGCCCACGATCCGGCTCAGGTGGCCTGGCTGGACGCCCTGGTTTGGCCGGGAGCTGACGACCGACGCGCGCGCCTGCATGCCGCTCTCGACGTGGCCCGCGCCGACCCGCCGCGGGTCGTGGTCGGAGACCTGCGGCTCGACCTGGCCGCCCTGGCCGCGCAAGCGCCGTCCGCGGCCACCTTGGTCGTCTTCCACTCCGCGGTGCTGGCCTACCTCGACCCGGCGGACCGGGCCGCCTTCGCGCGCGCCGTCCGCCTTCTGGACGCGACGTGGATCTCGAACGAGAGCCCGGCCGTCTCCGCCGATCTCGGCATCGCCAACTCGGGTGAGCGGCCCGGCGCATTCCTGATCTCGGTCGACGGCGTCGCCCAGGCCTGGTGCCACGGCCACGGCTCGTGGGTCTCGGCGCTCTGATGGCGCCCGCGCTGGGGAACTCGTCGCGGGTCGTCTACGAGAACGCATGGATGACCGTCACCGAGACGCATTCGTGCGGGCGGACCGCCTACGCCGGACCGAACCTCCCCGCCGGCCCTGGTGGACGTACGCGGCTGTCGAGGCACACCCCGTGTTGAGGCGACTCCACAGCCCGTCCAGTAGTCCACAGGCCGCGCCAGGCGGGCCGAAGTGTCGGGGCGGACTGTTAGACAGGGTGGGTGACCGACGAGCTGCGCGAATCCGCTGAGGCCGCTCTGCGCGCGCTGGCCGGTCCGGGCGCCCGCCTGCGCGAGGATCAGTGGACGGCGATCCACGCGCTGGTAGCACAGCGGCGCCGGGCTTTGGTCGTGCAGCGCACGGGCTGGGGTAAGTCGGCCGTCTATTTCGTGGCCACGGCCTTGCTGCGCGCGCAGGGCGCCGGGCCGACGGTCATCATCTCGCCCCTGCTGGCGTTGATGCGCAACCAGATCGCCGCGGCCGAGCGAGCCGGGATCCATGCGGCGACGGTCAACTCGACCAACCTGGAGGACTGGCAATCCACCTACGCCGCCGTCGACCGTGGCGAGGTGGACGTGCTGCTGCTGTCGCCCGAGCGGCTCAACAACCCGGACTTCCGCGACAACGTCATGCCGCAACTGGCCGCCACGTGCGGTCTGCTCGTGGTCGACGAGGCCCATTGCATCAGCGACTGGGGCCACGATTTCCGCCCGGACTTCCGGCGCCTGCGCACCCTGCTGCCAGAACTTCCGACAGGCATACCGGTGCTGGCCACGACGGCGACGGCGAACGCGCGCGTGGTCGCCGACGTGGCCGACGTGCTCGGTCTGACCGGCGGAGGCGCCGGCCTCACCGGCAGCGGTGGTACCGGCGGTGGCGGTCGGCCGGGCGGCGGTTCGGACGAGGCCGCCTCGGACGTGCTCGTGCTGCGCGGCGGTCTCGATCGCGAGTCGTTGAGCCTGGGTGTGTTGAGCCTGCCCTCGACCGCGCACCGGCTGGCCTGGCTGGCCGACCACCTGGGCGAGTTGCCCGGCTCCGGCATCATCTACACGCTCACCGTGGCCGCGTCGCAGCAGGTGGCCGACTACCTGCGCGAGCGGGGCTTTCCGGTCGCGGCGTATTCGGGTCAGACCGACCAGGCCGAGCGCCTGGCCGCCGAGGACGACCTGATCAACAACCGGGTCAAGGCCCTGGTCGCCACCTCGGCCTTGGGGATGGGCTTCGACAAGCCCGACCTCGGCTTCGTCGTCCACTTCGGCGCGCCGTCGTCGCCGATCTCGTACTACCAGCAGGTGGGCCGGGCCGGCCGCGGCGTCGACTCGGCCCAGGTCGTCCTGCTGCCCGGCTCGGACGACGAGGCGATCTGGAGCTATTTCGCCTCGGTCGGATTCCCGCCCGAGCGCCAGGTCCGGGTGGCGCTGGCCGCATTGGCCGAGTCAGCCGCGCCGACATCGACGGCCACGCTGGAAACCCAGGTCGAGCTGTCCCGGACCCGGCTCGAAACGATGCTCAAAGTGCTCGACGTGGACGGCGCCGTGCGTCGGGTCCGCGGTGGCTGGGTCTCCACCGGTGCCGCCTGGCACTACGACGCCGAGCGCTACGAGCGGGTGGCCGGGGTGCGCCGGGACGAGCAGCAGGCCATGCGCGATTACATCGCCACGAACAGCTGCCGGATGCGGTTCCTGCGCGAGCAACTCGACGACCCGGGCGCCGAGGACTGCGGTCGCTGCGACAACTGCGGGGGCATGACGTTGACCGACGCGGTGGGGGCAACCACGGTCGCGGCGGCGGCGGACGTCCTGGACCGGCCCGGCGTGCGGCTTGACCCCAAGCGGATGTGGCCGAGCGCGATGCCCTCGCTCGGCATCGACGTCAGGGGCAAGATCGCTCCCGCCGAGCTGGCCGAGCCGGGGCGGGCGATCGCCCGGTTCACCGACCTGTCCCTGGGCGCCCGGGTGCGCGAGGTCACCGGCCGCGATGAACCCGTCCCGCCCGACGTGGTTTCCGCCGCGATCAGGGCCCTGGCCGCCTGGGAGTGGTCCGAACGTCCCAGCGCGGTGGTCCACGTCGGCTCCGCAGCGCGGGCCCACCTCGTGGCCGACTTCGCCGCCGGCCTGGCCCGCATCGGTCGCTTGGCCGATCTCGGGTCGGTACCGCATCAGGGACCTTCACGGGTCGCCCGGTCCAACAGCGCCCACCGGCTGCGGACGGTGTGGGATGCGTACACGTTGCCGGAGTCCCTGCTGGCCGAACTGGGCGGACGCGCCCGCGACGCGCCGATCCTGCTGGTCGACGACTACGCCGACACGGGCTGGACGATGGCCGTGGTCGCCCGGTTGCTGCGCCGCGCGGGCAGCGGGCCGGTCTACCCGTTCGTCCTCGGCACCGTGGCCTGAGTGTGACACCGACGGGAGCGAGAGGACCATGGATTGATGACCACAGACACCGCGCAGTTCAGCGCCGAGACCTCCACCACGGGCGGGTTCGTGCGCCAGGCCAACCGGTTCAACGCTCGGATCATGGCCGACGGGTCCTCGGAGTACCCGGTCGAACCCGGGCGTTACGAGCTCATCGTCTCGCTGGCCTGCCCGTGGGCGCACCGGTCGGTGATCGACCGCGAACTGCTCGGCCTGCAGGACGCCATCGGGCTGAGCGTCGTCGACCCGATCCGCGACGAGGCGGGCTGGCGCTTCACTCTGTCGCCTGACGGGCGCGACCCGGCCAGCGGGGCCGAGTTCCTCTCCGAGCTCTACCTGGCCACCGACCCCGACTACCGCGGCCGATTCACCGTGCCGACGTTGTGGGACGCCAAGACCCGTCGGGTGGTGAGCAACGATTACCCCCAGATCAGCCTCGACCTGTGCACCCAGTGGACGGCGTTTCACGCTGCCGGGGCGCCCGAGCTGTACCCAGAACACCTGCGGGCCGAGATTGACGAGGTCAACCAGGTCGTCTACCGCGACGTCAACAACGGGGTCTACCAAGCCGGTTTCGCCACCAGCCAGACGGCCTACGAGCAGGCGTACGACGCCCTGTTCGCCCGCCTGGACTGGCTCACCGACCGGCTCAGTCGTCAGCGCTATCTGGTGGGTGGGCAGCTCACCGAAGCCGACGTCCGGCTGTTCACGACGTTGGTCCGCTTCGACGCCGTCTACCACGGTCACTTCAAGTGCAACCGCAGCAAGGTGAGCGAGCTGCCGGTGCTGTGGGCCTACGCCCGCGACCTGTTCCAGACGCCGGGTATCGGCTCCACCGTCGACTTCGACCACATCAAATGGCACTACTACGCCACCCACGACGCCATCAACCCGACCCGGATCGTGCCCAAGGGGCCGCTCCTTGACGGGTGGACCGAGCCCCATGGCCGGGCCGAACTGGGCTGAGCCGCACCTCGTCGCGCCCGACGCGACCGGTCAGGAACCGAGGCGTCGGTAGCGCGTGACGATGCGCTCCTGCTTGGCCGGGCCGATCACGTCCCACCCGATCCACAATCGCGTCGCGGCCCGGTCGAGGACGAGCCGCCCGCGGTACACGTCAGCTCGGCAGAGGTGTTCGACGACCTGGCCCAGGCGCCACGGATGGAACGGCCGCCCGTCGGCAAACGTCATCCAGCATTCGTTGTCGATGCGGGTGAACCCCATCGTGCGGCTGATTGACGCGCTCCGACCGGCCCAGGTCAGCTCGCCGGCCTCGGTCCACACCGAGCGGGCGGCGTCGACGGTCAACGTCCCGGCGGCCGAACCGAACCGTCCATTGCGAAAATCGGCCAGTCGCCGCTGGAAGCTCCACGCGCCGGCCAGCTCGGTCGGCGCCACGAGCATCCCGGGGTGAACCACGTGGTCAGTGTCCCAGCCGGCCCGCGTCCGACCCGTGACCGCCTGATCGCCACGTTGTCAGAGCCGCATGCCAGGGTCGGGTCATGTACGAAACCGCGGCTGAGCTGGCCTGGCTACAGGGTCTGCTCGACGCCAGCATCGATCGCGCCGGGGCGCACCTGCGCTCGATCGTCGAGCCCGGCCGCCGCACGTTGACCGCCGCGCAGATCGTCGATCGGTGTGCCGACGTGTGCCTGCTCAACGTGGCCACGACGACGTCGGCCGGGGAACCGCGGCTATCTGCCGTGGACGGGCATTTCCGGCACGGCCGGTGGTACTTCTCCACCGCGGCCGCCGCGCTCAAAGCCCGGCATCTACGCGCGCGCCCGGCGGCCAGCGTGGCCTGGACCCCGGCCGACGGGCTCGGCGTCTGGGCCCACGGCACCGCGGCCTTCCTCGAACCCGGCTCCGTGGAGTGGCAGCGGTTCGATCGGCATCTCATCCGCGCCTACGACCAGTCGCCGTCGGAATGGGGCGACTTCGGTGACATCGTCTACCTGCGGTTCGACCCGCACTGGATGATCGGGTTCGCCATGACCGCCGACGAGCAGACCGAGGTCGACGCGGCCCGAGAACAACGCCAACTGCGCCTCGCGGCGCCGACCACTGAGGAGCTGTAGATGTTCCTGGGCCTTCGCACCGTGATCTACCCGGCGCCGGACCTGGCGACGAGCAAGGCCTGGTTCACGGCCCTGCTGGGCATCGAGCCATACTTCGACCAGCCGTTCTACGTCGGTTACGACGTGGGCGGGTACGAGCTGGGCCTCGACCCGAACGCCGACCCCGGCACGGGATCCCAGTCGTACTGGGGTGTGCCCGATATCGACGCGGCGTATGCGAAGTTGCTGGACGCAGGCGCCCGCGCGCACACCGAGGTGACCGAGACTGGCGACGGGATTCGGGTGGCCAGCGTGCTGGAACCGGGCGGAACGTTCCTAGGCCTGATCGAGAACCCGCACTTCCAGCTGCCCGATCCACCGGCGGAGAACGCCGGTCCGGGCCGCTGACACCGGTCAGACCGGTCCTGGTCAGCGGTCGGACCGGGCCATCCGGCACGCGCCGTCAACGCAGGCGCGCTCCAAGCGGCCGCGGGCCATGGTTGCGCCCAGCCCGATCGCCCAGCAGGTCGGGCAACCGCGTAACGCAAACACCCCGAACGGAGCCAGCACCAGCGCCACCGGTCCGACCGTCGGGATGAGGGCGAAGGCGGCGATCAGCAGCGTCAGGCCGACGAACCCGCGCAGCAGGTGTACCGGCACCGAGGAGCTGGCAAACGAGTCCTGGTCCAGCACCTTCATCTCCCGCATCGCGCACCCCCTTCAAACCACGTTGTCGACCGTTGCCGGGTCAGGGCGCGCGCCAGGTCGAACAACTCCCACGCTAGCTGCGCTCGGCGGCCCCCGCTCGCTGAACCGGCGATCTCGCCCTGCCGTGGGAGAATGGGCAGGCGATGACCCTCCTCCCGCTTGTTTTCGACGCTCCTGCGCGCCGGCGTCCCACCCCGAAGCACTGGGCCGATCTCGACGCGACGCAGCGCCGAGCGGCAGTCACCGAGCTGGGCTGGCCGGCATTTCGGGCCGACCAACTGTCGCGCCAGTACTACGGCCGGCTGACCCGGGATCCCGCGCAGATGACCGACCTGCCCGCCGCCGATCGGGAAAGGGTCGCGGGCGAGCTGTTCCCCGACCTGCTGCACGAGGTGCGTCACGTCGAGACCGACCGGGGCATGACCCGTAAGACACTGTGGCGACTGTTCGACGGCACCCTGGTCGAAAGCGTGCTCATGCGTTATCCGGCCCGTACCCGTGCGGACGGCACGACCCAGTCCGAGCGGATCACCGTCTGCATCTCCAGCCAAGCCGGCTGCGGCATGGCTTGCCCGTTCTGCGCGACCGGGCAGGGCGGGTTGACCCGCAACCTGTCCACCGCCGAGATCGTCGACCAGGTCGTCGCCGCGGCGGCCACCTGCGCCTCGGGCGAGCTGAGCGGCGGGGTCGGGCGCCTGTCCAATGTCGTCTTCATGGGGATGGGCGAGCCGCTGGCCAATTACAACCGCGTCCTCGCCGCGGTGCACCGCCTGGTCGACCCGGCGCCGTCGGGGCTGGGCCTGTCGCAACGGTCGATCACGGTCTCCACGGTCGGGCTCGCGCCGGCGGTGGACCGCCTCACCGACGAGGGCCTCAACGTCACCCTGGCCGTCTCACTGCACGCCCCGGACGACGAGCTGCGTAACACCCTCGTCCCGGTCAACACCCGCTGGAGCGTGGCCGAGGTGCTGGGCGCGGCCGACCGCTACGCCGCTCGCACCGGGCGCCGCTACTCGATCGAGTACGCCATGATCCGCGACATCAACGACCAGGGCTGGCGGGCCGACCGCCTCGGCACCCTGCTGGCCAAACGGAATGCGCACGTCAACCTCATCCCGCTCAACCCGACCCCGGGGTCGAAGTGGGACGCCTCCCCGAAGCCGGTCGAGGACGAGTTCGTGCGTCGGCTCGAAGCCAAGGGCGTACCGGTCACCGTCCGCGACACCCGCGGCCGCGAGATCGACGGTGCCTGCGGCCAGCTCGCCGCCAACGGCTGACTCTGCCGTCGGCGGGTGAGATGGTATGCAATTTCGGTACCGAATTGAGACCGTTCAGATACAGCTGAGGTGCTGCTCTACACGACGACCCCAGCCGCAAACGCTGAACGGGCGGCTCGAAGCGACACGTCTCAGCCTCTTTCCGGCTACGGGCAAAGCGGCTGGCCGCATCGCTGCGACATAGCGTGAGCGACCTACACTTAGCCGCGTGAGCGTCGCGCATCAGCACCCCGATCTGCACGACTTGGTCGACCAGCTCAACCCCGCGCAGGCCGACGCCGTGCGGGCAGTCGTCGTTCAGTTCGTTACCCCCGCTGCTGAGGGCGGAACAGCCACCTCAGACACCAACGGCAGCGGAAAGCGACTTCGGGAGCTACCGTTCGTCGGCGCTGGTGCCTCCGCGAGTGGTATTTCCGGCCGAATCGAAGAGGTTCTGGGTGACGGTTTCGGCCGCGATTAGTCCGTGCTGATCGTCGATACCGGTGTACTCGTCGCGGCCGCCGATCGCACCGACCCACACCATGCCTGTGCGCAGCTGCTGAGGAGCGAGCCGAGCCGCTTACCACCACAGCGATGGTGATCGCTGAGACGGCCTACCTGCTCGACCGTGAATTCGGACCGCAGGTCGAGGCCCTTCTGTAGCAGTCGATCCTGGAGAACCAATTGCACGTCGAAGCGCTCACCGGCGCAGACTGGCGACGTCTCCACGACCTCGTCACCCAATACGCCGATCTACACCTAGGTGGCACCGACGCAGGGTTGATCGCTTTGGCTGAACGACACCGACAGCAGCGCATCGCGACTCTCAATCTCCGTCACTTCGCCGTGGTCCGGCCCAACCACGTCGATGCGTTCACGCTCGTTCCATGAACCCAGCCGCGCACCGAGCGGGACACAGCCAGTCGAGAAACGTCGAAGTCCGGCACAGGAGTCGGCCGCGTTAGCGACCGACCCCCGTACCGGACGGGATGGGACGGGACGGGACGGGACGGGACGGGCTTACTCGCCGACGTGCACCGGGGCGACCGCAAGGGCCGGCCGGGTCCGTACGACGACGGCGATCAGCACGACGGTGAGCACGAGGAACAGCGCCGCCACCGCGAACGCGCGGTCCGCGCCGTAGACGAACGCGTGCTGAGCCTGGTCCACAGCGGTACCAGTCACGGTGCCGGCGTGCTTGCTGGCGGTGCCGAAGACGGTGACCAGGACGGCCAGCCCGAGTGCACCGCCCACCTGCTGCATGACGTTCACCAGGCCGGAGGCGGCACCCGCGTCGACCGGGTCGACCCCGTGCAACGCCGCCGCGGTCAGCGGCACGAAGGCGAACCCGTTACCCGCGCCGAACAGCACCAGCGTGGCCAACAGCTGTACATAGCTGCTGTGCGCCGACAGCTGGGTCAGGATGAGCAGACCCGCCGTGGACATCGAGATCCCGCCGACCATGAGGCGCTTGGAGCCGACCTTCTCGACCAGGAACCGCGCGCTGAGCTGCGACGCGGTGAACACCATGATCGTCAGAGGCAGGAACGCCAAGCCGGTCTCGATGGCGTCGTAGCCAAGGATGTTCTGCAGGAACTGGGTCAGGAAGAAGAACATGCCCATCATTCCGGCGACCAGCAACAGCCGGGCCAGGTAGGACGATGCGCGGTTGCGGTCGGCGAACAGCCGCAACGGGATGATCGGCGCGGACGCCCGCAGCTCGATGGCGACGAACGCGGCCAGCAGGACCACGCCACCGACGAAGGAGACGATGGTGGCCGTCTGTACCCAGCCGTGGCTCGCCGCGTTGACGAAGCCGTAGACCAGCCCGGTCATGCCGACGGTCGAGGTGAGCGCGCCGGCCACGTCGAGCTGGCCGTGCTGGCGCGGGGTCTCGGGCAGAACCGCCCGGACGAGGAACACCAGCAGGACGCCGATGGGCACGTTGACGAAGAACACCCAGCGCCACGAGGCCCACTGGGTGAGCACGCCGCCGGCGATGAGCCCGACCGCCGCGCCACCGATGGACACCGCGGTGTAGAGACCGAGCGCCCGCAGCCGCTCCTTCGCGCCGGGGAACGAGGTCATCAGCAGGGCCAGCGCGGACGGGGAGGCGAGCGCACCGCCGATGCCCTGGACGGCGCGCGCCGCCAGCAACGTGGCCTCGGAATCGGCGAAGCCACCGGCCAGTGAGGCCAGGGTGAACAGGGCGACGCCCGCCATCAGGGTCACCCGGCGACCGAGCAGGTCACCGGCCCGGGCGCCGAGCAGGAGCAGGCCACCGAACACGAGCGTGTAGGCGTTGATCACCCACGACAGGTCGGCGGTGGAGAAATGCAGGGCGGTGCGGATATCCGGCAGAGCGATGTTCACGATGGTCGCATCGAGCACGACCATGAGTTGCACGGTGAGGATCGCGACCAGCGCGACGGTGGGGTGCGCCAGCAGGCGGGCGCGCCGGCTGCGGGTGTCGACCGTCGGGGCGGCCGATGTGCCGGCCGGCGTCCCGTGGTCGGACTGGTGAATCGTGGATGTTGGCATTCCGGTCTTCTTTCGTGTCATGATGGATCAAACGGATGGTGCCTCCAGTTACGGTACTGGAGGCTGCCTCCGGTTGGCAAGTCGATTTACGCAGATGGCTGGCGAGAGGCGGTGTGACCGGTGGGACGGACGATGACCGAGCTGGACGACCCGGCCGGCACCCGGCCGCTGCGCGCCGATGCCCAGCGCAACCGGCAGGCGCTCCTGCTGGCCGCTGCCGCCGCGTTCAGTGAGAACGGCGTGGAGACCTCGCTGGAGGACATCGCCCAACGCGCCGGCGTCGGCATCGGGACCCTCTATCGCAACTTCCCCACCCGCGAGACGTTGATCGAAGCGGTCTATCGCAACGAGGTCGAGCGCCTGTGTGACGGCATCGTCGAGTTGCAGGCGCAGCTGTCGCCCGACGAGGCCTTGGCTGAATGGATGCAGCGCTTCGTGGCCCACGTCGCCCGCAAGCGCGGTATGGCCGCCGCCCTCAAAGCCGCCGCCGCGGCCAGCACTCAGTCCACCGACGGCAAACCTGAGCTGTTCGTCTACGCCCACGAGCGGATGCGGGTGGCCATGTCCACGCTGCTCGACGCCGGTGTCGCGGCCGGAACGGTCCGGGCCGACGTAGATCCGTTGGACCTGATCCGGGCCATGAGCGGCATCTGCCTGGCCATCGACCAGCCCGGCTGGCTCGATCAGGCTCGTCGACTGGTGACGTTGCTGATGGACGGCCTGCGCTACGGCGCGTCCGGGCGTCCAGTCGAGTCCGCCGCCGAGTAAGGCGGGATGCGGTGAGTACGGCCCGAGCCGTCGGCGGCGTGCTGGACGTGCCGGTCATCAACATCGACGGTTTCCATCACGGCGATGCCGGGCGCCGCACCCGGATCGGCGCCGCGGTCAACCGGGCCGCCGGCGACGTCGGCTTCATGCAGATCATTGGCCACGGCATCCCCGACCTGGCTGCGGACGGCTTGACCGAAGCCATGGACGGGTTCTTCGCGTTGCCCTTCGAGCAGAAGAACGAGCTGCGCCCGAGCGATGTCGCCGTGAACCGCGGCTACAACGGCCCGAAGACCGAGAGCCTGAGCTACTCGTTGGGTGTGGAATCGCCGGCCGACCTGTTCGAGGCGTTCAACGTGGGTTCCCAGGCCAGTGACTTCAACGTCGATGTCAGCGAGGAGCACTACCCGGCCAACATGTGGCCGGACCGCCCGGCCCTGTTCGAGCGCAACGTCGAGGCCTGGATGCGCCACGCCGGGGGACTGGCCCGGACATTGACCGAGGTGTTCGCCGTCGCGCTCGACCTGCCGGTCGACTACTTCGCCGAGTTCACCGACCACTCGATCGACATGCTGCGGATGAATCATTACTCGATCCCCGACGGCGAGGTGCGCTTGGAGCCGGGTCAGCTCGGGATGGGACCGCACACCGATTTCGGCATCGTCACCGTGCTCTGGGCCGACGACGTGATGCCCGGGCTGCAGATACTGGATTCCGACGGCGGTTGGCACGACGTACGGCCGGCACCCGGGGCACTGCTGATCAACCTGGGCGACCTGCTCGCTCGCTGGACGAACGACCGCTGGCGCTCGACCATGCACCGCGTCCTCGCGCCGATCGACGCCGACGGCAACCCGTTACGGCGCCGTTCGGCCGCCTACTTCCACGACGGCAACGCCGACGCGCGGGTGTCGTGCCTGCCCGGGTGTGCTGACGCGCAGAATGCGTCGCGGTACGAGCCGATCACGGTGGCCGAGCACATCTCGGCCAAGCTGGCCGGTTCCCGCGGCCTCACGCTCAACCCGAACGCCGCTCGGGAGGCCGCCCGGCTGGCACCGGCTCCCACCAGCTGACCGTGCGGGGCCGCGGGCGCCCGCCGTCAGGCTCAGGGTCCGTCCAGCGCCAGAACGGACGCCGGCGCGGCGATTCCCGCGCGCAGGTCCGGGGCTGGGCGGGGCCGGCCGTAGCCGATCCGGGCCGGCACCACGCCGGCCCAGGCCGGCCCGGCGATGTCGTCCTCGGGATCCTCGGGCCATCCGGCGCTGACCTTCAGCGACCAGTTCGGCGTCGGCGAGGTCTCGATCGGCAGGCTCAGCACGAGGGTGGCCGCCAGCTCCTTGGCCGTCGGGCGACGCACCTCGCCCACCCGGCCGGGCAGCAGCGCGTCGGTGAGCACGTCGAGCGCGCGCAGCTTGTCCGCGCGGTCGTCGAGGCTGGCGCACGTGCCGAACAGCACCGCGCTGCGGTAGTGCATCGAGGACTCGAACGCCGACCGGGCGAACACCAGCCCGTCGAAGGCGGTGACGGCCACCGAGACCGGCGCGCCGGCCGCGACCCGGCGCATCCACGGCGATCCGGTCGAGCCGTGGATCAGCAGGTGGTCGCCGTCACGGGCGACCGCGGTCGGGATCACCACCGGGGCGCCAGCGGCGTCGACGAGGCCGACGTGGGCGATGTGGACCTCGTCGAGCAGGGCGTCCAGCCCGGCCCGGTCGAAGCGCTGCTTCTCGGCCAACCGGGTGACCGTGACGGACGGTCGGCCCATCAGCGGCCCAGCACCTTGTCCACCGCGGCCGCGGCCAGCGAGGGACGACCGCGGCGCGCCTCCGAAGCGTCAGCCCACTGCATCGCTCGCAGCGCGGCGTTCGCGCCGAGCCACCGCAACGGCTCGGGCTCCCACCGCCGGGATACGTGCCCGACCCAGGGCAGCCGGGTCAGGGCCGACTCGGAGCCAAGGATGAGGTCGGCCAGCGTGCGTCCGGCCAGGTTGGTGGTGGACACCCCGTCGCCGACGTACCCGCCGGCCCAGGCCATCCCCGAAGCGCGGTCCAGTCCGACCGACGCGTGCCAGTCCCGGGCCACGCCCAGGGGGCCGCCCCAGGCGTGGGTGATCGTGGTGTCGGCCAGCACCGGGAACAGCTCGACCAGGCTCTGCCGCAGCCCGGCGAACACGGCCGGCACCTCGTCGTAGGACGGGTCGATCCGGGAGCGGAAGTGGTACGGCGCCCCGCGCCCGCCGAAGACCAGGCGCCCGTCGGCGGTCCGCTGGCCGTACACGATCAGGTGCCGCTCGTCGGCGAACGTCTGGCGGCGGGTCAGCCCGATCTGGTCCCACATCGAGTCGGTGAGCGGCTCGGTGGCGACCATCAACGAGTAGACCGGGGCCAGGTCGCGCTGGTGGCCGGGCAGGTTCGCGGTGTAACCCTCGGTGGCGCGCACGACCACGTCGGCCCGCACCGCGGCCCTCTGCGTCCGCACCCGGCCCGGCTCGACCGACACCACCCGGCTGTGCTCGTACACGGTCGCGCCGCGGGCGGTGACCACCTCGGCCAGGGACCGAACGAGCTTGCGGGGATGGATGGCCGCGCAGTGCGGGGTGTAGACGCCGCCGATCACGCCCGTGGCGTTGACGTGGGCGCGCGCCTGGTCACCGTCGAGCAGGGCCACGTCGGCGTCGGTGAAACCGAAGCGCGCGCTTTCGGCGAACTCGGCCTCGGCCCGCTTCAGCTGCGGCTGAGATCGGGCCAGCACGATCGTGCCGCCCAGCGCCCAGTCGCATTCGATCGCCTCGGCCTGGACGACCCGCCCGATCTCGCCGACCGAGCCCTGCATCGCTCGGTACTGGGCGATCGCGGCGTCGCGGCCGTGCTCGCGCGCCAGCGCGGCCAGGCTGACCGGGAACAACGCCGAGCACCAGCCGCCGTTACGCCCGGACGCGCCGAAACCGGCGTGCTCAGCCTCGACGACGGCCACCCGCAGGTGCGGGTCGCGCTCGAGCAGGTAGTACGCCGTCCACAGCCCGGTGTACCCGGCGCCGATGATGGCGACGTCGGCGTGCACGTCGCGCGTCAGCGCCGGCCGGAACCGGGTGGGCGCCGGGCCCCAGTACGAGCCGGTCTCGGTGGCGGCGAAGGCCGCGGTCGGCGAGGCGTTGGTACGCAGTTGCATGGCCGGCTTCAGGCCAGGACGTCGGCCAACGGACGTGACGGCAGTCCCAACCCCTCGGCGACGGGCGCGTTGGTGATCTCGCCGTCGTGCACGTTCAGTCCCAGCGCCAGCGCCGGATCCGCCCTCAGCGCGTCACGCCAACCACGGCTGGCCAGCTCGACCGCATACGGCAACGTCACGTTGGTCAGCGCGTACGTGGACGTGTGCGGCACCGCACCCGGCATGTTGGCCACGCAGTAGAAGACCGAGTTGTGCACCGGGTACGTCGGGTCGTCGTGGGTGGTCGGGCGGGAGTCCTCGAAGCAGCCACCCTGGTCGATCGAGATGTCGACCAGCACCGAGCCCGGCTTCATCCGCGACACCAACTCATTGCTGATGATCTTGGGCGCTTTCGCCCCCGCCACGAGGACGGCACCGATGACCAGATCCGCGTCCAGCACGGCCTTCTCGACCTCGAAGGCGTTCGAGGTGACGGTCTGGCAGTGGCCCTGATAGATCGCGTCAATCTGGCGCAGCCGGGCCACGTTGCGGTCGAGCAGCAGCACCTCGGCCTGCATGCCCAGTGCGATCGCGGCCGCGTTCTGACCGGACACCCCGGCCCCGATGACCACGACCTTGGCCGCGTACACACCGGGTACGCCGCCCATCAACACCCCGCGACCGCCGCCCTGGCGCATCAGGTGGTAGGACCCGACCTGGGGCGCCAGCCGACCGGCCACCTCGCTCATCGGCGCCAGCAGCGGCAGCGATTTATCGGGTAACTGCACCGTCTCGTAGGCGATCGCGGTGGTGCCGGCCTTGATCAGCGCGTCCGTGCATTCGCGCGACGCGGCCAGGTGCAGGTACGTGAACAACACCTGGTCCTTGCGCATCCGCGGGTATTCCTCGGCGATGGGCTCCTTGACCTTGAGCACCAGGTCGCCGACCTGCCACACGTCGTCCGCCGTCTCCAGGATCTTGGCGCCGGCAGCGACGAAGTCCTCGTCCGGGATGGACGAGCCCACGCCGGCGTTGCGCTCGATGAAGACCTCGTGACCGTTGCGGACAAACTCGTGCACGCCCGACGGCGTCGCCGCCACCCGGTATTCGTGGTTCTTGACTTCCTTCGGCACACCGATCTTCATCGACGGCTCAACTCCTTCGCAATCAGATGTCCTTCGCAATCAGATGGTCCAACCGGTCTAACCGTGCCAGACCCGGGTTACAGCTGAGAGCTGGTTACGGTCACAACCTCCATAGTTACCCTTACAGCTGTGTCCACGCCTCGGTCAGTACCGAGCGCAGGATCTGTTCCATCTCGTCGAACTCGGCCGGTCCGCAGATCAGCGGCGGGGCCAGCTGAACCACCGGGTCGCCGCGGTCGTCCGCGCGGCAGTACAGGCCGTTCTCGTAGAGCTTGCGCGAGACGAAGCCCTTGAGGATCCGGTCGCACTCCTCGGCAGTGAACGTCTGCTTGGTCGCCTTGTCCTTGACCAGCTCGATCCCGTAGAAGTAGCCGTCGCCGCGCACGTCGCCGACGATCGGCAGGTCGTGCAATTTCTCCAGCGTGGAACGGAACGTTCCTTCGTTGTCGAGCACCCGTTGGTTCAAACCCTCGCGCTCGAAGATGTCCAGGTTGGCCATGGCCACGGCGGCCGAGACCGGGTGCCCACCGAAGGTGTAGCCGTGCGGGAAGTACGCGTTGCCGGTCCAGAACGGCGCGGCGATCTTGTCGCTGACGATGCACGCGCCGATGGGGGAGTAGCCACTGGTCAGGCCCTTGGCGCACGTGATCATGTCCGGGACGTAGTCGAACTTGTCGCAGGCGAACATCGTGCCGAGCCGCCCGAACGCGCAGATGACCTCATCCGACACGAGCAGCACGTCGTGGCGGTCACAGATCTCGCGCACCCGTCGGAAGTAACCGGGCGGCGGCGGGAAGCAGCCGCCCGAGTTCTGCACCGGCTCCAGGAAGACCGCGGCCACGGTGTCCGGGCCTTCCATCTCGATGGCGATCTCGATCTGGTCGGCGGCCCAGCGTCCGAAGTCCTCGAGGCTGTCGCCGTGCTCGGCGGCGCGGTAGAAGTTCGTGTTCGGCACCTTGATCCCGCCCGGGACGAGCGGCTCGAACATCTGCTTGGCCGCGGGGATGCCGGTGATGGACAGTGCGCCCTGCGGCGTGCCGTGGTAGGCCACCGCGCGGCTGATCACCTTGTGCTTCATGGGTTTGCCGACCAGCTTGAAGTAGTGCTTGGCCAGCTTCCACGCCGTCTCCACCGCCTCGCCCCCGCCCGTGGTGAAGAAGACCTTGTTCAGATCGCCCGGAGCGTAGGCGGCCAGCCGGTCGGCCAGTTCGATCGCCGGTGGGTGGGCGTAGGACCAGATCGGGAAGAACGCCAGCTTCTTGGCCTGCTCGTAGGCCGCCCGGGCCAGTTCCTCCCGACCGTGCCCGGCCTGGACGACGAAGAGCCCGGCGAGGCCGTCCAGGTAACTCTTGCCGTTGACGTCCCAGATGCGCGCGCCCTCACCCCGCACGATTGTCGGCACCGGCGCCTCCGCATAGGACGCGATGTTGGTGAAGTGCATCCACAGGTGCTCGCGGGCGGACTGGCTGAGCTCCTCAGCGGTGCGGCTGCGGGGCTCCGTCGCGGAGGTGACGGGAGCCTGCTCGGTCGTGGTCATCTGATTACCCTCTGTCCTCGGTTGCTGCTCTGGTTCCGGTTTGTGGTGGCAACTGACCCACCTGGCTGGGTCAGTTGCCACCACAAACCGGGGGTGGTGACGAACTTCAACGGGCGCCCCAGTCATAGGTCTGCTTCTTCAGGCGCAGGTACACGAACGGTTCGCACAGGCGGACGCCGGGAACGCCCCGGATCCGGGTCATCAGCTCGAGCAGGTGGTCGTCGTCCACGGCCAGGACCTCGCAGATGATGTCGAACGACCCGGCCGTGACCACGACGTAATCGATCTCGTCGATCTCGGCCAGTGCAGACGCAACCTCGTCCTGGTCGCCGTCAGCGTTGATACCGACCATGGCCTGGCGGTGGAACCCGGTTTGCAGGGGATCGGTGACGGCGACGACCTGCATCACATTGGCGTCGAGCAGTTTCTGGACCCGCTGCCGGACGGCCGCCTCGGAAAGCCCGACCGCCTTGCCGATGCTCGCGTAGGGGCGGCGGCCGTCTTCCTGCAGCTGTTCGATGATGGCTCGGGCCACGTCGTCGAGCTGTACCCGGCCGGGCCCTGCGCGACGTCCCTCCATCGTGTCGAATATGTCAGCAAGAGCGGCGAATAGCAATTGATTCCGCAACTACTTCCACTATTCACCGCTGATTCAGTTGCGGGCAATGCCCGGCCGCCAGGCCCCGATCGGGTGCGTTCAGGTCCACGGGGTGAGCCCGGGTGCACCCGATTCGCGGGTCAGCGGCGCCAGGAGGTGCGGCGCCGGCGGGCGTCGATGAGCAGGCCTCCCGCGAGGGCCGCCGCAGTCATCAACAAGGCTGCGGTGCCGGCCAGGTTGTAGTGCGTGGCCGTGGTCATGAGCAGCACGGCGATGACGCTGAGCCACCCGCCGATGCGGGCCGGCTTGCCCAGGTCGGCGTGCCAGCCCCAGTCCTCGGGCCGCTCGTGCGGATGCGCAGCCGGCACGACCTCGGCACCGCCGCCATGCGCGACCTCGGTATGGGCGGTGTGGTCAGCGTCGGCACGGGCGGTGTCGGCGCCGCCGGCACGGGCGGTCTCGGCGCCGCCGGCATCGGCGGTCAATTGATCGGACGCGCGCGCGAGCTCGGCCATGAACACATTCTGGCACTCGCCCCGTTCGGGCTCACCCGCAGGTAGGACCCGGCGCGGCAGACTGGCCGGGTGAGCGAATCGGATCCCCGGACGGTGGCGGTGCTGGGTTCGACCGGTTCCATCGGCACCCAGACCCTCGACGTGATCGCGGCCGCTCCCGACCGGTTCCGGGTCCGGTCGCTGTGCGCAGGAGGCAGTGACCTGGGCGCGCTCGCCACCCAGGTCCTGGCCACCCGCCCGGACGCCGTCGGCGTCGGCCGGGCCGGTGCCGGAGCCGAGCTGCGGGAGCGGATCGCGGCACACTGGCCGGCCGGGCGGGCGTTGCCCGAGATCGTCGACGGCCCCACCTCGGCGGCCGAGATCGCCGTCCGCGAGGCCGACATCGTGCTCAACGCCGTTGCCGGCCACCAGGGCCTGCGGGCGACGATCGCCGCCCTCGACGCCGGGCGGACGGTGGCCCTGGCCAACAAGGAATCGCTCATCTCGGGTGGACGTCTGGTGCTGGACCGGGCCGCGCCCGGGCAGCTGGTGCCGGTGGACTCGGAGCATTCCGCGCTGGCCCAGTGCCTGCGCGGCGGGCGGCGCGAGGAAGTGCGGCGGTTGGTCGTCACCGCCAGCGGGGGACCGTTCCGCGGCCGCGCCCGCGCCGAACTGGCTGACGTCACCCCGGCCCAGGCCATGGCCCACCCGACCTGGCGGATGGGCCCGTTGATCACGATCAACAGCGCCACCCTGGTGAACAAGGGGCTCGAGGTGATCGAGGCCGCGCTGCTGTTCGACCTGCCGTACGACCGCATCGACGTCGTCGTCCACCCGCAGTCCATCGTGCACTCGATGGTCGAGTTCTGTGACGGCGCGACGATCGCCCAGGCCAGCCCGCCGGACATGCGCCTGCCGATCGCGCTGGCGCTGGCCTGGCCCGAACGGGTGCCCGGCGCCGCCGCCGGGATCGACTGGTCGCAGGCCGCGGCCTGGACGTTCGAGCCGCTCGACGACGAGGCGTTCCCTGCGGTGGTTCTGGCCCGCCGCGCGGGTGCGGCCGGCGGGGCCGCGCCCGCGGTCTACAACGCGGCCAACGAGGATCTGGTCGCCGCGTTCCTGGACGGGCGCTGTGCGTTCCTGGCTATCGCCGACGTCATCGAGCGGGTGCTCGATTCGTGGCTGTCCGTCGAGCAGCCGCAACGCGGCGAACCCGGTACCGTCGAGGACGTCGAAGCGGCCCAGACGTGGGCCCGGGCCCGCGTGCGGGCCGAACTCGACCAACGACAGAACAGCTGACCGGCGGTCCCAGCCCGACCGACGGCGTCGACGAGAGGGGCCGCGCGGGTGCTGTACACCCTGGGTGTCCTGGCCTTCGCGTTCGGCCTGCTCGCCTCCATCGCGCTGCACGAGCTCGGGCACATGGTGCCGGCCAAGGCGTTCGGCGTACGGGTGACCCAGTACATGGTCGGCTTCGGCCCGACCCTGTGGTCGAAGCAGCGCGGTGAGACCGAGTACGGCATCAAAGGCATCCCGCTCGGTGGCTACATCCGGATGATCGGCATGATCCCGCCGCGCCAGGACGGCACGCGTTCGCGCTGGCCGCGCCGGCTGGCCCAGCTCACCGAGGACTTCCGGGCCACCAGCCGCGCCGACGTCCAGTTCGCCGACGACGCCCGCGAGTTCTACCGGCTGCCGCCGTGGAAGAAGATCATCATCATGGTCGGCGGGCCGTCGATGAACCTGCTCATCTACCTGGTCCTGACCGTCATCCTGCTCACCTCGGTCGGTCTGCCGCTCACGACCAACCGGGTCGGCTCGATCGAGCGGTGCGTCCTGCCGGCCAACGTCACCGCACCGGCCTTGCCGGCCGACGGGTCCTGCCCGGCCGGCACGTCGGTCACGCCCGCCTCCGCCGTGCTCAAGGTCGGCGACCGGATCCTGGCCATCGACGGCACCAAGACCGAGAACTGGGCACCCGCGTCGAAGATCCTGCGCACGTCGGCGGGTAAGGCGCTCACGCTGACCATCCTGCGTAACGGTCAGACGATCCAGGTCGGGATCACGCCCGTGCGCAACCTGGTCTACGTCGGCAACTCGGCCACGCCGGTCTCGTCGGGGTACCTGGGCGTGGCGCTGGACCAGACGATCAAGCCGGTGCCGGTGGCCAAGCTCCCGGGTGAGATCGGCAGCCAGATCGGTGCCGGGTTCGCGGCGCTCGGTGCGTTCCCGTCCAAGATCGGCAGCCTGTTCGGCACCGTGTTCGAGGGTCATAAACGCGACGCCACCGGAGCGGTCGGCGTCGTCGGGCTTGGTCGGATCGGCGGCGAGGAAGCAGCCAGCGCGGCACCGCTCATGCGCAAGATCGAGTTCCTGCTCTCGCTGCTGGCCAGCGTGAACCTGCTGCTGTTCCTGTTCAACCTGGTGCCGCTGTTGCCACTGGACGGCGGACACGTGGCCGGCGCGATCTGGGAGTCGATCCGGCGCCGGGTCGCCGACGTCAAGGCCGGTCGCGCCGCGGCCCGCGCCCCGAACGGCGTCGCACCGCCACGGCGGGCCATCTATGTCGACACCGCGCAGATGGTGCCCGTGCTCTACGGCGTGGCCGTCGTGCTGCTCGCGTTCACCGCGCTCGTCGTCTACGCCGACATCGTGCACCCGATCAGCTTCACCTGACCCCAGTCACGCGCGATCCGGGTGCAAATGTGGACACCTGGCGTCCATCCCTGCACCCGGATCGCCGGCCGGCGCGGATAATGGGCGGTGTGACTTCTGCACCTGTGTCCATCGGTATGCCTTCGCTCGGCACCATCCCGACCCCGCCCCCGCCGCCGCCCGTCCTGGCCCCCCGTCGCGCGTCGCGCCAGATCCGGGTGGGTTCGGTCGCGGTCGGCGGCGACGCGCAGATCTCGGTGCAGTCGATGACGACGACGCTCACCTCGGACGTCAACGCCACCTTGCAGCAGATCGCCGAGCTCACCGCCACCGGCTGCGACATCGTTCGCGTCGCCGTGCCGAGCCAGGACGACGCGGACGCCCTGCCGGCCATCGCCCACAAGTCGCAGATCCCGGTGATCGCCGACATCCACTTCCAGCCCAAATACGTCTTCGCCGCCATCGACGCGGGTTGTGCGGCGGTGCGGGTGAATCCCGGCAACATCAAGGCGTTCGACGACAAGGTCGGTGAGATCGCCCGGGCCGCTGCCGACGCCGGCGTCTCGCTGCGCATCGGCGTCAACGCCGGGTCCCTGGACAAGCGGCTGCTGGCCAAGTACGGCAAGGCCACCCCCGAGGCGTTGGTCGAATCCGCGCTGAACGAGGCCGCCCTGTTCGAGGAGCACGGGTTCCGGGACTTCAAGATCTCGGTCAAGCACAACGACCCGGTGATCATGGTGGCTGCCTACGAGCAGCTGGCCGAGCAGTGCGACTACCCCCTGCACCTCGGCGTCACCGAGGCCGGTCCTACGTTCCAGGGCACGATCAAGTCCTCGGTCGCGTTCGGCGCCCTGCTCAGCAAGGGCATCGGCGACACGATCCGGGTCTCGCTGTCCGCGCCGCCGGTCGAGGAGGTCAAGGTCGGGCTGGCCATCCTGGAGTCGCTCAACCTGCGCCAGCGCCGCCTGGAGATCGTCTCCTGCCCGTCGTGCGGGCGCGCCCAGGTCGACGTGTACACCCTCGCCGACCAGGTCACCGCCGGTCTGGAGGGCATGACCGTGCCGCTGCGGGTGGCGGTCATGGGTTGCGTCGTCAACGGTCCCGGCGAGGCTCGCGAGGCCGACCTCGGGGTGGCCAGCGGCAACGGCAAGGGCCAGATCTTCGTCCGCGGGGAGGTCATCAAGACCGTGCCCGAGTCGATGATCGTGGAGACCCTGATCGAGGAGGCCATGCGCCTGGCCGAGCAGATGGAAGCCGAGGGCGTCACGTCCGGAGCCCCGAGCGTCGCCATCCGCTGATCGGTGGAATTCGCTGGGCCTTGATCGACGATTGGGGCACACTCGGGATCCGTGAGTCTTCCGGTGCGGCCCGCGGTCTTGGCCGACTTCCCGCAGATCGCCCTGATGGACGGGCTGGCCTTCGGCCACACCTACTCTCCCGAGGAGTACGACGACGCGCTCGAAGCCGTCAGCATCCAGCGGTTCCTGGTCGCCACCGACCCGGCCCAGGACGACCGCATCGTCGGTGCCGCCGCCGACTACCGGTTCGCGGTCACGGTTCCGGGTGGTGCGGCGGTGCCCGTGCCGGGCGTGACCTGGGTGGCGGTGGCCGTCACCCATCGCCGCCGCGGCATCCTGCGCAGCCTGATGAACCGCCAGCTGCGAAACTACCTCGACGACGGGGCCCCGTTCGCCGTGCTCTGCGCCAGCGAGGGCGGCATCTACGGCCGGTTCGGCTACGGCGCGGCGACCGTCGCCCGCGACGTCGTCGTCGACCGGGCCCGCACCCGCTTGGCCGTGGCTGTGGACGCGTCGACGGTGGTGTCGGCCAGTGTCGACGAGGCCCGGGCCGTGCTGCCCGAGTTGTACCGGCGGTGGAGCGGGCAGACCCCGGGCGCGGTGAGCCGCAGCGACGTCTGGTGGAAGCAGTTCTTCGACGACCGGCCTAGCTATCGCGGCGGGATGAGCGAGCGGCACTTCCTCCTGCACCCTGACGGCTACGTCGCGTTCCGGGTCCGCAACGACGACCGCGGACCCGTCGTGTCGATCCGCGACGACGCCATCGTCAGCCCGGCCGCGCGGGCCGCGCTGTGGCAGGTGCTGCTGGCGTTCGACCTCTACACCTCGATCGAGACGGCGCGGCTGCCCCTTGACGACCCGCTGCCCTTACTGTTCACCGACCTGCGCCGGGTGGAAACGACGTCGACCCGTGAAGGCATGTGGTTGCGTGTGCTCGACGTGGAAGCGGCGCTGGCCGCACGCACCTACGGCGTCGAGGTCGACGCGGTGCTCGAGGTGGTCGATCCGCTCGTCGGCGACGGCCGCTACCGCCTGCGCGGCGGGCCGGACGGCGCGACCTGCACCCGGACGGACGCGGTACCCGACTTGCGGATCGGGGTGGGCGCGCTGGGTTCGGCCTACCTGGGCGGTCACCGGCTCGGCCAGCTGGCCCGGGCCGAGCGCGCCGAGGCCGATGACCCGGGCACGCTCGACCGGCTCGACCGAGCCTTTCTGGCCGACCGGTCGCCCGTTCACGGCACCAGCTTCTGAGCGCGGCGTCATGTTCGTCCCCGGTGTCGCACCCGGCGACCTGACCGGGGCTCGGCGTCTCGTTTGCGCTGATCAGCCGTTAAAGTCACTCATCATGATCGTTGCGTGCGGCGCCCGGCCGTGACCGTCGTGCGGGCGGAACTGCGCGAGCTGGTCGACGCCGATCGCGCCGTCGTCCGCGCGATGGTCGATGCGGATCCGGTCGGGCAGTGCGTGTTCGCGGCCCGGCTGGCCCGGGCGGCCACGCTGTCCGCCTTCGAAATCGGCGGTCACCTCTGGGGTATGGACGGCCCCGACGGGCTCGAGGCCGCCTGCTTCGCCGGTGGCAACCTGATGCCGCTGGGCGGCGCTGCTGACGCGTTGAGCGCGATCGGCGGCCAGCTCGGCCGGCGACCGCGGACGTGGTCCTCGGTGGTCGGGCACGCCACGGACGTGTCCGCGATCTGGTCGGGGGTCGGCGACGGCTGGGGCCGCCCGCGTTCACTGCGCATGGACCAGCCGCTGCTGCTCACCACCGAGGTCGGTCCGATCCAGCCCGACCCGCTCGTCGTCCGGGTCGGCCCGCGGGACCTGATGCGCTACCTGCCGGCCGCGTTGGCCATGTTCAGCGAGGAGCTCGAGATCGAACCGCCGCCGGCCGGGGTCAACTCGCCCTACCGCTCGCGGCTGGCCCGCCTGATCGCCGGCGGTCTGGCCCTGGCCCGCTTCGACGACGACGGACGCGTGCTGTTCAAGGCCGAGATCGCGGCGGTGTCGCCGCAGTGTTGCCAGGTGCAAGGGGTGTGGGTCGACCCCGACCACCGCAACGAGGGCCTCGGCGCGGCCGGGATGGCGGCCGTGATCGCCTACGGCCTCGGGCTCTCGCCGCGGGTGAGCCTGTACGTGAACGACTTCAACGTGGCGGCGCGCCGCATGTACGAGCGGGTCGGGATGACGCAGGTGGGTACGTTCGCAACGATTCTCTTCTGAGCGGGGTCTGGGGGACGTGGGCGTGCCGATCTCTGCCGTCATCTTCGACTGGGGCGGCACGCTCACGCCCTGGCACACCATCGACGCGGACGCGGCCTGGGCCACGCTCACCGACGACCCGGACGCGGTGAAGGCGCTGCGCGCGGCCGAGGACGAGCTGTGGCTGCGCAGCCGCGACGAGCACCGCAGCGGCACCCTGGACGAGCTCCTCGCCGCGGCCGGTGCGGACCCCGACGCAGAAGCGCTTGAGCGGCTGCACGGCTGGTGGGACCAGCACACGCTCGCTGATCCGCAAGCCGCGCCGATGCTCGCGGCATTGCGCGACCGCGGGCTTCGCATCGGGGTCCTGTCCAACACGATCTGGTCGCGCGAGCGGCACGAAGCGATCTTCGCCCGCGACGGCCTGGCCGGCCTGATCGACGCCGCGGTCTACTCGAGCGAGATCGAGTGGACCAAGCCCCATCCGCTCGCGTTCCGGGCCGCCCTCGACGCGGTCGCGGTGGACGACCCGGGCCAAGCGGTGTTCGTCGGGGACCGGCTGTTCGACGACATCTACGGCGCCGGCTCGGCCGGGCTGCGCACCATCTACATCCCGCACAGCGACATCCCGCCCGAGCAGGTCGGGCACACGGAGGGACGACCCGATGCGGTGGTGCGCTCGCTCAGCGAGATCCCGCACGTCGTCGCCCAATGGGCATCGGCGTGAGCATCGCCCGGCCGACGCGACGTGCGGTGTTGGGAGCCGCGGCCGGTTCGGGGCTGGGCGTGGTGGTGGCCGCGTGCACCTCCAGTACCAAACCGGGCCCGTCGACGGCGTCAACGCCGGGATCGACCGCTACCTCCACCACGGTGTCGACCACGTCGCGGGCGGCCTCGTCGACCACGCCGCCGACCCCGCCGCCGTCCTCGGCAGCGGTCGCGAATTACGGCACCCTGGCCCGCCAGCTCGACGGCAAGGTGGTCCGGTCCGGCCAGGACGGGTTCACCTCGGCCGCCCAGCTCTACAACCCACGCTTCGACGACGCGCCCGCGCCGGCGGCCGTCGCCCAGTGCGCCAACCAGCAGGACGTGGTCGACTGCGTCCGGTTCGCGGCTGCCACCGGCGTCCCGCTGGCGTTGCGAGCCGGTGGGCACAGCTACGGCGGGTGGTCGCGCAACCACGGGCTCGTCGCCGATGTGCGGGCGCTGTCGGCGGTGCAGGTGGACACCGCGGCCAAGGTCGCCCGAATCGGCGCCGGCGCCCGGCTGGTCGAGGTCTACAGCGCGTTGGGCGCCAAGGGGATGGCCGTGGCCGGCGGGTCGTGCCCCACTGTCGGCATCACCGGTCTGGCCCTCGGTGGAGGTCAGGGCGTGCTCAGCCGCGCCTTCGGCCTGACCTGCGACGCGATCCGGTCGGCCCGCGTCGTCACCGCCGACGGCCGCGCGCGCACGGTCGACGCCACCCATGATCCCGACCTGTTCTGGGCCCTGCGCGGTGGCGGCGGTGGCAGTTTCGGCGCGGTCACGTCCCTGACGATGGCGGTGCGCCCGGCCCCGACCGTGCACGTGTTCTTCCTGGCCTTCGACTTCGGCCACGCCGCAGACGTGCTTTCCGCCTGGCAACGCTGGGTGCCGGGTCGGCCGGCCGAGTTGTGGACGACGTGCAAGCTACTGGCCGACCCTGGCGCGGGCCGGCTGCGTGCGGTGGTGGCCGGCACCTGGATCGGCGCGGGGGGCGACCTGGACGGGCAGCTCGCCCCGCTCCTGCGCGGACTGCCCGCGCCGACCTCGCACAGCACCAGTACCAAGAGTTACACCGCGGCCATGTTGTTCGAGGCGGGCTGCGGCCAGAACACAACCGCGTCCAGCTGCGTCAGCCACGCCTTGGCGCCGGCGCAACGGCAGGCGTTCGCAGCCACGTCGTCCGTGCTCGCCTCGGCCCTGCCGGCGGCGGGAATCTCGGCCGCGGTGCAGACCACCCAGGCCGCGATGAACCTCAACCACCTGATCGAGGCCGGCGTCTCCTTCGACGCCCTGGGTGGCCAGGTGACGAATGTTGCCCCCACGGCCACGCCGTTCCCGTACCGGCGGGCACTGGCCGTGGCCCAGTACACGGCCACCTGGGCGTCCGGGCGCACGTCGGCCGCGCCGTTCGACCGTTACGTGCGCGGTTTCCGGTCGACCATGTCGCGCTGGCTCGGTGCGGGCGCCTACGTCAACTACGCCGACGCCTCGATCACCGACTACGGCTCGGCCTACTGGGGGGCGAACTACCCGCGGTTGCAGCAGGTCAAGAAGCGGTACGACCCGCACGAGCTGTTCACGTTCGCCCAGGCGGTGCGCCCGGCCTGAGCGGGCGAGCTGACCTGGGCGAGCTGACCCGGGCGAGCTGACCCCGGCGAGCTGACCCCGGCGAGCTGACCCCGGCGAACGAGCCGCTCAGATGCCCGGGAACGCGACCGTGGGATGGGCCGGATCGATGGTCTCGGCCCAGCGCAGGCCCCGTACCGCGCTGGCGCTCAACACCGTGAGGGCCGAGTCGCGGATGGGCCGAGTGACGTCGTTCGGCGCGGGCGTGGTGGCCTCGACGATGACGAAACGCCAGGCCGCGGCGGCACCGTCCTCCAGCTGGCGGGCGAACCGGCGCGCCGCGGCAGCGCTCGGCAGGGCCGGTACCGCGTAGCTGATCGCGCTGGGCGATGGCACCACGGCCAGTGCCCGCAGCTGGGCCGAGGTGCGATCGCGCTGGTTGCGGTGCGCGCGTTCGCTGTAGAAGGCCAGCTGGGCGTCCGCGCCGGTCAGCTTCGGCCCGAGCGCGGCGTAGCCGTAGATCGCGCGGTGCTCGGCCTGTAACGCTGCCTGGAGCGCGGCGACGACGACCGCAGGCGCACTACTCACGGACCGCTCCCGGCCGGCCCGGCCGCGAATCGGGTGCACACAAGCCCAGGAGCCGGACCTCCGTGCACCCGATTCGGGGGCCGGCGGCCGCTCACGATAGCCAGGCCACGTGCGTCTGCTCGCAGGCGTAGATGCTGGCCAGCACGGCCGCGTCGGCTCCGGTGGCGGCACGGAAGTCGGTGATGACGGCCGCGGCCGCCGACTTTTCCCACCGGACGAGATCGGCGGTCCGGGCCGGGGTCACCCCGACCGAAGCGGACCCGGACGGTGACGGCGTGGTCGTCGAGGTGACGCCGGCCGCGCTGATCAAGGCGGTCAGCGCGGCGGCATGGGCCCGGTGGTCCGCCCGCAGCACGGCAATGCGCGGCGCCAGTTTCGGGGTGGTCGTCGCGGCGTGGGCGAGGTTGGCCAGCAGTCGGTTCTCGCGGGCGAGCGCGTTTTCCAGTAGTGGCGCGCGCGGCGGCGACGCGGTCGTGGTCGTGCGTCCAGCGCTGCTGCGCGCCCCGCCGCTCGATCCGGGGTGGCGGACGAACTGGGCCGCCACCCCGGCCCCGCCGGCCACGACCACCGCGGCTGAGGCCAGGAACGTGCGGCGGCTGGGGGTCGGCATGACCCGACCAGTCTGCCCGATCGCCACCGGAACACCGGGGTGGACGCACGCCCGGAACCTGATCGTCAGATCCGGTTAAGCTGGTTGTTCGTCGCTCGGGCTGGCCCGGCGCGGCCGCAGCACCGAACTGGACACTGACGAAAGGAGGCGCCGCGATGTCCGCGCCCAATCGCCAGGACCCCACCAAGGTGGAGACCGAACTCCACGCGCGGCTCGCCCCGCTGATCGCCGGTCTCGGCTTCGATCTCGAGGAACTGCGGGTCACGCGGGTCGGGCGGCGCACGTTGGTCAAGGTTGTGGTCGACGGCGACGACGGCCTGCACCTGGACGATGTCGCTGACGTCAGCCGCGCCGTCGATGCCCATCTCGACGCCGACGATCCGTTCTCCGGGCCGTTCGTCCTCGAGGTGAGTTCGCCTGGCGTCGACCGCCCGTTGACCGAGCCCCGACACTGGCGGCGCAACGCCGGCCGCCTGGTCGAGGTGACCCGCGACGACACGCCGATGACGGCCCGGATCGTCTCGGCCGACGACGCCGGCGTCACCTTCGATGCCGCCGGAACCGCCGTAACGGCCGGGTACACCCAGCTCGGGCCGGGCCGGGTCCAGATCGAATTCAACCGTCCGGCCGGGGCCGGCGCCGACGCGCAGGAGGGCTGATCACGCATGGTTTCCGTAGATATCGCCGCATTGCGCAGCATCGAGCGGGAGAAGGAGATCCCGTTCGACACGGTGATCGACGCGATCGAGCAGGCGTTGCTGGCCGCCTATCGGCACACCTCACATCCCATGCCGAACGTACGGATCAACCTGGACCGGACCACCGGGGACGTGGCCGTGATCGCCTCCGACATCTCGCCCGAGGGTGAGTTGATCGAGGAGTTCGACGACACCCCGGCGGATTTCGGTCGCATCGCCGCCATGACGGCCAAGCAGGTCATCCTCCAGCGCCTGCGCGACGCCGAACACGACCTGCAGTACGGCGAGTTCGCCGGACGCGAAGGCGACATCGTGACCGCGGTCGTCACCCAGGACGCCCAGGCAGCGGCCCGGGGCGTGGTCGTCCTGGAGATCGGCACGATGGAAGCCGTTCTGCCTCAGTCCGAGCAGGTGCACGGCGAGGTGTACACCCACGGCACCCGGCTGCGGTGTTACGTGCTCAGCGTGACCCGGGGGATGCGCGGCCTGCAGATCACGCTCAGCCGGACCCACCCCAACCTGGTCCGCAAGCTGTTCGCGCTCGAGGTACCCGAGATCGCGGACGGCAGCGTCGAGATCCTGGCCGTGGCCCGCGAAGCCGGCCACCGCTCCAAGATCGCGGTGCGCTCCACGGTGGCCGGGGTGAATGCCAAAGGCTCGTGCATCGGGCCGATGGGCCAGCGGGTGCGCAACGTCGTGGCCGAACTGCACGGCGAGAAGATCGACATCATCGACTTCAACGACGACCCGGCCCGGTTCGTCGGCAACGCCCTCAGCCCGGCCCACGCGATCAGCATCACCGTGGTCGACGAGGCCGCCCGCTCGGCTCGGGTTGTCGTGCCCGATTTCCAGCTCTCGCTGGCCATCGGCCGGGAAGGCCAGAACGCCCGGTTGGCCGCGCGGTTGACCGGTTGGCGGATCGACATTCACAGCGACGCGGAGCCAAAGCTCAATGAGAACAGCGACGCGGAGCCAAAGCTAAATGAAGACAGCGACGCGGAGCCAAAGCTCGAAGCGGCTGGACCTGACGCCGACGGTGATCCGGCGCCCGCGATCGATGTCTGGCCCGTCGGTTCAGTCGCGGCTGACGATGCGGCGCCGCGCGAGAGCGCACTGCAGAGCAGTGACGCGAGGGAGTAAGGCGCTAGAGCATTTGGCGCGAGGGAGTAAGGCGCAAGGGAGTAAGGCGCAAGGGAGTAAGGTAGGCAACGCTGTGGAGTCGTCCACGGCATCCCCACCCGTTTTGCCGGTGCCTCCTGGCCCGGTCCGGACGTGTGTCGGATGTCGGAAGCGGGCCGCAGTCGCCGATCTGCTCCGCATCGTGGTGGGGGCGGCCGACGCACCGGACCAACCGGGGCGTTTGCGCCTCGATCCCGGACGCAATGCACCTGGGCGGGGCGCATGGTTGCACCCCAACCCCAGATGCGCCGAGCTGGCCGAGCGCCGCCGGGCCTTCGCTCGGGCCCTTCGGGTCCCGGTCGAGTCCGACGTCTCGGCGGTCGTCGCGGCCGTCGCCGGCCTGATCGAAACCGATCGGGTTGACGGTCCGCGTCGCCCGACGGTGTAGCACCGCACAATCGCCGACCGAAGGTGAGAAGAACGCGATGAACCCGCGATGAAGTGCCACCGATGAGTGCCCAGAAATGATGGGTCGCCCAACTAGGGGCTAGGCGCTGCGTGCCTGGCCCACCCCATAAGGAGTGTCGTGCCAGGTAAGGCCCGCGTTCATGAGCTCGCGAAAGAGCTCGGCGTAACCAGCAAGGAAATCCTCGCCAAGCTCAACGAGCTCGGCGAGTACGTCAAGAGTCCATCGTCCACGGTCGAGGCGCCGGTCGTGCGCAAGCTGCGCGAGGCCATGCCCGTCGCCGCTCCCGCGCCGGCCAAGAAGGCTCCGGCCACCAAGGTCGCGCCGGCCCCGGCCGCTTCTGTCGTCGCGGCCGAACCCGGCTTCGTCAGCGCCGCGATCACGGCCCCTGCCGTAACGCCCGCCACCACCTCTACAGTCCGCCCCGGTCCCGTGGCCCCGCCGGTTGTCACTCCGGTGGCACCGCCGGCGGCGCCTGAAGCGGCACCGTTGGTGCCTGCGGCCAGGGTCGCCGTGCCACCGGCACCGCCGATGCCCGTGCGCGAGCCCGAACCGGCGCGCCCGGCGGTGCCGCGCCCGGCCACGCCCCACGTGGCCAACAACCCGTTCGGAACGGGTGCACCGCGTCCGGCCGCGCCGCGTCCCGGCGGTGCCCCCGGTGTGCCACGCCCAGGTGGCGGGGCAGGCATGCCGCCGCGTCCGGGTGGCGGCGTCACACCCGGCAACATGCCGCCGCGTCCCAACCCCGCCATGATGGGCCCGCGTCCAGGCCCAGGAACCTTCCGTCCCAGTGCGCCCGGCCGACCGGGTGCACCAGCACGTCCGGGTGGTCCGGGCGGTGCCGGTGGCCCGGGTCGTCCGGGTGGCGCGCCTGGCGGCGGTTACCGCGGTGGTCCCGGCGGCGGTGCCCCGGGTGCCGGTGGCGGTTTCGCCGGCCGGCCCGGTGGTGGTGGTGGCGCCGGAGCTCCGGGTGCCGGTGGCGGTTTCGCCGGCCGACCCGGTGGTGGCGGCGGTGGCGCGGCCGGCAACCGGCGCGGCGGGCAGGCGGCCGGCGCGTTCGGTCGTCCCGGTGGCCGCGCTCAGCGTGGCCGCAAGAGCAAGAAGCAGCGCCGCCAGGAATTCGACAACATGTCGGCGCCCAGCTTGGGTGGCGTGCAGGTTCCCCGCGGCAGCGGTGAGGTGCTGCGGTTGGCTCGCGGCTCGTCGCTGTCCGACTTCGCCGACAAGATCGACGCCAACCCGGCCGCTCTGGTCACCGTGCTGTTCCACCTCGGTGAGATGGTCACGGCGACGCAGTCGGTCAACGAGGAGACGCTGCAACTGCTCGGGGCCGAGCTCAACTACGCGATCGAGGTCGTCAGTCCCGAGGACGAAGACCGCGAGCTACTCGACTCGTTCGACATCACCTTCGGTGAGAACGAGGGTGGCGAGGACCAGCTGGTCGAGCGGCCTCCGGTGGTGACCGTGATGGGTCACGTCGACCACGGTAAGACGCGACTGCTCGACACGATCCGCAACACGCACGTGATCGAGGGGGAGGCCGGCGGCATAACCCAGCACATCGGCGCCTACCAGATCAGCGTCGAGCACGAGGGCACCGAGCGTCCCATCACGTTCATCGACACTCCGGGCCACGAGGCGTTCACCGCCATGCGAGCCCGGGGCGCGAAGGTCACCGACATCGCCGTCCTAGTCGTCGCGGCCGACGACGGCGTCATGCCGCAGACGATCGAGGCGCTCAACCACGCCCAGGCCGCCGACGTGCCGATCGTCGTGGCGGTGAACAAGGTGGACAAGGAAGGCGCGAACCCGGCCAAGGTGCGCCAGCAGCTCACCGAATACGGGCTGGTGGCCGAGGAGTACGGCGGCGACACGATGTTCGTCGACGTCTCGGCCCGGGCCGGAACGGGTATCGACACCCTGCTCGAGTCGATCCTGCTCACCGCTGACGCCTCGCTCGACCTGCGGGCGAACGCCGCCATGGACGCTCAGGGCGTGGCCATCGAGGCCCATCTGGACCGCGGTCGCGGCCCGGTGGCCACGGTGCTGGTCCAGCGCGGAACGTTGCGGGTCGGTGACTCCATCGTCGCCGGCGACGCCTACGGCCGTGTGCGCAGCATGCTCGACGAGCATGGCGCGCAGGTCCACGAGGCGCTGCCGGCCCGTCCGGTCCAGGTCCTCGGTCTGACCTCGGTGCCCGGCGCCGGTGACACCTTCCTCGTCGTCGAGGAAGACCGCACCGCCCGCCAGATCGCCGAACGCCGGGCGACGCGCGAACGCAACGCCAGCCAGGCCAAGACGCGCAAACGGATCAGCCTGGAGGATCTGGATTCGGTGTTGAAGGCCGGGGAGGCCAGCACGCTGAACCTGATCCTGAAGGGCGACAACTCCGGCACCGTCGAGGCGCTGGAGGAAGCCCTGCTCGGCCTGGAGATCGACGACGAGGTGTCGCTGCGGATCATCGACCGCGGTGTCGGTGGCATCACCGAGACCAACGTCAACCTGGCCGCGGCGTCGAGCGCGATCATCATCGGCTTCAACGTGCGCGCCGAGGGCAAGGCCACCGAACTCGCCAACCGCGAGGGCGTCGAGATCCGGTACTACACGGTCATCTACGCCGCGATCGACGAGATCGAGGCCGCGCTCAAGGGCATGCTCAAGCCGGAATTCGAGGAGGTGCAGCTCGGTACGGCCGAGGTGCGCGAGGTCTTCCGGGTTCCGCGCATCGGCAACGTGGCCGGTTCGATCGTTCGGTCCGGCACGATCCGACGCAACAGCAAGGCGCGTCTGCTCCGTGACGGCACCGTGGTCGCCGACAACCTCACCGTGGAGTCGCTGCGGCGTTTCAAGGACGATTCCACCGAGGTCCGCGAGGGCTTCGAGTGCGGTATCGGCCTTGGTTCGTTCAACGACATCAAGCTCGAGGACGTGATTGAGACGTTCGAACTCCGGGAGAAGCCTCGTACGTAAGGCTGACCGTCGCGCCCCGTCGTTCGCCTGCGGATGACGGGGTGCGAGTCCGTCACGAACAACGCCGATCTGTCTGCTGGTAGAGCGTTTTTTACGCAGCCAGATCGGCGTTGTTCGCGCCGGCCCCGGTTTCGTCTTTTCCTCTCGTCGCGGCGTTGTTGGTGCGCACTTGCCTTTGATTGTTGGGGTCTCGCGGAGGTCGAATCGTTGTGGTGGTCGGGGTACTCACCGTGGACGTGTTGTTGGGGGATGTGCATTCGCTGAAGGACAAGCGTTCGGTGGTGCGCCCGATCGTGGCCGAGTTGCGGCGCCGGTTCGAGGTGTCGGCGGCCGAGACGGCTGACCTCGACGTGCACCGCCGGGTCGAGATCTCCGTGGCCGTGGTTGCGTCCACGCACCGTCACGTGACCGAGGTGCTGGAGCAGTGTGAACGGCTGGTGGCCGGGCGTCCCGAGGTCGAGGTGTTGAGTGCGCGGCACCGCGTGTTCGACGACGACGATCTGGACTGACCGACCGACTGATCGACACGACTGGTCTACGGAACTGACCAAATGCATGACTGATCGATGACAGAGGGGTTGATGACGATGGCGGACGTGGGCCGGGCGCGACGGATGGCCGGGCGGATCAAGCAGATCGTGGCCATCGGGCTGGAGACTCAGGTCAAGGATCCCCGGCTGGGCATGGTCACGGTCACCGATGTGAAGGTCACCGGCGACCTGCACGACGCCACCGTGTTCTACACGGTCTACGGCGACGAGACCGCGCGCGCCGAGACCGCGGCCGCGCTGACGTCGGCCACCGGGATCCTGCGTTCCGAGATCGGGCGGCAGACCGGCGTGCGGTTCACCCCGACGCTGGCGTTCGCGCTCGACTCGGTGCCCGACACGGCCAAGGAGATCGAAGACCTGCTCGCCGCCGCGGCCGCCGCCGACGCCGAGGTCGAACGGGTGCGCGCTCACGCACGGTTCGCCGGCGAACCCGACCCGTACCGGGTCCCGCGCGCTGACTCCGATGACGGCGACGGCGACAGCGACGGCGACAGCGACGACTCCGATGACGGCGACGGGGACGTCGACGGCGACGCCGCCGTTGAGGTCGACCGCGACGGCGACGACAGTGGCCACCTCGTCTGAACCGGCGCCGCGTCCGCACCTGCACATCCGGGCGGCCACGGACGACGACTGGCCACGGCTCTGGCCGATCTGGCACGAGGTGGTCGCTGCCGGCGACACCTACACCTACGACCCGAACACCTCGTTCGTCGACGCTCGCGCAGCCTGGTCCGGCGGGAGCGCGGCGCACGAGACCTGGTTGGCCGAGACACCAGGCGGTCGCGCCCTGGGCATGTACCACGTCTCCCCGAACCATGGGGGTCCGGGCGCACACGTCGCCAACGGGTCGTACATGGTCACCGCGTCCGCGCGGGGTACGGGCGTGGGTCGGGCGCTGGTGGAGCACAGTCTTCGCCGCTGCGCTGAGATCGGGTTCCGAGCCATCCAGTTCAACGCGGTGGCCGAGAGCAACGCCGGCGCGATCGCGCTGTACCAGCGGCTGGGCTTCTCGACCATCGGCATCGTTCCGGAGGCGTTTGCCCATCCCCAGCTGGGATTTGTCGGCCTCCGGGTGATGCACCGCTTCATCGCGTGAACGCGTCCGCCGACTCCGCCCCGGTCTCGACGCGCCGGCTGTTGACCCTGGCCGCCTCAGCCTTTGCCGTGCTCGCGGCCGAGCCGCTCTACCTGCTGGTCGACACCGCTGTGGTCGGCCACTTGGGTTCCACCGTGCTGGCGTCGCTGGGCATCGGGGCCGCCCTGCTCGGTCTGGTCACCCTGGTCGGCACGTTCCTCGAGTACGGGACCACGTCCCGGGCGGCACGGTGGTACGGCGCGGGTCGCCGCGACGATGCCGTGCGCGAAGGCGTGCAGGCCACCTGGCTGGCCCTGGTGATCGGTGTCGGCGTCGTGGTCGTGACGCAGATCGTGGCCACACCGTTGACCCGAGCGCTGTCCGGCGGCGACGGGCCGGTGGCGCACGGCGCCGAGTCCTGGTTGCGCATCGCGGTGTGCGGTGTGCCCGGCGTGCTCATCACACTGGCCGGCAACGGGTGGCTGCGGGGCGTGCAGGAGACCCGGGTTCCCGTGCTGATCGTCGTGGCCGCCAACGGGATCTCGGCCGCGGCCTCGCCGATCCTGGTCTATCCCCTCGGCTTCGGCCTGGCCGGTTCGGCCGTGGCCAACGTGGCCGCCCAAGCCGTGGCCACGGTCCTGTTTGTACGGGCCCTGGCCCGGACTGGGGTGGACCGGAGACCCGATCGGACGGTGATGCGCGCCCAGCTGACGATGGGCCGCGACCTCTTCGTGCGGGCGGCCGCGTTCCAGGCGGCGTTCCTCACCGCGGCCGCCGTGGCCGCCCGGATGGGCACGGCTCAGCTCGGCGCGCACCAGATTGCCCTGCAACTGTGGGAATTCACCGCCCTGCTGCTGGACTCGTTCGCCATCGCCGCGCAGGCCCTCGTCGGGGCCGCGCTCGGCGCCGGCGACATCGTCACCGCCCGGCACACTGCGTGGCGGGTGGCCGGATACGGGTTGTCGGCCGGGATCGCATTCGGGGTCATCATCGGCGCGGGTGCGCTCGTGCTCCCGCCGTTGTTCACCGACTCAGCAGACGTGATCCACCAGGCGCACCTGCTGTGGCCGTGGTTTGCCGGCATGCAGCCCGCGGCCGGCGTCGTCTTTGCTCTCGACGGTGTCCTCATCGGCGCCGGTGACGCCGCGTTCATGCGCACGCTCACCATCGGCGCGGCTCTCGGCGCGTTCGTTCCGATCGACCTGGCCGCGCTGCATTGGCACTGGGGGATCGGTGGCGTGTGGGCCGGGCTGACGGCGTTCGTGGTCGTTCGCCTGATCGGCATGCTCATCCGGACGGCAGGCGGACGCTGGGCCGTCGCCGGCGCGCAGCGTTAAGCCCTAGGACACCGAGTTGCTCGTGGCCCGGAAGGCGTCGCCCGTGCCACGCAGCCACACGTCGACACCGGCCGGGACGAAGACCGCGGTGCCGGGGTACAACCGCGTCTCGTGCTGCGCGGCCCGCACGCTCAGCTGGCCGGCAACGCACAGCACGATCTGCGCGCCCACGGTGGCCACGTTCAACTCCTGGCCGGGCTCCATCGTCACCCGCGACAGGGCGAAGTCCCGAACGGGTGCGCTGAACCCGAGCTCACCCGTAGGGCGCCGCACCGGCTCCCGGGCCAGGCTCGGTCCGTCGGAGAAGTCCGCGATGCGCATCACCTCAGCTCGGTCGACGTGTTTGCCGGTCAACCCGCAGCGCAGCACGTTGTCACTACTGGCCATGATCTCGATGCCGGTACCGCTGAGGTAGGCGTGGATCTGCCCGGCGGGCACGAAGATGAACTGGCCCGGCTGCAACTGCACCAGGTTCAGCAGCAACGCCAGCACGATTCCGATGTCACCGGGGAACGCGGTGGAGATGCGCAGGGCCCAGGCCGCCTCGTCGACCCACTCGCTGTCCCGGGCGAGCAGCTCATGGGCACCGCGCACCACGGCGTCGACCAGCGCGTCAGCGTCGGACGTCGATGCCGTCAGCAGGGCCTCGACCGTGGCTCGCACACCCCCGGTTGGGTCAAGCAACAGTCGCAACGGGGCGAGTTCGACGACGCCCAGTTCGCGGAGCAGCCGCACCGTGTCGTCCACGCGACGAAATCCGCTCAGCGCCCAGAACTCGGTCAACGCGCACAACAGCTCGGGTTTGTGGTTTTCGTCGCGGTAGTTTCGGTCCGGTGCTGACGGGGATACCCCGCGCGCGGTCTCGTCGGCAAACCCGGCACGAGCCTGCGCCGCGGACGGATGCACCTGTAACGACAGCGGTTTCTCCGCCGCGAGCACCTTGAGCAGGAACGGCAGCCGCGGGCCGAATTCCTCGACCTCCGACGGGGCCAGCATGGCGCTCGGGTCGGCCTCGATCAGCTCGGCCAACGTGGACCGGTGCCGATCACCGGTGACCCGGGACGACCCCTCAGGATGGGCCCCGAACCACAGCTCGGCCATGGGCTCATCGGTGCTCACCCACCCGAACAGATCGGCGATGGCGTGCCGGGATCCCCAATCGTAGGACCGCAACGACGGGATCAAGGGCATGATGCCCAGCCGCTGGGTCGAATCAAGCATCGCTACCGATCCTCAGGCGCTGCCGAAACGGATGCTGTTGTCTCGCACCAGAGCGGCCGGCCAGACCCGCGCCCCCGTGCCAGTAGGTCGCGAATGCGGTGACGCGGCTGTCGCCGTCGGTGACGGCGCAGCCGAGCGCGCGCGGGTCGGGCATCCGGGTCCGGTGCCGGGTGGCGTCCGCGCCGGCCGCGGAGTGGGTGGGTACCAAATTGTCGATCTCGACGCCGGAGAGGATGTCACCGTTGAAGATCACCGGAGTCCTGCGCAGCCGGTAGGACACGTCACCGATCGCGCCACCGGTGCCGAGCGGGACGCCTTCGGCGACGTACTCGAGGTCCAGGCCAAGGCGCCGGCCATCAGCGAAGTGGTTTCGGAACGCGTCCGCGCGGTAGGACGTCTCCAGCACGATGTGGGTGGTCCCGGCCGCGCGGATACGGGAGAACCGGTGCGAAAGGTACGGGACCCTAGCCGTCGTAAGCATCGGTTTGGCGTGGACAGGGTGAGCGGACCACGGCGAATACCCTGCCCCCCCACCAACACGATTGCATCGATGTGTTCGGTCATCACTGGCTCCTACGAACGGGCGGGGGATGGGTGAGACAGGGTCGGCTGGCCCCGCGGCGCCCGTAGGCGAGCGGGCACAGTTGTCAGCCGGGCACGCGGTCCTCCGGCTGGCGCGCACTCGGGCCCGCCCGAGGTCGTGCCGCGCGAGACTTCGTCTGGGCCAGCTTCGCGGACTCTTGTTGCCCGCCCGTTACGCCGCAGTGAAGACGAGGTGGAACAAGTCGGCCCGGACCGAAACTTTCCGGAGGTTTCGACAAACTGCACGAGAGGGTGGCGTATCCCAGAACACCGAAGCGGACCGGTCGGACGCCTGGTTGCCCACATGCTAGCTTCGAACGGTCCACAGTGATCGGCAGCTGGCCCCACCGGGACGCCATGGCGTGGCGCACACCTGGGTTGAATCGCAGCCAGCCGTGGATCCCAGCAGCACCGGGCGAGCGCCAGTCCATTCCCCTTGGCTGAGGCAACGGGAAAGCCCATTCCGCGTGCACTGCGGCCCCGCCACGCTTACGCGCCGTGACGACAGTGATGCAAACGACCGCTGTGTTCGCCTCAGTCCCGCAACAGGGTCTGGACGGTCTTCGCATATCGGCACGACACTGACGCTGATACGAGGGCACGTTCTACCGTGTCTCGACATCCGGGTAATCCCGTCTCCGGTACCTGAGTCCAGGGTCGAATCGTGCGCGTGGCGTCTCCGCCATGCCCATAAGACGCTCTGTCCGGCACCACTCTCCCCCAGAGGACACCCCAAATGCGAAATAAGCTCGCTCGAGCTCGACCGATCCCAAAGTCTCGATTGTGGTACCGGCGCGGGATGAAGCCAAGAACCTCGAATCCTGCCCGTCGCGGCACTGCCCGCCGCCGCCGATTTCGCCAAGGCAACCGCTACATGCACCAGGACGGCCGCATCCACCCCCTTCGTCGCCTTCTTGGACGACGACGACGACGCAGCGGCCGAGCCGGGAGTGGTATGAGATGACGCAGCCCTACGATCGCCCCTTCGCCCCATGACCGCACCGCCACAACGGGCAGCCACACCGAACCGCCACTCCGCCGCGCTGACCGTGGCCGCGGTGGCCGCCCCGATCGCGCTGATCGGCGGTTGGTTCGCCGCGGAGGCCGCGCAGCCGGGCGGCTACTCCGCGATGAGCGCGACCATCAGCGAACTGGCGGCCACGACGGCCCACGACCGCTGGATCATGACCGCCGGCTTCGTGATCACCGGCGTCTGCCTGGTGGTCATCGGTCTGCTGTTCAGCGCCGCCAAACCGGCCGGCCGGGTGGCACTGGTCATCGCCGGAGCAGGTGTGCTCGGCGTCAGCGTCGTCCCGTTGCCCGCGCACAGCGGGCTGCACAGCCTGTTGGCGTGGCTGGCGTTCGCCGCTCTGGCCGTCTGGCCCGTGCTGGCCATGAGCCGTACATCCGTCGCCGTCCGGCTGCGGCCACCGCCGGCTATTGCCGCGACCGCGGTCTGTGTTCTGCTCATCGTGCTCAACGGCCCGCTCGGATCGGCCGGCGCCGGTGGGTTGTCCGAGCGCCTGCTGGCCGGGGTGGAGATCGTCTGGGTCGCGGCGGCCGTGCTGGGACGAGGTGGTCGACGATGAAACGCGTCCTGGCCACCCTGGCTGCGCGGTCCCCGCGGCGCGGCGCGGGACGTTGACCTGGATCGCGGCCGCAGCGTCGGGCAAGCCTGACCAGCGCACCGAGGACAACACGGTGGTCGGAACGCCGGTTTTGGTCAGCTGACCCCGGATAGCGGGGTCAGCTGACCAAAAGCCGGCCCGCGCCGCCGCTTAGGGTGGCCGGGTGGTGTCCAAGGCCGAACGGCGTGTGATCGAGGCTCAGCCGGGCGGGTTGGTCATCGTCGACAAGGCGGCCGGGATGACCTCCCACGATGTGGTGTCGCGGATGCGCAAGATCGTCAACACCCGGCGGGTGGGCCACGCGGGCACGCTCGACCCGATGGCCACCGGGGTGCTGGTCGTGGGCGTTAACCGGGCCACCCGCCTGATGCACCACCTGCTGCTCACCGACAAGGCCTACACGGCGACGATGCGGTTCGGCCTGAGCACCACCACCGACGATGCCGACGGGGATCCGGTGGAGCAGTTGTCGGCCGGGCACCTCGACCAGGCCACGGTGACCAGGGCGTTGGCCGCGTTCACCGGCGACATCGAGCAGGTGCCGTCGTCGGTTTCGGCGATCAAGGTCGACGGTCAGCGGGCCTACGACCTGGCCCGCGCGGGGGAGACGGTGTCGCTAGCCGCGCGCCCGGTCACGGTCGGCCGCCTCGACATCACGGACCTGCGCCGACCGACCCCGGATCTGGTCGATGTGGACGTCGACGTCGAATGCACCTCGGGCACCTACGTCCGGGCACTGGCCCGCGACGCCGGCGCGGCGCTGGGCGTCGGCGCCCACCTGACCGTGCTGCGCCGGACCCGGGTCGGGCCGTTCGACCTGTCCCGCGCCCTGACGTTGGAGCAGCTGGCCGATCGAGCCGACCCCATCACCCTGCCGCTGCCCATGGCGCTGGGGCTGACCATGCCCGTGCGCTCCATCAGCGCGCTGGAGGCCGACGAGCTCACCTACGGCCGCGCGCTGGCGCCGGCCGGGCTGGTCGGCACCTACGCCGTCCTCGACCCGAACGGCCGCGCGGTGGCCCTGCTGAACGAGGCCGGCGGCCGGGCCCAGCCCGTGCTCGTCTTCACCGGACGCGGCTGACCCCACCCGCGGCCGATTTGTGGTGGCAGCTGACCCATCCGAGTGGGTCGATACCCACCACAAACGGCAACCAGCGCGGCGCCGGTAGGCTTTCCCAACGTGCAGCGCTGGGACGGACTCGACGACATCCCGGACGGTTACGGCCCCTGTGTGGTGACGATCGGGGTCTTCGACTGCGTCCATCGTGGCCACCGCGCGCTGATCTCCCGCGCGGTCGAGGCGGCGCGCGCCCGCGGCGTGCCGTGTGTGGTGATGACGTTCGAGCCGCACCCGCTGGCCGTACTCGCCCCGGCCTACGCACCGGTGATGCTGGGCACCGTCGCCCGCCGGGTCGATCTCCTGGCCGCCCTCGGCGTGGACGCGGTGCTCGTGCTGCCGTTCACCCCCGAGCTCGCCGCCCTGGCGGCCGACGCATTCGTCCGCGAGATCCTGGCCAGTCGGCTGCATGCCGAACTAGTGGTGGTGGGGGCGAACTTCACATTCGGCCGGGGCGGCCTGGGCACGATCGACACCCTCACCGAGGTCGGCGCATCCACCGGGATGGCGGTGGACCCGGTCGAGCTGCTCGGCGTCGGCGCCGGGGTGGTCTCGGCCAGCCGCATCCGGGCGTTGCTCGCCGACGGGGAGGTCGAGCACGTGGCCGCCCTGCTCGGGCACCCGTTCCGCGCCGACGGGGTCGTCGTTCGCGGCGAGCAGCGTGGACGCGCCCTCGGCTATCCCACCGCCAACCTGGACATGGCCCCGGACGCCGCCGTTCCCGCCGACGGGGTCTACGCCGGCCTCGTCTGGCGGCTGGCTCCGGACGGGTCGCGGACCGGCGCGACCCGGCTCGGCGTGGGGGCCATCTCGGTCGGTACGAACCCCACCTTCAACGGACAACATCGCACCGTCGAGGCGTTCATCCTCGATTTCGACGCCGACCTCTACGGCGACGTGCTCGGGGTGGAGTTCGCCCACCGGCTGCGGGGCATGGTCCGGTTCGACTCCATCGACGCGCTGATCACGCAGATGGACGTAGACGTCGCCCAGGCCCGGGAACTGGTAACCTGAAAGGGCTTGGCGATCGTTCGGTCACATCTGTCGATGGTGCCTGCCCGTCGCAGAGCGCGCAGAGCGCGTTCCACTCTCTCCGTGAATCCATTCCGGTGAGACGCGCCTGCACCAACCGCGGCCAGCCGCCGCCACGAAGGAGCACGTTCAATGCCACTGAGCAGCGACGTCAAGTCCGAGATCATCTCCGAGCACGGCGGCGACACGGCCGGTAACACCGGTTCGGCCGAGGTTCAGGTGGCGATGCTCTCGCGCCGGATCAGCGACCTGACCGAGCACCTCAAGACCCACAAGCACGACCATCACAGCCGGCGCGGACTGCTGCTGATGGTCGGGCGCCGTCGCCGCCTGCTGAACTACCTGGCTCGCACGGACATCAACCGCTACCGCGCGATCATCGAAAAGCTCGGTCTCCGCCGCTAGCACCGCTCCACCCGGGTGCGCCGCGACGGTGCACCCGGTCCCGCCGGGTGTGCGAACTCATCGCGCGCACGGCGCCACGCGAACGATCGTCGCCTCTCATCGAGGCCGCGACGGTCCTCGGTAGTGGCCACCGAAACACTTCGATGGCTTCGATCGAAGACCTTCGGCAGTCTCGATCGAGTCGCCTCGTTCGTCGCGAGCGCCACCGGCGCCACCGGGCCTACCTGGCCCCGACGAAGGAAAGAGGCTGACCACCAGTGTCAGAAGCAACAGCAAGCACAGAAGAAGGCGTGACCACCTCGGTCGCCACGCTCGACAACGGCTCGTTCGGCACCCGCACGGTGCGCTTCGAGACCGGCCGGCTGGCCCGTCAGGCCGCCGGCGCGGTCGTCGCCTACCTCGACGACGACACCATGATCCTGTCGGCCACCACGGCCAGCAAGTCCCCGCGCGAGAACCTCGACTTCTTCCCCCTGACGGTGGACGTCGAGGAGCGCATGTACGCCGCCGGCCGCATCCCCGGCTCGTTCTTCCGCCGGGAGGGCCGCCCCAGCGAGGACGCCATCCTCACCTGCCGCCTGATCGACCGCCCGCTGCGCCCGACGTTCAAGAAGGGCCTGCGCAACGAGGTCCAGGTCGTGATCACCGTCATGGCGCTGAACCCGGACCACGCCTACGACGTGCTCGCGATCAACGCCGCGTCCGCGTCCACCCAGATCTCCGGCCTGCCGTTCTCCGGCCCGGTCGGCGGCACCCGCGTCGCCCTGATCGACGGCCAGTGGGTCGGCTTCCCGACCCACACCGAGCTGGAGCGGGCCAGCTTCGACATGGTCGTCGCCGGCCGCACGCTGGCCAACGGTGACGTCGCGGTCATGATGGTCGAGGCCGAGGCCACCGAGAACGTGCTCGAACTGCTCGCCAACGGCGCCACCAAGCCGACCGAAGAGGTCGTCGCCCAGGGCCTTGAGGCAGCGAAGCCGTTCATCGCCGAGCTGTGCCGGGCGCAGGCCGAACTGGCGCGCGTCGCCGCCAAGCCGACCGCCGACTTCCCGGTGTTCCTCGACTACCAGGACGACGTCTACGCCGCCGTGTCCAGTGCCGCCAGCGACAAGCTCACCGGCATCCTGGCCCTGGCCGACAAGCAGGAGCGCGAGACCGCCACCGACGACCTCAAGGCCGAGGTCAAGGCGTCGCTCGCGGGCCAGCTCGACGGCCGCGAGGGCGAGATCAGCGCCGCCTACCGCTCGTTGCAGAAGCAGCTGGTCCGCCAGCGCATCCTGCGCGACAAGGTCCGCATCGACGGCCGTGGGCTGTCCGACATCCGCACGCTCTCGGCCGAGGTCGAGGTCATCCCGCGCGTGCACGGGTCGGCGCTGTTCGAGCGCGGGGAGACCCAGATCCTGGGCGTCACCACCCTGAACATGCTGGGCCTGGAGCAGAAGCTCGACACGCTCTCGCCCAACCGCACCAAGCGCTACATGCACAACTACAACTTCCCGCCGTATTCCACCGGCGAGACCGGCCGGGTGGGTTCGCCCAAGCGCCGCGAGATCGGTCACGGCGCGCTGGCCGAGCGGGCGCTCGTGCCCGTGCTGCCCAGCCGCGACGAGTTCCCCTACGCCATCCGCCAGGTGTCCGAGGCCCTCGGTTCCAACGGCTCGACCTCGATGGGTTCGGTCTGCGCCTCGACGCTGGCCCTGCTCAACGCGGGCGTACCGCTGAAGGCCCCGGTGGCCGGTATCGCCATGGGCTTGGTGTCCGACACGGTGGACGGCAAGACCGAGTACGTCGCGCTGACCGACATCCTGGGTGCCGAGGACGCATTCGGTGACATGGACTTCAAGGTCGCCGGCACGCGTGAGTTCGTCACCGCGCTGCAGCTCGACACCAAGCTCGACGGCATCCCGTCCGACGTCCTCGCCGGTGCGCTCACCCAGGCCCGCGAGGCCCGGCTGCACATCCTCGACGTCATGGCCGAGGCCATCGACGAGCCCGACGAGATGAGCGAGTACGCCCCGCGCGTCACCGTCGTCAAGATCCCGGTCGACAAGATCGGCGCGGTGATCGGGCCGAAGGGCGCGATGATCAACTCGATCCAGGACGAGACCGGCGCGCAGATCACCATCGAGGACGATGGCACCATCTACGTCGGCGCCTCGGACGGCCTGTCCGCGCAGGAGGCGGTCGACCGCATCAACGCGATCGCCAACCCGCAGATGCCCAAGGTGGGGGAGCGCTTCCTCGGCACGGTGGTCAAGACCGCCGCGTTCGGTGCGTTCGTCTCGCTGCTCCCGGGCAAGGACGGGCTCGTGCACATCAGCAAGCTGGGCAACGGCAAGCGGGTGAACAAGGTCGAGGACGTGGTCAACGTCGGCGACAAGCTCCAGGTCGAGATCACCGAGATCGACGGCCGCGGCAAGATCAGCCTCGTCCCGGTCCGCGAGGACGCGGGGTCGGCCGCTCCGGCTGAGCCCGTCGGCGTCGGCGCCGCCAACTGACCTGCCGGTAAGTCGCGCTTCGGTGCCCAGCGTCCCGCCTGGCGGGACGCTGGGCACCGAAATAGTTTCGGCTGCCCTTCGCGCTCGCCGCCCGGCGAGGTTGGTCCGCCAACCGATGTGACCGCCCGATTTCGCCCTTGACCGGGGCCGAGGCGTTCGATCGGGCGCGCATCCAGGGTCTGTGGGTTGAACGTGATTGCGGGTGGCCTTTTTGTTACAAGATCGGCGTCTAGATCCCGCTTGTCGATGCACGGCGTTCGATCGTTGAGCTATTCTCTACCGAGCCGATCGAATTGGTCGGTTAAATCGGGGGGAACACTCACACGTGAATGGACGTCGCATGCGCTTAAATCACACCACCCGGGCCCTGCTCGCCGGGTCCGTCGTCGCGGTCACCGCGCTGACCGCCTGCAGCTCGAGCAGCGGTGGCAAGAACATCTCACTCGTCGCCTTCTCGGTGCCCAAGCCCGCCTACGACGCGCTGAGCGCAGCGTTCCTCAAGACGAGCGCGGGCAAGGGAGTCAAGATCTCGCCGTCCTACGGCGCCAGCGGCGACCAGAGCCGGGCCGTCCTCAACGGGCAGAAGGCCGACTACGTCGCCTTCTCCCTGGCCCCCGACATGACCAAGCTCGTACCCAAGTTCGTCGACGCGTCATGGGACAGCGGACCGACCAAGGGCCTGGTCACCAAGTCGATCGTCGTTCTCGTCGTCCGCAAGGGCAACCCCAAGCACATCACCGGCTGGGACGACCTGATCAAGCCGGGTATCGGCATCGTGACGCCCGACCCGAACTCGTCGGGTTCGGCCAAGTGGAACATCCTGGCCGCCTACACCCACATCCTCGAAGAAGGCGGCACCCCGGCCCAGGCCGGTGCCTACCTGACTAAGTTCTACAACAACATCAAGGCCAAGCCGGAGAGCGGATCGAAAGCCACGCAGACCTTCCTCAACGGCACCGGTGACGTCCTCGTCTCCTACGAGAACGAGGCCATCGCCGCCATACAGAAGGCATCACCGGTCGAATACATCGTGCCCAAGGAATCGATCCTGATCGAGAACCCGGCCGCGGTGACCAAGAAGGCGTCCAAGGCGGCCAAGGCGTTCCTGACCTTCGCCGAGAGCGAGGCCGGCCAGAAGATCTTCATCAGTAAGGGGTTCCGGCCCGCGCTCGCCGGCGTGCCCATCGGCAACGTGGTCGGCGCGAACGACCCGGCCAACCCGTTCCCGACCCCGCCGAAGCTGGAGACGATCGAGAACCTGGGCGGCTGGAAAGTCGCGAACGTCAAGTACTTCGACCCGAAGACTGGCATCGTGACCAAGATCTTCAGCCCGAGCTGAACGTGGCGGTCACCACGGTCGTCGGCGCGGTGGGTGCGGCGAAACCCGTACCCACCGCCGGTGAACGCCTCAACCGTTTCTCCGGCGCCGGTCTCGGCGCCGCGGTCGTATGGCTGAGCCTGCTCGTGCTGCTTCCGTTGGCCGCGGTCGTGGCCAAGGCCGGCGGCGCGGGCGTGTCGGGCTTCACCTCCGCGTTCACCAACGACCAGTCGATGCAAGCGCTGCGGCTGACGTTGGTGTGCGCGTTCGCGGTCACCGTCGTGAACGCGATCATGGGCACGCTCATCGCCTGGGTGCTGGTGCGCGACCAGTTCCCCGGCCAGCGCCTCATCGAGGTGCTGATCGATATCCCGTTCGCGCTGCCGACGATCGTCGCCGGCATCGTGATGCTCAAGCTCTACGGCCACGACAGCCCGGTCGGGCTGGATTGGTACGCGACCAAGAAAGGCGTCATCGTTGCGCTGCTGTTCGTGACGCTGCCGTTCGTGGTCCGCTCGGTGCAGCCGGTGCTGGAATCGCTGGAGCGCGACGTGGAGGAGGCAGCCGGTTCGCTCGGCGCCGGCCCCGTCACCACGTTCCGTCGCATCGTCCTGCCCGCGCTGGCCCCGGCCATCCTCTCGGGGGCCGCGCTCGCGTTCGGACGGGCGATGGGTGAATACGGCTCGGTCATCCTCATCGGCGGCGGGTTGCCGAGGACCAACGTCGCGTCGCAAGCCATCTACACCCAGATCGAGAACGACCAACTCTCACTGGCCGCGGCCACCGCCACCGTCCTGCTGATCATCAGCTTCCTGGTCATGATCGTGCTGAGCCTGGTGAAGGGGTGGGTGGGACGCCGTGGCTGACCGCCTGATGATGCAGTCCGAGGGCGTTTCCGCCGAGGACGAGGCCACCCTCAACGCCGCGGAACAGGGCGGTCCCGGGACCGGCCGGGCAACGTCGAACAGTTCCCCACCGGGCCGTCCCCGCGCCGGTCGGTCGCGGTTTGCCCTGCGGTTCGTCGCCGTGGCCTACGTGCTGTTGCTCGTGCTCGCGCCCGTCCTCGTCGTGCTGTGGCGCACGTTCTCCGAGGGGGCGTCCGCGTTCGTCGACGCGCTGACCTCGGACAACACCATCGCGGCTCTGCGCCTGACCGCCGAGGTGGCCACGATCTCCGTGGTCATCAACACCGTGTTCGGGGTCGGGGTGGGCATCCTGCTGGCCCGTTACCAGTTCCCGGGCAAGCGCATCCTCGACGTGCTCATCGACCTGCCGGTGTCGGTCTCACCGATCGTCGTCGGTCTGGCCCTGATCCTGGTCTACGGCTCGGACACCGGCTGGTTCGGCGGCACTCTCGACAGCATCGGCTTCCAGGTCATCTTCGCCACCCCGGGCATCGCGTTGGCGACCACCTTCGTATCGCTGCCGCTGGTGCTGCGTGAGGTCGTGCCGGTGCTCATCGAAGCCGGTACCGACCAGGAGCAGGCCGCCCGCTCGCTCGGGGCCAACGCCTGGCAGCGGTTCTGGCGGATCACCCTGCCCACGATCCGGTGGGCCCTCGCCTACGGCGTCGTGCTCAGCGTCGCCCGCTCCGTCGGCGAATTCGGCGCGGTCAAGGTCGTGTCTGGCAACGTCATCGGCCAGACCCAGACGCTGACCACCGAGGTCGACGGCCTGGCCGAGCAGTTCGAGCCCGGTTACTACCAGATCTCCCTCGTGCTCATCGCCATCTCGGTCATCTGCATCACCGTGATCTCCCTGCTCAAGCCGAAGAAGGAAATCTGATGGGCATCATCGTCTCCAACATCAGCAAGCGCTTCGGCGACTTCGTCGCCCTGGACGACGTGAGCCTGACCGTGCCCAGCGGGAGCCTCACCGCCCTGCTCGGCCCGAGCGGTGGCGGCAAATCCACGTTGCTGCGGATCATCGGCGGGCTGGAGAGCGCCGACTCCGGCTCGGTGGAGATCGACGGCAAGGATGCGACCGGCCTGCCGGCGCAGCGTCGGGAAGTCGGCTTCGTCTTCCAGCATTACGCCGCGTTCAAGCACCTGAGCGTGTTCCGCAACGTGGCGTTCGGGCTCGAGGTGCGTAAGCGACCGAAGGACGAGATCCGGGCCCGGGTCACCGAGCTACTCCAGCTTGTCCACCTCGACCAGTTCGCCGACCGCCTGCCGGCGCAGCTGTCCGGCGGCCAGCGTCAGCGCATGGCCCTGGCCCGGGCGCTCGCCGCCGAGCCGAAAGTGCTGCTCCTGGACGAGCCCTTCGGTGCGCTCGACGCCAAGGTGCGCAAGGAGCTGCGCGAATGGCTGCGCCGCCTGCACGACGAAGTCCACGTCACCACCATCTTCGTCACCCACGACCAGGACGAGGCGCTCGAGGTGTCGGACGACATCGTCGTCATCAACCACGGCGTGATCGAGCAGACCGGCAGCCCCAACGACCTCTACGACCGGCCGCACAACGCGTTCGTCATGGAGTTCCTCGGCCCGGTCACCACCTACCGCGGCGAGCTGGTCCGTCCGCACGACGTCGACGTCTTCACCTCGAACGAGTCCGGCTCGTCGCCGGCGAAGGTGCTCAACCTGCACCGGGTCGGGTTCGAGGTGCGGGCCGAACTCAGCGACGGCGACGACAACCTGTTCGTGCACCTCAATCGCGGCCAGGTCGACGCGCTCGGCATCTCCGAGGGCTCGGAGGTGTGGATTCGTCCGGCCGCGGGCGCGTCCTCGGTTTCGGCAGGCTGAAACCGCTACTCTGCCAAGCCTATGGAAGTTTCGGCCAAGGTGGACTATGCCGTCCGCGCGCTGCTCGGCCTCGCCGCGCGCGCGCCAGAGCTTTCCACGATCGACGTCGTCATCGGTGAGCAGAAGCTGCCGCGCAAGTTCGCCGAAGCCATCCTGAGCGATTTGCGTCGCGCCGGGATCGTGCGGAGCCAACGCGGTGCCCACGGCGGCTACGCGTTGGCGCGCCCCGCCAGCGAGATCACCATCGGCTCGGTGTTCCGGGCTGTGGACGGTCCGCTGGCCGAGGTGCGCGGTCTGCGCCCGGATGAGACGTCGTACCTCGGCGTCGCTGCGCACCTGCCCGACGTGTGGGTCGCCGTACGCGCCAGCCTGCGCCGGGTGTTGGACGAGACGACGTTGGAGCAGGTGCTCACCGGCCGCCTGCCCGCCCACGTCCGGAAGATGGTCGAACCGGCCGAAGCCTGGGAACAGCGCTAGCGGCACGCCGCTGCGTTGGCCGCGTTTCTTGGACCGGCGTTTCTTGGACCGGCGCGCCTTGGACCGGCGTGGTACCGGCGGGCGGCACGGGCCCGATCCGCACTCGCATACGCTTTCCCGGTGTCCTCGACCCCAACGTCAGCCGCCCGTCCCCTGAACCGAGCACGAACTCGTGCGGTCGCGGCCACCGGCGGCGGTCTCATCACCCGCACGGTCCTGCCTGGCGGGTTGCGCATAGTCACCGAGGCCATGCCGGGTGTGCGCAGCGCCAGCGTCGGGATCTGGGTCGGCGTCGGGTCGGTGGACGAGGCGCCCAGCGTCGCCGGGGCCAGTCACTACCTGGAACACCTGTTGTTCAAAGGCACCCGCCGCCGCTCGGCCCTGGATATCGCCGCCGCACTGGACGCGGTCGGCGGTGAGTTCAACGCGTTCACCGAGAAGGAGCACACCTGCTTCTACGCCACGGTGATCGACCGTGACCTGCCGCTGGCCGTGGACATCGTCAGTGACGTGGTGCTCGACGCGACCGTCACCGCGGTGGACGTGGAGGTCGAGCGCAACGTGGTGCTCGAGGAGATCGCCATGCGCGACGACGATCCCGCCGATCTGGTGCACGACGATTTCTCCACTGCGCTGTTCGGCGACACCCCGATCGGACGCCCCATCCTCGGCACGGTCGAGTCGATCAATGCGTTGACCCGCAACCAGGTGAACGGGTACTACCGCCGCCGCTACCAGCCGCGGTCGATGGTGGTAGCCGCGGCCGGTGCGGTCCAGCACGCCGACGTGGTGCGTCAGGTCCGGGCCGCGTTCGCCGGCCGTCTCGAGACCGACGGCGAGCCCACCGGCGTTCGGGCCGGACCGGGGGTGCGGGGCGACCTGAAGCCGGGTATCAACGTGCGCAACGACGACACCGAGCAGGCCAACATCGTGCTGGGTACGGTCGGCCTGCCGCGCCACGACCCCCGCCGCTTCGCCCTGGGCGTGTTGTCGACCGCACTCGGCGGCGGCATGAGTTCGCGGTTGTTCCAGAGCATCCGCGAGCAGCGGGGTCTGGCCTACTCGACGTACTCCTTCACCAGCCAGTACGCCGGCACCGGGATGTTCGGCGTCTACGCCGGCTGCCAGCCCGGCAAGGCCGAAGAGGTGCTCGGGCTCATGCGGTCCGAGCTCGACGACGTGGCCGCGAACGGCCTGCGCACCGACGAGATCGAACGGGCCAAGGGCCAGGTGCGCGGCTCGATGGTCCTCGGGCTGGAAGACCCGGGGGCGCGGATGACCCGTATCGGCAAGAGCGAACTGGCCTTTGGCGAGATCCTCGGCGTCGACGATCTGATGGCCCGGGTGGACGCCGTGAGCTCGGCAGACGTGATGTCGCTGGCTTCGGACCTGTTGCACCGCCCCCGGGCGTTGAGCATCGTCGGCCCGTTCGGCACGAACGACTTCGTCGGCGCCCTGGATTAGCAGAATCGGGTGCACACAGGTTCACCTGGTGGGCCTGTATGCACCCGATTCGCAGGCCGCGGTCAGGTGGCGAGCGAGGGGATCCCGGTCAGCGTCGACGACGTGGCGTCGTCGCGGAACAACGGCGGCAGGAACCGCAGCATCAACGACGACCAGGTGGCGTGGGTGATGATGGGTGCCTGCACGCCGCCGGAGGCCCGTCGTTGCAGGCCGAACAACGCGCCCATCGCGCCGGCGGCCAGGACGAGCGCCGGGTTGCGGGTGGCGCAGGTGGCCAGCATGTAGACCGCGGTGGAGATCGGCACCGGGTACTTCTCGCCGACGGCCGCGAACAGGGCGCCGCGGAAGAAGAGCTCCTCGGCCGCACCGTTGAGCAACGTGGTCAGGATGACCAGCGATGTCGAGCCCTGCTCGGCGAACTGGAGCACATGCCGCAACGCCTCGTCCAGGATCGGAATGTTCCTGGCCACCAGCGCCGACGCGTAGAAGACGCCGAACGCGCCGGCGCCGGCCAGCACCGGCGCGATCACCGGCCGCTCCAGCTCCTGGTGGCGCGAGTGCATGTACCCCAGGTGCAGCGGTCCGGACGCGAACGCGCCCGCCACCCACGTGCCGGCGACGCCGAACGTGGAGAAGTAGAAGGCGCGCGAGTTGGGCTCGGTGGACAGTGCGGCACCGAGGAACGCGGCGCCGGCGACGGACACCACGCCGACCACCCGACGGCGGCGGGCGAAGGCCTGGTCGGACTCGCGATGGTCACGCGGGACCTTCTGGGTCAACCAGGTCGGCAACTGATCGACGACGGCCAGGCCGCGCTTCTTCACCTCGGTGGCTCGCGGCAACCCGGCGGGCCGCTTCACGATGCGTCCGCGTCACGCTGACGGCCGGCCTCGGCTCGCTCGCCCAGGGCCTTCAACACGGCCGCGTCGTATCCCAGCGGGTCGAACGGCACCACCCCACGGATGCTGTCGTCGCGCACGACCACCTCGTTGCTCATCGAATCGATCAGGGAACGGCCGGTCTGGACGTCGACGTTGGTCACAAGGGACAGCCACCGGGAGGACAGGCTGGGCGAGAGCAGCGGCACCGGGACGATCAGCAGGTGACGGCCCTCGATCGCGGCCACCCGACGCATCATCTCGACGTACTCGAGCACCTCGGGCCCACCGATGTCGAACGATCGCGACAGCGCGTCCGGAACGCCCAGAACACCGACCAGGTAACGCACCACGTCTTCGACGGCGATGGGCTGGGTGCGCGTGTGCACCCAGCGCGGGGTGATCATCGCCGGCAGGTGCTCCACCAGTTGGCGGGTCATCTCCCAGGAGATGCCGCCGTGGCCGACGATGATGCCGGCCCGCAGGCTGGTCACGGCGACACCGGTGGACGCGAGCAGCTTCTCGACCTCGCGCCGGCTGCGCAGATGGGCGGACAGGTCGTCGGAGTCATCGCCCAGACCGCCCAGGTAGACGATCTGGCTCAGGCCGGCCTTGGCCGCGGCGTCGGCGAAGCTGCGGGCGGCGTCGGCGTCGCGTTGCTGGAAGTCGGAATCGGCCAGGGAGTGCACCAGGTAGTAGGCGGCGTCGCAGCCGTCCGCGGCCCGGCCCAGGCTGGCCTGGTCACTGACGTCGGCGCCGACCGGCTCGCCCGCACCGGAGTAGGTGTCGGGGTGGCGGGTCATCGCCCGGACCTCGTGTCCCGCCTCGATCAGGGCCGGGCACAGCCGCCGCCCGACGAAGCCAGACGCACCGGCGACCAGAACCCGCATGATGCGACTCGCCTTTCGCCGTGAATGGGGGACCGTGATGGGGATGTGGACCGAGCCTAACGAGTCGGGGGGTTCGACCGACGCCGACCGCCGCAGTTGATCGGGGCCGTGAGCCATCTTGCCGAGGTTCCCCGCAGGTGGGCCGGATGGCGCCACCCGTACGTTGGAATCGACGATCGTCGCCTCGATGCACAGGAGTTGCCCGTGTTCAACGCGGAAGCCGTAACGATGCGGTGCCGGTCGTGACTGTGCTCCCCGACCGCCGCCGGCGCTCCGCACCTGCACCCCGCGAAAGCGCATGGAAGGAGCTGCGCTTCCGCGGGGGCCCCGCAGTTCCTCGCTCGCTGGCGCTCGCTGCGATGCTCACGCCGCCGGCCGTCTCATGACGCGGCGCGTGGTGCTGGTCGTCGGCGGATCCAGCGGGATCGGCCTGGCCGCGGCGCGGGCGTTCGCGGACCGCGGCGACGCCGTCGTGCTGGCCGCACGCAGCGCAGACGGCCTGGCCGCCGCCGAGAAGGTCCTGCGCGCCGACGGCGCGGCCGAGGTCGAAACCGTAGTCGCTGACGTGAACTCCGAAGCCGACGTCGAGGCCATGCTCGCGCTGGCGGTGGAACGGTTCCTGCGGGTGGACGTCGTCGTGCACTCCGCCACCGTGATGGGGTACGGCACGATCGAGTCGATGCCGGGGGAGGTCTTCGAGACGGTCGTGGACACCGCGATCCACGGCACCGCCCGGGTGGCCCGGCACGTGCTGCCGATGTTCCGGCGTCAGCAGTACGGCTCGCTCATCGTCGTTAACTCTCTGCTCGGCTCGGTCGCGGTGCCCAAGATGGGTGCCTACGCGACGTCGAAGTGGGGGCAGCTGGCCCTGGTGCGCACGTTGCAGCAGGAGACCCGCGACGAGCGCCACATCCACGTCAGTCTGGTCAGCCCGGGCAGCGTGAACACCCCGATCTACTACCAGGCGGCCAACTACACCGGGAAGGTGCCACGGCCACCGATCCCGGTGCAGCAACCGGAGAAGATGGCCCGTCACATCCTGCGCCTGGTCGACCACCCCAGGCGGCAGGTCCAGGCCGGTCCGGTCAACCTGCTCACCATCGCCGGGTTCCGGTTCGTGCCCTTCGTCTACGACCGCATCGTCGGTCCCCTGTTCGACCTCGCTGCGCTCACCCGGGCCGAGGCCGACCCCGCACCGGGCAACACCTCGGCGCCGAGCCCGGCCGACGAACGCGAACTGGGTCGGTGGCCGTCGCCGCAGTGACGGCGCCGCTGGTGGTGACGCTGGCGATCGACCCCGTGGCGCAGGGGCGCTTCGACCGGGAGCGGGCCGAGTTCTTCCCACCCGGGCGGACGCAGGTGGGTGCCCACGTCTCGCTGTTCCACGCCGTGCCCGGTGACCGCGTGGACGCGGTCGTCGACGATCTGGCCGCCGCGGCGGCGCGGGCCCCGTTTGCGGTCGTGGTCGAGGACGTGATGCCACTGGGCCGCGGAGTGGCCTACCGGCTCGTCTCGGCGAAGCTGAGCGACCTGCATCGTGGCCTGCAGGCCCGGTGGTGGAACACGCTGACCGCCCAGGACCGGCAGGGCCTGCGCGCCCACGTCACCGTCCAGAACAAGGTCCAGCCCGAGGTCGCGCGGGCCACCCTGGCCGCCCTGCGGGCCAGGTTCGAGCCGTTTGTCACCGACGCCCGCGGCCTGCTGCTGTGGCGCTACGACGGCGGGCCGTGGACGGCGTTGCGCCGCTTCGCCTTCGCGATGCCGCCGGAGCCCCAGCCGCACACCCGGGGGCGTTAGGGTTTCAGGCGTGTTCGGGACCGACGAAGCGCCCGACCCGGTGGATCGCAGGAGGACGGTATGAGCGAACCGACGCGGGTGGGGGTGCTGGGCGCCCGGGGACGGATGGGCCAGCAGGTGTGCCAGGCCATCGACGCCACCGACGACCTCGACCTGGTGGCCATGGTCGACGCGGGGGACTGGCTGTTCAGCGTCGCCGATGCCGGTGCCCAGGTCGTCGTCGACTTCACCCACCCGTCGGTGGTCATGGACAACGTCCGCTTCGCCATCGACCAGGGCATCCACGCCGTCGTGGGCACTACGGGCATGGACGAAGACCGCCTGGACACGCTGCGGGATTGGCTGACCAAGGCGCCTGAGGTCGGCGTGCTCGTGGTGCCCAACTTCGGCATCGGCGCGGTGCTGTCCATGCGGTTTGCCCAGCTCGCGGCCCGGTTCTACACCTCGGCCGAGGTCATCGAACTGCACCACCCGGACAAAGCGGACGCCCCCAGCGGCACGGCCGTGCACACGGCCCGCCTGATCGCCGAGGCCCGCACCGAGGCCAAGATGGAGCCGATGCCCGACGCGACCACCCAGTCCGCCGACGGGGCGCGCGGGGCCGACATCGACGGGGTGCGCGTGCATGCGGTCCGCCTGGCCGGGCTGGTGGCGCACCAGGAGATCCTGTTCGGCACGGAGGGGGAGACGCTCACCATCCGCCACGACTCCCTGCACCGCTCCTCGTTCATGCCCGGTGTGCTGCTCGGCGTGCGCGAGGTCGTCCACCGCCCGGGGCTCACCGTCGGCCTGGAGCCCCTGCTGGGCCTCTAGCGCCCGGCTGCCACCGGGATATGCACCGCCCCCGCCTGGTCGTCGCTGTCCTCGTCCTTGCGCTCGCGTTCTACTTCGGGCTCATCGGGTACCGCGGCGTCTACCTGATCACCCAGCCCGGGTGGATCGAACGTATCCTCGGCGGCGCGGTCCTGGTGCTGCCGCTCGTCGGCATCTGGGTGGTCGTGGTCGAGCTGCGGTTCGGCCGGCAGGCCCAGCTACTGACCGCCGAGCTCGGTCCGGGCGATCCGCTCGACATCCCGCGCCGCCCGTCCGGCCGGGTGGACCGCGACGCGGCCGATCTCGTCTTCGAGCGCCAGCGCGCCACCGTCGAGCAGGATCCGGGCGACTGGCGGGGCTGGTACCGGCTGGCCGAGGCCTACGACATCGCCGGCGACCGGCGCCGCGCCCGCGAGGCGATGCGCACCGCGATCGAGCGCCACGACCCACCTGATCGTTCTTCCTGACTCCGCGCCCGCCAGGGACGCCCCAGCGGCCCCGGGAGCGTCCTGCCCGGGCGCGGAGTCGGTGGTTTACCGGCTGCGCGCAGGCAGCTCGGAGGCGCCGACGTACTTGCGCAGCCAGGCGTTCAGCGGAGCGATCGTGCGCCAGACCTGCGCGACCTCCTCGGCGGTGCGTGGGCTGTCCAGCCAGTCGGGGGCGCCGAAGTCACGTGCGGCCGTGATCGCCTTATGGCAGAGCAGGTTCGCCCGGGGATGGTCCTTGGCGTAGCCGGTCGGGATGCGGGTGACCCGTGCGCCGCCGATGGTCAGTCCGGCCGTTCCCAGCCTGGTGAGGATGCGGACGAGGGCGCGCCCGCTGATGTCCTCGTCCACCGCCGCGCGCAGCCGGTGCACCTGGTCCGGGGCCAGCGACCAGACGCCGCCGCCGACAAACAACCCCGGCGCCCCGACGTGGACGTACAGCGCGCCGACCGGTGCCTTACCCAGCACCGCACCCTGCTGCGTCTTGTACGGGGTCTTGTCTTGGGCGAAGCGGACGTCGCGGTAGGGCCGGAACATCTTGACCTCACCGAACTCGGGGGCCAGCTGCGCGGTGAGCAGCTCCATCGGACGTTTCACCGCCGTGTCGTAGGTGTCCTTGTGCGCCAGCCAGAACGTGCGGCTGTTGTCGCCCTCGAGATCCTCGTAGAAGTCCAACGCGGCCAGCGGGATGCCCGTGAACACGGCGGCGGGCTGGGCGGGCTCGGCGGCGGTCACAGGCCGGTGTGGAAGCGGATCTCGCGCAGCGTGGCGCCGGTGCCCGTGTCGTAGCCGCGCGCGTACCCGTCGCGAGCCCAGCCGGCCGACTCCAGGAACGACGTCGTGGCCGCGTTGGTGTCCGGCACCCACGTCACCGCGCGGGTGAAGCCCGATTCGGTGAAGAACGCGGCGGCGGCGGCCAGCAACCGGGAACCGTGTCCACGCCGCCCCCAGCGCGGCTCGACCAGGATCTGCTCGAGGTAGCCGGTGCGTGCCGGATCGACGTCGCCGGCCTCGAGCACGCTGACCCCGTCCCGGACCGCGGCCGCGACGAACGCGAAGCCGACCAGCTGCTCGCCTTCGAGCGCAACGAGCACGCGCGCGTCGTCGGCGGCGACGAGCTGGGCGGCGATGCCGTCGAGGATGGCCGCCCGCACGCCCGGGTCGACCAGTTGCGCCATCACCTCGGGCGGCATCACGGATTCGTAGGCCATGGCCAGGGTGTCGCGCTGGATGCGGGCGATCTCCGCGGCTTCGGCCGGTCGGGCCGGCCGGACGCTCGCATCTGCCACGGCTTCGACCCTACGGCGCCCCCACGAGCCGGCAGAACCGCGGTCCGGGTGCGACGGCTGACATGCTGGGGGTATGAGCGGTCCTCCGCAGTGAGGATCGCAGCGAGCGCTAGCGAGCGAGGACCGGAGCGGCGGCGGGTCGCGGGAGGAGCAGGTATGAGCGAGCGGACTGAGATCGTGGCCGGCATACGGGAACAGCTCGGCTCGGCGTTGATCGCGCTCGACTTCGACGGGACGCTGTCCCCGCTGGTGCCCGATCCGTCGCGGTCACGGCTGGCCGACGGCGTCCGGGCCGCCTTGGACGGGCTTGCCGCCGCGGGCGCCCGGGTGGCCATCGTCACCGGGCGCGACGCCACGACGGTCATCGAGCTGAGTGCTCTGGCCGACCTGCCCGGCCTGGACGTGGAAGGCATCTACGGCGCGCAGCGCTGGCACGACGGTCGGCTCGACTCGGTGAAGGAGCCGGCGGAGATGGCGCAGCTGCGGGATCGGTTGCCAGGACTGGTGGACTCCGCCGACGGCGTGTGGATCGAGGACAAGGGGTTGTCGCTCGTCGTCCACGCCCGCAAAGCCGACGACCCGGCCGCCGCGATCGACGCGTTGCGGGCGGGGGTCACCGAGCTGGCCGAGGAACTTGGTCTCGAGGTGCATCCTGGGCGCGATGTGCTCGAACTGCGCCTGCCCGGCTACGACAAGGGCGGCGCCCTGACCCGCCTGATCGAGCGCTACCAGCCGGCCGCGGTGCTCTACGTCGGTGACGACGTGGGTGACCTGCCCGCTTTTGAGGTCGTCCACGCCCTGCGCCGAGACGGTCGGGCGGCCTGGTCGGGCGGCATCGTCAGCGCCGACGTCCCCGAGATCGCGGAGAGCGCCGACCTGGCCCTGCATGGCCCCGACGACGTCGCCGCCCTGCTGGGCGAGATCGCCGGACTCCCTTCATGACGCGCGTCCTCCTCGTGTCCGGTTCCACCCGCGCCGCCTCGACCAACACCGCGGTCCTGCGTACGGCGCTGACGCTGCTCGACCCTGACGTGACGGCCGTTCTGTACGGCGGGCTGAGCGAGCTGCCCGCGTTCAACCCCGACGACGATCACGAGCCGTTGCCGCCCGAGGTCGCCGAGCTGCGGGCACAGCTCGCCGACGCCGACGCCGTGTTGATCTGTACGCCGGAATATGCCGGCGGACTGCCCGGTAGCTTCAAGAACCTGCTCGACTGGACCGTCGGTGGCACCGAGATGTACGAGAAACCGACCGCGTGGATCAACATCTCCTCGATTGCGGCGCCGACCGGCGGGGCGGATGCACACGCCGAACTGGCCACGGTGCTCGGCTACATCAGCGCCGACGTCGTCACGGCGGCGTGCGTCCGGGCGCCGATGTCGCGCGCGGACGTCGGCCCGGACGGGTTGATCACCGCCCCGCCGATGCGCTGGCACATCACGCAAACCCTCAGGTCGTTGGTAGCGGCGGCAACACGGAAGGTGGAATAGGCCATGGCAAATCACCATAAATCTTCGGCCCTAACGGGACCGGCCAAGGTCGGCGACGGACCGGCCGCGGTGGCCCGCCTGCTGGCGGAGGAAGCCGAACTCCACCTCGATCCCGATGACCCGATCGACGAGAGTCCCTTGCTCGGCCCGGACGGCCGGCCCGTGGCAACGTGGCGCGAAGGGTATCCGTACGACGAGCGGATGAGCCGCAGCGAATACGAACACACCAAGCGGTCCTTGCAGATCGAGTTGCTCAAACTGCAGAGCTGGGTCAAGGACAGCGGGCAGAAGGTGGTGCTGCTGTTCGAGGGTCGCGACGCGGCGGGCAAGGGCGGCACCATAAAACGTTTCACGGAACATCTCAACCCACGGGGCGCCCGGGTCGTGGCCCTGGAGAAACCGTCGGAACGTGAAGGCACGCAGTGGTATTTCCAGCGGTACGTCCAGCACCTGCCCGCCGCCGGGGAGATCGTGCTGTTCGACCGGTCCTGGTACAACCGGGCCGGCGTGGAACGGGTGATGGGTTTCTGCACACCGTCCGAATACCTGCAGTTCATGCGCCAAGCGCCGGTGTTCGAAAGCATGCTGGCCACCAGCGGCATCGTGTTGTTCAAGTTCTGGTTCTCGGTCTCGCGGTCCGAGCAGCGCACCCGTTTCCAGGCCCGCCAGGTCGACCCGGTGCGGCGGTGGAAGCTCAGCCCGATGGACCTGGCCTCGCTCGACAAGTGGGATTCCTACACCGAGGCCAAGGAGGCGATGTTCTTCTACACCGACACCGCCGACGCGCCGTGGACGGTGATCAAGAGCAACGACAAGAAGCGCGCTCGCATCGCGACGCTGCGGCACGTTCTGCACACGCTCGACTACACGGACAAGGATGCCGAACTGGCCGGAGTGCCCGACCCGTTGATCCTGGGTCCGGCCGTTGACGTCTTCGAGCACGGCGAGCAGCCGGACCGCTTGTTCCCACGGCTGTAGGGCCTCTCCGGGGTCCGCCGCGGGCGGGTACGTGGTCACGGTCACGCAAGATCAACCGTGTCGACACGTCTTCTACACATTCGGATGCCCACACTGGATAGGTGAACAGTTTCCACGAAGCACAGCAGACCCATGGCCCGGCCTCGTTCGACGACGAGGTCCGTACATCAGCCCAGCAGCAGGCGCGTCTTCTGCGCGAACTCGGATACCGCAGTGAGGCCACGCACATCGACCGCTTTGTCGACCGTGAAACGGGAGTAACCGCAGAAGAGTCCGCCGCCTGAGGCCGTCGGGCTTACCGGCGGACGCGATCGAGCTGGGCTTGGAACCAGTCCACCGGCGCTAGCACGACCGCGGCGGCGCGCAGGTGCTCGGCGTTCGCGGCCCGCTCCGACTCGGGCTCGGACAAGGCTTCGTGCAAGGCGTTCGCCGTCTGGCTCACGTCGAAGGGGTTGACCAGGCGCGAGTACGCACCGATTGTCTCGGCCGCGCCCGCCTCGCGGGACAGCACGACCGCGGGCGAACGTTCGCTCAGTAACGCGCCCTCCAGCACGACGAGGTTCATCCCGTCGCGCAGCGAATTCACCAGCAGGACGTCGGAGATCCGCAGCGCGGCCAGGGAACCGGGGTAGTCGTGTCCGATCTCGAGCATGAGCGGCGACCAGTCGTCGGTGGCGAACTCGTCTTCAATGTCAGCCGCGAGCTCGATCACGGCCTCGACGTAGTTGCGGTACTCGCTCAGCTCCTCGCGCGAGGGATAGTTGAACACGAGGTGGATGACACCTCCGATCCACTCGGGATGGCTTCGTAACAGCTCGCGGTACGCCAGCAACCCGCGCCAGACGTTCTTGCTCAGCTCGGTGCGGTCAACCCGCCCGATCACCAGGCAGTCGCCCACGGTCTCGGTCAGCTCGCGCTTGCGCGCCTCGGAATCTCGAGCGTGCGCCCGTTCCCGCAACGCGTCGACGTCGATCCCGAGCGGGAACACGGCCAGGTCGGCCTCGCCCTCGCGGCCGAGGATGTCGCGGCAGCAGTCGCTGAAGCAATCGGCCCAGCGTTGGGTGTGGAAGCCAAGCAGATCGGCGCCGAGCATTCCTTCCAGGATGTCGCGGGCGACATCGTCGGGCAGCAGCCGGAAGTAGTCCGGCGACACCCAGCTCGTGTGCGTGAAGAAGCCGATGCGCACGTCGGGACGCAGTTCGCGCACGAACCCCGGCACCAGGAACAGGTGGTAGTCCTGGATCATGACCGTGGCGCCCTCGGCGGCCTCCTCGGCCAGTGCCCGGGCGAACGCCCGGTTCAAGCGGACGTACGCATCCCACCGTTTGCGCCACGCCGAGTCGAACACGGGCGTGTGCGCCGGCTCGTAGAGCATGTGCAGTGCGAACCACAGCGTGGAGTTGGCAATCCCGTTGTAGGAACGCTGAAACGTGGTCGCGTCGATCGGCAGCATGCGGACGTCGAACTCGCCGTTGAGCGCCTCGGCCACGGCGGGAACGTGAGACAACCGACCGTTGGCCTGCCGGCTCAGCGAACGCTCCCGTCCGTTCATGGCCGCGCACACCCACACCGCGCCGGGGGTCTTGATCAGGGCCGCCTGCATGCCGCTGACCAGGCCGCCACCGCCGCGGCTGATCCGGTCGTCCTCGCCTTCCACCGCCTCGACCGACAGGGGGCCGCGGTTGGACGCGACCACCAACGGAGCGTGCCCGAACGGAGGGGCGTTGTCAGTGTCGCTGGCGGAAGTTGACGCTGTCGGTGCGGGCGTTGTCACTCTTCCTTTCTAGTCGAGGCGTCAGCTGCGTCCCGCGGCGCGGGTGTTGGCCCGGTGTCGTTTGCGCACCTCGAAGGCGACGTAGCCCAGGATCACCACGGCGAACACCGCCAGCGGCGCCCAGGTCAGGTAGGTCTCGAGGGTGTCCAGCGCCGACGCGAAGGCCCACCCGAGCAACACGCACCCGCCGCCCCAGATGATCCCGCCGGTCGCGTTCCACAGCAGAAAGGTCCGGTAGCGCATGCCGCTCATACCGGCCATCGAGGGCATCAGGGCGCGCAGGATGGCCGTCAACCGGCCGAGCAACACGGCCTTGCCGCCGTGGCGGTGCAGGAACCCGTCCACCTTGTCCCAGCGGTCCCTGCCGATGAAGAGGCCGACCCGCGAGCGCCGCAACGACGGCCCGAAGTGGCGTCCGAACTCGTAGCCCACGCTGTCACCCAGCACGGCGCACACGATCGCGACCACGATCATGATCGGCAGGCTGAGCACGCCTTGATGGCAGAAGTATCCGGCCACGAGCAGCGCCGCCTCGCCCGGCAGCACCATGCCGACCAGGATGGCCGCCTCGGCGAACGCCAGGCCGCCGGCGATCACGTACAGCCATACCCCCACCGACTGCCCCAGGTGCTTGAGGAATTCGGTCACCGATCGCTCGAATCCACCCCCGCATCCTGGCACGTTCGCGCACGCCCGCGCAGATCTCGCGGGTCGGAGTCCGGACTGGTCAGAGGGCGCCCATAGCATCACGGACGTGAGTGGGACCGAACGGATCAGCGCGGCCCAGGCGCGTCGGATCGCCCTTGCCGCGCAAGGTTTCGCCGAGCCCCGGCCGACCGGGCGGATCGACGCTCGCCACATCCGGCGCGTGGTCGAGCGGGTCGGCGTCCTGCAACTGGATTCCGTCAACGTCTTCTGCCGTTCGCACTACCTGCCCGTATTCTCCCGACTCGGCCCCTACCCGCGCCCCCTGCTGGACCGTCTCACCGCCCACCAGGCCGGGCCGGTCCAGCGTGAACTGGTCGAGTACTGGGCCCACATGGCCGCGCTCATCCCGGTCGAGCGGCACCCGCTGTTCCGCTGGCGGATGGCTCGGGCCAGCGTCGACGCCTGGGGCGGCATGACGTCGGTGGCCCGCGACCAGCCGCACCTGCTCGACGACGTGCTCGAACTCGTGCGCCGCGACGGGCCGATCCGATCCGGGGAGACGGGCTTCGAGCAGCCGCCCCGCACGCCGGGAGAGATGTGGAACTGGAACGTCGGCAAGCAGGCCCTGGAGTACTTGTTCTGGGCCGGCCAGGTCATGGCGTCGCGCCGGGTGAACTTCGAGCGCTGGTACGACCTGCCCGAACGGGTGCTCCCGCCCGCGATCGCGGCCATGCCGACGCTGTCCGACGACGAGCAGCAACGGGAGCTCGTCCGTATCGCCGCCCGGGCCTGCGGCGTGGCCACCGAGCCCGACCTGGGCGACTACTTCCGGCTGCCGCGGGCCGATTCCAAGCTGCGGGTCGGCGAGCTGGTGGCGGCCGGTGAGCTGATCCCGGTCGAGGTGGACGGTTGGAACGCGCCGGCCTATGTGTGGCCGGCGGCGCGGCGCCCGCGCCGGGTGAACGCGCGGGCCCTGCTGTCACCCTTCGACTCGCTGGTCTGGTTCCGGGAACGGGTCGAGCGCGTGTTCGGGTTTCGCTACCGCATCGAGATCTACGTGCCGGCACCGCTTCGGATCTACGGGTACTACGTGCTGCCGTTCCTGCTCGGTGACCGTCTCGTCGCCCGGGTCGACCTCAAGAGTGACCGGCAGGCGGGGATGCTCCGGGTGCAGGCCGCTTACGCCGAGCCCGGCGTGGACGAGGCGTTCGTCGCGTCCGAATTGGGCGCCGAGCTGGCCATCACCGCCGGGTGGCTCGGGCTGGACGGTGTGGAGGTCACCGGCCGCGGCGATCTGGGCCCGGCCCTGTCGGCGGCCGTGAGCGGTTGAGCGCTGGTAACGGCGCCGATCGGTTGCGTACCCGCAATCCCGCCGAGCGGTTGGGCGGCGAGACCCAAGCTGAGGCCGGGCCATAGCCGCCACAGGGCGTTGCCTCTACCCATGCGCGTTGCCCCTTCGACGTGGCCTTCTATCGCGCGTCGCTCGCCCGGAACAGCCGGATATCGCCGTGGCCGGTGCGGGCCCGGATGGTGATGGCCGGCTCAGTTGTGCCATCGGTGTCGACGACGGGTTCGGCGTCGGTGACGTCCAAGTCGGAGATGAGCCGGCCGTGACCGGTGGAGATGTCCAGGCGGGCGGGTTGGCCCGGGCGAAGTCCGACCGACAGCAGGCCGGACCCGGTGCTCATGTCGACGTTGCCGGCGGTCTGCCCGATGGTGACCGCGCCGGCGCCGGTGCGGGCCTTGACCGATCCGTGGACCGCGTCCACGTCGATGTCTCCGTTGCCGCAGGCCAGGCTCACGTCACCGGCGACCTGGCCGAGGTGAGCCCGTCCGCCGTTGAAGCGCAGCATCGCCGACCCGTCGACGCGGGCCACGTCGATGGTGCCGTTGGCGAAGCGCGCGACCAGATCGCCGTCGACCCGCTCGACCGTCGACGTGCCGGCACCGGTGGCGATGAGCACGCTGCCGGCTCGACCGGACACGGTGGCCTGGGCGCCGTAGCTGGCCAGCCTCATCGACGTACCGGACGGCACCTGGACGTGGACGTCGACGATGTCGGCGCAGGTCGTCGGCCCGTTCAGCTTGTCCAGGGACCAGCCCTTGCCCTTCGGACCCCGCACGGTCAGGGTGCGTCCGTCCAGGTTCACCCTGGTCCGGGCGAGGACGTCGGAGTCCTCGCGCCGCGGGACGAGTTCGACCCGGGCGGCGTCGAGGTCGTCGTCGGCGCGCACGACGATCGCGCCGACGCTGACCCGGATGTCGAGGTTGATGGGTCCGGTGAGCGGGAATTCTCGAGTGGTCATGTCTGGCTCCTGAGTTGGGGTGCGTTTCGGTCGGGCTGCGGTCCGCGTCGCGGCGGGAGATCAGCCGGTGACCCAGCCCCGGATGTGATGCCCGGATCGCGCGGTGCGGATCCCGTCGGTCGGCGTGAGCGCGGCCCGAGCCGCTCGGACGAGCCAGGTGTTGACGGAGACGGAGGCCGCAGCTGCCGCGGCGTCGATGTCGGCCTTCAGCACCTCGGGCAGGCGCAGGGAGATCCGCGCCGACGCCTCGCCGTCGTCGGCGTTGGCCGCGGGCTCGGCCACGGCGGGTGCGTCGGCCGCATGCACAGCAATCACCGGCTCGTCGTTCTCCAGCTGGACCGAAACCGTGATGCCGGACGCCATGGGGCTGGCCAGCAACGCGGTGTTGACCTCGTCCACCGCCGCGCTCACCGCGTTGATCGTGGCCAACCTGAGCGCACTCGCGGCCGACACCGCCAGCGCGGACGCAATCTGTCGGGTGCGTTCGTCCCCCAGCGCGGCCGTCGCGGTGAGTTGGTCGGTGACTGCGCTGACGTAGGGCTCTAGATCCATGACGTCAGTATGACGCCAATATGATGTCATGGCAATGCCACCGGCGATGTCGTGCGGCGGCATGGTGGGGCTGAACGGGCGACGTAGTGGGTCGACGTGGTGCGGGCGGGTCGAGCCAGGGCGATGTCGGTGCCGGCGGTTAGGCTGAGCCGGCTCCCTGCCCCACCCCGATCCAGGAGTTTGATTCGTGCCGGACATCGTCTCGCCCCGCGTTCAGGTCATCGCCTGGACTCACTTCGAGACGCCCGAGGACGTGCCCTGGGACACCGACACCGACGGTGGGCAGGCGCTGGCCGAGTTCGCCGGTCGGGCGTGCTACCAGTCCTGGGCCAAGCCGAACCCGGCCACCGCCTCCAATGCGGGCTACTTGCACCACATTCTCGAGGTCGGCCACCTCTCGGTGCTCGAGCACGGCAGCGTCACCTTCTACCTGACCGGAATCTCCCGGTCGCTGACCCATGAGCTGATCCGGCACCGTCACTTCTCCTACTCCCAGCTCTCGCAGCGGTACGTGCCCGAGCGGAACGCCGCGCTGGTCGAGCCCGACGTCATCGCCGACGACCCCGAACTGCACGCCAAGTTCGTCGCCGCTGGTGAGGCCGCGATCGCCGCCTACAGCGACCTGCTCGAGGGGTTGGAGAAGAAGTTCGCCGACGTGGAGCAGGCGACGCTGCGACGCAAGCAGGCTCGGCAAGCGGCGCGTGCCGTGCTTCCCAACGCGACCGAGACCCGGATCGTCGTTACTGGCAACTACCGGGCGTGGCGGCATTTCGTGGCCATGCGCGCGTCCGAACACGCCGACGTCGAGATCCGCCAGTTGGCCATCGCCTGCCTGCGCGAGCTCTCCCGGGTCGCGCCCAACGTGTTCGCCGACTTCGAGATCACCACCCTGCCCGACGGCACCGAGGTCGCGTCGAGTCCGATGGTCAGCGAGGGCTGAGCGGGGCACCGGGTTCAGGTGGACGTCTGACGATGGACTCCCCGCGCGGGCTGTTCGTCGGGCTGACCACGCTGGACCTGATCCACCGCCTGGACCGTCTGCCCGGTGCCGACGAGAAGGTCACCGCGCGAGCGCAGGAGCTGGTCGCGGGCGGACCGGCGGCGGTGGCCGCAATCGCGTTCGCGGCGTTGGGCGGCCAGGCCACGCTGGTGACCGGTCTCGGCACGCACCCGCTGGCCGAAATCGCCCGCGCGGACCTGGCCCACTGTGGCGTGAACGTGCGTGACCTGGCCGACCACGGCCGAGAGCCGCCCGTCTCAGCGGTCCGGGTGCAGGAGGCGAGTGGGACGCGGAGTGTGAGTTCGCCGGACGCGTCGGGCGCCGTGGACTTGAGCGTCCCGGGAGGCCTGGCTGCCTCCGTCGACGCGGCCGACGTCGTGCTGATCGACGGCCACCACGCCGGGCTGGCCGTGGCGGCCGGCTCGACGGCGCGCGCGCAATGCGTACCCGTCGTGCTGGATGCCGGCCGCTGGCGTCCGGTGTTCGCGTCGTTGCTGCCGCTGTCACAGTTCGTGGTTGCCTCGGCCGCGTTCGCTCTCGACGGCGCGCCAGCCGGGGCTCCGGCCCGGGCTCCGGCCGATCCGGGTGCGCTCGTCGACCGCGGACCCGACGCGGCGGCCTGCTCGGCGGGTCCGGACCCGATCCGCTGGGCCGTGCCGGGGCAGTCGGGTACGGTCACGGTCCGGCCGGTGGCCGGCGGCGACACGAACGGTGCCGGCGACGTCCTGCACGGCGCGGTGGCGTTCGCGGTGGCCGCGGTAGGAGCGGGTCGGGCGCTGGCCCGGTGGCCGGAGGTGTTGCGGTTCGCCGCCGATGTGGCGACCGTGCGGGTGGAGTATGCAGGTGCGCGGGCCTGGCTGGCCGACCCGCGACCACGGGAATGGGGACAGGCATGGACGCGCTGACGATCCCGTCGATCGAGGAACTGGCCGCGCAGGCGCGGGGCTTGCTCGCGGCCACTTCGGCCCGCGTGCTGATCGGGATCACCGGCGCGCCCGGAGCGGGGAAGTCGACGTTGGCGGAGGCGCTCGTCGACGTCTTGGCCGATGTGGCTGCCCTCGTGCCGATGGACGGCTACCACCTGGCGAACGAGGAACTGGCCCGGCTCGGGCTCAGCGACCGCAAGGGTGCCCCGCCCACGTTCGACCGAACCGGTTTCGCGACCACGCTGGAACGGCTGCGCCCGGTCGCCGATCCGAATGGCCCACCGATCTACCTGCCCCGCTTTGATCGCGCACTCGACGCGGCCGTAGCGGGATCGATCCCGGTCGCGGGGTGGCAGCGAGTCCTGATCGTCGAGGGCAATTACCTATTGCTGTGGCCTGAGGTGCACGCCGCGCTGGACGTGACCTGGTTCGTCGACCCGCCGCCATCGGCCCGGTTGAGTGCGTTGATCGCGCGACACGTCGACTTCGGGCGAGACGAGGACGCGGCGCAGGAGTGGGTCATGCGCTCGGACGAGGCCAACGCCGCGCTGGTGAACGCTGAGAAGCACCGGGCCGACTTGCTCATTTCCTGGGCCGGCTGAGTGGCCGGCCGGCTGAGTGGCCGGCCGGCTGAGTGGCTGGCCGTCGCGGTGGCGGTCAGGTCAGCGGCAGCGAGTAGTAGTCCTCGGTCGTCACCCGGGTGAAGCCGACCGAGGTGTAGAGGCCCAGCGCATGCTCGTTCTCCACCGCGACCTCGAGGCCGACGGCCGTCGCGCCGCGGGTGCGCACCATCAGGCAGGCCTCGCGCAGCGCGGCTCGCCCGATACCCTGCCCGCGCCGCTCGCGGTCGACGACGAACCCGTAGATACCGGCCCGGTCGCCCTCGTGGTTCACCCGCATCGTGCCGACCGCCGCTCCGTCCACGTCGACCATGAACGTCTGATCCGACGGCCCGTCGAGTCGCATCTCCGTCTCGGTGGGCGTGAAGCCGAACCCGTCGGCGAGCAGTTCGACTACCCGGCTGACGTCGGTATTGACGGCCGGGCGCAGACGCACCTCAGGTCCTGATGGGCCGTCGGCGGGCTCGCCCGCCAGCACCATGGCGTGCTCCGAATGGTCGAGGACGCCGCCGTGACTGCGTGCGAACGACTCACCGGCGGAGGCGTCTCGCGACGTCACCAGCAGCACGGGCTGGTAACCGCGTTCGACACATAGCGGCCGCGCCGCGTCCAGCAGGACCGAGCCGATTCCGCGCCGCCGCGCCGCGGGATCGACCATGCCGGCGAGTTCGACTGCCGGCGCGCCGAAAGAATAGAGACCGAGGAATCCGAGCAGGACGTCGTCGTCCCACCAGAGCAGGTCCTCGACGTTCTCGCCGGTCCGCGAGCGCAGCGACCCCCACTCCAGCTTCAGCCGCCCCCCGTCGACGGCGACCGTCCGCGCCTCGAGGTCGGCAATGGCCTGCAGTTGCAGATGGCTCAGCCCGCGAGCGTTTTCCAGCACACACTCATCACACCTGGTCTGTCGAGTGCTTTTTTTGGAACGAGCACGTCGCGAGGCGAGATGTCAGCGAGTACAGGGGTCCGATCGCTAAAGTCCGGGCAACGACTCTTCTCGTAAGACGCCTATTGTCGTCCGTAGGCACCATATTTGGGGACTCGACGCCGGTTGAGGCTAGAAGTCTTCGGGTGTCGAGTTGATGAATGTTGGCTTTATCCAAATAGAATTAAGTTCATCCCCTACCAAACCAAGGCTCGTGCGCGTCGCAATAAGGACCGTCTGGTCGTCAGCGCGCGTAGGGTCCGGCGAAATTTGCACGTAACCGGAGTCTTCGTCGAAAGCTGTCGTCCATACGCCAACATCGGCCAGTCTCTTAGTGACGCCTGCGGTAAACCCACCGGTAACATGGGCAGTGACGACGCCGGGCCGGAGCTCGGGTGGTTTGAGGGCGCGGCGGGCCCAACCAAACCACGGCAGGTAACCCCACACGAATAGCGCTACACCGCTGTCAGCGTTGACTTCCACCTGGAGAGTCCCGATCGCTAGACTTGTCCGGTCACCTATCAATCTCTCCTCGCCTGACTCCACCTCAAGCTGTTCGAAGCGGAAAGAGTATTCCGCTCGGTCGTACACAGGTTCGCCTGAAATTGAAGCACCGGCCGCCGCGCTAAAATTCATTGGTCCCCCTTATTTAGTCGTGAACATTAGATGAAACACCGTCTTCGTCTTCGTATCGACTAGTAGCTCCCAGATTCCCTTCGAGCCACGAAACACCCCTGGGGCGTCCCACCGCAGGACGTTCGGTGCGCCCTGCGGATCGAGGGTGGGCGGGACTGCATCCATGATCTGTTGGATCAGTAGGCGCGAATCATTGAAGGGCCGCGCGAAGTCTCCGTTTTTCTTGAGGTCCTTTCCGTGGCCAGCCACCGTTTTGGTTGATGTTAGTTCCGTCGCGTCAAGTCCGCGGTTGTTCGGCTTGGCTTTGAGCAGTTTGCTCTGGGCTAGGGCTTCGGCGGTTGTGGTTTCGGTGGGGAGTTTGGTGGCGGCTAGTGTGGTGGCGCGGCTGAGGCGGGCGCCGAGCAGGGGTTTGAGTTTGCGGCTGATCTCGATGGCACGAGTGGCGGCGTGGGTGATGGTGGTGCTGATTCCTTTGGCGGCGGTGATGAGGTCGCGGATGATGCCGGCGACGCGGGCGGCGGTGAGGCCGATGCGGCCGGCTTCGGCGCCTTGGGCGCCGAGTTCGGCCAGGCCGGCGGTGGCGACGCCGAGCAGGGCGCCGCCGGTTTCGATGGCGATGGTCCAGCTGATCAGCGATTGCAGTTCGCGGCCGGCGTCGTGGTGGGCCTTGTCGAGGAAGGTGGCGTAGTCGTCGCAGGCTCGGTGCAGGTCGGAGCAGGCGGCGGCCAGGTCGGTGATGTGGGTTTCCATGGCGGCGGTGACGGTGACGGCGCAGCCGATCTCGGGGGATCGCTGTTCTTGCAGGGCGGACACGGCGGGAGGGACCAGGGTGGCGGCGGAGCGTAGTGAGGTGGCCGCGGCGCCCCAGGCGCGGCCCGCGGTGCGCAGGCGGTCTTGGTGTCCGCCGGGCCAGGTGTAGCCGACGGCGGCGCTGATGAGGTGCCAGCCCACGGGTTCACCGACGTAGCCGCCGTCGGCGGTGGGTATGTCGTAGGTGGGGACGTGGGTGTCGGCGTAGTTCAGGGTGCGGGGGTACCCGGAGGAGGGGGTGCCGCCGGGGTGGGAGTCGGCTTCGGCGCGGGCGTGGTTGCCCCAGGTCATTTCGAGCAGCCCGGCGATCGTGTAGGAGCTGTTGGTGACGTCGGCGCCGACGCCCATCACGGTGGCGGCGGCGTGGTCGTAGGCGCCGGCCCAGGCGTTGCCGGCGACGTCGTCACCGGCCATCGACCAGGACCCGGCCAGCCCGGTGGACAACGTGGACAGGGCCGCGTCCACCGCCGGGGCGACGGCGAGGGCGAACTCATCCGCCGCGTCCTCGATCCGATCCGGATCAACAGCAATACTCACGAAACCGCGTCCCACATACGGACGTTCGCGGCCATGGCGCCGTGGTAATTGCCGTGCGCGGTCTTGGTGATCGATCGCATCGTGGCCAGCGCCTGGCGCATGCTCGTGGCCGCGTGCATCCACTCCTCGTGCGCCTCGCGTTGGGCGCGCGCGGCGTCCCCGGTCCAGGTCGTGTGCAGCCGGGTGATACGCCGGTCGAGCCTCTCCAGATGCGCGTCCAGGGCAGTGTCGAACTTGGCCATCCGCTCGACCACGTCAACCATGCGGTCGAGGTCGACCGAGTACGAGGATCCCATCAGGACGCGAATTTCTCGAAGCGCGAGGTCACGAACGCGTCGCTGTCGGTGTAATCGCGACCGGCCAGACCGAGTAACTCGGCCATCGTGTCCAGCGCGTGCAGCGTGTCTCGCGCCGCCGTCTGCCAGTCCGCCCATCCGCCGGCGAACGTACTCGCCGACCGGCCGGTCCAGCCCGAGCCGAGCAGGTCATCGACGTCGCGCCGCACCGCCGACACCTCGGCGATCACGTCCTGGGCGACCGAGTCGACGAACATGCGGGTCGACCGCAGCTCGGCGGGAGAAACGTCGAAGCCGGGCACGGGGGCTCCTCATCTGGCGGGAAGCGCGTCGACGGCGGCCGACGCAGGAGCCATCGTCGCTCAACCGAGGGCGATGATTTCGGCCCTGTGGATAACCGCGTCGGCGATCTCGAGCACGGCGAACGTGGCCTGCGGCTGTCGGCGTTTGTCCGTGGGCGAGCCCGGGTTGAGGATGCGCAGGCCGCCGCCCGCGATGTCCATCGGGATGTGCGAGTGGCCGAAAACGACCAGGTCCGCGGACGGGAACCGACGCCGCAATCGGGCGAGCCGGCCGTCGCGTTGGCCGCTGTCGTGCACCATGGCCACCCGCAGACCGTCGATCTCGAACTCCGCGGTCTCCGGTGCGCCCCAGGCGGCCACGTCCGCGCCGTCGTTGTTGCCCAGCACGACCCGCACCGGCGCGTACTCGGCGAGGGTGTCCAGCACGGACGGAACGCAGACGTCGCCCGCGTGCAGGATCAGCTCGGCGCGCTTCAGCTGCGGGATCAGACCGGGCGGGCACGCCTTCCAGAACCGGGGGGCGTGGGTGTCCGACACCACGACAACGCGCACCACGCCATCATGGCGCCGTCCGTCGGCCGTCCCGAAATTGGCCCGGCGTGCGGACTAACATTGCCGGCATGAGCGAACGGGCGCCGTTCGGGCGGGTGCTGACGGCGATGGTCACGCCCTTCGACGTGGCCGGAGCGCTCGACCTCGATACCGCCGCTGCACTGGCCACCTACCTGGTCGATGAGATGGGCAACGACGCCCTGGTCGTCAACGGCACGACCGGCGAGTCACCGACGACCACCGACGACGAGAAGTCCGACCTCGTTCGCGCGGTCGTGGACGCGGTGGGCGATCGGGCGCAGGTGCTCACCGGCGTCGGCACGTTCGATCCGGTACACAGCGTCCACCTGGCCCAGGCGGCGGCGAAGGCGGGCGCACACGGCGTCCTCGTCGTCACGCCTTACTACTCCAAGCCGCCGCAGGCCGGGCTGTTGCAGTACTTCCGCACCGTCGCCGACGCCTCCGACCTGCCGGTCATGCTCTACGACATTCCTGGCCGCACCGGTACCCCGATCGCCACCGACACCATGCTGCGACTGGCCGAACACAACCGGATCGTTGCCGTCAAGGACGCCAAAGGTGACCTGATCGCCAGCAGCCAGGTGATGGCCGAGACCGGTTTGGCCTTCTACTCCGGCGACGACGGGATGACGCTGCCCCTGCTCGCGGTCGGCGGCGTGGGCGTCGTCGGCACGTCCACCCATTTCAGCGGGGTGGGCACCAGAGCCATGATCGAGGCGTTCGAGCGCGGGGACACTGCCGAAGCGGTACGGCGGCACCAGGAGTTGCTGCCGATCTACCGCGGCATCTTCGCCACCCAGGGCTGCATCCTGGTCAAGGCCGGCCTGGCGTTGGTCGGCCGTCCGGTCGGGTCGGTGCGGCCCCCTCTGGTCGACGCCACCGAGCACGAGATCTCGCACCTGCGCGCGGATCTGACCGCAGCCGGCCTGCCGACCGCGCCTTAACGAGTCAGTCGCCCACCAGAGAGGCGATAAGGGTTCGGCCGAGCCAGTCGGTAAAGGCGGCCAGGCTCCAGTGGCGCTGGAGCACGAGTAGGTCGTAGACCTCAATCGAGATGCAGGTCCACAACACATCGCGGGCCTGGTCGGGGCCGACCCTCAGCCCGCCGCTGTCGGCGAGGTGATTCGCCAGCATCGTCATACCGACCAGGCGCTGCTCCGTGAGCTGCGCCCAGAGCCGCTGCAGATCCGGATCACTTGATGCGCCGTTGCGGATGACGAGCTGGATGGGCGCCGACCGGTTGGCCCGGACCGCGGCCTGGTCGGCGTAGCTGAGCAGTTTGCGGCGCACGTCGGGCTCCGCTCGGATCGCCTGCGCCCCGGCGCGCTCGGCAACGGCCACTGGCTCGTCGTCGCCGGCCATGACGACGTCGAACACCTCCTTCAGCAGCGCCGCCTTGCCGCCGAAACTCTTGTAGACACTCTCCGCAGAAACACCCGCCGCCCGGGCCACGTCGGCGATCGTTGTGGCGCTGTAACCGCGGTCCTGGAACAGCTGTTGGGCGGCGGCCAATGTGTCCCGGCGTCTTGCCCGCGCCTGTTCCTGGCGCAGGGTGACGTCGTACCGCCGCCGGACGGAACCAGACCCTGGCCGGACCGGCGTCGGGGGCTTGACGTTCTCCGTCACCGGCCTCATCCTATCAGTTAGTTACTGTCCGACTGTATCGAAAGTGAGAGGCCATGAGTACCAGCACCAAGCCCACCGCCCGCGACGTCGCACTGCGCAGCCTGTCCATCATGGCAACCGGGGACCTGGCCGACTTCGAGGCGGTGATCGACCGCGACGCCGTCAACCGGGAGGACAACATAGAACCGCCCGCGTGCCGGGCCGGCGGACCGGCCGGGTTCCTCGCCACCGCGCAGTGGCTGCGCTCGGCGTTCGCCGACCTGGCCCACGAGACCCACCACGTCGTTGTGGACAACGACATCGTCGTCATTGACACCACTATGAGCGGCCGCCACTCGGGCGACTTCGTGCTCTACACCCCCGGCGGCGACGTCGATCGCGTCTGGGCGCCGACTGGCAAGACGTTCGCGGTCCGGCAGACGCATTGGCAGCGCGTCATCGACGCCAAGGTGACCGAGCACTGGGCGGTGCGCGACGACCTCGGCCAGGGTCTGCAGCTCGGCTGGATACCGCCCACCCCTGGCTACCTTCTGCGCTGCGCCCGCGCGAAACGACGCCTCAAATGATTCCTGAGGTCCCTGGCTCGGTGCGGGATTGCCCCGCTCACTCGCGCTGAAAGTAACGGATCAGACCAACCAGCGGGGCAAGGACGTCCTCGCCCAGGTGAACCGGGCGGCTCAGACCTGCCTACGGGACATTGACCCCGTCCCGGTCCTCCGTGGACCCGGGGTCTCGCGGTTCGGGCTCGGCCGGCAGCCGCACCTGTTGTGGCGGCGCTGGGATGGGCGCGGCACCCGCGCCCGAGCGTGGCGCGGGGCCGTTCGGACGACGCGGTTCGCGCACGGCGGCACCGCCATCGTCGTCGCCCTCATCGCGTTGCCGTCGACCCCGTCCCGTCCGGGTCACGTCCTCGCGGGCCGGCCACGGTTGTCGACGGGCGCCCGCGGGCACCCGGGCCCGGAACGGCCACAGCTGCGCAATCCTGGCTAACAACCCTGGTAACGGCCGCATTCGGCCAGCATGCGCCGACATCGGTCCGGCGCAAACGGGCTTTCACGTTGAGCGAAACGCGCCGCGCCTCAAGGTTCAAGCTTTGGTCGACGGTTACCGTGGGACGGTGAGCAACGGATCCAGCGTCAAGACGCGTTCAGCACCGTCCCGGACCGGTTCTCGGGGCGATCCGGCGCGCTCCTCGGGCCGTCGCCCACCGGCCAAACGTCCTGCGCCCGGACGTGGTGGTCCGCCCCGTCGCGGTCCGGGAGTGTTGGCCGCGATCGCCCGCGCGTTGGCCACGTTCTGGCGCGGTTTGGCCGGTCTGTTCGGACGCGCCGCCCGGGCGGTCGGCCGCAACGCCGCGACCGCCCGTGATCTCGACGCCGGGCACCGCCGGGACGGTTCTGCGCTCGGCGTCATGGCCCTTGCGTTCGTGTTGGCCGCGGCGGTGTGGTTCGACCGGGCCGGCCCCGTGGGTGGCGCGATCGCGGCCCTGGTGCGGATGACCGTCGGGAACCTCGGCTACCTGCTGCCCGTGCTGCTGGTGGGCGGCGGCGTGCATATGCTGCGCCAGGCACCCCGTCCCGATCAGCGCGGACGTCTACTCGTGGGCTGGACCGCGTTGACGTTGGCCGTCCTCGGCCTGTTCCACCTCTGGGCCGGCTCGCCGCGCACCCAGCACGGCATCGCTCACGCCGGTGGCCTGATCGGCCAGGGCGTCGGCGGGGGGATGGCCAAGGCGCTGAGCGCCGCGGTGACCGTGCCGGTGCTGTTCCTGCTCGGCTGCTTCGGTGTCCTCGTCATCACGGCTACCCCGCTGTCCACCCTGGCCGAGCCGTTCGTCGAGCTCTGGCAGCGCCGGCGCCGGCGCCGGCGTCGCGATACGTCCACGGACGGCGCGACGGAATCGACCAACGACGACGACTCTTACGTGGATCTGGACGCCGCCGCAAGCCAGGCCGAACCCGTCTCAGCGGATGGGCCGGAAGGCCCGGGAGGCCCGGACGTTGCGCGTCCCCGGAAGTTCGGCGGGATCCTGCCGGGTGAAATCCTGCGCCGGTTTACGAAGTCCGGTCATTCGCGCGCAGCGGCACCCGCCGCGCCGGCCGCCGTCGCCGTCCCGTTGGCTGAGGCCATCACCGACCAGCTGCCGCTGATCACCGACCAGGGCGCTAGGTTCGTCCCGGCCGAGACCCAGGAAGCGACACCCGCGGCCAAGGTCCGCAAGCCGCGGGCGCCCAAAGCCGCGCCGGCGACCGGGGCCTGGGACGGTAAGGCCACCCAGCTCGAACTGCTCGACGGCAGTGGCTTCTACACGTTGCCCCGCCTGGACGTGCTCGGTGCGGGCAGCCCGCACCTGGCCCACACCAAGGCCAACGACGAGGTCATCGCCGCGTTGACCCAGGTCTTCGCCGAGTTCGGCGTCGACTGTGCGGTCACGGGGTTCAACCGCGGCCCCACCGTCACCCGGTACGAGATCACGCTGGGCGCCGGGGTGAAGGTGGAGCGGATCATCCAGCTCGGGCGCAACATCGCTTACGCGGTGAAGAGCCCGGACGTGCGCATCATCAGCCCCATCCCGGGCAAAAGTGCGGTCGGCGTCGAGATCCCCAACAGCGACCCCGAGATCGTCATGCTCGGTGACGTCCTGCGCTCGCCCGTCGCGCAGCGCGACCGGCACCCGATGCTGGTCGCCCTCGGCAAGGACGTGGAGGGCGGGATGGTCCTGGCCAACCTGACCAAGATGCCCCACCTCCTCGTGGCCGGCGCGACCGGCGCGGGCAAGTCGAGCTGCATCAACGCGCTCATCCTCTCCGTCCTCACCCGGGCTACGCCCGACGACGTGCGCATGGTGCTCATCGACCCCAAGCGGGTGGAGTTCACCGGCTACCAGGGCATTCCGCACCTGGTGACGCCCGTCATCACCAACCCGAAGAAGGCGGCCGACGCACTGCAGTGGGTCGTGCGCGAGATGGACATGCGCTACGAGGACATGGAAGCCAGCGCCGTGCGCCACGTCGACGACTTCAACCGCAAGGTGCGCTCGGGCGAACTCGTGGCGCCGCCGGGATCGGAGCGGGTCTACCGGCCTTACCCCTATCTGCTGGTGATCGTCGACGAGCTGGCGGACCTCATGATGGTCGCCCCGCGCGACGTCGAGGACGCGATCGTGCGCATCACCCAGCTGGCCCGCGCCGCCGGCATCCACCTGGTGATCGCCACCCAGCGACCGTCGGTGGACGTCGTCACCGGCCTGATCAAGGCCAATGTGCCGTCGCGGCTGGGTTTCAAGACCTCGTCGGTCACGGACTCGCGCGTCATCCTCGACCAGCCGGGCGCGGAGAAGCTGCTGGGCAAGGGCGACGGGTTGTTCTCGCCGATGGGCTCCTCGAAACCGGCCCGCATCCAGGGCGCGTTCGTCACCGACGAGGAGATCCACGCGATCGTCGCCCACTGCAAGGAGCAGCTCCAGCCGTCCTACCGCGACGACGTCACCGCGCCGGCCGCGGCCAAGAAGGACGTCGAGGAGGACATCGGCGACGACATGGAGGTGTTCCTGGCCTCGGTCGAGCTGGTCGTGTCGACCCAGTTCGGATCCACCTCGATGCTGCAACGCAAGCTGCGGGTCGGCTTCGCCAAGGCCGGTCGCCTCATGGACCTGATGGAATCGCGCGGGATCGTCGGCCCGTCGGAAGGCTCGAAGGCGCGCGACGTGCTGGTCAAGCCCGACGAGCTGGACGGGCTGCTCTACACGCTGCGCAACGGCGGCGACGCCGAACTCGCCGGCTGACCTACGACGCGCGCCAAGTTCGACCTACAGCGGGCTGGCCCACGCCGCAGGTCGAACACCTCGACGTTCATTGGGTGCAGTATCTACGCACCTACCACGAACGGGGTTCTCTCATGCGTAAAAGGATTCTCGCCGTTGTCGTCACCGCGTCCGCGGTGGCCGTCGTCAGCGCGGCTGCGGTCGGTACGGCGGTGGCCGACCCGGGCCGTCACCATGCCCAGCATCATTCGGCGCAACGGTTCACCGTGGTCGAGCACGCACTGACCGACACCGTCGCCGACACCGGGCCGACCGGCGACAGCCTGGGTGACGTGCTGGCGTTCGCGAACCCGATCTACGACGCCGCCAACCAGGTCAAGCTTGGCTCCGACAACGGTTCCTGCATCCGCACCGCGGTCGGTAAGGCCTGGGAGTGCTCGTGGACGACCACGCTGACCGGTGGATCCCTGGTCGTGTCGGGTCCGTTCTACGACACGAAGGACTCGGTGCTGGCGATCACCGGCGGTTCCGGCAAGTGGGCCGGTGCGCGCGGTGAGATGCGCCTGCACGCCCGCAACGCCAAAGGCACGGCCTACGACTTCGCCTTCTCCGTCTCCGTCTCCGTCCGGCCCTGATCGCACGTTGTTCGACCTACGGCGGGTGTCCGACCGCCGTGGGTCGAACAACTCGGAAAGGGTCAGAGAGCGAGCAGCATCCTCGTGTTGCCCAGGGTGTTGGGCTTGACGTACTCGAGCTGCAGGAATTCGGCCACGCCCGGGTCGTAGGAGCGCCGCATCGCCTCGTAGGTAACGGGATCGACGGGGGAACCTTCGATCTCGACGAAGCCGTGCCGGGCGAAGAACGCGGTCTGGAAGGTCAACGCGAACAGCCGGGACAGCCCGAGCTTGCGCGCCTGGGAGATCAGCGCGGTGAGGATCCCGTCGCCGTAGTGGTGGCCACGGCGGTCGAGGCGGACAGCGACCGTGCGCACCTCGCCCAGGTCGGCCCAGAGCACGTGCACCGCACCGCACCCGATGACCTCGCCGTCCAATTCGGCCACCCGGAAGTCCTGCACGTTCTCGTACAGGGTGACCAGTTCCTTGGCCAGCATGTGCCGCCCGGCGCCGGCGTAGGTGTCGACGATCGCCTTGATCGCGGGCACGTCGGGGGTCCGGGCCCGCCGCACCAGCACCGTGTCGGCCGGGTGCACGCCTGCCTCCTCGAGCATCCGGCCAGCCTATCGAGAGCCGGCGCGGTCGCCCGTCAGCAAAGCAGCAGCCCGCGCTACGACGTGCGCACCACGGCCACCCCGGACAGGGTCGGGACGATGACGTCGGCGCCGTACAGGGCCGGGGTGGCGAAGCGATTGGCCTTGCCGACCTGCACCTGGCTGACGCTCTTGCCGTTGCTCGGGTCCAGGCTGTGCAGCACGCCCGCGTCGGGGTCCAGCACCCACACCCGCCCGCCGCCCAGCACGGGCGAGCCGGTGATCGAGTCCGACGCATGCCAGAGCACGTGCAGCGTCCCGGCGTCGTCCACCCGGACCGCGCGGACGCCGTCGGTGCAGGGCAGGTAGACGACGCTTCCGTTCACCGCGGCACCGCCGAAGGACTTGCAGATGTCCTGCACCGAGACCTGCCCGCCGATGCCACCGAGCTTTCCCTGCCGCAGTACATAGACCGGGCCCGACTTGCCGCCGAGGACCGCCCACTTCGTGCCCACCAACGCGACGCCCTGCGAACCCAGGCCGACGTCGCCCTGGTTGTTGGCCGCCCAGTCCGACGGGGCGAAGGAATCCAGCAGCGCGGCCGAACCGTTGATCTCGAGCACCGAGTTGGTGTGGTCGTACGCGTCGCCCGGGAACGCCGCCCCGTTGGCCGACACGACCAGGATGTTCCCGGCGCGGTCGACGGTCGACCCGGCCGGGTTCCACATGCCGCCGCCGCGCTTGGTCGGCGGGCTGTAGTAGTTCGGGTCGCCCGAGCCGTCCAGGCGGACCCCGACCACGCGGCCCTTGTAGTTGCCGCAGTCACCGGCCTGCGCCCCGTAGGGAACCCACACCCGTCCGTTCGCAACGGCCAGCGCGCCGCGTTGCTGCATGTCCCGCGCGCTCACCCCGGGCAGGTCGACGCCCTTGCTCCAGGCCACCCCGCCGGAGCGCAGGTCGAGCGCGTACAGCACGTGGCGCACCGAACCGCCGTTCTCGGCCACCAGGTAGACGTGCCCGGTGGACGCGTCGTACACGGGGGTGCCGGTGATGCCGAGCGGGTTGATGTCACCGCACTGCCGTTCCTCGGCCGGGGACGGCGAACCCAATCGCCGTTTCCACACCTGCCGGTAGGACTGGTCGAAGGCGTAGACGGTGTCGTTCTCGGTGGCCACGATGGTCAGCCCACCGACCACGATCGGCGAGGCGAACACCTCTCCGTCGAGGTCCAGCGAGTGCTGCAGCTGCAACGCCCCGCTCGCCGCCGGCATGGTCGTCGACTTGCCGGCCCGATCGGGGGTGCCGTGGTAGGTCGGCCAGTCCCGCGCGCTGATCGGCGTGGCCGTTGACGTCGTTGACGCCGCCGTCGTTTGGCCGCTCGCCGCGGACCCGGTCGTGGACGTGGCCGCAGACGCCGGGGTGGACGAGGAGGCGGCGGGCGTGGTGGACGGCCCGCTCGAGCCGGACCCCCCACTGCAGCCGGACACGGCCATCGCCGCCGCGGTCATGACGGCCAGTCCCGCCGTACGCAGTCGCATGCATACCAGTGTGCCGCGACCTGGTCCGCGCCTCCGCTTGGGCGCTAAGAAGCACGTATCCGACCTCCCACCGCCGAACCGCCGAGTGTTGGGGCTCCCGGGCATTGCGTCCGCGCGGGTAACCTCCGGCGTGTGCCCCCAACACCTACGTCCGCGGCGGACAAACGCGTCGCGATGGTCACCCTGGGGTGCGCCCGCAACGAGGTCGACTCCGAGGAGCTGGCCGGCCGACTGGCCGGATCCGGGTGGTTGCTGACCGAAGAGCAGGACAGCGCCGACGTTCTCGTCGTCAACACCTGCGGCTTCGTCGATGCGGCGAAGAAGGACTCGATCGACGCGGTGCTGGCCGCCGCGGACACCGGCGCCAAGGTCGTCGCCGTCGGGTGTCTGGCCGAGCGGTACGGCCGCCAGCTGGCCGACTCCCTGCCCGAGGCCGACGCCGTGCTCGGCTTCGACTCCTACGCCGACATCGCGGAGCGGCTCGACGACGTCGTCGCCGGCCGCGTGATCGAAACGCACCTACCCCGCGACCGGCGCACGTTGCTGCCGATCAGCCCGACCCAGCGTCCCCGGGCGGTGGCCGAGGTGGCCGTGCCCGGGCACGCCTGGCTGCCGGCCGGGCTGGGCTCGAGCGGCGGGCGCAAGCGCCTGGACACGTCCCCGGTGGCCTCGCTCAAGCTCGCGTCGGGCTGCGACCGGCGCTGCACGTTCTGTGCCATCCCGTCGTTCCGTGGATCGTTCGTGTCGCGCCCGCCCGCCGACGTGCTGGCCGAGGCGCGGTGGCTGGCCGGTACCGGCGTGCGCGAAGTCGTCCTGGTCAGCGAGAACTCCACGTCCTACGGCAAGGACCTCGGCGACCTGCGCACGCTGGAGAAGCTGCTGCCCGAACTCGGCGCGGTTGAGGGCGTCGACCGGGTGCGGGTGGCGTACCTGCAGCCGGCCGAGCTGCGACCCGGGCTGATCGAGGTCATCGCGGCCACGCCCGGCATCGCGCCGTACTTCGACCTGTCGTTCCAGCACGCCAGCCCCACCGTGCTGCGCCGGATGAAGCGCTTCGGCGGAACCGATGCATTCCTCGACCTGCTGGCCCGGGCCCGCGCGCTCGCGCCGACCGCAGGCGCGCGCAGCAACGTCATCGTCGGCTTCCCGGGCGAGACCGAGGACGACGTGGCCGAGCTGGCCGGTTTCCTCGGCGCCGCCGGCCTGGACGGCATCGGGGTGTTCGGGTACTCGGCCGAGGACGGCACCGAGGCGGAATCGTTCGCCGGCCAACTCGACCCGGGCGAGATCGCCGCGCGGGTCGAGTACATCAGTGCGCTGGCCGACGAGCTGGTGACCCAGCGGGCCGAGGACCGCATCGGTGAGACGGTGGCCGTGCTGGTCGAAGACGTCGCCGCGGACGGGATGCGCACCGGCCGCGCGCTGCACCAGGGCCCGGAGGACGGCACGGTCAGCGTCAGCGCGCCCGAGGCCCGCATCGGCGACGTCGTCTCCGCGGTGGTGACGCACACCGTCGGCGTCGATCTGGTGGCCCGGGGGGTGGCCACCGCGCGGCTGAATGGAGTCGCGCCGCCGACCGGTACCGTCCAGCTGATCGGAGCCCGGCCGTGACCGCTCCACGTCCGAAACGCGACACGGCCACCGACGGCGCGCCACGTTTCACCACGGCCGAGGGCCGGTTGTCCTCAGCTGAAGCCCGGTTGACCGCGGCGGCCCTGCGCCCGCCCCCGCCGGACCCGATCAACGACCCGGTCAACACGGTCTCGGACTGGAACATCGCCAACGCGTTGACGCTCCTGCGCATCCTGCTCGTGCCGGTGTTCGCGGTCGTGCTGTTCACCGACGGCGGGCATCACACCGGGTGGCGCGTCGCCGCCTGCGGTGTGTTCGCGTTCGCGTCGATCACCGACCGGATAGACGGTGAGCTGGCCCGGCGCCGCCACCTGGTCACCGAACTGGGCAAGCTGGCCGACCCGATCGCCGACAAGGCCCTGATCGGCATGGCCCTGGTCGGCCTGTCGGTCCTCGGTGAGCTGGCCTGGTGGGTCACCGTGGTCGTCCTGGCCCGCGAGGTGGCCGTCACCGGCCTGCGCTTCTGGGTGATCCGGCACGGCGTGATCCCGGCCAGTCGCGGGGGCAAGGTGAAGACGCTGCTCCAAGCCGTGGCCATCGGGCTGTACGTGCTGCCCCTGTCCGGTGCGCTGCACGCGCTCGCCGCCGTGGTCATGGCCGCCGCGCTCATCCTCACCGTCATCACCGGCGTCGACTACGTGGCCCGCGCCGTGTCGCTGCGGCGCAAGGGCCGGGCCCGCAGACCCGCCGCACACGTAAGCCGGTCCGGCTCGTGAGTTTCGCCGTGGACCTGCCGGCTTTACAGCAGCGGCTGGAGGCTGCCGGGGCCACCGTGTCAGTCGCCGAATCGCTCACCGGCGGCCTGCTGTGCGCCGCGTTGACCGACACCGCCGGCGCGTCTGCGGTGATGCGCGGCGGGTTGGTGGTGTACGCGACCGAGTTGAAGCAGACGCTGGCCGGGGTATCCGGTGAGCTGCTGGCTGCGCGCGGCGCGGTGGACGCCGACGTGGCCCTGGGGCTTGCTCGCGGAGTGCGCACCCGGCTGGGAGCCACCTTCGGGCTCGGCGTGACCGGTGTCGCCGGGCCGGACGAACAGGACGGGATGGCGGTCGGCACGGTGTTCGTCGCGTTGGCCGGCCCGGACGGGGAGACCGTGGCCCGCCGCGACCTCACCGGCGATAGGAGCGAGATCCGCCGCGCGGCGGTGGACGCGGCGTTGGAACTCCTGGACCGGGAATCACGTTCCTACTCCCGAGCGTTGTAACAACGTAATGACCAGCGGAGCTGCACGGAGCTACGCTGAAGTCCGGGGCCTGAGAACCCCTTCAACCAAGAAGAATCCGACCGATCTGGCGTCAGGTAACGAACCTATGCGTGTCGGGCCTATAGTCACCGGCCCGAAACACGCGGGCTGTACGGTGCAAGACAGGCGAGAGCGGGCAGGAGAGGAGGTCGGCATGGCGGTTATCCGGCAGGTGATCGGCGAAACGATCCGAGCCACTCGACTGCGCCAGCGGCGCACGCTGCGGCAGGTGTCGACCGCGGCCAGAGTGAGTCTGGGCTATTTGTCGGAGATCGAACGCGGTCAGAAAGAGCCCTCCTCCGAACTGTTGGCCGCCATCTGTGCCGCTCTGGACGTCCGTCTTTCCGACCTGTTCGCCGAGGTCAGTGACACTATGCGCCGCGAAGAGAAGCGGGTCGACGTGGCCCGCCACGCCGCCAGCGTAATTGGCGGCACCACCGTCGGCGTCCCGCCCCGGCTGACGACGTCCGCCCCGCGGCGCTTGACCAACCCGGCCGCGGCCGGCGCTCGGCTCGCGCCTCCATCCGGGCCGGTCCAGCCCGGTGCGACCAAACGCGGCATCAGCCGTTCGAGCGTCCCCGCTTCCTGACCGACCGGCGCGGGTCGGGTCCGCCATCGCGCCGGGACGGTGTGGTGAGCGCGTGCGGACGCGTGGCAGCATGGACCTTCACTCGACGCCAGCCTTTGCGCGGTGCGTGCCGGGTCGACGTCGTCCAGTGCTAGTCAGCGAAAGGTAGGCAGGGAGCGCGACCATGGCAAAGCCCAACCCGTTCATCAAGGCCTGGCGTTACATGACCGCGTGGTCGAACAGCAAGATCGACGAGAAAGCCGACCCGAAGATCCAGATCCAGCAGGCCATCCAGGACGCCCAGCGCGAGCACGAGGCACTGAGCCGGCAGGCCGCGAACGTGATCGGAAACCAGCGTCAGCTCGAGATGAAGCTGGATCGCCAGCTCGGCACGGTCGAGAACCTTAAGTCGCAGGCGCGCCAGGCGCTCATCCTGGCGGACAAGGCCCGGGCCGACGGCGATGCCGCCAAGGCGGCCGACTTCGAGTCGACCGCCCAGACCATCGCCAACCAACTGGTGACGGCCGAGTCCGGCATCCAGGACCTCAAGCAGCTGCACGACCAGGCCCTGTCCGCGGCCGGGCAGGCCCGTGAGGCCGTACAGAACAACACGATGATGCTCGAGGCGAAGCTCAGCGAGCGCACCAAGCTGCTCAGCCAGCTCGAACAGGCCAAGATGCAGGAGCAGGTCTCCGCGTCGCTGAACCAGATCAGCGAGCTGGCCGCGCCACGCAACACCCCGTCGCTGGACGAGGTGCGCGACAAGATCGAGCGGCGTTACGCCAACGCGCTCGGGCAGGCGGATCTGGCCCACAACTCGGTCGAGGGACGGATGCTCGAGGTCCGCCGAGCCACGGTGGACATGGCCGGCTCGGCCCGCCTGGAAGAGCTGCGCGCGTCGCTGCACCCCGAGACCCAGGCCGTGACGAGCGGGACCCCGGCCTCGGCCATCGAGGGTGGCTCGGCCAACGGCTCCGCGTCGCCGGAGACGGCCGCTCCGGCTGCGCAGCCGCACACCGACACGGTCTGACCCACCCAGCTGTTCGACCTGCAGTGGGCGATCGCCTCCTGAAGGTCGAACAACTTCGGGTTCGGGTCAGGCCGGAGGAGTCCAGGCCGGGTCGCGACCGGACAGCCCGAGCAGGCGGTCCAGCGGGGCCGCGTCTTCGCGGACGGGGACGGGGGGCGCGAATGCTTTGCCCTCACCTTGGAAGTCGGGCGTCAACATGCCGGGCGCGAACTCCAGCGCGGCTTCGACCGCAGCGGTGTCGGGCGTCCAGTCCTGGCCGGTGGCCCGGGCCAGGTCCCAGCCGTGGACGACGTACTCCCACAGGATCATCGACAGCGACATCTCACCTGGCATGGAGCTGGTGCCGATGAACAGCGGTCGTTCGCCGGCGCCGTCGGTGATCGCCGCGTCGAGTCGTTTCGCCGCGTCGCGGACCTGGGTGCCCGCCTTGTCCACCGCGAAGTCCTCGACGTGTTCCAGCGGGGCCTTTCCGTTCGGGTCGGCGAACCCGGAGGCAAAGGCGTCCAGCCACCCGATCGTGTGGCTGCGCAGGGTGGCCACATCCCGTTCGGTGCAGGGCGTCGGGCCGGACAGCTGGTCAGGTTCGATCCCGTCGACCACGACCGCCAGGTCGTCCAGCACGGGTTGCAGCAGGGCTTCGGTGTCTAGCGCGTCCATGTTTGAACACGCTAGGCGCAGGACAGGGAGGCGGGCTTGAACATTCGCGTCAGTAACCTCACCGCGTGCACGAGCAATCCGCCGGCCGCCGGCGCTCCGCTCCTCGCTCGCTGGCGCTCGCTGCGATGCTCACGCCGGAGGCGGGCTCGTGAACGTTCAGCATCCGGCGCCGGTTGAGCGGGACAGTCGCGGGATCATCGACCCGGCTCGCCTGCAGCAGCGGATGACGCTCACCCGCCACGCCGCACCGCCCGCACTGGTCGACCTGATCGACTGGTTCTGGGCGGTGGAGTGGGACTTCGGACCGGGGGAATCGTTCCACCAGGACGTGCTGACGCATCCCGGCGCCAACATCAGCATCTCGCCCGAAGTCAGCGGGGCCGTCGAGGCCCGCCTGTACGGCGTCTCGCGCCGGTTGTACGGGCGCGAGTTGACCGGGCGGGGATGCGCGGTCGCGGCCAAGACTCGCCCGGGTGGGCTCGGGCCGTTCGTGCGGACCTCGGTCGCCACGTACAACGACCGGTCGGTGCCGTTGGCCGAGGTCATGGACGTGGACGCCGAACGCCTGGTGGCCGATGTCGTCGCTATCTCGGCCGTGGCGGGCAAGGCTGCGCGACTGGGCGTCGAACTGGTCGGCCAGCTGGACAAGGCCCCGCCCGAGCGGGTCGCCGCGGCCACGGAGGTGACGGCGGTCGCCCGCCACGCCGAGACCGACCGCACGCTGCGTCGAGTTGACGAGCTGGCGGCGGCAGCCGGGTTGCGGGCACGGACGCTGCAACGCATGTTCCGCGAACACGCCGGGGTGTCACCGACGTGGGTGCTGCGCCGGTACCGTTTGCTCGACGCGGCTGAGCTCGTCCGCGATGGGCAGGCGGTGGTCTGGGCCGAGGTGGCCGATCAACTCGGCTACGCCGACCAGGCTCACCTCGTGCGCGATTTCCGCGCCGCGATCGGCCAGACTCCGGCCGCCTACGCCGCCGCGATGGCGCAACGGCTCGGCTGAGTCAGGGGCCGGTCACCTGGCCCTCGCCCCGAGCGGAGTGGGATCTCAGCCGGTCGGGCGGTAGGGGCGGAAGAAGTCGCGCAGCTCCTGCGCGTAGAGCTCCGGCTCCTCGAACGGGGCGAAGTGCCCGCCGCGGGCCGGCTCGGTCATCCGGACCAGGTTGGTTGTGCGCTCCAGCCAGGCCCGCTGCGGGCGGACGACGTCGCCCGGCGAAGATGGCGAAGCCGGAAGGCACCTCGACCCGGCGGGCATGCTGTTCGGGCGGGATGGCCGCGTTCGCGTGGTACATGCGCATCGACGAGCCGGTCGTGGCCGTCAGCCAGTAGATCGTGACGTTGGTGCGGATCTCGTCCCTGGTGAAGCTGCGCTCGACGTCGCCGGGGTCGGTCAACAGGGGGATGACCTTGGTGTAACGCCAGAACGAGTCCGGCCAACCGTGGCTGAGGATCAGCGGCAGGACGCGCAGGTAGGCGAGGTCGGTGCCATAGGCCCACCCGGCCGCCTCGGGGGCGTCGGGCTGGGCGCGACCGGTTACGTCACGACCGGTTCCGTCACGACCGGTTACCCCACGACCGCGTCCGTCCGGCGGTAAACCCGGGCCTCCCACGGACGCAGGGTGAGATCCGGGCGCGGCGGCGGCGCGTAGTTGGCTATAACGACCTCGCCGGCGGCCCAGGCGCGAGCATCGTCGATCCCCTCGGCCGCGTCCGACTCCTCGTCGGAGAAGTTGCCGAGCACGAGCAATTCGACGTCGTCGAGCCGGCGGGTGAACGCGTACACGGTGGGGTCGTCGGGGAGCAGCATGGTGAAGTTGCCCAGCGCTACGGCGGCCTCGCGGTGGCGCAGCGCGATCAGGCTGCGGTAGTGGCTGAAGACCGAATCCGGGTCATCGACCTGGGCCGCGGCGTTGATCTGCCCGTAGTTGGGGTTCACCGCCAGCCACGGCGTGCCGGTGGTGAAGCCGGCGTTCGCGGAGCCGTCCCACTGCACGGGGGTGCGGGCGTTGTCGCGGCTCTTGCGCCGCAGCGCGGTCATCACGTAGGCCGGGTCCGCACCCGCGGCGACGGCCTGGGCGTAGTGGTTCACCGATTCGATGTCGCGCAGGTCCGCGATCGTGGCGAACGGGGCGTTGGTCATGCCCAGCTCTTCACCCTGATAGACGTACGGCGTCCCGCGGTGCAGGTGCAGGACGGTGGCCAGCATTTTCGCCGCCGGCACCCGGTAACGCGGGTCGTCCGTGCCGAAACGCGAGACCACACGCGGCTGGTCGTGGTTGTCCCAATAGAGGGAGTTCCAGCCGACGTCGCCCAGACCGGCCTGCCAGCGCCCGAACGACGCCTTCAGGTCCAGCAGCCGGAACGGGCTCAGATCCCACTTGCCGCCGGGGCCGCTGTCGAGGTCGACGTGCTCGAACTGGAAGACCATGTCGACCTCCTCGCGCGCCGGGTCGGTGAACAGGCGGGCCTGCTCGACGGTCACCGACGGCATCTCGCCCACGGTGAGCAGCTGCTCGGTCCGGCCGGCGAAGACCTGGACGTACATCTCGTGCAGGAACTCGTGCATGCGCGGTCCGGTCATGAACGAAGCTCCGCCGTCGCCGAGCGGACCGTCGCCGATCAGCGGGCCGTCCGGCAAGGCAGGGTTCTTGGAGATCATGTTGATGACGTCCATCCGGAAGCCATCGACGCCGCGGTCGAGCCACCAGCGCATCATCGTGTAGATCGCGTGGCGGACCTGGGGATTCTCCCAGTTCAGGTCGGGTTGCTTGCGCGAGAACAGGTGCAGGTAGTACTCGCCGCTGGCCTGGTCCAGCTCCCAGGCCGGACCCGAGAACGCCGCCTCCCAGTTCGTGGGCTCGGCGCCCGGGTCGCCGGCCTGGTGCCCAGGGCGGGGCGGGCGCCACCAGTACCAGTCCCGCTTGGGGTTATCGCGCTCGGAACGGGACTCGACGAACCACGGGTGCTCGTCCGAGGTGTGGTTGACGACCAGGTCCATCACCAGCTTCATGCCCCGTTCGTGCACCGCGTCGAGCAACTGGTCGAACTCGGCCAGCGTGCCGAACAGCGGGTCGATGTCCTGGTAGTCGCTGATGTCGTAGCCGGCGTCGTCCTGCGGAGACCTGTAGACGGGCGAGAGCCAGATGACGTCGACTCCGAGTCGGGCCAGATAGTCCAGATGGCTGACGATGCCGGCCAGGTCGCCGATACCGTCGCCGTCACCGTCGGCGAAGCTGCGCGGGTAGATCTGGTAGACCACGGCCGATTGCCACCACTTCGGTGTGCTGGCCTGGTCGTTCATGCGCAGTCCTTTGCTCGGCTCGGTCGTCGGAACGCACCGACGGTAGCGGCACCGGCGTCGGGCCTATCCCGGGTGTGGAGGTATCCAGCAGCGGGCGGTCCCACCTGGTGGTTAGGCGCCGCCGGGCGCGGGCTGGCAATGCGGGCACCAGAAGGTGTTGCGTTGCCGGGGCGGCTGGCCGAATTCGCCGGCGACGATGGCGGTGCGGCAACGGCGGCAGGGCTGCCCGGTACGCAGGTAGACCCAGTGCTGCTCGCCGCGAGCGGTCCGGCCGGTGGTCGACTGCTCGGGGTGGTCGCGGTTGGCGCGCAGGGCCTTGAACGCGGTGCGGGCGACCGTGTCGAGCTTGGTCACGTCCTTGGCCGGCGTCAGCGGGTGCACGCCGGCCAGGAACATCAGCTCGGCCGCGTACATGTTGCCGACCCCGGCCAGGTTTCGTTGGTCGAGCAGGGCCTCGACCAACGGCCGGTCGTCGGCGGCGAGGTTGGCCGCGGCTTGCGCGACGTCCCAATCGGGGCCGAGGACGTCCGGGCCGAGGTGGCCGACCCAGCGCGCCTCGTCGTCGGTGCGGGCCAGTTCCAGGTCATGTACTCGGGCACCCTTGGCGACCCATTCGGCGTTGCCGATGATGGCGCGGACGTCGAAGGGTTCGCGGTCACTCGCCGGCGTCCGGCTCCCTCGACCGCGCGGCGGCCGGCCGCCCCGCGACGTCGTCCGGGCCCGGTCGATACGCCAGGAACCGTCCATGCGCAGATGGCTGTGCAGGGTGTGGCCGTCGTCGAAACGAATCAGGATGTGCTTGCCCCGAGCGAGCACCGCCGTGACCGTGGCGCCGGTGAGATCGCTCAGGGCCAGCTCGGGAATGCGCAGGTCGAACGTGGTGACGACCCGCCCGGACAGGGCGGCGTCGAGGCGGTGGGCGGTCAACCACACGGTGTCGCCTTCGGGCACGCCTCAGCCCCGCAGCCGCAGGCCGCGCGGGGTCGGGCGGAAACCGGCCGCGGACAGCGCATCGCCCAGGCTGGAGGAGACGACCGGCGCACCGTCGGCCTTCTCCACAGCCAGTTTGCCGAGCATGCCCTCGCGCACGGCGAGCGCCAGCGCGTCCGCGGCCGGGGTGAGCACATCCGGGTCGTCGGTGAACGACAGCAGGGTGCGTCCGCCGCGTTCGACGTAGAGCACGCAGGCACCGCCGACCAGCACCACCAGAGCGCCGGCTTTGCGAGCGGGCTGGTGCCCCCGTTTGGCACGGATCAGGGCGGCCGGCACCAGCACGGCGCCGGGGACCGTGGATCCAGCCAAGTCGGGTCCAGCCAGCGCGGGCGCACCCAGAGTGGGTCCAGTTTGCGTGGGTCCGGCCGGCGCGGGTCCAGTCAGCGTGGGTGCCGCTATCGGTGCCAGCCGGGGTGCCGGTAGAGCGTCGGCGGTGGGGTCCGGATCGTCCGAGCCGTCCGCAACCGTTCCCCGGACCGGCCACGGCAACGCCGCTCCGTACGGGTTGGCCGGGTCGGTGGCGGCCAGGACCAGGGCCGGGGTCGGGGTCGGGCTGGAACGGCTCGCCTGCGCGTCCTCGGCCCGGGCCCGCAGCGCGTCGACCGCACCGGGCATGGCGAACTGCGCGGCGCCGAGGCCGTCGACGAAGTAGCCCCGTCGAGCCCGACCAGATTCCTCCGCCGCTTTCAGCACCGGATAGACGGCGGCGAATCCGCCGGGCAGGCGCTCCGCGGCCACCGCACCGCGGGTGACGACGCCGTGCCGGTCCAGCAGGGCCTCGGCCGCGGCGTAGCCGAGCAGCGTCGGGTCGCTCACCCGGTCGGGCAGGCGTGACCACCGCCCGGTCATCAGCCCGGCCTGGTTGGGTCCGGACCGGGTGCGACCGGGGGTGCCGCCGGCGGCTTCGCGGGCCGCGGCCTCAGCGTCCCGGACGGCCGCCGGGGCCAGTCCCCGGTACCGACCGAACCGGGCTCGCGGTGGGCGGGCGGGGCGGGAGTGGGTGCCGGAGTGGGCCCCGCCCAGCAGTCCCCGAACCGGGGCGAAGGTGTCGTTGGTCAGGCGTCCGGACCAGACCAGGTCCCACAGCGCGCGGCTCACGTCGGCGTCGGTCGCACCGGGCACCGTCGCGGCGGCGTGAGCGGAGATAGTTCGGAAGAAAAGGGCCTGCTGGCCGTCGAGCAGGTCCAGCACGGCCCGATGGACTTCGCCGTCGTCGCCTTCCGTCGGTGGGGGCAGCAAGAGCTCGGCCGCCTCCGCCGGGGCCAGGGCCACCCACCCGTCCTTCCCGGCCAGGCTGCCGGCGCCGGCCCAGACAACCTCGCCGGCTGCGGTGAGCTCGTCGAGCATGGCCGGGGTGTACCCGGCGATCCGGGCGGGGAGGACGAGAGTCTCCAGCGCACTGGCCGGCAACGGCACCCCGGCCAGCTGTTCGATGCTGCGCAGCAGGGCGTCCGAGCCGCGGGCCCGGGTCGCGCCGCCCGCTCCTCCGATGCCCTGCCATGCCGGCAGGAACCGGCCCAGCGTCTGCGGCGGCACCGGCTCGATCTCCTTGCGCAGTGCGGCCAGTGATCGACGGCGGATCCCCCGCAGTACCTCGGCGTCGCACCATTCCGTACCGGCGGCGCCCGGGCGGAACTCGCCCTGTACGAGCCGTCCCGTGGCCCGCAGGCGGTCGAGCGTCGAGGTCACCACGGCAACGCCGAGGGCGAGCCGTTCGGCCACCGTGGCGGCGTGGAACGGGCCGTGGGTGCGGGCGAAGCGGGCGATCAGGTCGCCCAGCGGATCGCGGACCGGTTCGGTGAACGCCTCCGGCACCCCCACCGGCAGCGCGGCGCCGAGGGCGTCCCGGACCCGGCCCGCGTCTTCGATGGCCAGCCACCGTTCCGTGCCGGCCACCCGGATCCGGATCGCCCGGCGCGTCGTCTCCAGCTCGACGAGGTCGTCCGCCGTCGCGCCACGGGCCAACGCCTCGGCCGTGCTCAGATCACCCAGGCCCCGCAGGAGGTCGTGCACCGAGTCGACACCGCGGGCGAACCGGTTCTCGGTAAGACGCTGGAGTTCCTGCTCCACCTCGGCCAGCGCCTCGGCGTCGAGCAGGTCACGTAGGTCGGCCGAGCCGAGCAGATCCGACAGCAACGCCGAGTCGAGCGACAGGGCCTGCGCCCGGCGTTCGGCCAGCGGGGCGTCCCCGTCATACAGGAACATGCCGACGTAACCGAACAACAACGACCGGGCGAACGGCGACGGTTGCTCGGTCTGCACCTCGACGATCCGCACCCGGCGGGCCGAGATGTCGCTCATGATCGTGCGCAGGCCGGGCACGTCGAACACGTCCTGCAGGCATTCGCGCATCGCCTCGAGGACGACCGGGAACTGGCCGTACTCACCGGCCACCTGCAGCAGCTGGTTCGCGCGCTGCCGTTGTTGCCACAGTGGCGCGCGCCGCCGTGGGTCGCGCTTGGGTAGCAGGAGCGACCGTGCCGCGCACTCGCGGAACCGCGACGCGAACAGGGCCGACCCGCCGACCTCGGCGGTGACCATGCGCTCGACGTCGTCGGCTTCAAAGACGGCAAGGTCGGCCGACGGTGGCTCGCCGTCGGTCTCGGGCAGGCGCAGCACGATCCCGTCGTCGGCATGCATGGCCTGCACCTCGAGCCCGGTCCGCTCCCGGATGCGCGCGGCCAGGATCAGCGACCACGGCGCGTTGACCGGGGCGCCGAAGGGGGAGTGAACGACCAGCCGCCAGTCCCCGAGCTCGTCACGGAATCGTTCCACCAGCACCGTGCGGTCATCCGGCACGTGACCGGTCGCCGCCTTCTGCTCGCCCAGGTAGGCCAACAGGTTGGCCGTACCCCAGGCGTCGAGGCCGGCCGCGGTGGACCGGGCCTCGGCGTCGGCCGGCGAGGCGGCGACCAGTTCGCGCACGAACGCACCCAGCGCGCGGCCCAGCTCAGCCGGGCGACCGGGAGAATCACCCTTCCAGAACGGCATCTTGCCCACCTGGCCCGGCGCCGGGGTCACCAGCACGCGGTCATGGGTGATGTCCTCGATCAGCCATGACGACGACCCGAGCAGGAACACGTCGCCGACGCGGGACTCGTAGACCATTTCCTCGTCGAGCTCGCCGACCCGCCGGCCCGGGCCTTCACCCGTGGCCAGGAAGACCCCGAACATGCCGCGGTCGGGGATGGTGCCGCCTGACGTGACGGCCAGCCGCTGGGCGCTCGGACGGGCGGTCAGGTCGTCAGTGACCCGGTCCCACACCAAGCGCGGCCTTAGTTCGGCGAAGTCGTCCGAGGGATAGCGTCCGGCCAGCATGTCCAGCACCGCGGTCAGCGCGGACGCCGGCAGGCCGGTGAACGGCGCCGCCCGGCGCACCAGTTCGTCCACCTCGGTGACGGTCATCGAATCCATCGCGACCATGGCCACGATCTGCTGGGCCAGCACGTCGAGAGGGTTGCGGGGGTAGCGCATCGACTCGATCTCGCCCGAGCGCATCCGCTCGGCCACCACGGCCGTCTCGACCAGATCGCCGCGGTACTTGGGGAATATCACGCCCCGCGACACCGCGCCGACCTGGTGACCGGCCCGGCCGATGCGCTGCAGACCGGAGGCCACCGACGGTGGCGATTCGACCTGCACGACAAGATCGACCGCCCCCATGTCGATCCCCAGCTCGAGCGACGACGTGGCCACGACGGCGGGCAGGGTGCCGGCCTTCAGCTCCTCCTCGACTATTGAGCGCTGTTCTCGCGAGACCGAACCGTGGTGGGCCCGGGCGACCACGGGCGCCGGTCCGTCGGGGTTGGCCGGATGACCCGAGCCGGCCTGGGCCATCATCGCGGCCGGTGGTGGCTGGTCCGGCGGGCCGAACCCGGCCCGTTCGGCCGCGAGTTCGTTCAGGCGTGCGGTCAGTCGCTCGGCCAGGCGGCGCGAGTTGGCGAACACGATCGTCGAGCGGTGCGACTCGATCAAATCAAGCACGCGCTCCTCGACGTGGGGCCAGATCGAGGTACGGCGCTCGGCCCCGGCGGCCTTGCCGGTCAGATCACCCGTCGGCTCGCCGAGGGCGGACATGTCTTCGATCGGGACGACGACCTTGACCTCGATCGTCTTCGTCGTCGGGGGCTGCACGATCGTGACCGGACGGCCGCCAGCCAGGAACGTCGACACCTCGTCAACCGGTCGCACCGTGGCTGACAACCCGATCCGCTGGGCCGGCCGCTCCAGCAGCGCGTCCAAGCGCTCGAGCGAGAGGGCCAGATGGGCGCCGCGTTTGCTCGCACACACCGCGTGCACCTCGTCGATGATGACCGTGTCAATACCGGTCAGCGCCTCGCGAGCCCGCGAGGTGAGTAGCAGGAACAACGACTCCGGGGTCGTGATCAGGATGTCAGCCGGGGTGCGGGCGAACAGTCGTCGTTCTTCCGGCGGGGTGTCACCCGATCGGGTAGCCACGGTGATGTCGGGTGCAGGCAGGCCCAGGCGGACGGACGCCTGCCGGATGCCGGCAAGTGGAGAACGCAGGTTTCGCTCCACGTCCACGGCCAGGGCCTTGAGCGGACTGACATAAAGGACCCGGCACCGCTGGCGCGGATCCTCGGGCTTGGGCTCACGGGCCAGCCGGTCGAGTGCCGACAGAAACGCGGCAAGCGTCTTGCCCGACCCGGTTGGCGCAACGACCAGGGTGTGTTCACCGCGCCCGATCGCGGCCCAGGCACCGACCTGGGCCGGCGTCGGTGCGGAGAACGCGCCGTCGAGCCAGGCGCGGGTCGCCGGCGCGAAGAACTCGGGAGTCTTGGACACGGATTCAGTCTGCCTGGGGGGTACGACAATTTCGGCGGTCGGCGCCCACGCAGTTTGCGAAATCAGCCCGGCCGGGGCAGAAGCACGTCGGGACGCAACGCCAGCCCGGCGTCCGGATGCAGCACCGCGGCCAGCGCCTCGACCGCGTCGACCAACCGAGGGCCGGGTCGGGCCAGATCGGCCGCGAACGAACGCGGCGGCAGCAGGTCGGCCGGCACCAGGTGCGCCTGGGCCCAGATGTCGCCCGCGTCTGTGCCGCACGGGGCGAGCACGACCACCTGCGGGTGCGTGGCGCGGATCGTGTCCCAATCCGTCGCCGCGGACCGCGACCCCGGAGAGCCCAGCAGGGCGAGACCACCCGCAGCCACGACCACGTCCGGCACCCAGTGCCCGGGGGTGAACGGCGGGTCCAGCCATTCCAGGACCAGCGTGGGCACAGGTGTACGGCCGACGAGCGCCTGCGCCACCACGTCCAGCCGGTGACGCAACGACGCACGCAGGGCGAGGCCACGCTCGGCTACATCCGCGGCCGCGGCCACGGTGACAATAGAATCGAGCACGTCGGACAACGTCTGCGGCTCCAACGTGACCAGTCGCGCCGGGCATCCGACGCGGGCCAGCGCGGCGTCCACGTCCGACGTCGGCACGGCGCAGACGCGGCACAGATCCTGGGTCAGGACGAGGTCCGGGGCAATCTGCGCCAGCGCCGGGTCGTCGAGGACGTACAACCCGCCCGCCGCGGCCTGCGCGCGCACCACCCAAGCGTCGATTTCGCCCGCGCTCAGGCCACCGGGTTGACGCGAGCGCACCACGACCCGCTTCTCCTTCGCCGCGGCTGGGAAGTCGCATTCATCGGTGACGCCGTCCAGCTGACCGTCCAGGCCGAGGGCGTACACGATCTCCGTCGCCGACGGGAGTAACGAGACGATCCGTTGGAGCACGGGCACGGTGTCGCTGCGGTTCGACGTCACGGCCGCGCGGACTGGACGGGCGGGCCGGCGGCGACGGGTGCACCGCCGGCGAGCGGCCCACGGGCGGCGACGGGCGCGCCGGCGGTGAGCCGCGCGGTCAGGCGATCGCGCACCTCGGGCCAGTCGTCGTCGGTCATCGAGTACTGGACGGTGTCGCGCCAGGTGCCGTCGAAGCGGACGCGGTGCTTACGCAGGACGCCCTCCCTGGTCGCGCCAAGACGTGCGATCGCCGCCTGCGACCGCTCGTTGTGGATGTCGGTGTGCCACACCACCCGGGCCGCGCCGAGCTCGTCGAAGGCGTAGGTGAGCAGGAGCAGCTTGGACTCGGTGTTGTGACCGGTACGCCACCAGGGTTTGCCCAGCCAGGTGTGCCCGATGGCCAACGTGCGCACGGCCGGGACGACGTCGTACAGCGAGGTGGTGCCGATGAAGCGGTCACCGGCCACGTCGAACTGGGCGTACGGGAAGCGCTCGCCGCGCGCCCGCCCGGCCAGCCCGGACCGGATGTGGGCCTGCGCGTCGCTCAGGTCGAGTGGCTGACGGGCCCGGCTGCCCTTGGGTGCGGAGAGCCAGCGGAAGACGTCCTCGGCGTCGTCACCACCCCCGGCTGCGGCCAGGTATCCCGCCGCGTGCGTCATCGCCAGCGGTTCCAGTCGGACGAGCCGTCCTTGCAGCTGCGGCATCTCGAACCAGCGGTCGGGTTCATCCGGCGGCGTCGGGGCGCGCGGGTCGGTAGCCACGATCGGGACCGAGGTCGGTGTCGTCACGTCTGCGATCGTGGCACGGGGGTCTGTCAGTCCGGGTGACTACATTGCTTTGCGTGCGGTTGAGCGAGTTCTGGCAGCGGATGGAGACCCAGTTCGGGGCCACCTATGCCCGCAGTCTGGCCCGGGATTACCGGGTGTCCGCCCTCAACGGTTCGGTCGAGGACGCGTTGGAATCCGGTGTGCCGGCCAAGGACGTCTGGCGGGCGGTCTGCGCCGAGTTCCGCATCGATCGTTGAGGGCTGAACCGAATTTGCGCTTTCTCGGCGTGTCGCTAGCACATGCTGGCGCCGTCGAACAGGTGTTCGCCTAAGCTGTGGATGGCCGCTGTTGCGTCCACAGTTCATGCGCGGTGCACGATTTTGTCAGTAGGCAGTTCTAACGTCGCACGTGATCGCACTGCTGCGGCGGCAACCGGATGACCGCACCGTTCCAGCAGCCGTAACCATCGAGTTGGAAGAGGACTAGACATGGCAGCAGGATTTGACCGGGACAAGGCGCTCGACGTCGCAATGGCCCAGATCGAGAAGCAGTTCGGCAAGGGCTCGTTGATGCGTCTGGGTGACCACGCCGCCGTGCCGATCGAGGTCATCCCCACCGGTTCCATCGCGCTGGATCTCGCGCTGGGTATTGGCGGGTTGCCGCGCGGCCGGGTCATCGAGATCTACGGCCCGGAGAGTTCGGGTAAGACGACGGTGGCGTTGCACGCCGTGGCCAGTGCCCAGGCCGCCGGCGGGGTGGCCGCGTTCATCGATGCCGAGCATGCGCTCGACCCGGAGTACGCCCGGGCGTTGGGGGTCGACACCGACGCGTTGTTGGTCAGCCAGCCGGACACCGGTGAGCAGGCCCTGGAGATCGCGGACATGCTGATCCGCTCCGGTGCCCTGGCGATCATCGTCATCGACTCGGTCGCCGCACTCGTGCCCCGGGCCGAGATCGAGGGCGAGATGGGTGACAGCCACGTCGGTCTGCAGGCCCGGCTGATGAGCCAGGCGCTTCGCAAGATCACCGGTGCGCTGAGCAACTCGGGCACCACCGCCATCTTCATCAACCAGTTGCGGGAAAAGATCGGCGTCATGTTCGGCTCGCCCGAGACGACGACCGGTGGCAAGGCCTTGAAGTTCTATGCCTCCGTGCGCTTGGACGTGCGGCGCATCGAGACACTCAAGGACGGCACCGAGGCGGTCGGCAACCGCACCCGGGTCAAGGTCGTGAAGAACAAGGTCGCGCCCCCGTTCAAGCAGGCCGAGTTCGACATCGTCTACGGCCAGGGCATCAGCCGCGAAGGTTCGCTCATCGACGTCGGTGTCGATCAGGGCCTGATCAAGAAGTCCGGCGCCTGGTACACCTACGACGGCGACCAGCTCGGCCAGGGCAAGGAGAACGTCCGCAGTTTCCTCAAGGACAACCCCGACATGGCCGACGAGATCGAGAAGAAGATCAAGGAGAAGCTCGGTATCGGAGCTCAGCTGGACGGCGAAGTGATCGACATCCTGCCGGCGCCGGTCGACTTCTGACGTGTCGTTCGACCGATCTGGTGCCAGCGGCACCGGGACGGCGGGCACCGGAGTCGGCAGAGGTTTCGGCTCCGGTGCCAGTGGAGGTGCCGGTGCCGGGTTTGACACCAATACCGGTGCTGGTGCTGGCGCGGACGCCGGTGCCGGCATCCATGATGACGCCTACGTCCACGCCGACGCCGACGCCGACGTCGACGCGGACCCGGAGGCCGTCGCTCGCACGCTCTGTCTGCGCCAACTCGAGGCCCGTGCTCGCACCCGGGCCGAGCTCGCCGCCTACCTGAGCCGCAAAGGGGTTCCGTCCGAGCCCGCGGAACGGGTGCTCGACCGCTTCACCCGAGTCGGCTTGATCGACGACGCCGCGTTGGCCGAATCCTTCGTCGATTCCCGGCACCGAGAGGCCGGGTTGGGGCGCCGCGCGTTGACGCTGAAACTGCGCCAACGCGGGGTGGCCCATGAGGTGATCGAGTCGGCCGTGTCGGCCATCGACTCCGAGGCCGAACTGGCGGCGGCCCGTGAGCTGGTGCAGCGCAAGCTGCGAACGGTGGCCACCCTCGAGCCCCAGGTCCAGGCTCGCCGCCTGGTGGGCATGCTGGCCCGCAAGGGATACCCGCCCGGGTTGGCCTACCACGTGGTTCGCGAGCGTCTGGCCGAGGCCGGACTGCCTACCGACGTCGACGACTGACACGTCCGAGCGAAGTGCAGGTCCCGCGGACGTCGACCCGGAACGCGTTCTCGGTCCGAGCTGTCGGCGGGAACGACGACCGCGAAGCGGTCAGCGCACGCGTCGGCGGAAGGGCTGGCTTGACCTGGTCACAGACCGTACTTAGCCTCGTGGAATCCAGGTTGCGTCATTGCGTTCACACGGGGTTCATGTAAGACGCCTACAGATCGTTACTTTTTCGAACTTTCTACGTTCGTTTTGGATAGGCACATCAGGTTCTGAGCGAGATTGGTGGACCACGAGGACGAGGTACCTCGAGCGTTGCGGCGAAGCTGTCCTGGGTCGGCCGGCGATCAGCGGGCTGCACTGATGAACGTCGTGGTAGGACGTTCATGGAGTCCGTGTTTCGCACGGGACGGAGGCTTCGATGGCGTGGGTTCTGTATGTCGCTCTCGCATTTCTGTTCGTCCTGGTGGCAGTGCTGTTCGTTGTTGTGATCCGTTCGCGCGAGGCGCACTCCCGCCGCTCCGGAAATCGGGGGACGGGCGCCCGGCATCAGGGTCGGTGGGACGGTCCGGGCCGGCGGGCGGACACGACGGGCGGCGTGCGCTCGGCCGCGGCGGATGCGGTGGCGACCCGCGGACCCGGCGACGACTTGCAGACCTACCGCGACCAGGCCCGCCGCCTGGCTGATGACGAAGCGGCCACGACCCGTCAGCTGGCCGAACGTGAAGCCGAAGCACTGCGCCGTGCCGCCGAGGCCGAAGCCGTTTCGGTGCTCAGGGCCGCGCGGGCCGAGGCCGCCCTGGCCCGGGAAGCGGCCGAGACCGCGGCCGAGGAAGCCCGCCGCGCCACTCAGGAGCTCGAGCGCAGCCTGCGCACTGAGCGGGTGGCCGCTGCCGACGCCGCTGCCGACGAGCGGCGCGAACTGAGCCGGCGAGCAGCCGAGATCGATCAGATCGCCAGCCAGGTCCGCGCCGACCGGGCGGAGGCCGAGCGAACCGCGCAGCTGACTGATTCGGCCCAGGCCGAGCTGACGCGACGCGAACGCGCGTTGGACCAGCAGATCGGCCAGCTGGACGAGCGCCGGGCCGAACTCGACGAACGCGCCCAAGTGCAGGTGCGCGAGCTCGAACGGGTGGCCGGGCTCTCGTCGGCCGAGGCAAAAACCGAGCTGATGCGAGCGGTGGAGGAGTCATCGCGGCGCGACGCGGCCGTGCTGGCCCGCTCCATCGAGGCCGAGACCCGGGCCACCGCGCTGCAGACCGCGCGCGGGATCGTGGTCGAGGCCGTCCAGCGGTGTGCCAGCGAGCAGACCACGGAGACCGTGGTGAGCGTGATGCACCTGCCCAGCGACGATATGAAGGGCCGGATCATCGGTCGCGAGGGCCGCAACATTCGCGCGTTCGAGGCGGTCACCGGGGTGAACGTCATCATCGACGACACGCCCGAGGCCGTCCTGCTGTCGTGTTTCGATCCGACCCGTCGCGAGGTCGGCCGACTGACCCTGGAGAAACTGGTCGCCGACGGCCGCATCCATCCGCACCGGATCGAGGAGGCCCACGAACAGAGCCAGGCCGAGGTCGAGGCGCTATGTTTGCGGGCCGCCAACGACGCGCTGGCCGACGTCGGTATCCGCGAGCTGGACGAGCACCTGATCCCCACGCTGGGCCGGCTGCGCTACCGGACCAGTTACGGGCAGAACGTGCTCGGCCACCTGGTCGAGACCGCACACATCGCCGGGGTGATGGCGGCCGAACTCGGCCTGGACCCGGTTCTGATCAAGCGCTGCGCCTTCCTGCACGACATCGGCAAGGCCCTCACCCACGAGGTCCAGGGCAGCCACGCGATCATCGGCGCCGAGCTGTTGCGCAAGTACGGCGAGAGCGAGGCCGTGGCCCACGCGGTCGAAGCCCACCACAACGAGGTCCAGCCGCGCACCCTGGAGGCGGTCCTGACCCAGGCGGCGGACGCCTGTTCGGCCGCCCGTCCGGGCGCGCGACGGGAGACGTTGGAGAGCTACGTCAAGCGCCTGCAGCGCATCGAGGAGATCGCGTCCGCCCGGCACGGCGTGGACAAGGTCTTCGCCATGCAGGCCGGCCGCGAGGTCCGGGTCATGGTGCAACCCGACGCCGTCGACGACCTCGAGGCCAGCATCATCGCGCGCGAGATCGCCAAGCAGATCGAGGATGAACTCACCTACCCCGGTCAGATCCGGGTCACCGTCGTGCGCGAGTCCCGCGCCACCGAAGTCGCCCACTGATACGACGCAGGCGGGCCGGACCCCGATGCGACCCCGGCGGCTGGCCTACGCGGCTGACCAGCCCTGAACGCAAGCACCGAAGGTGACCACGCTGCTGGTCTTGGGCTGGCGACCACAACGCGGCCGGAGGCGCGCGAGCGCGAAGCACGGAAGCGATCCAGCTGCGCGTATCCGCGCCCTAAACTCGACACCGTCATGACTGAAACGTTGAGCGCGGGCCGAACCTACGACATTCGTACGTACGGCTGCCAGATGAACGTCCACGACTCGGAACGGCTGGCCGGCCTGCTGGAGAGCTCGGGCTACGTGCGCGCGGCCGTCGGCGCCGGCAACGACGTCGACCTCGTCGTGTTCAACACCTGCGCGGTCCGCGAGAACGCCGACAACAAGCTCTATGGCAACCTCGGGCACATCCTGCCGGCCAAGAAGCGCCGCGCGGGCATGCAGGTCGCCGTCGGCGGTTGCCTGGCCCAGAAGGACCGCGGCGCGATCCAGGAACGGGCGCCGTGGGTGGACGTCGTGTTCGGCACCCACAACCTGGCCAGCCTGCCGGTCCTGCTCGAACGGTCGCGGCACAACCACGAGGCCCAGGTCGAGATCGTCGAGGCCCTGCAGAACTTCCCGTCCGACCTGCCGTCGCGGCGGGAGTCGCCGTTCTCGGCCTGGGTGTCGATCTCGGTCGGCTGCGACAACACCTGCACCTTCTGCATCGTGCCCAGCCTGCGCGGTCGGGAGGTCGACCGCCGTCCCGGTGACGTCCTGGCCGAGATCGAGGCCCTGGTCGCCGAGGGTGTGGTCGAGGTCACCCTGCTCGGACAGAACGTGAACTCCTACGGTCGCTCCTTCGGTGACCCGGGTGCATTCGCGGCCCTGCTGCGCGCCTGCGGACTGATCGAGGGACTGGAACGGATCCGCTTCACCAGCCCGCACCCGCGCGATTTCACCGACGACGTCATCGCGGCGATGGCCGAGACCCCGGCGGTGTGCCCGCAGCTGCACATGCCGATGCAGTCGGGCTCGGACGCGGTGTTGCGGGCCATGCGGCGCAGCTACCGGCGCGAGCGCTACCTGGGCATCATCGACGCGGTGCGCGCCCGGATGCCCGCCGCGGCGATCACCACCGACATCATCATCGGGTTCCCCGGTGAGACCGAGGCCGACTTCGCCCAGACCCTGGACGTGGTGGCGCAGGCCCGGTTCGCCAGCGCGTTCACCTTCCAGTACTCGCCCCGCCCCGGTACTCCGGCGGCCACCCTGGCCGGCCAGATCCCGAAGGCGGTGGTGCAGGAGCGGTATGAGCGCTTGGTTGCGCTCCAGGAGGAGATCAGCTGGAGCGCCAACCGCGCCCTGATCGGCCACGAGGTCGAGGTGCTGATCAATTCCAGCGACGGCCGCAAGGACGGTGCCACCGGCCGCGTTTCCGGACGGGCCCGCGACGGCCGCCTGGTCCACGTCGCCGCGCCGCCGGCCCTCGACGGCCGACCCTTCTCAGACGGCCCGACGCCCGGGGACACGGTCACGACCACCGTCACCGCAGCGGCGCCGCACCACCTGGTCGCCGACGCCCCGATCCGCGCCCACCGGCGTTGGCGGGGACCAGCGCCGGCCGCGGTCGACCTCATCGCGTCCCGGCCCGTCGCCCTGACCCTGACCGCCCGGCCGACCTAGACCGCCGCCGGCCATCGTTACGGTCTCGAGCCGGCGGAACGGAAGACTCAGGAGGGAAGTAACGCCCGGCGCTGGGCCAGGTCCTGCTCGGCCTTGGCGATGCGGGCGGCATCGCCGGCCTTGCGTGCGCGATCGAGCTTGGCCTCGGCCTCGGCCACCCGTTCCAGCATGGCAGCCAGGAACGGGTTCGATACCGTCGGGGTCGCCGTTGACCGCGACGTATCCGCCGCCGTACGGATGCGCTGCTCGGCGGCGCGCATGCGATCGTCGAGGCGCTTCATGGCGTCGCGAGGCACGTGCCCGACGGCGTCGAAGCGCTCGCCGATGTCGCGCAGCCGGGCCTGGGCCTTGCGGGGGTCGCTCACGTCCAGCCCCTCCGCCTCGGCGATGAGGGCTTCCTTCAGCTTCTGGTTGGCGCCCTGCTCGGCGTCACGTTCGGCGAAGGTCGCCGAGCGTTTGGCGAAGAACGCGTCCTGAGCCGCCCGGAATCGTTTCCAGAGCGCGTCTTCTTCACCTTTGCTCGTGCGTCCGGCGTCCTTCCACTTCGTCATCAGGGCCTTCATGGCCTCGCCGGTGTCGCGCCAGTCCGTGGACGTGGACAACTTCTCGGCCTCGGCGATGAGCTTCTCCTTCGCCGCCTTGACCTGGGTGCGTTCGGCGTCCAGCCCGGCGAAGTGCTGACCGCGCCGGCGCCCGAACTCGTCGCGGGCGGCGGCGTAACGCTTCCAGAGGGCCTCGTCGGTCTTGCGGTCGATGCCCTTGATGTTCTTCCAGTCCTCGACGATGGCCCGCATGCGGTCACCGGCGGCCTTCCACTGCGAGTCCCCGGCGGCCAGTTTCTCGGCCTCGGTGACCAGGGCTTCCTTGGCCGCCACGGCGTTCAGGCGGGCCTCGTCGCGGGCCAGCAGCTGTTCGGCCAGCTTGGCCTCGGCCGCGATCCTCAGCTCGGCCAGCGAGGTGGCCAGCGCTGCGAGATCGCCGATGACGGCGACGTCGGCCAGCGTGTCCTGCAGGGCCGCGGCCTGGTTCCAGGTGGCCTTGGCCTCGCCGGCACCCGAATCGAGGCGGCGACGCAGCAGGTCGACCTCGGTGGCCAAGTCCGCGTAGCGCCGTTCGTAGTAGGCGAGGCCTTCGGCGGAGTCGCCGGCTTGCCACGAGCCGATCGCCCGTTCTCCGTCCGCGGTTCGTACGTAGACGGTTCCGTCGTCGTCGATCCGCCCCCATTCGGAAGCCATAGCGACTTATTAGACACGACGGCGTTGGGAAATGCCGCCCGGAAGTGATGTGACGGTGGCATGGAGTCCAGACCGTTACCACGCGATTAACCTCATCCGGTGGACCCGGCCCGCTCAGCTGCGCCTTTGCCGGCCGCTGCCGAGGAGCGGGGGCGGGACCGCGCCGGCGACGTGTCGGGCGACCTGCTCGCGAATCTCGCAACTCTCCCCGTCCTGGCCGTCGTCGGGCCCACCGCGGCCGGCAAGTCCGACCTGGCCGTCGCCCTGGCCCAACGGCTTTCCGACACCCGAGCGGTCGAGATCGTCAACGCCGACTCGATGCAGCTGTACGCCGGGATGGACATCGGCACGGCCAAGGTCGCGCCGGGGGAGCGGGGCGGGATCGTCCACCACCTGCTCGACGTCTGGCCGGTCACGCGGTCCGCGGCCGTGGCCGAGTACCAGACGATGGCCCGGGCGGTCATCGCCGAGGTGCACGCCCGCGGCGCCGTTCCCATGCTGGTCGGCGGGTCCGGTCTGTACGTGCGCGCCGCCTTGGACCACCTGGACTTCCCCGGTGAATCACCGGCGATCCGCGCCCGGCTGAACCGCGAGCTCGAACACGTGGGTCCGGCAGTGCTCCACGCCCGCCTGGCCCAGCTCGACCCGGGCGCCGCGGCGGCGATCCTGGCCAGCAACGGCCGCCGCGTCGTGCGCGCCCTCGAGGTCATCGAGATCACCGGCGCACCGTTCACGGCGCGCATGCCCGGTTTCGACGCGGTGTACGACGTGACGCAGATCGGAGTCGACCGCGCCGACCTCGACGACCGCGTCGATCTCCGAGTCGACGTGATGGCCGAACGGGGCCTGGTCGACGAGGTCCGAGCGCTCAGCCGGGTGGGTCTGCGGGCCAGCCCGACCGCGGGTAAAGCGCTGGGCTACGCGCAGGTCCTGGCCATCCTGGACGAGGCGGGAACCGTGGTCGGGGACCTGGCTGAAGCCTGGGCCGTCACCAAACGGGCCACCCGCCGGTTCGCCCGTCGGCAACGCAGCTGGTTCCGCCGTGACCCGCGCGTGCACTGGTTGGACGGGGCCGACCCGGGTCTGCTGTCCGCCGCGGTGGACCTGCTGCCGCCTAGGCTGACCCGGTGACGACGGCTCCGTTGACCGTGTACAAGGGCCACGGCACCGAGAACGATTTCGTCATCGTCGAGGACCTCGACGGGCACTTCGAGCTGTCGGCCGGCGTGGTTCGGGCCCTGTGCGATCGCCGGGCGGGGGTCGGGGCCGACGGCGTGCTGCGGGTCGTGCGCACTCGCGCCGTCGACCCAGCGCTGGGTCACCTCGCACCGGTCGGTCCGGACTCAGGCCCGGAGTTCTTCATGGACTACCGCAACGCGGACGGCTCGGTGGCCGAGATGTGCGGCAATGGCGCGCGGGTCTTCGTTCGCTATCTGCTCGACCGTGGCCTGGTCGACCTGGACGGGCTGAGCATCGCCACCCGGGCCGGGGTCGTCGCGGTGTCCGGCCCGGCGGACGGCGAGCCCGACTCGTGGATCACGGTCACGTTGGGCCCGGCGGGGTGGCTCGACGCTGCCCCCCAGGTCGACGCGCCCGGTCTGGGCGGCCCGCGTCCGGGCGTGGCCGTGAGCATGCCCAATCCGCACGTGGTGGTGTTCGTGGACGAATCCGAGCTGGACGCGGTGGACCTGACCCGGCCGCCGTCGGTCGAACCCCCTTTGCCGCAGGGGCAGAACGTCGAGTTCGTCGCCCGGGTGGGACCCGGGCTGCGCATGCGCGTCCACGAACGGGGTGTCGGTGAGACCCGTTCGTGTGGAACCGGGATCGCCGCCGCGACCGTCGCCGCTGCCGCCACGTCCGCTCCACCGGGGGTGTCGGGCCGGGCCGGGGGAGACGGCCGCCCGTGGCGCGTCGTTGTGCCCGGCGGGGTGTGCGCGGCCCGGTGGCGCCCGGACGGGCATGTCCAGCTGTCCGGTCCGGCGGTCATCGTCGCCCGGGTGGAGCTCGAACCCGCCTGGATCGACGCCGCTCACGAGTGACGGTCACGTTCTCATCGGGCGTCTGTCGCATCATCCGACGCCGCGCAAGGTTGGACGATCGAGGGCTTTGGGTGGGCGATCGAGGGCTTTGGGGGAAATTCCGTGGCCCGCGGGAGATGAACCTGGGACGATTGACGGCGATGACTTCTCACGCCACTCCCCTGCCGCCGGCGTCCACGTCCCCCGATGACGTGGACGTCTTCCTGTCCACCGAGTTCCCGTCGGCCGAGCCAGACCCGGCCGGGTTCGGCCCACTGGATTCCTCGGCCGACCTGGAGGACCGTCAGGCTCTGCGCCGCGTCGCCGGGCTGTCCACCGAGCTCGCCGACGTCACCGAGGTCGAGTATCGCCAGCTGCGTCTGGAGCGGGTCGTGCTCGTCGGGGTCTGGACCACCGGCACCCTGGCCGAGGCCGAAAACTCGCTGCACGAGCTGGCCCGACTGGCCGAGACGGCCGGTTCCGAGGTCCTCGACGCGCTCATCCAGCGCCGTGACAAGCCCGACGCCGCCACCTACATCGGCTCCGGCAAGGCCAAGGAGCTGCGCTCGGCCGTAGTGGCCACCGCCGCCGACACCGTGATCTGTGACGGCGAGCTGACCCCGGGCCAGTTGCGTCAGCTCGAGGACATCGTCAAGGTCAAGGTGGTGGATCGCACCGCGCTGATCCTCGACATCTTCGCCCAGCACGCGCGCTCGCGGGAGGGCAAGGCCCAGGTCGAGCTGGCCCAGATGCAGTACCTCCTGCCGCGCCTGCGTGGCTGGGGTGAGTCCCTGTCCCGCCAGGTCGGTGGCCGGGCGGCCGGCGGTGCCGGTATCGGTGGCCGTGGGCCGGGTGAGACCAAGATCGAGATCGACCGCCGTCGGATCAACATCCGCATGGCCAAACTGCGCAAAGAGATCGCGGGGATGAAGACCGCACGCGACGTCAAACGCTCGCGCCGGAACCAGAACCGCATCCCCAGCGTGGTGCTGGCCGGGTACACCAACTCGGGCAAGTCGTCGTTGCTCAACCGCATCACTGGCGCCGGCGTGCTGGTGGAGAACGCCTTGTTCGCCACCCTCGACCCGACCGTGCGTCGCTGCGAGAGCGCGGACGGACGGACGTTCACCCTGGCCGACACGGTGGGTTTCGTGCGCCACCTGCCCCACCAGCTGGTCGAGGCGTTCCGCTCCACGCTTGAAGAAGTGGCCGACGCAGATCTCATGCTCCATGTGGTCGACGCCTCGGACGCCGACCCCGAAGAGCAGATTCGCTCCGTGCGCGAGGTGCTGGCCGACATCGACGCACTCGCCGTACCCGAGCAGCTCGTCTTCAACAAGATCGACGCCGCCGATCCGGAGACGCTCATCCGATTGCGGGCCCTGGCTCCGGACGGGATCTTCGTCTCGGCTCGGACCGGCGAAGGCCTGACTGCCCTTACCGCCCTGATCGATGCCCGACTGCCCCGTCCGCAGCAGTCGCTGACCGTCCAGATCCCGTTCCAGCGCGGTGACCTGGTGGCACGGGTGCATTCCGAGGGTGAACTGCTCACCGAGACGCACGGCGCTGACGGCACTACCCTGACCGCACGGGTGAACGACGATCTGGCCGCGGCTCTACAGCCGTTCCTCAGTTCGATCGGCGTAGCCTGACAAACACGTTCGCGGGCTGCTGGTCCGTTCGATCGGTCCGCTCGGGGCATAGGGAAGGGGTTTGTTGTGGGAGCTGTTGAGCCGGTCCACTGGGTCATCCTGCTGATCATCGCCGGATTGCTCTTCGGCGGATACAAGAAGCTGCCCGAGATGGCCCGCTCGGCCGGGCGGTCGATGCGCGTCTTCAAGACCGAGCTCAAGGGTCTCGAGGATGACGACGAGGCTCGCGCCAGCGCAGCCCAGAACCCCGGCTACGTGCAGCCCGTCCCCCCGGCGCAGCCCGGTGTCCATGGCCCGACGGTGGCTGCGGGCCAACCCGCGCCGGCGCAGTACGCACCTACCGCCCAGCCCGCCGCCCCAGCCCAGTACACCGCTCCGGCGCAACCAGCCCCGGCTCCCTACGCTGCTCCGGCTGAACTGGCGGCGCCCGCGCCGGCTTCGATCCCGGCCCCCGCGGCGGTGGTTTCGGCCCCTGCGGTTGAGCAGCCCGCCGTGACGGCGCAGTCGGCTTACGTCGCCACCGAACCCGCCACGGATCCGACGGCTCCGCCGCGCGGCTGACCGACGGCTCGTTCACACCCGGGCCGTGGTCCGGCGACGGGTGGTCTCATCGTCTCTGGTCAGTAGATCAAGTGCCGGCCGACGATGATGGGGCGATGGGCGCGCGACAGGCTGTAGCGGCCCGACCGCGGGCTGAGACACCGCCCGGGGTGCCGTGGTGGGCCGTGGTCGTCGCCGTGGTCGTCCTTGCGCTGGTCGTGGTTGATCTCGGTCTGCACGGTCCCCTGGACCATCTCGATCATCAGATTGCCGACCGGACCGGGCCGTGGAATCTTCGCGGCCACCGCACCACCCGCTGGCCGCTGACCATCGGCGTCTTCTTCGGCCAGCGCGGTGTCATCCTCGTCGCCGCGGCGGTGCTTGCGGTCAGCCTGGCCTGGCGGGCACAGACGTCCGAACCCGTGGTCCGTCTGCTGGTCGCCGTGGTCAGCCTGGCCGCGGTCGTCTACGGGTTCAAGTTCGGACTGGCCCGCAACGCGCCGCTCCAGGAAATCCAGGGTGTACCGGCCGGCCACGGCGCGTCATTTCCCTCCGGCCACATTGCCAACGCGATCCTGCTCTGGGGCCTGGCCGACCGGTCGGTTCAGACCTGGTCGACGCCACCCCGGTTACGTCGGGCCGTCCGGGTCGGGCGCTGGATCGCACCGGTAGCCGTGTTCGTGGCCATGATGCTGCTGAACTACCACTGGCTCAGTGACTTCATCGGGGGCGCCGCCGTCGGGGTCATCCTGCTCGCGCTGGCACTGTCGCGACGGTGGTCCCGGGTTGCCGCGCAGATTGACGTTCGCTGGCCTGCTTCGCTCGCCCGGCGTGCTCGGGCCCGCCGGAACTGACCGGGTCGCAACCGGAACGGCGACCGTTTCGCCCGACGGCGACCGGAACGGCGACCGTTTCGCCCGACGGTGACCGGGGGACGGCATTGGAGCGTCAAAGGGCAGCCCCGCACCGGACCGCAGCTCAGCCCCACCATGGACCGGACCGACGGCGTCGGCACGCCAGCCCGGACGGCGATGGTGCGCGGGACGCGGATGTCCAGCTCACCACCGAGTCAGACGATGCGCCGGACGCGGACGTCCGGCGCATCGTTCGGTCAAACCCGCCGCAGCACGGTGACCACCCGGCCGAGGATGACCGCATCGTCACCGGGGATCGGCTCGTACTGCGGGTTGTGCGGCATCAGCCACACGTGCCCGTCCGCCTGCTTGTACGTCTTCACCGTCGCCTCGCCGTCGAGCATTGCCGCGACGATGTCCCCGTTCGCGGCTTCGGGTTGCTGGCGGACCACGACCCAGTCGCGGTCCGCGATGGCGGCGTCAATCATCGAGTCACCGGAGACGCGAAGCAGGAACAGAGTGCCTTCCCCGACGAGCTCACGCGGCAGCGGGAACACGTCTTCGACTCGCTCTTCAGCCAGGATCGGCCCGCCGGCAGCGATCCGACCGACGACGGGAACGAAGACCGGTGACGGAGCGCTCGACGTTGCGTTGCTCGGCGTCACCGTGCGAGCCCGTCCGCGCGTGCCCACCTTGCCGCCGCTGACGTTGACCGCCCGCGGCAGTCTGGCATCCCGGCGGATGAAGCCTTTCTTCTCCAGCATGGCCAGCTGGTGGGCCACGCTCGACGTGGACGCCAGACCGGCCGAATCACAAATCTCCCGGATGCTGGGCGGATAACCGCGGCGCTTCACGGAGTCGCGGATTATGGCCAGGATCGTGCGTTGCCGGGTGGTCAAACCATCAGGGCTGTTCGGGCCCTCCGGCATGTCAGGGTCGGCACCGGGAACGCTGGCGTTCGGGGGGCGGCCGCGCCGTCGTGGCGCCGGGGTTGCTGCGTCTGTAGGTGCGTCGGCATCGGTAATTGGTGCGTCGTCGATGGGGGTTGCTGAATCAGCCGGCGCCACCTGGGCGTCTCCGGCTGGGCTGGTCGCATGCGGGTTTGCCGCAGGATCGGACGGTGCGAGCGTTGCGGCGGGCGTGCGGGGTCGGTCCGGCACGATGCGGATGCCTCCTTCGATTCTGGTACGCACCCCGGGCGGGGTGGTTCATGTGGCGACCGTAGCCGTTTCGCGGGCGTTTCACAAACATCTGTTCGATAGACACGCCGGTGCGATCTAGTTTTTGTCAGACCTGGATGTTACAACAGTCGCACACGAGTTCGAACGAACACGTGTTCGACCAACGAGACGCATGAAATCGCCAGCGTGGCACCGGCCCCAGACCTGCCGCCGGCGGTGGATGACCGAAGGGAACGCCATGATCAGCACCCGCAAGCACACCGTCAGCGACCGCCGTAGCCAGTCCGACCGGAGCGTTGCGCGCTTACGCTCCGATCGCGGCAGCGCCGAAATTACGTTCGTAGAACTCCCCATCGCGGTCGGGTTCGGCTCGCCGGTTCAGGTGCGCCCGCGTCGGCTCACCGCGGTGCCGGGCCTGCCGGTCGATTTCGTTGGTGCCCCAGCGTCACGCCGGCCAGGACGCGTGATCGCCCTGCCCGGGGGTGCGGCCGACCTGGACGGTGCTCACCAGCTGACCGGTCCGACCGTCGGTCGACCGAGTTCGCCGGCGTTACTGGACTCCCCGCAGTGGGGACGATCGCATCCAGGGGAGTCGGCGCCGTTGCGGCTGACCGCGCGCGGGCGGGCCGTGTTGCTCGTCGTGGCCGCCACCATCGGTCTGGCGGTGATTGTCGCGGCCTGGTTCGGAGCGAGCTCGACGGCACCGCCGGCCCGGTCGGCTCCGCCGGCTCAGGTTGTCGTACACAACGGCGACACGCTGTGGTCGATCGCAAGCCGGGTCGCGCCCGGCCGTGACCCGCGCGCGGTCGTCGACCAGCTGCTGCGGATAAACCGGCTCGATACGCCGGCTCTGGTGCCCGGTCAGGTGCTGCGCACCCATTGACGCTGGGCGCGTCCGATCGAAGTGTGCGCGACACGCGAGATCGATACGTGTCGGGTGTTGCGGAATGTGGTTCCGAGTTCTAACGTTGCCCTAGATGTAGTAGTTACACAGATGTAAGTTGTCCACAGCTTGGGTTTGATGATCCACACGATGTCCACACGGCGCTGCACAGGCAACCACGCGGTTGTCCCCAGGTTGTCTACATGGCCGTCCACAAGTGCCGTTGACGGGTACTGAATCCGTCGTTTTGCCAACCCGACGTGTCGGCTCACGCCGTCGCAGGAATCGGAGGTGGGTCCCATGCGCTGCCCGTTCTGCCGCCATGCCGATTCGCGGGTTCTCGACTCCCGGGAACAGGACGAAGGCCAGGCCATCCGCCGTCGGCGGAGTTGCCAGCAGTGCGGACGGCGATTCACGACCGTGGAAGAGGTCACGTTGTCCGTGGTCAAACGCAGCGGTGTGAGCGAGCCGTTCAGTCGAAGCAAGGTCGTCAACGGCGTTCGTCGCGCGTGCCAGGGACGTCCGGTCGACGAAGACGCGCTGGCCGTGCTCGCCCAACGGGTGGAGGACGCGGTGCGTGCCGGCGGCGCCGCCGAGGTCCCGAGCAATGAGGTCGGACTGGCCATCCTCGGACCGCTGCGCCAACTCGACGAGGTGGCCTACCTGCGTTTCGCGTCGGTCTACAACGCATTCACTTCCGCTGACGACTTCGAGAAGGCCATCGCCGAACTGCGCCAGCACGTCGCCGACGCCGCCACGACCACGGGCGGGTCCGCGCGTCAGCATCAGCCGCCGGGCTGAACTGCAACCGCGACGCGGCCGCCGGGCTGACCCCGACCGACACCGCCCGGCCTACCCACCGACACCACCCTTTGCACGCGTGTTACCGCCAAAACCACCCCACAACCACACCCCACAACCTCACCCCACAACGCCAGACCGAGAGGCAGCTCCATGACCGAACTCATCGACGCCGACAATTCCGACAGTGCCCGCCACGCCGCTGAGGCGAACCGTCAAACGACGGACGTCGCCGCCGGAGCGGACCAGCCCCGCTACGTGGCGAACGGCCTGCACGTCGACCGGATCTACACCACCGAAGGTGTGCATCCGTACGACGAGGTGAGCTGGGAACGGCGCGACGTCGTGATGACCAACTGGCGCGACGGGTCGGTGAACTTCGAGCAGCGCGGGGTGGAATTCCCCCAGGAATGGTCGGTCAACGCGGCCAACATCGTCACCACCAAGTACTTCCGTGGTGCGGTCGGCACGCCGGTGCGGGAGTGGTCGCTGCGCCAACTCATCGACCGGGTCGTCATCCAGTACCGGCGGGCCGGCCAGCAGCACGGCTACTTCGCGTCCGAGAACGACGCCGAGGTCTTCGGTGACGAGCTGACCTGGATGTTGCTGCACCAGGTGTTCAGCTTCAATTCCCCGGTCTGGTTCAACGTCGGTACGACCTCGCCGCAACAGGTCAGCGCGTGCTTCATCCTGGCCGTCGACGACACGATGGACTCGATCCTGAACTGGTACCGAGAGGAGGGGCTGATCTTCAAGGGTGGCTCGGGGGCCGGGTTGAACCTGTCGCGGATCCGGTCGTCGAAGGAGTTGCTGTCCTCGGGTGGCACCGCGTCGGGTCCAGTCAGCTTCATGCGCGGGGCCGACGCCTCCGCGGGAACGATCAAGTCCGGTGGTGCCACCCGGCGGGCGGCCAAGATGGTCGTCCTCGACATCGACCACCCCGACATCGTGGAGTTCGTCGAGACCAAGGCCCGGGAAGAGGACAAGATCCGCGTCCTGCGCGACGCGGGCTTCGACATGGACCTCGGTGGTGTCGACATCACCAGCGTGCAGTACCAGAACGCCAACAACTCGGTGCGCGTGTCCGACGCGTTCATGCGCGCGGTCGAGGAGGGCGGCGAGTTCGGCCTGCGTGCGCGCAGCAACGGTGAGGTCATCGAGAGCGTCGACGCCAAGACGCTGTTCACCAAGGTGGCCAAGGCGGCGTGGGAGTGCGCCGACCCGGGCATCCAGTACGACGACACGATCAACGACTGGCACACCAACCCGGAGACCGGACGCATCACGGCCTCCAACCCGTGCTCTGAGTACATGAGCCTGGACAACACGTCGTGCAACCTGGCGTCGCTGAACCTCATGAAGTTCCTGCGCCCGGACAACACCTTCGAGTCGGCGAAGTTCGTCAAGGCGGTCGAGCTGATCATCACCGCGATGGACATCTCGATCTGCTTCGCCGACTTCCCGACCGAGGCGATCGGCACCAACACCCGCGCCTACCGCCAGCTCGGTATCGGCTACGCCAACCTCGGCGCGCTGCTCATGGCGTCGGGACTGGCCTACGACTCCGACGGTGGTCGCGCCCTGGCTGGGGCGATCACCTCGGTGATGACCGGCACGGCCTACCGCCGTTCGGCGGAGCTGGCCGGCGTGGTCGGACCGTACGAGGGGTTCGCCCGTAACTCGACGGCGCACGCGCGGGTCATGCGCAAGCATGCCGCGGCCAACGACACGGCCCGTCGGATACACGACGTTGACAAGGAGCTGTATGCGGTCGCCGCGCGGGAATGGCAGCGCGGTAACGAGATCGGCGCCCGGAACGGCTGGCGTAACGCCCAAGCCTCGGTGCTCGCGCCCACCGGCACCATCGGTCTGATGATGGACTGCGACACCACCGGGGTGGAGCCGGACATGGCGTTGGTCAAGTTCAAGAAGCTGGTCGGCGGCGGCTCCATGCAGATCGTCAACCAGACCGTGCCGCGGGCCCTGCGGGCGCTGGGGTACCAGGAGGAGCAGGTCGAGGCGATCGTCGAGTTCATCGCCGAGCACGGCCACGTGATCGACGCCCCCGGGCTGAAGACCGAGCACTACGAGGTGTTCGACTGCGCGCTCGGTGCCCGCTCGATCAAGGCCATGGGCCACGTGCGGATGATGGCCGCGGCCCAGCCGTTCCTGTCCGGGGCGATCTCCAAGACGGTCAACCTGCCCGAGACGGCGACCATCGCCGACATCGAGGACGTCTACTACCAGGGCTGGAAGCTGGGCCTCAAGGCGCTCGCGGTCTATCGCGACAACTGCAAGGTCGGGCAGCCGCTGTCCGCGGGCAAGAAAGCGACGGAGTCCGGCTCGACCACGGCCGAGGCGCCGCCCCAGACCGTGATCGAATACCGCCCGACCCGCACCCGGTTGCCCAAGTCGCGCCCGTCGCGCACGACCTCGTTCTCCGTGGGTGGCGCGGAGGGGTACATGACCGCCGGTTCGTACCCGGACGACGGTCTCGGCGAGGTGTTCCTCAAGCTGGGCAAGCAGGGCTCCACGCTGGCCGGGGTGATGGATGCCTTCTCCATCGCCATCTCGATCGCGCTGCAGTACGGCGTGCCGCTCGAGCAGTACGTGCAGAAGTTCACCAACATGCGCTTCGAGCCGGCCGGGCTCACCGACGATCCGGACATCCGGATGGCTCAATCGGTGCTGGACTACATCTTCCGCCGGCTGGCCCTGGACTACCTGCCGTTCGAGACGCGTTCGGCGCTCGGCATCCACACGGCAGAAGAACGCACCCGCGCGTTGGACACCGGGTCGTACGTGGCCGAGGAAACCGGTGACGCGGTCACGGACTTCGAGGCGTTGGCCCAGTCGGCCCCGATCGCGCCCGCGCGCCGGGTGCAGGGTGCGGCGGCGGCCGCACCGGCTCCGGCCTCCGTGCACAGCTCGACCGAGCTGATCGAATCGCTGTTGGGAGCGTCGGCCGACTCGCCGCTGTGCATGAGCTGCGGTACCAAGATGCGCGCGGCTGGAAGTTGCTTCGTCTGCGAAGGCTGCGGCAGCACCAGCGGCTGCAGCTAAACACCCCGCCAGATCGGCCGCGACGACGCCCCGGACCTTCCACAGGAGGTTCGGGGCGTTGCCGGTTCTCTGCCACGATGACTTCATGGCTACGGTGCGGATGGGAGACGAGGTTGACTTCCTGCACTTCGACATCCCCGACCGCGACCCGCACGTCGACCCGACCGACGAATTTCCGACCGAGATCGAGGCGCAACTGCGGCTCGGTGAGCTGCGCGCCGGAGTCCAGGTGTCGCGTAACTACGCGAGCGGATTCGCTGATCTGGTCGCGTACTTCGACGGCCTGGAACGCGACTGGCGCGGTTGGGCCGGTATCCGGCGATGGCAGTCGCTGGATGGCGAGCTGGCCATCGAGGCCCGTCATGACGGCCACGTTCAGTTCGAGATCCGGCTGGAGCGTGCGATGTGGTGGACCGCGTCCGGTGAGCTGACGGTGGAACCGGGCGAGCAGTTGTCGCAGGTAGCTGCCGGCCTGCGTCGCGCCTTCGCCGGGGCGTGAATTTCTCGGCCGCCCACTGAGCGTCGGCGGTCGACGTCGGCCATTTCAGCAGAGCGGCTCAGGGCCGAGCGGCTCAGATCAGCCCGGCCAGGCGGTACAGCACCAATGAGCCGGCGACGGCGACGTTGAGGCTGGCGCCCGTACCGATCATGGGGATCTCGACCGCCAGGTCGACCAGCTCGAGCGCTTCGGACGGGATACCCGTGCTCTCCTCACCGAGAATGGCAACCGTCCGCCGCGATGCGGCGCGAAGATCGGCCAGCTGGATGGACTCATCCGTCAGCTCGACCGCGATGATCTGCGTACCGGCCGAGCGTTGGTCGGACAGCCACCCGCAGACGTCGCGACCCACCCAGTGCACGCAGGTCGGGCGACGCAGGGTGTTGCCCCGGGCCAGGGCCTCGCCGATCCACGGCCGCCGCGGCACTGCGAGGCAGGCGCCGACCGCGTCGCACGTTCGCAGCAACGTCCCGAGGTTGACCTCGTACTTCGGCCACAGCGGCGCGATGATCAGATGGTCCCAACACGGGTGGGCCCGGCGCCGGCGTTGCTGGCGCAGCTCGCTGCGGGTCCGGATCCGCGGCGCACTCATCGCGGCGAGGGCGATGCCGCCCTTCGAACGTCGGCGTGGCCGCGGATGTGGGATCTTGCGGTTCGCATCATGTGCGGTGCTTCGCGGCGCACCGGAGCCATCGTCGGCAGAGTGAGAAACCATGATGTCACGCGCAGGTGCGGCCGGCGATTGTCACCGCACCGGCGCCGCGGGAGGATCGGCGGCATCCCCGCGGCTCGCCGGGGCGGCGAAGAGGGAATGCCGATGACCGAGACCACGCCCGCGACCGGAACCAAGGACGATCCGTGGAGGTTGACGACGCCGCCGGGGACGTCCGATTACACGATGTATCGCGATGAATCCACCGATCCGCCGCAGCTCGTGTGTCAGGTCGGCAGCACGAAGTTGACCTACGACGCCCGCGCGATCGACGACCTCGCGGCGATGTTGCGTGACCGCGGCGACTGGGTCGAACTGGGCAGTGCCGACGAGCAGAAGCCGGCCAAGGCGGGAACGGTCGAGGCGTGGGCCCGGGCTGAGGACAACCCGCGCGGCGGCTGGTACGGGTTGCGCAAGGGTTACCGCGGCCGGTTCGGCATGTACCTGCCGCCGCTCCTCGAAGCACTGGGTCTGGCCGAGCTCGAGCACAACCCCCGCAACAACCGGATGCGAGCCATCTGATCCGAGCCCCCCCGTTCGGGCCGGCCGGTTCGAGCCACCCCGTTCGAGCCGGCCGGTTCGACCCCGCCCAGTTCGATGCGCTACTCAGACCGGCCGGTCCGGCCGGCGTTGCGACCCGCATAGGGAGTTCTCCCGATCCGGACCGCCTCCTCAGACCGACAGCCTTGGCACTAACACGCACCCACCCGGCTGGAGGACGAGAATGTTGCTACTCGACAGCAAGAACCATGGCGTGATCGCGGTCAACACGCGGCTGCGCGATCGGCTGGACGCGCATCTGCACGCGGACCGGCTGGAACGCGAACTGGCCGACGGTGCGTCACCCGAGGCCAGCCTCGGGCTGGCGCTTCGGGCGCAGGCCTTGACGACCACCCGCTCCCGGCGCGCGCTGGCCGTCGGCCTGACCCGGGTGCTTGCTGAAGCGAGCGCACCGACCGTGGCCTCGATGATGCGGGTTCCGCTCAACCGCGCGGGCGTTTTGGCCGCGGCGGAGGAACTCGACCAGCTTCGTGCTCGGCTCCTGGCCGGCGGACCGCTCGCGGCGGCCGGGATCGCGCGGACGAAGATCCTGCTCACCGTCGGCAACGGTCCCTTGCGCGGCGTCCGGGCCCGCGAAGACGTCCGGACCGCGGCACGACACGCCATCCAAGGCCTGGACGTACTCGACCATGCCTGGGCCTGAACCGCACGGACCCGTCAGTCGAAGTCGGCCGAGTCGAGCAGGATCGTCACCGGCCCGTCGTTGACCAGGCTGACCTGCATGTTGGCACCGAAGACCCCGGTCTCGACGTGTGCGCCACCGGCCCGCAGCGCGGCGACGAAGGCGTCGACCAGCGGTTCGCTCACCGGGCCGGGCGCCGCGAAACGCCAGGACGGCCGCCGTCCCTTGCGGGTGTCGGCGTACAACGTGAACTGACTGACGACCAGCACCGGCGCCGCAAGATCGGCGGCCGATCTTTCGTCGGCCATGATCCGCAGGTTCCAGGTCTTCTCGGCCATCCGCGTCGCGAGTTCGACTGTGTCGGTGTGAGTCACCCCGACGAGGACGACCAACCCGGGCGCACCCAGCCGGCCGGCGATCTCGCCGGCGATGCTGACGTCGGCCCGGGTGGCACGTTGAATGACTAGTCGCATCCGCCCATCATCGCGTCCCGGTCGCGGGCCTGGGGCCCGCCCCTGATCAACTGGTGCCCACCGGCGCATCAACTACCGTGGTGTCCGGCGATGGACCCCGCCGAGCGCTGCGTCCGGACCGGACTCAGGACTGAACCGCCTCCCGGGCTGATGGCTCCTCGGTGATTCGAGAGGAGGTGGCGATGTCCGGGAACCGATCCGATCCCGACAGTATCGACTCGGATGCGCCCGTTGACCGCGGTCCGCTGCGAGGCGAGTGGGGCGTCCTGCTCGCGATCGCCGTCGGCGGGATCGTCGGGGCCGAAGCTCGTTACGGCATCGACCGTCTCGTGCCGCCGAGCCCTTCCGGGTTTCCCTGGGCGACGTTCGTCATCAACGTCAGCGGGTGCCTGCTGATGGGCGTGCTCATGGTCGTTCTCACCGAACTGCTCACCCCGCACCGGCTGCTTCGTCCATTCCTGGGTATCGGCATCCTCGGTGGCTTCACCACGTTCTCCGGCTTCACCGTTGACGCCGTCCGTCTGGTCGATGCCCATCAGGCCGGTCTCGCGCTCACGTACCTCGTCGCCACCCTGATCGCCGCCGCCGCCGCGCTCGCCCTGGGCACCGTCGTAACCAGGCGCCTGGGCCGTGAGATGCGCGCATGAACGTGCCTCCCGGCTCATGACGGTGCTGTGGGTCGCGCTCGGGGCTCTGGTCGGTGCGCCCCTGCGTTACCTGGTTGACCGGAGCATCCGGCGCTACCGCGACACCGCGTTTCCCTATGGGACTTTCGCCGTAAACCTGATTGCGTCGTTGATCCTCGGCGCAGTCGTCGGGGCCGGTATGCACGTGTCGGGGGTGGTCATCGCGCTCGTCGGCACCGGGTTCTGCGGCGCGTTGAGCACTTACAGCACCTTCGGTTACGAGGACCAGCAGCTGGTGGTGCGAGGAGCGCGAACCGTCGCCGTCACCTACGTCACGCTTAGCGTCCTCGGGGGGCTGGGCGTTGCCGCACTGGGCTGGCAGCTCGCCCGGTTGTGGTGGTAGCTGCCTCTATCGCGACCGGCCACCGCCACAAGCTGGCCGGTCCCGGGCGGCAACTAGTGTTGATGCCGCTGACCGGATGCCATATCGCGAGGAGACCCCGTGCCTGATTCTGACCAAGACTTCGAGAACCCGCATCAGAACGTCAGCTTCGCCAGCAACGGCACCCAGGCCCACGGCTACCTGGCCACGCCGCGGTCGGGATCCGGCGCCGGCGTCGTGCTCATCCAGGAATGGTGGGGGCTCGACGACCACATCGTCGACGTTGCCGACCGCCTGGCTGAGGCCGGCTTCGTCGTCCTGGCACCCGATCTCTTCGGCGGACGCACGACCCACGACAGCGACAAGGCCGGCGATCTCATGGCCGCGTTGCCCGTGGACCGGGCCGTGCGGGATCTCAGCGGAGCGGTCGACTACCTGCTCGGCCTGGACGCGGTCACCTCGGAGACGGTCGGCGCGGTCGGGTTCTGCATGGGTGGCGGGTTCGTGCTGCTGCTGGCCGCCCAGCAGGGAAGCAAGGTGTCGGCCGCGGTGCCGTTCTACGGCGTCGGTCCGGCCGTACCGGATTCCTATCGCGGGCTCACCGCGGCGGTCCAGGGCCACTACGGCGAGCAGGACGAGTTCTACCCGGTGGCCAAGGCCCAGGAGCAGGAAGAACAGATCCGCTACGAGTCCGGCGCCGAGGTGACGTTCTACTACTACCCGGCGGGGCACGCGTTCCACAACGACGTCAACCGGCTGGGCACCTACGACCCGGAGAACGCCAAGCTCGCGTTCGGGCGCATGGTGGACTTCCTGAAGCACCGGGTGCACTGAGGTCGCCATCGACGATCAGCGTGTCGCCGGCGCAGACCAGCGCCAGTCCGCCGGCGCACCGACGCCGCGCACCATTCCCAAGATCACGTACCCGGGCGGGCTGCCGATCGTCGCGCGCCGTGACGACATCCTGGCCGCGCTGACCACGTCCCAGGTCGTGGTCGTGGCCGGCGAGACCGGTTCGGGCAAGACCACCCAGCTGCCCAAGATGTGCCTCGAACTCGGTCGGGGCGTGCTCGGTCGGATCGGGCACACCCAGCCCCGTCGCATCGCCGCCCGCAGCGTCGCCGCCCGTATCGCGGAGGAGCTGGGCACACCGTTGGGGTCGACGGTCGGCTTCGCGGTGCGCTTCGCCGACCGGGTCGGCCCCGATACCGCGATCAAGGTGATGACCGACGGCATCCTGCTGGCCGAGATCCAACGCGACCCGATGCTGCGCGAGTACGACACCGTGATCGTCGACGAGGCTCACGAACGCAGCCTGAACATCGACTTCATCCTGGGCTACCTGCGGACCCTGCTCCCGCGCCGGCCCGACCTGAAGCTCATCGTCACCTCGGCCACCATCGATTACGAGCGCTTCGCCGAGCACTTTGCCGGTGCTCCGGTGATCGAGGTGTCGGGCCGGATGTACCCGGTCGAGGTGCGCTACCGGCCGTTGCGTGCGGACAGTGCGCCCGACGACGCCGCCGAACCAGGCACGGACAAGGACACGAAAAGCGCGCCCGTGGCCGAGCCGCGCGACCAGATCGACGCCATCGTCGAAGCGGTCGGCGAGCTGGGCGCCGAAGGCTCCGGCGACATGCTGGTTTTCCTCAGCGGGGAACGGGAGATCCGTGACACCGCCGACGTGCTGCGCGGCCTGCAACTGCGCGACACCGAGATCCTGCCGCTGTACGCGCGGTTGTCCACCGCTGAGCAGCACCGGGTCTTCGCCGCCCACACCGGGCGGCGGATCGTGCTGTCCACCAACGTGGCCGAGACCTCGCTGACCGTGCCCGGCATCCGCTACGTCATCGACACCGGGCTGGCTCGCATATCGCGCTACAGCCACCGCACCAAGGTGCAGCGCCTGCCCATCGAAGCCATCTCGCAGGCGTCGGCCCGGCAGCGGTCGGGACGGTGCGGGCGGCAGTCGGACGGCATCTGCATCCGGCTGTACTCCCAGGCCGACTTCGAGGCGCGTCCGGAGTTCACCGATCCGGAGATCCTGCGTACCTCGCTGGCGTCGGTGATCCTGCAGATGGCCAGCCTGCGGTTGGGCGATGTCGCCGCGTTCGGTTTCCTCGACCCACCCGACCGGCGCAGCGTCCGCGACGGCCGGGCCCTGCTCCACGAACTGGGCGCGTTCGAGGCTGACGAGCCTGACCCCGATCGCGCCGTAACCCCGCTGGGGCGCCGGCTGGCCCGGCTGCCGGTGGACCCGAGGCTGGGACGGATGCTGCTGGCCGCCGACGAACAGGGCTGCCTGAGCGAGGTCGTCGTCATCGCCGCGGCGCTGTCGATCCAGGACCCCCGCGAGCGCCCGGTCGAACACGAGCAGGCCGCGGCCGCGCTGCACGCCCGGTTCGCCGACGAACACTCGGACTTCATCAGCTACCTCAACCTGTCGCGCTACCTGGCCGAGCAGCAGCAGGAGCTCACCGGTAACCAGTTTCGGCGGCTGTGCCGGTCCGAATACCTGAACTACCTGCGCATCCGGGAATGGCAGGATCTGGTCGCCCAACTGCGACGGATCGCCCGCACCATCGGGTTGTCGGCCAATCGCGAGCCGGCCACGCCCGGCGCGGTGCACGCCGCGCTGCTGTCCGGTCTGCTGTCGCAGGTGGGCGCCCGAGAGGGCGAACGACGTGAATACCGCGGCGCGCGCAACTCCCGCTTCGTCCTCGCCGGCGGTTCGGCCGTGGCCAAGAAGCCGCCGCGCTGGGTGATGGCGGCCGAGCTGGTCGAGACCAGCCGGCTGTACGCGCGCACGGTCGCCCGGACCAATCCTGAGGCGATCGAGCGGGCCGCGGGTCACCTGGTGCAGCGGACCTACAGCGAACCGCGCTGGGAGCCTCGCCGTGGGGCCGCCGTGGCCACGGAGCGGGTGACGCTGTACGGCCTGCCGCTGGTCACCGGACGGACGGTCGGCTACGGCGCCATCGACCCGGTGGAGGCGCGTGAGCTGTTCATCCAGCACGCGCTGGTGGAGGGGGAGTGGACCACCCGGCACCGCTTCGTTGCCGACAACCGGCAATTAATGGACGAAGCCCGCGAGCTGGAACAGCGTGCCCGTAGGAACGACATGGTTGTGGCCGACGACGACATTGCCGACTTCTTCCGGCAACGCATTCCGGCGGACGTCGTCTCGGCGCGGCACTTCGACTCGTGGTGGAAGCGTCGCCGCGCCCGGCAACCCGATCTGCTGACCTTTCCGCGCGAGTTCGTCCTCCGCCACGACCGCGCGGACGACGACGAGTTCCCCGACTCGTGGTCGGTGGACGGTGTCGATCTGGCCGCGTCGTACCGGTTCGCGCCCGGGTCCGACGACGACGGCGTCACCCTGCACATCCCGCTGGCCGTGCTGAATCGGATCGACCCCGATGCCGTCCTGGCCCCGGTCGGCGGGCAGCGGCGCGAGTTGATCACAGCCTTGTTGCGGTCGCTGCCCAAGCCCATCCGCCGCGAGCTCGGCCCGGCCCCCGACCGGGCCGCGGCCCTCGACTCGGCACTGGGCACCGAGCGCACCGCCCTGCTGCCGGCGCTGGAACGCCAGATCCGGGCCGATACCGGGGTGATCGTCACCCGCGAGGACTGGCAGTTGGACCAGGTGCCCTCGCATCTACGTCCGCGCTTCGTGGTCGAGGACGACGAGCACCGCGCGTTGGCCAGTGGGCGTGATCTGCATGCGCTGCGGCAGGACCAGGCCGCGCCGGTGCGGGAGGTGCTGGCCGACGCCGTCGGACAGCTGGAACGCGGCAACGTGCGGACGTGGGACTTCGGGCCCCTGCCTCGGACGGTTCGGGCGACCCACAACGGGGCCGAGGTGGTGGGCTACCCGAGCCTGGTGGACGAAGCGGGCACGGTCGCGGTGCGCGTGCTGGCCAGCGCCGGGGAACAGCAGGTAGCCATGCGGGCCGGCACGGTGCGCCTGCTGCGGCTGACCGCGCCGTCGCCCGTGCGGGCCGTGCTCGGACCGCTCGACGCGCGCGCCCGGCTCGCCCTCGGCGTGAATCCCGACGGCACCCCGATCGATCTGGCCGAGGACTGCGCTGACGCCGTGACCGCCGATCTCGTCGATGCCAACTCCGGGGTGGCCTGGGACGCCGACGGTTTCGCCCGGCTGGTCGAGGCCGTCCGGGCCGGTTTGGTCCCGGGCGTCGCCGCCGCCCTGCGCGACGTACGGGCCGTGCTCGACGCCGATCGCGAGCTGGACGACTACCTGGCCGGGGCTGTCGCGACCAGGCTCGGTCCGGCCGGCCATGACCTACGTCGTCAACGGGAAGCCCTGCTGTACAAGGGATTCGTGGCCGGTAACGGACGTCGACGCCTGCCCGATCTGGCTCGTTACCTGCAGGCGATGACGGCCCGAGCCGAGCGCCTACCGCGGGAGGCCGAAGTGGACGCGGTCAAGGCCGACCGCGTGCACCTGGTGGAAGCGGCGTACGCCCAGGTCCGCGCACGCCTACCCGACGGCGTACCCGAGCCGCCGGAACTGGCCGAGGTGCGCTGGATGATCGAAGAGCTGCGGGTGAGCCTGTTCGCGCAACGCCTACGCACGGCGTACCCCATCTCCGAGCAACGGATCTACCGCGTCCTCGACGGCGTCGCGATCTAGCGAATCGGGTGCATAGAAGGACACCTGGCGACCCTTTGTGCACCCGATTCGTGGAATAGAGCGACATCCGCGGCGCGTTGCCCCGCCATGAGCGACTCCGACCTGCAGTCCCTACTCGCCGACAATCACGCGGGCGTGCTGGTCACGTTGAAGTCCGACGGGCGTCCGCAGCTGTCCAACGTCAACCACACCTACGATCCCGGTCAGCGACTGCTGCGGGTGTCGATCACCGCCGATCGCGCCAAGTCGAAGAACCTGTCCCGGGACCCCCGCGCGAGCTACCACGTCACCAGCACGGATTTCTGGAAGTGGGCTGTGGCCGACGGGGACGCCGAACTGACGCCGATCGCAACCGATCCGCACGACGCGACGGTCGAGGAACTCATCGAGGTCTACCGAGCCATCGGCGGTCGCGAGCACCCCGACTGGGACGATTACCGCGCGGCCATGGTGCGCGATCAGCGTCGCGTGGTGCGCCTGCACGTCACGCACGTCTACGGCCAGGCCTGATTGCCGTCTCAAAAAATGAGACGCACGGTCTCATTCGTTGAGAAGACTTGATACGGTCCGGCGATGACCGACGAAGCCGTTGCGGCGGCGCACGTGCCCAAGGCGACCTACACGCATGGACACAGCGAGTCGGTGCTGCGCTCGCACCGCTGGCGCACGGCCGAGAACTCGGCCGGCTACCTGTTGCCCCGCCTGCGACCAGGGCTGACCCTGCTCGACGTCGGTTGCGGTCCCGGCACCATCACGGTCGACCTGGCCGAACGGCTCGACCCGGGTCGGGTGACGGCGCTGGAGACGACCGGGACGGCGCTGGCCCTGGCCCGCAACGAAGCCGTCGCCCGATCGCGGGCCAACATCGACTTCGTCGTCGGCGACGTCCACGCGTTGGACTTCGCCGACGACACGTTCGACGTCGTGCACGCCCACCAGGTCCTGCAGCACGTCGGCGATCCGGTGCGGGCGCTGACCGAGATGCGCCGGGTGTGTAAACCTGGTGGCGTCGTGGCCGCGCGGGACAGCGACTACGCCGCCTTCACCTGGTTCCCCGCGTCCCCGCAACTGGAGCGCTGGCTCGAGCTGTACCGAGCGGCCGCCTACGAGAACGGGGGAGAACCCGACGCCGGGCGCCGATTGCTGGCCTGGGCCCACGCGGCCGGCTTCACCGAGATCGACAGCGGCTCGTCGACGTGGTGCTTCGCCACGCCCGCCGACCGCGACTGGTGGGGCGGCATGTGGGCCAGCCGCATCCTGACCTCCGACCTGACCGGGCAGCTCCTGCGCACCGGCGCGGCGACGCAGACGGAGCTGCGAGCGATCTCCCAGGCCTGGCTGGACTGGGCCGCGGCCGACGACGGCTGGATCTCCTTGCTGCACGGCGAAGTCGTTGCCACCGCCTGAGCCGCACACGGAGCGGCGGCCGCGCGAACGGAGGCGCTCAGCCGATCGGTGGCGCCCAACCGACCGGTGGCGCCCAACCGAACGACGGCGCTCAGCCAATCGGCGGCGCCCACGCCGGGCGCGGTACGAGGCAGAACGGGTGTCCGGCCGGGTCGGCGTAGACTTCGTCGCGCAACCGTCGCGCGCCCAACGCGAGCACGTCTCGGCTCGCTACGGCCAGGTCGTCGACCATGACGTCGAGGTGGAACTGCTGCGGATGCTGCGGATCCGGCCATTGCGGGGGCTGGTGATCCGGGGCGAGCTGGAACGCGAAGCCGGACGTCGTCGCGTTCTCGGCGATGACGACCCAGTCCGGCGACCGGTAGGTCACGGCCAGGCCGAGCAGCCGGGAGTAGAACGCGCCCAACGCCTGTGGGTCCGGGCAGTCCAGGACCACGTGATGGTGTCGTCCGATCGTGTCGGCCATCGTTTACCCCTGCTTTCGCGACTCGACGAAATCGACGAGCGCGGCGGCTACCTCCGCCGGCTTGGTACGCGGGAGGCTGTGGCCGCCGTCTTCGATCAACTGCAGCCGCGAACCGGGGATGCGCTCATGCAACGCCCGGGCGGTTGCGATCGGGACGACGTCGTCGTCTGGGTCGGCCAGGATCAGCGTCGGCACCGTCACTCGCGCCGCGGCGGCGTCGAGGTCGGCCTCGTGGTGGACGAGGTCGCGTTGCTCGGTGAGGAACGTCCGCCAGATCGGGCCGTGGTCGTTGCGGGCCTGCGCCCAGGTGGCCAGGTCGACGTGCTCATCCACCCGCAGCGGCCGCCCGAGTCGTCGTTCGATGACGGCGACCGCAGCCCGCGGAACCCACTGGGACAGCGGGAACACCGCGAGTGCGCAGGCGGGGCCGAGCACGGGCGCGGCCAGGACGTGATCCCAGCGGGCCAGACATCCGGGCCCCGTGCTGGCTACCAGTACCAGGGCCTGCACCCGGTCCGGAATCATCGTCGCGGCCAGCAGGGCGATGCCCCCACCGTAGGAATGCCCGATCAGCACGACGCGTTCGAGCCCGGCGTCGTCGAGCAGGTCGACGAGCCAGCGCGCATTCTGCTCGGCCCCGCGTGCCGGCAACGGGTTCGAGCGGTACCCCGGCCGGTCGGGGGCGAGCACGTTCACTCCTAGGGGCAGCAGCGCGGCGACCTCGGCGAAATCGGATCCCGCGCCGGGCTGCCCGTGCAGGAACACGACGTCGGTCACCGGCTCATCGTGACATGTGGCCGGGCATGCACCGTCCTCCCGGCCGGGAATGTAGAGCGAAATGTGCGCCATGGCGCGTAAAACGCTGTGCGGTCTGACCACGCCCCCGGGGCCCGGTCGGAACACGGGCCCGGGCCCGTCGCAATGCGCGGTCCTCCCGGCCGGGAATGTAGAGCGAAATGTGCGCCATGGCGCGCAAGACGCTGACGTTCCTCAGCCGAAGCGGCGGATCACCCGCAGCGGCACGATCCGCGCCGCGCCCGCGAGCGCGACCCACGGCCAGCGCGGCACGATCGCCCGGGCGGGTTCGCGTTCGATCGCGGCGGCCAGAGCACGGCAACCGGTCGCGGTGTCGACGATGAACGGCGCGCGCGTGACCCGCTCGTTCATCTCCGAACGGATGAACCCCGGCAGCATGGTCGACACGACGATGTCGGAGCCCATGACGTCCGAGCGGATGCCTTCGGCCAGGGTCGACAGGCCGGCTTTGCTGGCTGAGTAGATAGTGGTGTTGCCGCGGGCCCCGCGCACCGACGCCACGGACGAGATGACCACCAGGTGACCCGCGCCCTGAGCTCGGAAGATCTCCATCGCCGCCTCGCATTGTGCGAGCGCGCTGACGAAGTTCGTCATGGCCGTCTGCCGGTTGGCGTCGAAGCGCCCGCTCCCGATCGGCTGACCCTTGCCGATCCCGGCGTTGACGATGACGCGATCGATGCCCCCGAAGTCCTCCCGGAACGCGCGAAACACTGCGAAGACGGAGTCGTGGTCGTTCACGTCGAGACGGCTTACCCGCACCTGCAGGCCTGGGTGGGCGGCGACGAGCTCGTCGCGCAGCGCTTCCAGCCGGTCGAGGCGACGCGCGCACAGAGCCAGGCGCCGACCGCGGGCGGCGAACTCGCGAGCCAGTCCGGCCCCCAGGCCCGAGCTCGCACCGGTGATGAGGATGGTCTCCCGGACGATCACACGGTGCCGACCGGGACATCGGTCGACCGGGGCGTGGCGACGGGCTCGCGATCCGTCGGCCCTCGCGGGCCGGGCAATGCCCGCAGGACCACCGCCCGAGCAGCCGCCACCACGACCAGCAGCGCGATCGCCACCGCCCCGTCGAGCCACCAGTGGTTGCCGGTGGCCACGACCACGTAGATCGTGGCCGCCGGGTAGGCCAGCGCGGCCCAGCGCCACCGGCTCGTGCTGTACAGCACCGGCGCCACGCCGACGATCACCGCCCAGCCGACGTGCACCGACGGCATCGCCGACAACGAATCGGTGGACAGTCCGTTGATCTGATAGACGGACAGGTGGTAGTGCGCGGCCACGTCGACGAAGGGCGGGCCGAGCAGACGCGGCGGCGCCACCGGGATGAGCTGGATGAGCAGGGACAGCCCGGTGAAGATCGCGGTGGCCGTGCGGACGCGGCCGTACTGCTCGCGGTGGCGCAGGAACATCCACAACAGCAGGACGAACAGCCCGGTGAAGTGCATCGTCGCGTAATAGACGTTGGCCACCTGGCCCAGCCACGCGTGGTCCAGCAGCGGCCGCTCCAGATCGGCTTCGGACGGGATGTGCCAGCTCCGTTCGGTGCGGTCGATCCACCGCGCCCGGGCCATCGCCCCCGTGGTGCCGTTGATCGACCAGTCGGCCGCGAACTGCCAGGCCGAGTAGAGGAACGCGATCACCGCGGACTCGCGCGCGAACGGAGCCGTCCACCGCGCGTACCGCGTCGCCGGAGATCGTGCCGACTCGCCGGCGGGCACCATGGCCAGGGCCCCGGCGAGGATGAGGAGCGCGACCCCCACGACCAGGGCCTGCGTCCAGCTCAGCATCATGTTGGGCACGGCGTCACGCCCGTTCCCGCGAACCGGCCCCAATGCGGATACCGGCCAGCTGGGTGCTCTGCGCGACCAGGTGTCCGGTGCTGTCCCACACCAGGCAGGTCTCGTCGACGCGGCCGCCCTCGATCACGCCGACCTTCTGCCGTACCCGCACCGGCCCGGGGGCGGGGACGGCGCGCACGTAGGCGGTCAGTTCCAGCGTCGGCACCCAGCCACTTTGGCCGATGTCGAACGTGGCCGGTGGGTAGCAGTCCAGGGCCAGCAGCAGGGAGACGTCGTCGAAGTCGGCACCGCCGGGCAGCGCGAGCCACCCGGCCAGCTCGCCGCGTCCGGACGGGTGACCCGAGGCGAAGCCGAGCGTGGCCGGGTCGAGCCGGATCTCGAGCTGATCCATGATGGTGACGGCCATGCCGCCCGGCCCGGTCGAGGGCAGCCGGACGCAGTCGTCCCAGGACGCGATTGCCGCGCCGTCGATGCCGGACCACTCGAAGTCACCGGGACCGCCGGCCAGCTCACCCACGGTGACCAGCGCTTCGACGCACACCTGCTCGCCCTGGCGCAGCCGGGATCGCACCTGGCTGGCCGAGCGCCCGGCCCGCAGGACCTCGGTCTCGACCGCGGCCGGCCCGGGCTCGGGGGAGCGCAGGTAATGCGCGCTCGCCGCGAGCACGTGCGACTGGGTCACCTCGGCGACCGCGGCCCGACCGAGCATGGCCAGCAGGTACCCGCCGTTGGGCTTGCCGACGATCGTCCAACTGGCACTGATGTCGACGTCGTAGTGGCCGTCACCGCGCGGGGTGACTGCGCTGACCGTCGCAAACGTGGGCGGCATCATCAGCGGGCCGGTGCCGAGTGACAGGCGTTGGCCGCGGTGCAGTCGCGCCTTGGCGTGTCGCGACTGCCACGGGGCCAAAGCTCGGTCGGGGCGGGCAGGGCCGTCATCGGCCGGCTCAGGCGCCGGGGCCGAGCTCGGGCGTCTTCTTCACCGGGATGTCCGTGGGTGCATTGTCGGTGGTGGCCCCGCTCAGTGACCCGCGCACCGACTCGAGGATGGCCAGCCCCTGCCCGACCAACCCGGCCGCCATCTGCCCGACGCCGTCAGCGCCGTTGAGCACGGTGACGTTCGCACCGGCCAGCCCGGACGCCGCCTTCTCCACGATCAGCGGCAGCTGTTCGATCAGGATCTGGTCCAGGGCCACCCGGTTGTTCGACGCCGCGGCCTCGGCCCGGATGCGGGTGCGCTCGGCCTCGGCCCGGGCCAGGATCCGGGTCCGCTCGGCCTCGGCCTCGGCCGGTTTGATCACCTCGGCGACGAGCTGCTGCTGGCGCAGTTCGGCCGCGCGCTGGGCCAGCTCGGTCTGCGCGGCCAGCACCTGGCGCTGGGCCTGGGCCGCGGCCAGCGGGCCGGCGGAACCGGCGGTGGCCTGAGCCTGCTCGATTTCGGCCCGGTACTGGGCCTGGACGACCGCGGTCTGCCGGGCGTACTCGGCCTGCTGGCGCTGGGAGGCCTGCTCGGCCTGGGCCGAGGCCTGGTCGGCCGCGGACTGCGCGATCTTGGCCGCCTGCTGGATCGCGGCGTTGTGCGGGGCCGCCATCGCGGCGATGTAGCCCAGGCCCTTGTCGTCGATCGACTGGATCTGCAGGGCGTCGACGATGAGGCCGATCTTGGCCATGTCGGCCTTGGACCCGTCCAGCACCTCGGTGGCCAGCTTCTGCCGTTCGGTGATGATCTCCTCGACCGTCATCGAGCCGATGATCGAGCGCAGGTGGCCCGAGAAGATGCGACCGGTCAGCGCCGACATCTGATCCTGGTCGGACAGGAAACGCTGACCGGCCGACACGATCGACTCGGTGTCGTTGCCGACCTTGAACGCGATCACCGCGCGCACGTTGAGGGCAATGCCCTGGCGGGTGACGCAGGGCTCGTCCACCTCGGCCTCGAACAGGGCCAAGGACAGGAACTGAACCTTGCGGATGAACGGCGTCACGAACGCGCCGTGCCCGGTGACGACCCGGAACGGCGTCAGATCGCTGCGCTTCCCGCCGGAAATCAGCATGGCCTCGTCAGGGGCGGGAACTCGGTAGCCGAACATCATGGCCTTCTCTCGTTGGCGCGGTAGGTCGTCGTAGTCGGTCGGTGGTGGATGGTCGGCTCAGGTTGCCGGGGGGAACGGGTCGGTCCAGGCCACCACGGTGACCTGGCGGTGTTCCGCCGCCCCGACGACGAGGACGGTCTCACCACAGGCCATCGGCTGGTCAGAGTAGGCCAGATACGTCTCCCGGCCGCCGCGGATCTTCACCAGCACCTCACCCGGACCGTGCGCACCCCGGGTGGCCACCAGCAGCGTGCCGATGCACCCGATCGGGGAGTCGCCGGCCCGGTCCGGAATGGGCGACTTGGTCATTCCTCGATCTTGCCACTGCGGCTGCGCCGAAGCGCCTCGTAGGCTCGCCGGGGACTATGCAGCTGCACGCCTGCGCAGCTCAACGGCGGTGCAGCTGCACGACGATGCAGCTCAACGACGATGCAGCTCAACGACGATGCAGCTCAACGACGATGCAGCTCAACGACGATGCAGCCGCAACGGTGTTGCTGCTCGGCAGGGGAGGACGGATGGCCGACGCGCGACCCGGCCCGTCCGTGCGTGCCCGGGTGCGGGTGATCGAGGACGGCGCGGACGGCCGCCGTGACGTGTTCCGCCGCGACGACGTGGCGACCGAGGAGCCCCTGGAGATCCGGCTGAGCGCTGGTTCGGCCCGGCGCACCGTGGCGGTCACGATGCGTACGCCCGGGCACGACTTCGAACTGGCAGCCGGGTACCTGCTGGCCGAAGGCGTGATCACAGGTGTGGACGACCTGGTCCGAGTGGACTACTGCACGGACCTGGACGTCACCGCTGAGCAGCAGTACAACGTGGTCACGGCCGCGCTGCGGTCGCCGGTCCTGCCCGAACCGGACACGCTCGACCGGCACGGGTACACGTCCAGCGCCTGCGGGGTGTGCGGGAAGGCGAGCATCGACGCGCTCGAGGTGCACCTCGCGACGATCTCGGTGGAATGCGCCCTTGATATCGAGACGCTCTACGCGCTGCCCGAGCGACTTCGCGGCGCGCAACGGGTCTTCGAACGCACGGGGGGGCTGCACGCGGCCGGGCTGATGTCTCTGGCCGGCGACGTCGTGGTGGCCCGGGAGGACGTCGGGCGGCACAACGCCGTGGACAAGGTGTTCGGCCACACCGTGCTGCACGCGGCCGTTCCCGTCGGCCCAGCCGTGCTCATGGTCAGCGGGCGGACGTCGTTCGAGATCGTGCAGAAGGCGGTCGCGGCCGGGGTGCCGATCGTGGCCGGGGTGTCGGCGCCGTCGTCGCTGGCCGTGTCGCTCGCCGACCGGTTCGGCGTCACCCTGGTCGGTTTCCTGCGCGGACGCAAGGCCAACGTGTACACCCACCCCGACCGCATCCGGGCCTGAGCGGTGCCCGCGGAGTGGGACGCCATCGTCCTCACCGGTGGGGCTTCGCGGCGGATGGACGGGGCGCCCAAACCGGCGCTGGAAGTGGGCGGACGCAGCCTGCTGGACCGGGTCGTTGCGGCGCTCGTCGGGGCCGGGCGGGTCATTGCGGTCGGCCCGCGGACGGAGACGGCGGCGGTGGACGTCTGGACCCGCGAGGATCCCCCGGGCGGGGGACCGGCGAGCGCCCTGGCTGCCGGCGTCGCCGCAGTGGAGGCACCGTTCGTGGCCGTGGTCGCGGGCGATCTGCCGTTCCTCACCCCGGCGGCGCTGGCGCGGTTGCGGGGCGCGGCCCGGGCGGCTCCGGTCGCCGTCGCTGTCGCCGTGGACGACCAGGGCCACGACCAGTACCTGCTGGCGGTGTGGCCGACGGCCGTGCTGCAGCACGCGCTCGCCGCCGCTCCTACGGTAGGACGGTCCTTACGGTCGGTATATCGGGATGTCTCGGTTCGGCGGGTGGCGCTCGACGGCGCGCCTCCGCCGTGGTGGGACTGCGACACGCCCGCGCAGTTGGCCCAGGCGCGGGCCTGGGTCGCCACCGACGCCGACGCCGGTTCCCACCCTCGCCGCTGATTCACGGCCGGGTTTCCACCGGGGTTTGACTCAGACCTGGTTGCGCCAGGTGAACTCCGGCTCGTATCCCAACACGCGCCGGCCTTGTCGATGGAGAGCAACGCCTCGTGTTCGGTGAGTTCCTTCGCGCACTTCCACATCGGGAAACACCTCGCCCGCGAGTTCGAGCGCGGGACGGCTCATCACCGTGTCGGCAGAACCGCAGTCCGATCATGTTCAGGTCGGGACGCCAACGGCACAACTGCTCGGCGATCTGCTCCGCTACGTGTTTGCGGCGGGAGTAGCCGCTCTCCGGACGGGCCGGGTAGTTCTCGTCGACCGGGATGTAGGGCGAGGGACGTCGAACGGCGGGCCCAAGGTGGTCTCGCTGGAAGCCCACACGATGTTGTGGCACCGGCGGCGATGGCTGCGGTGAACACGTTGTACATCGCCGTGACGTTGTTGGCGAACAGGGCCGCGTTGGACCCAGCGGGGCCGCCGCCGTGGTGGAGTGGCCCCATGGCCCTTCCCATGACCCTCGATGAATGGCTGCAGACCGCCGCCGCGTCACTCGACCTTGACCTCAGCACGTTTGGTGACCTGGCCGGGTTGCGGGCCGAGCTGCTCGACGTGGCCCGGGACGCCGCCCACGGGGTGGCCCGACCGGCCGCTCCGCTGACCACGTTCCTGCTCGGGGTGGCGCTCGGGCGGGGTATGACCATGGCCGACGCGGTGGCGGCGGTGCGGCGGGTACTGCCGAGTTCAGACGAGGTCAGCCCGTCGGCGCGGTGATGAGCTCGAGCCGCCCGGCCGTGGCCGGCGTCCCGGGCGCCGGCAGACCGAGCCCGCTCTCGATCCACGTCCGCACCACGTCGGCGGGCCGGACGGCAGGTTCCCCGGCCGCGGCCCGTTCGATCAGCGCCCGGGCCAACCGGCCCTTGGCCAGCTTGGACACGTAACTGACGACCATCAACCGGCCGTCCGGCATCTCGGTCAGGATCCGCACGCTGACCGTGCCGAGGGTTTTCGGGGCGCGCCACATGGCCGCGTAGTCGATGGAGCGCAGGTCGACCGTCAGGCCGGCACCGAGGCGGGCCGGCAACGTCGCGGTGAGCACCGGTCGCCACGAGGCGCCGACGAGACCGATGCGCGGCAACACGCTCGCCGCCGGGACGCGGTACTCGGGGACGGGATCGCTGCCGCCCACAGCGCCGAACAGGCCCGAGAAGACGACGATGTGCTCGTCGGCCGCCGCCCGCTGCGCGGTGGTCATCGTGGCGACCCGCAGGCCGTCGAAGACGACACCGGCGTAGCGGTCCAGCGCGGGTCGGGTCGGGCTCGTGGTGACGACGGCGTTGGCGGCGATCGCCGCGTCCGCCACGGCCTCGGGCAGAGCAAACGCGGTCACAGCCGTGCGGCGGGTGCGGGTGGCCGTGCGCTCCACGGCGGTGCACAGGCGCATCCGATGGCGCCCGACCGGGCCTGGCCCGAAGCCCAGCTCGCTCAGCGGTGGGCCGTCCCCGCCCGAGCTCTTGCCCTCACTCGGCGGCAGCAGGATCCGCACGTCTCAGCCGTCCAGCTCGCCCAGGGCGGCTCCGTCGTCGTGGTCGTCGAGCTCGTCATGGTCGTCGAGCAGCGTCAAGAGCCACTGTGGCCCGACGCTGACGGCAGCGCCCAGACGGGCCCGCAGCTCACGATCACTGGTGACGACGACCGTCGTCCAGTCGGCCGCGTCGCCCGCGCGGGCCACGATTTCGTCGTCGCCCGACCCGGGCGCGGCCACCGTCGAGACGTAGCCGCGCGCAGGTCCGGCGCCGTCCGCGTCGCGCCCGAGCGTGCGGGCGACGCCTTCCATGACCAGCACCCAGGTCGCGAAGATGGTGGTGACGCTGCCCGCGACGGCACCGACAGGGAGCTGCGCGGCGTCGAGTCCGTGTCGGGAAACGGCCGCGATGCGCTCTCTTAGCCGGGCGTTCGCACCGGCGCGGTCATGCCACCAGCCGTCCGGGCGGGAGCCGACGACGTTGGCCATGTCCACCACGATCCGGATCGGACGGGTCGCTTCCCGCAGCCCCGGCCAGGACTCGGCGAACCCGGGATGCAGCGGCAGCCGGTCGACCTCGGCCAGGTCGCACCACCGCACGTCCTCGCTCTCCCAATTGGCCGCGACCGGAGACACGGTGGCCAGCGTGCGTGCCACGACCGTCGTGTAGCTCCAGCCGCCGTGATCGACGTGCGACAGCCCGATCGGCTCGACGGCGGCGGGATCGATAGCCGCTTCCTCGCCCGCTTCACGCAGTGCGGTGGCGACGACGGTCTCGTGGCTGTCGCGGGCGCCGCCGGGCAGGCCCCAGGTATCGCCTTCGTGCGTGCGCGGGGCGCGGTGTTGCAGCACGATCCGCCCGGGATCGGCGAGGAGGAGCCCGGCGGCGCCGTGGCGGCCCCAGTGGCGATGGCCGAGGTCGCAGACAACCCACCCGTCGCCGTCACCGCGCACCCGTGGACCTACCCCACCAGAAGGACCAACCCACCAGAAGAATGAGATGACGCCGGCCCGCCAGGTCGCCTCACGGCGGTAGGCCGCTCGTAGCGGCTGTTTTGGGACCGGGGGCCATGGATCGGACCGACGCCGTACGTCATTCTACCCAACGCTCGCCATATCGGTCACGGTTGGCGGGCGTCCGGCTCAGCTGACCGGGCTCGGCGCCGCGCCTCGTATCCTGATCGACGTGAGTGAGTCGACGTGAGCGGATCGACGTGAGCGAATCGGCGCCCCGTCCGCGCCGCCCGGCCCTGTCCGCGGACCTGATCGCATCCCTGGGCAGCGCTGTCTCCGCTGAGCCGGCCTCCCGGGCTGAACTCGCGTCCGCGACCGCAGCCGCGGTGGTGTCTGCCGGTCGATCGGCTGAGCTGTCCGCGACCGGCGATGGGCCGGAGCCGTTCCTGACCCTGGCCGACCGGATCGGTTTGGACACCCTGGCCGAACTGTGGCGAGGGTCCGAACCGGCGTCCCTGCCCGGCTCGCTGTGGACGCTCTACCTGTTGCGAACGTGGTGCCGGGACAACGCCGACGAGGTGGCCCGGTTGTGGCGGGCCGGGCGACCGTACGCGCCGGCGGACGAGGTGGTGGCCGGGGTGGCCGACGACGCGGACCCGGCGGCGATGGTCGCGCTGGCCGATGCCATTCTGGCCGGCGCCTACCGCGGCGACTTCGCCGTGGCGCTGGAGCGGGCGGCCGCGTTCTTCCGGGTGGTGGCCACCGGGCGGCGTGAGTTGGCCGCACTCGGCGCGGACGGTGACGAGGGTCGAGACCGGGCCGAGCGCAACGACCGGGCCGCTGACGGCCTGGCCACGGCGGCATTGCGCTGGCGCGAAGGTGTCCTCACCTGATCGGCACGTGCATACGCCGGTTTCACCGAACCCGTCACCGCTTCGACCTTTGTCGCCGGATATCGGTTGTCCACAGGGTGAATCTGGTTTCCACAGCCGCGCTCGATCCGTCTCCAGCGGCGTCGCGGTGCGGTGAGCTGTCGACATGGACGACGAACTCCCGCGGCCCAGCCGCCGATCGGCCCCCCGGCGCGGCGGCGTGGACGCCCCGCCGGCGGTGCTCCGGCTGCACCACTCGGACGACCTGGTCCAGGCCGTCCCGTACCTGATCGGGTTCCAGCCGCGCGACAGCGTCGTGCTGGTCGGCATCGAAGCCGGGCCGGGCGGCATCGCCGGCACCGGCGGCCGGGTACGTATCACGGTGCGGATGGACATCGCCGATCTGGCCGAGCCGCCGTCGCCTCCGGTGGCGCGAGCGCTGAGCCATGCCCCCGATGGCAATCCCCGCGCTGGGGATCCTCGCGCTGGCAATCCTCGCGCTGGGGATGCGGTGGACGACGGCGCCTACCGGGCCGCCATGGCCATCCGGCGTTCGGGTGCCACGGCGGTCGTCGGGGTGGTGTTCGTCGACAGCGAACCCGGCGCTGCCCTCGCCGACGAAGCGGCCGACCGGGCGGGCCGGGCGTGCACCCGGGAAGGTCTCGCGTTGGGCGATCTCGTTCTGGTCGCGGCACCCGGTCTCACCGGGGCGTCCTCCGGTACGGCCGACCGGGTCACCTCGCGGGTTGCGGCCGAGGCCACCTACGCCGGTTTGGTCGCGTTGGATGACCGCCACGATCTGGTGGAACTGCTCGCCCCCGAGCCGGCTGCGCATCGGGTGCGGCTACGGGCGGCGCTCGATGCCGAGGCGCGGCTGGTGAGCAGCGTCGACGCCGAGGGCGGCCGCCGGCGGCGCAGCGCCATCCGGGCGTTGTTCGCGGCCACCCGGACCCTGGCCGTGGTCGATGACCAGCGTCTGGTCCGCTTCGGGGCCGCGCTGTCCACCACGGAGGTACGCGACGCCTGCTGGCTGGCGGTGGAAGGCGGCCGGGTGGACGGCGAAGCCCTCTGGCGCGAACTCGGCCGCCGGCTGCCGGCCCCGTACGACGCCGCCCCGCTGTTCCTGTTCGGCTGGCAGCGGTGGCGCAACGGTGACGGCGTCCTCGCCGGGATCGCGGCCCGCCGCGCCCTGGACAGTGATGCCGAGTACACCGCAGCCACCCTGTTGCAACTGGCCGTCACGGACGGCCTCGACCCGTTCCGCACGCCCCGGCTGCGCAAGGGAGCCTGAGCATGCCGACGGCGTGGGGTCGCGCGTGGCTGCTGTGCGTCAGCGCGTGGGCGCTGGGCGCCAGCATCGTGCGCCGGCTGCGCAACCCGGCCGGGGCCCTGGCGCGGGAGCTACAGCGGCCGGGCGTTCGGCCCGACGGCGACGGGCAGCTCCGACGCGCCGCGCAGGATGCCGTCCACGGCCGCGGCACAGGCCCGACCCTCGGCGATGGCCCACACGACCAGGCTGGCGCCCCGGGTGGCGTCTCCGCAGGCGTACACGCCCTCGGCCGAGGTCTTCCAACGCTGGTCCACCCGGGCCGTGCCTCGCACCGAGTCCTGCTCCACACCGAGCGCGTCGAGCAGTTCGGGCACGTCGGTGCCGACGAATCCGGCCGCGATCAACACGAGCTCGGCGGCAATCTCGGTGCGCGAGTCGGGCACCGGACGGAACGCGCGCCGCCCGTCCACGCGGACGATCTCCACCTCCTCGACCACGACAGCGCGCACCCGGCCGTCCGCGTCCGCGGCGAACTCGACGACCTCGCGCGCCCAGGATTCGTGCACACCTTCGTCATGGGCCGGGGAGGCGCCCCGGGTGCTGGGCGCGGACGGCCAGATCGGGTTGATCAGGTCGACGCGCTTCATCGGCGTCGGGTTGTGGTCGAGCACGGTTACGGACCGGGCGCCCTGGCGGTTGGCCGTGCCGAGACAGTCCGCGGCCGTGTCGCCGCCGCCGATCACGACGACGTGCTTGCCCGCGGCGTCGATGGGTGGGACGTCGATGTCACCGGCCTGCACCCGGTTGCCGCCGGGCAGGTAGGCCATGGCCTGGTGCACGCCGTCGAGGTCGTGGCCGGGGGAGTGCAGCGAACGCCCACGCAACGCACCGGTGGCCAGGATCACCGCGTCGAACTCGGCCCGCAGCCGGTCGACGTCCGCGGGCACCACCGCGTGCCCCGTGCGGAACTCGGTGCCCTCGGCGGCCATCTGCGCCAGTCGTCGGTCGATCAGATGCTTGGGCATCTTGAAGTCGGGGATGCCGTAGCGCAGCAGCCCACCGATGCGGTCGTCGCGTTCGAACACGACGACCTCGTGCCCGGCGCGAGTGAGTTGCTGGGCGGCGGCCAGGCCGGCCGGGCCGGAACCGATCACGGCCGCACGCCGGCCGGTGTGCTCCACCGGGCGCTGCGGGGGGAGGTCACCGTCGTCGAACGCGCGCTCCACGATTGCGATCTCGACCTGCTTGATCGTCACCGGGTCGTCGTTGATAGCCAGCACACACGCCGATTCACACGGCGCGGGGCAGATCCAGCCGGTGAACTCGGGGAAGTTGTTCGTCGCGTGCAGACGCTCGCTTGCACCCGCCCATTCATCGCGCGAGACCAGTTCGTTCCACTCCGGGATCAGGTTGCCGAGCGGGCAGCCCGAGTGGCAGAACGCCACGCCGCAATCCATGCACCGGGCCGCTTGGTCGGCGACGTCGGCCGCCTTGGGACGCAGGTAGATCGGCTGCCAGTCGCGTACCCGTTCGGCCGCGGGCCGCTTCGGGGTGTCGCTTCGGGCGCGCCGCAGAAAGCCGTGCGGATCGTGAGCCACCGGGGGCGCCTTCCTGCCTGGAATCACGTCCGCGCGGCGCGCGGACGGTGGGTGCTTCGGACCGTCAGGTCCAGCGAGGCATCGGTGACTCGGAGCAGGCCAATGATAGTCGGGCCCCGGCGCGCACCTTCACCGTTGTCCGGCTCAGCCCACCGGCGCCACGAAAACGTGCTCGGCGGTGAAGTGGTCCAGTATTTCCGTCTGGGTACCCACACCCAGCTCGACCCCGTCGGGGTTCGTTCGGATGATCACGGTCCGCCCGGGCAGCACGCCGATGTGGTGCAGCCGCCGCATCAGCTCGTCATCGGGCTGCAATTGCTCGCTGATCCGCTCGACCGTGACCCAGGCGTCGGCCCCGGCCGTCAACGACGACATCATGGTCGACTTGGACAGCCCGTACCCCGGGCGGGACCGGTTTTCCGCCGCAACGGCCAGCTCAGCGATGTCGGCGGCCGAACCTTCCGATTCCGGGGTCACCAGCACCGAGGACGGAACGAGCTCGTCCAGACCGGGGATGGGGTTGCCGTGTGGGCAGGTCATCGGCGGCTTGAGCAGGGCCACGATCCGCCGCTCGACCTCGTCACTCATGACGTGCTCCCACCGGCACGCCTCGATGTGCAACTGATCCCAATCCAGGCCGATCACGTCGTCGAGCAGCCGTTCGGCCAGTCGGTGCTTGCGCATCACCGACGTGGCGTGCCGACGGCCCTCGGGGGAGAGTTCGAGGTGACGGTCCTCGGCCACTTGGAGCAGCCCGTCGCGCTCCATCCGCGCCACCGTCTGGCTCACCGTCGGACCGCTCTGACCCAGGCGCTCGGCGATCCGGGCGCGCAGCGGGACGACGCCCTCTTCCTCGAGCTCGTAGATGGTGCGCAGATACATCTCGGTCGTGTCGATGAGATCGGTGTGGTGGTGATTCATGACGGGCTCCGATCGGTCAAGGCCAGCTTACTTTCTCGCAGCACAGAGCCCGGTGCGACGTCGTTGTCGCACCGGGCCCTGAAACTGGGGGGGTCCGATGACTCGAGGCGGCCGAATCGGGCCGCCGGCGAGGTCAGTCGTCGATGTAGTCGCGCAGCGCCTGTGCCCGTGACGGGTGGCGCAGCTTGGCCATCGTCTCCCGCTCGATCTGGCGGATCCGCTCGCGGGACAGCCCGAACGCCTTGCCGATGTCGTCGAGGGTGCGCGGGTTGCCGTCGTCCAGGCCGTAGCGCATCCGCACCACCGCCTGCTCCCGGTGCTCGAGGGAGTCGAGCACGCCGGCCAGCTGGCGACGCATCAGGCCGAACTCCACCGCGGCCTGGGCGCTGGAGGCACCCTCGTCGGCGATGAAGTCACCCAAGGACGCGTCGTCGTCTGCGCCCACCGTCTGGTCGAGGCTGACCAGGTCGCGCGCGTTGTTCTTCAGGTCTTCGAGGCGGTCCAGGCTGATGTCGAGTTCGTGGGCCAGCTCCTCGTCGGTGATCTCGCGGCCCAGCTCCTGCAGCATCTCCCGACGGATGCGCTGCATCTTGTTGACCTGCTCGACCAGGTGGACGGGCAGCCGGATCGTGCGGGCCTGGTCGGCCATCGCGCGGCTGATGGCCTGCCGGATCCACCAGGTGGCGTAGGTGGAGAACTTGAAGCCCTTGGTGTAGTCGAACTTCTCGACCGCCCGGATCAGCCCCATGTTGCCTTCCTGGATCAGATCCAGGAACGGCATGCCGCGGCCGGTGTACCGCTTGGCCAGGGACACGACCAGGCGCAGGTTGGCGCGCAGCAGGTGATCCTTGGCGTGATCACCGTCGGCCGCGACGCCGCGCAGCTCGCGCTTGCGGTTGAACGACGGCGCCGGGCCCTCGTCCAGCAGGTGCTGGGCGTAGAGGCCGGCCTCGATGCGCTTGGCCAGCTCGACCTCGTCGGCCGCGGTGAGCAGCGCCACCTTGCCGATCTCGTTGAGGTACACGCGAACCAGGTCAGCCGTCTGCACCGCACCGTCCAGGTCGACCTCGGTGATCTCCACCGGGGTGCTGGCCAGGTCTTCGTCGGTCAGTACGTCGGTCTCGGCCGTGACCTCGGCCTCGCTGGCGCCGACGGCGGTGACGATGACGTCAACGGCCGGGTTCGGGTCGACGGCCGCGGCCCGGCTGCGACGGGTCGGCGCAGCTTCCGTGCTGGCCGCGCCGGCCGCCACCGTGCGGCGAGCCGGGCGGTGGGCCCGCGCCGCGGTACGGGGCTCGGTGCTGCGGGTGCGCTTGGCCGCCGCGACCCCTGGGGCCGGGGCCACGGTACGGGTCGGGGCCACGGTTCGATCAACAGCCTCGGTCTTCACAGTTGTCGTTGCCACGTGTCTGACACCACCTAAGAACTGGGAGAACGTCCTACGTGCTCGAGAACGTCTGGGTTGACGGTCGTACTTTCCTGCCGACCGTCCTGGTCAAGAATCGAAGATCGACGCGAAGGCCGTCCCGAAGGGTTCGTATGTAAGACGTTTTCGGATGGTGATTTGTTCCGGTCGAAGTGACTTCGCTTAACCCGGTCATAAGGTCAGTGGGCCCGTAAATGCTTGCAGTGTTCAACTTCACAGCCCCGGCTCGGCGGCAGAACTCTGCACTCGCGCGAGGCCCGGTGCGATGCCGCCTCCGCAGTGCCACGATGAGCAAGTGCCTCGATCCCGCGGACATTCCGCTCCACCGGTCGCGATCACGTCGGTCGCACCCAGCCTGGACGACCAACACGACGCCCGCCGGCGCAAATACCTGATCATGATGGGCCTGCGCATCGTCTGTGTGATCGCCGCCGCCGCGGTCTTCCGGGCGTCGATCGTGCTCGCTCTGGCCTTCATGGTCGGCGGTGCGGTGCTGCCGTGGTGCGCGGTCCTGATCGCCAACGACCGTCCGGCCCGCAACCGCACCGCGTTCGTCGGCTACCGACCCCCCTCGTCGGCCACGCAGCTGCCCCGCCAGAGCCAGGCCGGTCCGGTCGACTCCGAGCCATCGACCCGGCCCGACGGTGACCGTCTCAACCGCCCCCCGTCCATCGAGTGGTTGGATCCCGAGTAACACTGACCCGATCAATATTGAGCGGACCCGACCCGGGGACGTCTGGATGCGGGATGTGAGGTCGCGGTGACCACGGAGACGCTGGAACGCCCGGAAACCAAGGACGCCGACACCGGCAACGAGGTATTCCATTACGTACGCAAGGCCAAAATCGCCGAGAGCGCGGTGATGGGGACGATGGTCCAAGCGCTGTGCGGCGAGATCTTCCCGGTCACCAAGACCCCCAAGCCCGGTTCGCCGGTGTGCCCCCCGTGCAAGGAGATCTACGAATCGATGGCGCCGGGGGACTGAGCGGCGCCGGGGGACTGAGCGGCGCCGGGGGATTGAGCGGCGCCGGGACCCGGGCCCCGCACGGGCTCGGCCGGATCGATCGGCTCGGCCAGTCCCTGCCACCGGCCGCGTTCTCGCCGCGACCGCCGCCGCGACGGGTGCAACTCCTCGAACGCGGCGTTGAACTCGGCCCCGATCAGCACCCCGAACGCCAGTATGTAGAAGAACAGCAGCGCGGCGATCGGCGTGGCCAGGGTGACGTACGCCGTGTTGTGGTCCAGCACGAAGCCGATGTACACGCGCAGACCGGCCGACCCGGCCACGAAGATGAGCATGGCCAGCAGCGCGCCGGGCAGCCCCCGCCGCCACGGCCGGCGTACGGGCGGCGCCAGGTGGAACAACGTGGTCAGGCCCAGGACGAGCAGGAGCACGACCAGCGGCCAGTACAGATCGTTGATCACGGAGCTGGCCCGGGCGCGGGCGGACCGTGGGAACGCATCGGCGAGCAGGGTGGGCCCCAGCACCAGCATCGGCAGCAGGACGGTACCCAGGACGATGGACCCCAGGTACAGCCACAGAGCCAGCAGCCGGCTGCGCACCGCCCCGCGCAGGTCGCGCATGCCGTAGGCGATCGTGATCGTGTTGACGAACGTGGCCGTGGCCGAGGACCCGGCCCACAGTGCGAGCAGGAACCCCACGCTCACGATGTCGGCCCGACCCCCGCGCAGCACCTCGCGCACGGTCGGCGCGATGAGCTGGGTGACGACCTCGGGCGAGAACGCCTTGCCGAAACCGGTCAGTAGCTCGTTCTGCGCCCGGGTGACCGTGCTCGGCCCGAACAGCCGGGCCACGAACCCGAGGGCCCCGAGCAAAGCCAAGAACAGCGAGGGCAGGCTCAGCAACTGCCAGAACGCGGTCTCCGCCGACAGACCCAGAATCCGGTCATTCCACGCCTTGCGCACGGTGCGGCTGGCCAAGGTCCGACCGTGCTCGACCACGTCACGGTTGACGGCCGTCATCCGGTCCGCCCGTTGCAGCGGTACGCGGGCACTGTGCAAGTGTGGGCGAGATGACCACCGGCGCGCGGTCAGCGCTCCGGCGTCGGCGTGTCGGGCCGGGATATGCCCGGGGTGTCGGGCCGTGACACGCCCGGGGTGTCGAGGTAGCGCAGATCGTCGGATCGGGCCGATCCCGCCGTGCAGAGCAGCACGGCCAGGGGCACCGGACCGGCCGCCGTCGTTGACGGACGCGACACCCGTGCTGGGGTGACCCGGGCCGTCCGCCGACGTCACCAGCGGACGCTAGGGTCGGTCATCGTGTCTGCCGAGTCCGCTGCCCGGTCCGCAGCTGGGTCTGATCGGGACGGCCAGGCGACGGACGGGCCCCCGCTGCGGCGGTGGCAGCGCCGGGCGTTGACCAGCTATCTGCGGCACCGGCCGCTGGACTTCCTGGCCGTGGCCACCCCGGGAGCCGGCAAGACGACGTTCGCGCTGCGGGTCGCGGCCGAGCTGCTCGCCGACCGCACCGTCGCCGCGATCACCGTCGTCGCCCCCACCGAGCACCTCAAGGACCAGTGGGCCCGGGCGGCCCGGGTGCATGGCATCGCTCTGGACCCCAGCTTCGCCAATGCCCACGGCCGCCACAGCAGCGACTACCAGGGCGTGGTCGTCACCTACGCCCAGGTCGCCGCCCACCCGGTGCTGCACCGCGCCCGGACCGAGCATCGCCGCACGTTGGTGATTTTCGACGAGGTTCACCACGCCGGCGACGCCAAGAGCTGGGGCGACGCGGTGCAGGAGGCGTTCACGCCGGCCACCCGGCGGCTGTCGCTCACCGGCACCCCGTTCCGCTCCGATGACAACCCGATCCCCTTCGTGCGCTACGAACCGGGACCCGACGGACTGGCCCGTTCGGCCGCGGACGCCTCCTACGGCTACGGCGACGCCCTGGCCGACGGGGTGGTGCGCCCGGTGCTCTTCCTCGCCTACTCCGGGCAGACCCGCTGGCGCACCCGGGCCGGCGACGAGATCAGCGCCACCCTGGGCGAGCCGCTCACCAGCGACGTCACGGCCCGGGCGTGGCGTACCGCGCTCGATCCGAACGGGGAGTGGATCCCGGCCGTGCTGGCGGCGGCCGACACCCGGCTGACCCAGGTGCGTGCCGGCGGTCAGCCCGACGCGGGCGGGCTCGTCATCGCCACCGATCGGGCGGCGGCCCGGGCCTACGCCCGGCACCTGCACCAGATCACCGGCGCTGCCCCGGTCGTGGTGCTGTCCGACGAGGCCGGGGCCAGCAAGCGCATCGCCCGGTTCGGCGACTCCGAGGAACGCTGGATGGTCGCGGTGCGCATGGTCAGCGAGGGTGTCGACGTGCCCCGGCTGGCCGTCGGGGTCTACGCCACGAACGCCAGCACCCCGCTGTATTTCGCCCAGGCGATCGGGCGCTTCGTCCGGGCGCGGCGTGCCGGCGAGGCGGCGTCGGTGTTCCTGCCCAGCGTGGCGGTGTTGCTGGCCCTGGCCGCCGACATGGAGGCCACCCGCGACCACGTGCTCGGTGCGCCCAAGCGCGCGGACGACGAGTTCTGGAACGACGCCGAGCTGAGCGCAGCCAACGTCGAACGTAGCGAGCCCGAGGACGACGGTTTCCAGGCCCTGCACGCCTCGGCCGAACTCGATCAGCTCATCTTCGACGGGGCGTCGTTCGGCGCCGGTATGAGCCAGCAGGACGAGGACTTCGTCGGCCTGCCCGGATTGCTCAGCCCGGAGCAGGTGACCATGCTGCTCAGCCGGCAGAACCCCGCCGGTGCGACGGTCGCGGCCGCCGGCCCGTCGCCGCGGGAACGCGCGCTCGGCACGCACGAACGGCGCACGGCCCTGCGCCGGGAACTGTCCCTGCTCGTGGCCGCGCGCCACCATCGCACCGGCGCGCCGCACGCCCAGATTCACGGCGAACTACGGGCGGCCTGCGGCGGGCCTCAACTCGCCCTGGCGACTGCCGATGAAGTGCAACAGCGGATCGACACGCTCCGGGCGTGGGCCGCGGCGGGCACGCATTCTCGGTGACGGGATGGGCGCCAGGTTACGAACAGGGTGCATCCGGTTCGCTGATCGCGAAATACGTCACGGTTCGCAGCGATTCGGGCATGCTTTGCCGGTCGCGCTGGTTGGATGAATACGCAAGGCCAATTTCACACACCAGTTCCAACCCGGGGATGGCCGATCAGAAGGAGTGCCATGACCACAACGTTGACCGAGCGAGTCCTAGTCGCCGCCGACCGCTGCGACCGCTGCGGTGCCCAGGCTCACGTCCGCGTGATGCTGGCCTCAGGTGGCGAGTTGCTCTTCTGTGCCCACCACGGCCGCATGCACGAGGCCAAGTTGCGTGAGCTCGAAGCCGCGATCCAGGACAGTTCCGAGCGACTCACGGCCACCCCCGCGAGCGCATCGTCCGGGGAGCGCTGAGCCGCACCGCAGACACCGACCACGTAACGACAGCCCCGGCCCATGGCCGGGGCTGTCGTCGTTCGCGCCCAAGAACACCCGCTGACACGTGATCGCGGTGCGGTCACGTCAACCAGCGGGGCAGAGCAACAGCGTGAGCCGGGCCAGACCACGACGACCGATCTCGACGCCCAGCGGGGCGGGTCCGCTAGGGCACTTGACGACCGGGACGCAATCAGCCCGTGATGAGGGTGATGACCACCGTGTCCGTGGTCTCCGAGGTGTCGGTGTCCGTGGCTTGGCCCCTGGCATCCTGGTAGGCCCCGGTCCCACCGGTAATGGCTACCGTGTCCGTGGTGTCGGAGTCCTCGTCAGAAACCTTCGTGTAGTCCGCGCCGCTGAACGTGATGAGGCCTCCGGGCAGGTGGGCCGTGACCGTCTCCGAGGTGTACTCCGCGTAGGGCTTACCCGCCTTCTTGACCACCCGGATAATGGTGGCCTGCCCGACGAGCCAGCCCACCTTTTTGCCGTTGGAGTAGATGTCTTCGGCGAACTGGTAAGAGTCCCCGGGGCTGTCACTCTTGGGTGGGGTGTCGGTGAAGTGCCCCGACGTGACCTTGTCCTGGAAGGTCAGGGTCTGGACGGACTCCTCCTTGCCCAGTGGCGAACTGGCCTGGGCGGTGATGCCCGTCACCAACGTCATCCCGAGTCCGACGGCACTGCCGAGTGCGAGAGCTTTCTTGATCATGTTTCCCCCGGTGAGTTTGGCGCCCCTTTTGGCGACGGGCGCATTACACCATGAGGGGCGGAACTCCCACCATCCCCCCTGGGATGAAGCTGAGGACGCGGGCGCGGCGGGCCAACGACGTGTGCCGCCGGGCCTCGGCTGTGAAGCCGGGCCTCGTCAGTCGAGGTAGTCGCGCAGCACCTGGGAGCGGGACGGGTGGCGCAGCTTGGACATCGTCTTGGACTCGATCTGACGGATGCGCTCGCGGGTGACCCCGTAGACCTGGCCGATCTCGTCCAGGGTGCGCGGCTGGCCGTCGGTGAGGCCGAAGCGCAGCTTGACGACGCCGGCTTCGCGCTCGGAGAGGGTCTGCAACACCGACTGCAGCTGGTCCTGGAGCAACGTGAACGACACCGCGTCGACGGCCACGATGGCCTCGGAGTCCTCGATGAAGTCACCGAGCTGGCTGTCGCCCTCATCGCCGATGGTCTGGTCGAGGCTGATCGGCTCCCGGGCGTACTGCTGGATCTCCA
>CAXULW010000003.1:0-205902 GCA_964252015.1 uncultured Jatrophihabitantaceae bacterium | reverse complement strand
ACCACCCGACAGCCCCTGGCAGCTCCCCGAAACCCTGGCCCCGCCCGACTCCGCACGCCACGAACCCGATCACGCCGCAAATCGAGTTGGTCCACCAAGTTGGGACCGATCAAGCCGCCAGACCGTCCCGCAAACCTGAACCACCCCCGTGATTCCGGGCCTCCGTGGTCCAGATTGCTTGGGACAGGACAGCGAAGTCGTCACAGCAGCGACGCCGGCTCGATGCGGCGGTGTGCGACCAATACTGGCGTGGAGACTTTCAAATCCCTGGGCAGGGTCCCGCAAGATCCGCGTTGCGCTTCTTCCGACATGTAGCGAACGCGCCCTGGTCAACGCGGGCTCGCCGTCCCGAGCTACATTCGCAGCGTTTTGGGGCCGGGGCGGTGGGATTGCATCACCTGTCGGCGCGGGCATCGTAAAGTGAAGGAGATCGGGCGGATCGACATGGATCTCCAACTGGCCGGCAAGCGGGCGATCGTCACCGGCGCCAGCCGCGGTATCGGGTTCGCGGTCGCGGCAGCCCTCACGGCCGAGGGCGCGGATGTCGCGCTGGTGGCGCGTGACGAGGCTGCGCTGGACGCGGCGGCGACGCGGCTTTCCGGTCCTGGTCGGCGGGTGCTGGCGATCGCCGCGGACACGACCGACGACGCCGCGGTACGGGCGATGGTCGCCCGCACGGTAGCTGAACTCGGCGGTGTCGACATTCTGGTCAACGCGGCGGCCCGACCGGGCGGGTCGAGCCCGCCCCGGGGGCTGCTCGACCTGGGTGATGACGACGTACGGGTCGAGGTCGAGACCAAGGTGCTGGGATATCTGCGGTGCGCCCGAGCGGTGGCCCCGCACATGATCGCGCAGGGCTGGGGACGGATCATCAACATCAGCGGGCTGGCCGCGCGGCAGACCGGCTCCATCGTCGGGTCGATCCGCAACGTCGCCGTCGCGGCGATGACGAAGAACCTGGCCGACGAGCTCGGACCGGCCGGAATCAACGTGAGCGTGGTGCACCCGGGCATGACCGTCACCGAGCGCACCCCGGCCCTGATAGCTGACCTGGCCGCGACCCGCGGGATCAGCCCGGCCGACGCGCGGGCGGGCCTGGCCGCAAATATCAGCACCGGCCGGTTGGTCACCGCGGGCGAGGTGGCCGATGTCGTCGCGTTCCTGGCCTCACCGCGCAGCGTCGCGATCACTGGCGACGCCATCGCCGCTGGGGGCGGCGCCCGCGGCGCGATCCACTACTAACCGACGGGCAGCCCGATCAGGCGGGGTCTATCGGCCGCTGACGGTGTCGACGCTCATGACGAGCACGACGCGGTCGGCCATGTCCGGTGGCGGGGGCTGGTCCGGGTTGCCGTAGCGGCGGCCCAGGTGCACGTAGTAGTCGCCCTGCGGGTCGGCGATGACCTCGATCAGGCGGCCGCGTAGTTCAAGGTAGCGCAGCGGGTCGTCGGGGTCAGTGATGAGCAGGCTCATCGACGGGTTGTGTTGCAGGTTGCGGTACTTGGCCCGGCGGGTGGTGTGGGTGAAGCGCAGCGTCTGGCCGTCGTAGTCGAACCACATGGGGTTGACCTGGACGGTGTCGTCGGGGCGAATGGTGCCGAGGCTGGCGAAGATAGGCCGCTGCAACAGATCAGCGAGCTCGTCGGGGATCGTCGTGGTCACGTCGGTGGCAACCCGGGCTGAGGTCGCTCTAATTCCCGGTGACGTTTCAATCCACGGTCACTCGGAGCCGGACCCGCGTGCTGCGGGCTCCGGGCGCCGCGGGCGTCAGCCGCGCGGGCGGCGGGCTAGGTGTCGGCCACCCGCGGCCCGATCGCGCCGCGCTCGATTGAAGGAGGGGGGCGGAGTCGGTCGCGATGCGACGGTCCCGGCCTGCCCGCCTCGGGGCGTACAGATCGCCGAATAGGCGTATGCCGATCGCTGCAAGGAGGCCATCGCCGGCTGTCGATATGCGCGGCTGGGTGAGGCTTCCGCGTATTGCGCCAGCATTTGTGACCCCATGGCCATCGCCAACGCGGGCGCCGTGACGCGGCGGCGCGCGATCGAGACTGGTGCCCCCAAGAGAGGTCGCCCCGCGTACCGCCGGTCATAGCATCGAGCCCTAAGCGGGATCGAGGGGCGGTGCCCTGGGCTTCTCGACGTACAAGACCAGCAGGGGGTGCGTCATCTCCGTAGCGACCGGCCTCGGCCACCTAGCCGCGCCCGGCGCCAATGTCGCCGGACGCGTGGCTCGCAGACTTTCGTACCGGCAAAGAGTGTGGTGGCGGGTGAACCGACGTTCACCCGTGAAAATTCATCGTCGTGCCTATACACGATGGTTGAAATCGCTAGACCGCGCAACGTTCGACTTGGCACCTGAGCAGGCCGAGCGTGACCAACTGCAAGCCGTGCTCGACGCAAACCCGGCGCTAGCAACCTGGGGCCCCAACCGGGCAGACGAGGCCGTGTTCCTCATCAACGACACCTGGAAGGCGTTGCTGGGTCTGGCCACAGGCGCCGAGGTACTCGAACGCAACGAGGCTTGGGCGCGCGCCCGAGGCGAAGCCGCTTCCGTACAGCACGCGGGCAGTTCGGCGATCGTCAACCCCTTCGCGGTCGAGACGTTGTCGAGACGATCGCAAGCCAGGACGGCGGTTCGGCTCGGGGCCTTCGAACTTAGCGATGATCAGATCGCTCAGGTTGGCGGGTCGATGGCGGCGGCACTTCCGGTCGTCGGCGTGGGACGGGTCCACGTTCTCGTTGGCCCTTTCGGATCGGGAAAGTCCGAACTTGCGGAGCGTTGGCATCGCAGTTCGATTCGCGAACTAACCCACGATTGGGCCGATGCCCCGTTCGCTGTCTGGTTATCCGCTCGCGCGATCGACCGGTCGTTCGATGCGACGATCAGCGATTGGGTCGGCAGGTCCGAGTCCGCTGCACGACGCGGTGCGGATATCGTGCTCGACGGGCTCGACGAGACCGACACCGCCCGAGCCGTTGATCTGATCGACGCAGCAAGGGTTTTCTTGGCCGGATCCCCCCGCTCTCGGGTCCTGATCACCGCACGCGAGACATTCGGTGCCGGTGCCACGGAGGTCAGCCAGCCGCCGAAGCTCAGCGCGGCGTCGGTGGAACATATCCTTAGCATCCTGACCGGGCAACCCATATCGCTTTACTCGCTCCCGGCCGCTGTGCGCGACGCGGTGGCTACGCCGTTCTTCGCTGTTGCGGCTGGATCGGTGCTCCGCAGCGGGAGAACCGTCGGCGGCAACGCCGGGATAATCAACCAGTTGGTCGAACTCGCACTCGCGCGGCCGCTGGACGGCGGAGTCGCAGTGTCGGATACTCTCGCTCCACTCCTTAAAAACCTCGCGGTGCAATCCACCAACTCGGGTCTAGGGGTTTCACGACGGAGCCTCTTACGCGGTGAAGTCAACCGTGCCCTCATGACTCGTCTGGTGATAGCTGATGGCGAACGTTTGTCGTTCTCGCTGCCGATCTTCCAGCAGTGGTTCGCGGCCCAGGCCGTCATCGAAGGCACCACCACGGTCGACGCGTCGACCGCAGAAGTATTCGACCGGTGGCGCTGGTCCTTAGCGCTCGCCGCATCCGTGGCGCCGCCGAGCGTCGCCGACCATCTCTTGGCCACGCTGACCCGCGCCAACCCTGCAGCTGCCGCCTGGACAGTAACCAATGCTGTGTCGAACTTCCTCGGCCCAGGACTGGAGAACGCCGAGGCATCCGCGCTGGACGCCGGTCGCCGTCTGGGCGTGCTGTACCGCGACGTGCGTAGCAGTCTCGGCGATCTCGGTACCCGGCTATTTCCCACAAACGGGCACGGTGACTTGGCCACGATCGGCGTGAATGCCAGCGACCGCGGTGTTGTCATGTCCTGGAAGGTCGGTTTGAGCGACGAACCGGTGGTCGAGCTCCCTCCCGACGTGCACCCGTTCCGGCCAGACCCACGTTGGAATGGCTTCCGCTCCAAGGCTCCGCGAGCCGAGTCATGCTGGCTTTGGACGTTCGCTTTCGACGATCTCGCGGCCAACCTGGACAGCATGTTGATCACAGACAAGCTGCCAGCGGATTCGCCGGTATGGCGTGCGGAGCATTTTTACTCCGTTTGCCGCTCGATCGTCGGCTCGCGCAACAGCTGCCACCCACCCATCCCGGTGGCTGACCTGTTGTCGAAGGTCGATCCGCATCTCGATCGGGGCGCTGCGCGCGTTACCTTCGGCCGCGGTTTCACGATGACTAACGACGAATTGGTCCGGTTCCGAGCTGACCTGCTGGCGGTGACCAACGGTCAGGTGGCCAGGCCGTGGCCGATTCCCGACCTGACACACGCACCGCGAGGTGGCGGCGGGTGGGTAGGAGATGACTACAGCGAACCGCTCACGCGCCAGCTGGTCTTCGATGTCTATAGCGGTGCCCTGGAGATCTACCGGACGTGGGCGACCACGTGGTTTGCACCGTTCGACTGGGCGCTCGGCATACTCACCGATACCCGAATTGGGTTCCTCGGGACCGTCGAGTTCCCCGACCGTGAAAACCACCCGATGCCAGTGCCCGGTCTGAGCTATTTGATCCTGCCCATCGCAGCACTCGACGAGTTCGTCCCCATCGAATCCCATCTTGGCGCCCTCGGCTCCCCGGTCCGCATCGGCATCACGAACGACGACCCGTGGCCCGGCTTCGACAACGCTGGGGCACTCGCCAATCGCACACAGTGGATAGGACAGCATGGCAATCCGGTGTTCGGCGGCTTCACTTCCGGCAGTGGGGGCCTGTACGTCTACAACGATCGCCCGGCTACGCGAATCGCTCTGACATGGCTGATGTCCGATCTAAAGTCGTTCGGGCTGAAATTGAATGCTCGAGTACCGGAGGGCTGGTAGTCGGACGCGCCGAATCAGGGCGAGTAGCCCAATGATGGCCAAAGGGGAGTGCTGCAACCCACCGCCGGATGAGAGCAGCTTCGCTTTCCAATACGAATCAGCGCCGCATACATACTGTCCGATCTGCATCGCGCTTCGTTGCCGAAGACCTGCTCGATATCGACGGTGCGGTGCCGGGTGGACGGCGGATACCGCCGCCGCCCAGCGTGAAAGTTAGCGAGTTGAGCGCCGGCCACGCAGGTGGCGACGACTTAAATTGCGTGCCTGTCAACGGAGACGCAAGCGCGGTTGTTGGCGCGGATTGCGCATGGTGGTTCTCGGGTCGCCTGGGATGCGGCCTCGTGGACATTGCACCGGCACGCTGCTGTCGAGGGCGGCGCTGACGATGGCGTGCCGAATGTGTGCCGCCTGATAATTGTTCAACCCGACGGCGGGCGAAGCGGCGCACGACCGCTGGCGCAACGCCGGTCCGTTCGTTACCCCGCCCCGTCGCAAGGAACATATGTCCGTCGAGGCGCTCGCCGACAGCCATGTCGACCAGCGGGCGGTCCTGGGTGCGAGTGGATGGTGACGATCTTCCCGCCCTCGCCCAGGACTTTCCGGTGTCCGCGTTCGACGCCGATGGCGGCGATGTCTGCGCCAAGGGCTCCGAGGTCCGCGATGCGTTGATCGTGAGCAGCGAGATCAGCGCACCACGCCCAAGCTAGCTACGACGAAGAGCGAGCCAACCTCCTTCGATTGAGGCCGGTGGCGTGGGACTCGTAATCCGGAGCGAACGCCTCCCGAGCAGAGGCCGGACTACGCGCGTTGCGACCGGATCGGCCGAGGACGTGGTGGGTCATAGTGCCCACATCAAGACCTAGTCATGTATCCTCCGCTGTCGGGCAAATCCCTTTTGAAACACAGACCGTGCCTCGGGGACGGGTGAGCAAGGATTCAAAGATGTCAAACCCGGAATCAAACTGGCTTGGGACATTGCATGATGCCGCGTCTACCGTGGCCATCATAGTTACGCTTTCGCGCTTCGCGACTTATGCTGGTCTGTCATTCGGCTATAACTGGTATTACGCACAGCTGGGGCTGAGCCCAGGCGATGTCGGGATCTCGTATGGTGATGTTATAGCCAACAGCTGGGGCGCGGGCGCAATATTGGCGGGGGCGCTGGTTGTATCTTTTATCGCGGGTATTATGGCGGTGTCGTTTACAAAGGATGAGGACGCGCAAAACTCTAGCTTCTTCGCAACATCGGCAATTAGCTTGATTGCACTATTCATCGGACTTATATTTTTGATGGTGTTTCTTCTGGGTCAACGCGTTGATTCGGTTAGGCGAGGCGACGCAGTGCGGCCGATTGGACCCGTTGGGTTTACTATTGTTCAGGTACGTGCTACCCCAATTTCACCCGAGTGGGTGGGCGCACGTAGTGATTCGCCGTTCCGACGTGGACACAGGTTTGAATTGATAGGGCAGGCTAATAATTCGATAGTAATCTACGATGTGACGACGCGAACACTAATCCGCGCGCCTTCTTCTGCGATTACTATTCAGTACTCGATTAAGCCGCGAATATGCAGCAAGAGCGATTTTCACGGGACCTGCTAACTTCGCGTCGGCTAGCCCAGCGAAACATGCCTGCCAGGTACCGCATACACCCCGCCTACCGACCGTTCCTTGAGATCAAAGATGATTGATCTGGATCTGGTTGAAGAGATGCTGCCGCTCGGAGACGAACGCTAGGTAGCCCGGTTGCCATTGGCATCACCCTTGCCCAGGAGCCCGGCAAGGCGGTGGTTGATCGGTCTCGTCGTGGCCCACCAAGTCTGTGGTGAGCGTTGGTGATATCGGGCATGAGATCCCTGGCCGAGACCCGGCACACCCTCTCATGGCGAGCGCATCATGCGCTTTTTATGACGGCGTGGAGTGGGTGACGACCAGTCACGACCAGGCGAATCGTGTCGACCGCCGCTGTCACTCCAACGGCGGCACCGGAACCCGGAGCCGGCAAGGCAACTCTGCGCACGTGATCGGCACGTAGGTGGGAATGGGCGAGTTCACGCTGCCCATCATTCTGAACGGCCACCGTTCTCCCGGCTCCAGGTCGACGCCACGAGCAAGGTCCATCATGGGTCCGGCGCCGTCGACTTCGTGCATGCGCACGTCCGTCGCGCGGCGCGGACCCTGATTGAGCAGGGAGAAAAACTGTTCGTACCGTTGCTCGACCACGAAGGACACCTCGGGCCGAGCGACCTCCAGCGCAAAGTGCTCTTCTAACTCCTGGGACATGCTGACGGATTCTGAAACCCACACGATGCGTGCTCTCGCACGAAGGACGGTATCGCGCAGATTGGCGGACGCGAGCACCGCTTGAAGTGCCTTGTCCTCGTGGATACGGATCGCCTCCACTGCGGCCTGAGAACGCAAGGTCACTGAGTGTCCCGGACGCACGGACTGTACGGTCAAGAACTCTGGCTGCGCATCATCAACGGTCAACATTAGCTCGACGTTCTCGGCCGTGTTCTGGCCGAAGTTGGTGACAGCGAATGTGCCCTCGCTGCGCGTTAGTGTCCAACTGACATCAGCGCCGCGGATTGCCCGACGATCGTTCCTACGCGCGTAGAGAAGGCTGGCGATCCCGATAGCTAGCGCAACGACGGGTATGACGATCGAGAGAAAGATGACCACTCCGGAGATTCTGCCCCAAGCGTCGACACCGCCTCGGCAGACCTGCCACGTTCAGACGGCCCTACCGATCAATCTGCGCCCCGACGGTGATCTAACGGTGTGCTCCCCATCGACGGCTCCCGCGCGCCGCTGGCAGACGCTTGCAGCACCCTGACCTACGACCTCGCAGAGGCCTACTCCGTGTTGGGCGAAGTGACGTCTGTTCGATTTTGCTGTCATAGGACGACGATCACCGGCGCTCGGCGACCGCCGGCTGTCCCATAAACGGTCGATTGCCAGTTTTCACCACAGGGCGCGACGTCACCATGAAACAGACGGAGAAGCGAGCAGATCGGGGTGTGCGGAACCCGCTCAGGACATAGGCTGTGGCCGTGAAGATAGGGATCGGGGGCAGTCTGGGCCCGTTGCGCGCTGGGATAAGCACCCGGGGCGCGGGCGTGGGGCTCGGCCCTTTCAGCGCCGGTTCGGGCCGGCGTCGGACGACCTCGTCGTCCTTTAGGGGTGGCCTCAGCTTCCCCGTTTTGGCGCGTGTCGTGACTATCGGGATTGTGGTCGGAGCAGTATGGCTAGTCCTCCAGGTTTGCTTAGTAATGGCCAGACTGGTGGCATTGTTGGTCGTGCTCCTCGTGCCGACCCTAAGGAGACAACGGGCTGCCGAGGTGCAGGCCGCGGCCGATCGCGATGCGCAGGAGACGGAAGCCAGCGTGCGTGCCGAGCATGCTCGCTGGCGTGCCTCCTACCCCGACGAGTTCGAGTACCTCGCCTCGGACGCGGAGGCCCTCGCCCGTGCCGCGGACTGGATGGACGCCGAATTGAAGGACGGAAACAGCACGCCGCTGCTGTTCATTGCGTTGACTGGTATGCGTGTGGGGCGGACGCGTGTAGATGGAATCATCGAGCGCGCATCTGCGAGGTTGGGAGTCGGGCGGCACAGGTTAGACACCTGGCCATTTCGCTTCGACGGACCGGACTATGTACGCCTTGTTCGCTACCTCGTCGATGAAAACCGGCGCGAGCTGGACACACGTCGAAACGGTTACGAAGGAGAACCAGAGGGCACGGTGCTCACTGCTGAACGCGTATGTTTTGCAGACAAGGTCGGTCTCGCGTGGCCGTCTTCAATCAGGTGAAGGTCAATTACTGCTGCTGATTGCGCGCAGCGTCTATGTGGATTCGGTGCTGGCCGGCCTGGCCTTGCTCGTCGGCGGCAGTGTTCACTTGGAACTTAATTTTCTTACACGCCCACAGCTCTTTGTCGCAGCTCCCTCGGACACGCGCGAGCGTGCCGCGCCAGGGCTTGAGGGGAAGAACGGGCGTGATCTGCAGCCGCAGTTCCTTGAAGTTGCGGACAGTGGGAGCTCAAAGGCGAAAGCCGCAGGCATCACAAGACGATCTCGCGGGCGGTTCAGGGATGGTGCATAGTCGGTTACCTATGAAAGAGGGGGAAGGTCGTTCTCGGTGGGTGCGGGATTGGCAGTAGTGAGGTCGCCAAACTCTTCTAGACGCAGCTCGAGATGATCCGTCCATTAGTGTGCGTGGATGAGATCCAAGGTTCGCACTAGGTCAGCGCGGTGGCGTATAAAGGCTCGTCTGCGCCCCGCGGTCTGCGCCGCTGAACGCACATAGCGAGGCCTGTTTATGTCAAGACATGCGCTGGGGTGTCTTTCTGGTGGTGGGGGCTGTGCCTTGGGGCGGGTCGGTTCTAGTCTGGTCGGTGACCCGGGAGTGGCTTCTCCGAAGAGCTGGTGTTTCGGGGTGTGAGCCGGTCGCGCTGGATGCAGAGTCGTTCCCCGAGTGCCCTCCCGGGTCCTGGAGCTCGGTGTGGGGTGTGGCGCGTTCGTCGGCGATGAGTCGGGCGTAGATGGCGTCGCTGATCCTGCGTTTGAGCGCGCGGAGCGCGCACTTGCCGGTCATGCCTTCGGCCCGTTTGCGGTCGTAGTAGATCCGTCCCTGGGTGCCAGAGTTGCGGATCTGGACGACGGCAGCCATATGGACGGCATGGTTGAGCTGGCGGTTCCCCCGCCGGGAGAGCCGGTGGACGTTGCGGTTGCCCGAGGGGGCTTCGATGGGTGCGGTGCCGTTGTAGGCGGCGAAGTGGTCTCGGTTGGCGAAGCGGCGGATGTCACCGGCGTAGCCGAGCACGGCGGCGGCGATGATCGGGCCGACGCCGCGGATGTCGGTCACCGTGGTGCGGGTCCCGGCGACAGCCTTGGCCAGACGTCGTTTCACCTCCAGGCGCTGGGCGTCGATGCGGTACAGATCAGCGACGAGCTCGCGAGCCAGCTCCAGCTTCGCGGTCGCCACCGCGCCGTGCGCGTCGACCGAGTCGAGCACCACGATCGCCTGTGTGGCAGAGATTCTGCGGGCGAACCCGCCGGGCACGAGGTCACACAGCACCGCGTGCAGACGGCAGACCAGCTGGGTCCGTAGGCTGCCGAGGTCCTGGTAGCGGCGCGACCACAGCTTCAACACCGCGGTCTCGTCTTCGGCGACCACCTCGACCGCCGAGTGGGTGCGTAGGGCGGCCACAGCGACCGAGCGTGCGTCGTTCGGATCGTTCTTGTTCACCTGCCCGGTGTTGAGCAGCCGCACCCGCGCAGCGAGCTTGGGTTGCACGTCGACGACCCGCTCACCCGCGCCGATCCGCTGCTGCGCCAACAGTTGCCCTAGGCCCCGGGGACCCTCGATCGCCCAGACACGGTCAGGCCACGATGCCGCCCACCGCTGTAACTTCTCGACTTGACCCGGCGCGGCGATCACGCGCAGCTGCCCCAGCTTCGCCTCGCTCTCATCAGGAGCCAGAGTCGTGTGCGATCCCTTGTGCGAATCGATACCGATGATCACCTGTGCCACGTCGCCTCCAAAACGTCACCCATGGAAGACCGCGGCGGGCATGTCTGATCTCAGAGCGTTCGCGTCCGCGCCTGTTTCGAACCACACCACGGCGAGATACGACAGGCCAGCACCTCGTTACCAAGCCAGACCAGACTGGTCGGCAGACGGTTAGCGAGCCAGCCCATCGCACCCCTGGACGCTACGACTCACGCCGTACGCCCTGCATCGAGTCTTAATCAGACGGGTAGCGCGCGTCCGAGTCGACGGCCCGCTACTGCGTCGCCAGCGAGAGGCGGTGGCGTAATCGGCGGTTGCAACGAAATCGCCGGCAATGTATCGCGGAGTCCCGCGCCAGTCCCCACAACCAGAGCAACAGGGTTGGGGGGTCACCGGTGACCGCGGCCTGCGTATCGCCGGTCACCTCACCGACCGTGATGTGATCTGCGGACATGGTCACTTGCCAGGTCTGGTCAGCCGCCGCCACTACCACCGTGCTGGATGGCGCGGGCTGCGGATCGTCGCTCCAGTCGTCGGCGAGCATCATCACGAGTATTTCATCGATGCCGTCCACGGCCAGTTCGACGTCGGCCGGGGTGATGACTCCGAACGCGCTTTGCACGTCTGCTCGGTGTACCGCGGTTTCCTGAGCCATTCGTCGAATCCAGATGCCGGCCGTCTGGTTCGGTATCTGCATATCGGCAACGGCGCGGCGCGATTCGTGGCTGTCAGGACTTCCAACAGACGGCTGTACGTGTCGGCCAACCAGGAGATGGGATCGAGGTCAGCTGGCCAGCTCGGGGGCCACGGGTCTGGGTGAGCTCCGTTTAGCTGAATGCACGCGATTTTGTGTTCGTGCACCTCGGCGGTGTGTTGCACGACGTCGCGCACTGGCCACCCGGACACGTCAGCACCTCGGCGCTAAGGTCGGCGGTCGCGGCTTCCGAGACGCTAGCGTGACTTCGACGTTGTGTGATTGTCGTTTAGGAACAATGGACCGTCCACCACGTTCGACGCTACGGAAGGAAATCCGACTTTAACGAGCGAGCTCCGTAGATGCATCCGTCAGGAAGCGATTGCGTAATATGAAATACTCAGGGTCGGTATTTGTTTTGTCCCCCAGCCATTTTAGGTGGTGGTGGTGGAAGTATGTTTTTGGATCGTCCAATACTTGAAAAAGATCGGCTACATCCCTTTGCACGGTCTTGCCAGCATTAATATAGCTGTTACCTTCCTGTAGGCTCAGAGCTGCCTCGTCGCTCGCGGTCGGATTAGCAATGTTTCGGAATTTTTCGGCTTCGGCCAGAAAGTGAATGTAATCTGATCGTCGTAGGGCGGTAAGTTGCGCAGCGTTCCTCCCCTGCAATGTCAGACGTATGCTGTTAACGGTCGAGTCGCTCGCTTTGTTGCTCGCCCTCTCGCTTGCGTTCGCCGTATAAAAGGTTCCGGCGGCTACTAGGAGTCCTACGACGATAGTCGTTATGCCGGCTGTTATGGCGTCCGATTTCTTACTCACTACTCAATCTCCTCCCCCGTCAGGTGATCTCGTGTTCATGCAGTAATTCAACTGGAATGCGTGTGCTCATAAACCCGGCCATCGTGCGAACTATCGAGAAGCGGCGGCTGTCATCAAATGGCGAGGCGGCCACGCCGTTCGTCAAGTCGTACTCGGCATGCGCGGATCTTACGTTGTGCAAGAAGGGCCAGAGACCAACTGCATATTGGGCGACGTCGTTGCCGGGTTGCTTCCGCGGATCTGTATATCTCGGCGCCATTTAGCCGTTCTGGTTGATTTGTCGAATCACTCGTCGATGACGCTGGCTAGCGGAGGTCGATCCGATGCGCGAACGGCACCGCGGCGTCGAGTGCTTCGCGGGCCGTAGACACGGAGGGATGGGTTGTTACTCAGAGCGTTGATGACGACAGCTAGTACCCAGTCCGGCTCGGTTAGCGCGTGGCGATACTCGTTCGCTGTGGGCAACACGATCGGCCGTGAGCCACTCACGCCCTGACCTCCACCTTTTGCACGAAGCCGTCCGACCTCCGTCGAAACGTGAGGTCCCACCCGCATTTGTCCTTGCTGACGTCCCGTGTCGACCACTTGTGTGCCGAGTACGACAATGGCCATCGCCGCGAGTTCAACGACGCGATTCTGCATAGCGTTCCGAAGCCTGCGCCCTGATCAGTAACGGTGATTTAATGGTGGTGGTCACGGGACCTCCCGGGGTCAGGCTGAAGCCGGGAACGTTCCTCCTGGAGCGTCGATGCTCCAGCACGCGAATGAAGACAACAACAGTAGGCCGGCCTCCGCCGGTGTCCCGTCGGCGCTAGATTCGACCGGGAGCGCCGAATATGGGCTTGGTGTGCGGCGCAGGTCTGGAGTCCAACCGCGTCAATATGGGCGCTGGCTGGGCCTCATGGACTCTCAATCCGTAGTTTGCGGATTTGAGTCCCTTGGGCCCACTTGTTCCGAGTCCGCCCAGGTGCCTCTGGGCCCCAGAATCTGGGGTCTCCGTCCGAGCGGGCAGGTCCCACTGATTTCGCACTAGCTCCCGCCGTTCCCCTGCGTTTCGCACTCTGCTGCGGACTAGTTGCGGACTGCCTTCGGCAGGCGACTATTGGTCGTCGGCAGCGTCGCCCTCTCCCTGCGACGTGTCAGCCGGTGGAGGGCCGTCGAGCCTCTCACGTATTGCGCTGACGAGGTCCGAACTTGAATCGAGGACACCAGCCGTCACGAGCGTTGCTACGGCCTCGTAGAGGTAGTCCGTCGGCGTGTGGGCATCTCGCTGAGCGGCGATGTTATTGGCGGCGTGTAGGTACTTCAGGGACGCTTCGATGTCGGGTGTTGGCGTGAGTGCAAGCAGAGCGCAGGCGGCCAGCAGGGTTGCCTGACGGGATGGCTCACCGGCAGCGACTCGGACGACGCCCCACATGGCGTGGTAGCGCCAAACTTCGGCGACTTGGACGTCCGCCTCTCGGAGAATCTGCTGCACGTCAGCGAACGGGTTGACCGCCATGTGCCACCAGCCTGGCCGGCCGATCGTGACGAGAGCGATGCGCTCATTCCACTCTTCCGCTCTCGCTGCCTCGATGACAGTCTCTACGTCCGTTGGCACATCGACCACCCGTTTCGCCAAAAGCGTAAGGACCTCGGCTCGGCGTGCGTTCATGACGCCGGACACGTCAGTCTCGGTCATCGCTTCCTGCTCAAGCGCACGTGACGTCCGGAGCTGCTGAAGGGTGGTGGTGCCGAATGCTGGCACCCCGAAAACCCGGGCTAGCCGTCGCTGCGCTAGGTCGTCCGACCACAGCGCAATGCCCCGCTCCTTCGCCAAAGCAATGGGTGCGAGCCAAGGCGCTGACTCATCGGTCGAGATTTCGCTCATCTCGTCCAGCGAGACGTTCAAGACCGGCACGGGCGACTTTGCGGCATCTTCCATCTGCCCGAAGCGTCGAAGCGTTGCTAGGAGTTCCTCGACGTCCAGCTCGGAAGCAACTAGCGAGTCGGCTTCGCTGTCGAAGCTCAGGAAACCTGAACTGGATGCCCGCCCGTCAAGGTCGGAGCGGCCTCGAACTATGTCCGCTAGCGCCACCGCAGGCATGAGGAGCCCTCGGAACTGGCCCCGTAGCTTGTCGTACTCGTTGATCTCCGTCACCACGAGCAGTGTGGAGGCGTCGATGACGACCTCGTCGCCGATCGCTCCAGCGGCAGCGACCTCATCGGCCTCGTCATCTTCGGCGATAGCTGCCGATGCCAGCGAGTAGCCCAACGGCCGTTCTGCGAGCGTCGACGAGTAGGGCCGACGTGCCATCAGCGACAGGAACCCGAACGGCAGACGGGCCTGGCGAACCATCTCAACCGCCTCGACGAACGGCTGGTTGTCCCGGCGCATCATGGCAGTCATCTGAGCCACGAGAGCTTCCGGGGTGTCTCCAGCGAGCACCCTAACCGGGGTCTCGTCACCGTGGCGCTCGATGTGCTCCTGTAGCTGAGCAAACGCCTGGGCTCGAAGGTTGTGTTCAAGTACGGGTCGCTGGTCAACGGTGCTGGCCGGTTCGTCTTCCTCGTCCCGAGTGCGTGTGATGACGGTGGTGAGTAGCGCGGCGCTGAGTTGGGCGTTGGTTGCGAACTCGTCAGCTAGATCGAGCATTCGACGGTAGTCGTTGGCAGACAGGACTTGTTGTTGTTGAGCGGCGGATAGCCACAGCCGGGCCTCTCCGATGGTGCTGATCGCCGGGTCGTGTTCACCGAGAAAGGTCCAAGCGGCGGCGTAGTTGCCAAGGCGTGACTTCGCCTCAACGAGCATCCAGACGTCTTGGTCTTGGACGGGAGCGCCCTCTACGTAAATGGAGTCAGACATGAGGCCTTCGACTCGTCGCCACAGCTGGGCGCTATCTTGCTCATCGGATTGGGTAGTCCGGGTCGCCAGCACCATGGCCAGTCGCCGGTCGGCGACTTGGCGGTTGAGGGGGTCGAGGTTTGGGTTAGCCAATACGTCGACGAGAAGCTCCTCGACGTCTGAGTTGCGGCCGACGCGATCGAGCGCTTCCACACGGAACAGAGCGAACTCGACGGCCCGAAATCGTGCGTACGCCGCCGCAGCAGCTACCTCCGCATCGAGGTACCGCTGAGCATGCATCAGGTGCCCCAGGAGCTGAAACGCCGATGATTCGTCCGCTTCGGCGAGGACTCGTAGCCTCGGCAGCGCTCCGTCAAGATCGCCCACCGCTGCCGCCGAGGCAGCGGCCAAAGCCTGCATAGAGGCAGGCACCATGTGGCGTGCGACCAGTGAATCAAGGCGGTCTGACCGATCGACACCGAGTTCGGCCAGCCTCATCACCGCCGTGAGGAGTGCTTCCGGGCGGGTTTCATCGAGGCGATCGACGAGCGAGACCCAGTCGGCCCGCTGCTCCTCATCGCTGCCCAGGCGCATTCGTGCCCTGGCAAAATCTCGGTCGAGTCCTTCAGGCATGGACTCCAGCACTCGGGTTGCGATGTCCTGACGGTCCAACGCATAGGCAGCGACAGCGGCTGTCGCTTGCACGCTTGGACGCCGTGATTCCTCGGTCGTCGCGGTGCCATCCGGCGAGGAGAGGGAACGGTCGAGCGCCCCCGCAAAGCGGCCGGCCGACATCTGGGCCTGCAGCAGTGCCGAGAGCGCCCCCTCGGTCGGGCCGTTCCACTCGTGAAGTTGATCCAGCGCTTTCGAGGCCCACGTAATGCTGGCTTCCTGGTCCGTCGGTCTGCCGGTCGCCGTTCTGGAACGGCGTGCCAGGCTCTCGGCGAGCGCGACCATGAGTGCTGCCGAGTCTGGTTCGATGGCGACAGCTGCCTCAAAGAGGCTCACCGCCGTTTCCATGTCACCGAGTCGCTGTGCTCTGGTCGCTCGAAAGGCAAGAACGAACTCATCGTCCGTGGCCGCTGTGATTCGGGCCTCTAGTTCGGGCGGGATGGTGACGGGGGCGGCGTCTCCTTCTGGGTGTTGGGCTACCACCAGGCCGACAGCGATGTGGAGGTCTTCGGTCCCGCCGGGGAGTTCGTAGGCCTCGTTGAGAAGTTGTCTCGATCGATCCCTCTCAAGGTCCATCAGGAGCAGCCCGGCAACTCGGAAGCGCTTGACCGCTTGCGAGGGGTCCCGCTCCGCGGCGGTGAGGAGCGCTTGTACTGCTAGCGGTATGAGCCCGTGAGAGTGTGCGTACTCCGCCACGGCAGCGAGGCCTTCCCCGGCGCCGGCTGCGGACAGCCAGGGCGGTTCGCTGTCGAGCAGGGAGCGAACAACAAGCTCCGGAGCGCTTCTTCCTCGAGCGAATCGGGAGGCAAGAAGGGCTGCGGTATTTGGTTCTACATCGGCCAAACGCCGCACGATCTTGACCGTCTGAGGCGAGAGACGGGTCAGGTTGTCGTCGTAGAGTGCAAGAGCGTTCTCGGCAGCTCCGTCGGCGAGGGCGACCCAGAGAGGCCTCGCCGTTTCGATGCTCTGATGTCGAGGCACCTTTACGAACAGACCGCCCTGTGGGCCGGTCTCGAAGGTTCGCTCTGACAGCTCCTGCCAGTAGATGGCCTCTTCGTCTAGGTCGACGAGCAGGATGTACATGGGGAGCGAGTGGCCGACCCAGTACGTCACGTGCTTTGGTAGCGGCCGAAATCGCCACCCATCACCCTCGGGGGTGGGCTCATCGAAGTAGGACGGACCCGTCTTGATCTGGAGTCCGACTAGGTGACCGGTCGGGACGCCGGAATCTTTGAACTCGACCTGAGCGTCGACGCCGTAGTCGGATGTGGTCTGCTCCCGAAAAATACCCACATTCCGGGTTACTCGATAGCCGGACAGATACACGCCAGCACGATCTGTGTCGTCCATATCGGCTGGCATGGTCACCTCCGCTCCGCTGCGGGGCCAGACTAGGGGTCGGGACGGATATTTGGCGCACCAGCCCGCCCAGGACTAGCAGCAGTTTGGTTTAGGCGCCGCCCGCCCTTGGGGCAGCGGGTCATAGTGCGTGGCCCAGGTCGTCCCGGTGAACGTCGGCGGGCGCCACACGAACCCGGCCGGTACTCCGCCAGTTCGATGCGGCGCCGAGCTCGCTCGACTAGATGACCGAGCCGCGCAGACGGCTCTGGCGCGCGGGCATCGCGGCATGATCGGACGTTCGTGCGGCATGATCGCCGTGTGTCAGACCTGATCGCCCAGGCCATCCGACGCCTCCGCGCGAGCGGAGTGCGACTCGACCGTGGCCTCTCGGACGAGGAAGTGTCACTGGTCCAGGACAAGTTCATGTTCACCTTCGGCCCGGAGCACTGCGAATTCCTCCAAGCGGCGGTTCCGGTGGGTGAGTCGTGGCCGGACTGGCGGAACGACCCTGAGAACAACCTGCGCGGGCGACTCGATTGGCCGGTCGATGGCGTCATCTTCGACGTGCGCCAGAACGGCTTCTGGCCAGTCTCATGGGGCGATCGACCCGATGGGCGGGACGACCGAGAGAGTGAGGCTCGCGCACATCTCGCCCGCGTCCCCGAACTCGTCCCGGTCTTCTCGCATCGGTATCTGGCGTCGGACCCGCAGTTCGCTCCAAGCCCGGTCTTCTCGGTCTACCAAACAGACATCATCTTCTACGGCGACAACCTTCTCGATTACATCGCTCACGAGTTCCGCGCCCCGCCCCTCCATCCTTCGGACCGGACACATGTGCCGTTCTGGTCGGACGTCGCCGAGGGTGCCGAGGACCGTGATCTGTGAATAGCGGTAATCGGCAGTTCCGGTCGGCCTGCGCCACGCAGTGGCTACCGGCGCTCGCGGCCAGGGAGTGGGGCACCGTCCAAGAACGCCTCGTACGCCGCCCGAGCATCGTCGTCGACGGTGGGCTTGATGTTGCTGTACCGCGTGTCGCGACGGTCCCGATGAGGTCCTGAGACCCAGTACTCCTCGTTGGTCTCCTCGTCATAGAAGTTCGTGTCGAAGTCGCTCCAGTGACGAAGCGTCTTGCCGTGCCAGTAAGCCGTCTTCCAAGACTTGTTGAATCGGACGACGCTGATCCAGCATGGACCCTTGTCCGTGTTGTGGCCGGTCTTGAGTTGCACGAACATCACCCTCTCGGCCATGCGAAGAGTATGACGGCTGACGCTGCGATCAGCAGCCAGGATTCGACAGCGCCGGTCGACTCTGAGCGCCTATCGATCCATCTGCGGCCGCCGTTGGCGGATGCCGTCCGCGCCCATCGACGGTTAGCGGGTCGCTGGCTCTGTCTCGATGATGTATCCGTCGCGGTCCGATAACCCGTTCGCGGTGAACCTCTCCGCGCGAACGACATGCGTGGTTCGATCGACAGCGATGTGGTCGATGCTCAGGAGCCCGTCGATGCGGTGGGGGAGATTGGAAGTGGGAGCCTGAAGATTGCGACGTGCGAGCATCTGGGTAATAGCGTGCCGGCCGCCCTGGCTGCCCGCGTACTCGTGCCCGTTCAATGCATGGTTCCAGTCGCCACCCCAGACCAGCGGTCCGAGCGGTAGGGCGGCGTCCAGTTCTTGGACGGCTGCGGCTGTCTTGTCCGCGTGTTTTTCACCGACCCAGGGCGCGCGATGTCCGCACGATCGCCACGGCAGGATCGATGCGCAGTACGTTGTGTCGCCGATTTCGACGGCGGCGCTGGCTGGGTGCGGGTCCCGTAACTTGTGGGCTGATTCGCGGGTCAGAACGGCCGACCACCGCCGACGCTGTGCCATTACAGCGGTCGATCGGTGGATTTGGAAACCGTCGAGTTCGAGGTCATCGTTGACCTCGGTCAGCAGCCAGACGTCGCAAGTGTGCCGCTCGAGCAGGGCTCGATGAGCAAGTGACCACGACCCTGCACATTCCAGGTACCAATTAGCAACGCGTATGTCCTCCATTCTCCAGCGAGTGGAACCGCCACATCGCGCCTCGTGGCGACCAATCAGCCTCCAGTGGGGACCGCCCCATTATCAACCGATCTGCGCGGCGCCAAAATTCGAGCAATACGCTCAGCGATACGCTCGATAAGGATGGGTCGGTGCGGCGTTTTCCAGCGTGGGCGTGCCGGTTCGGTCGGTCGCCGCATTACCGGGGTGAGTGCGGCTCCTCGGTCACGATGTGGCGGCATACACCGTATTTGCAGATCTGCCCCCAGTGATGGGATTCGGGATCTCGATGACATGAGCGTGGGCGACGGCGAACGCTTCCTCAAGCGCGGCCAGGAACTCCTGGTCGGGCGGGTCGTCGGACCAGAGCGCGAACACTCCGCCTGGTAGCAGGTGACGGGCCACCCGGTCCAAACCTGCCGGACTATAGAAGTCGGCGTGACTGGGGTGCAACACGTGGCGCGGAGTGTGGTCGGCATCCAGCAGGATGGCGTGGAATTTTCGTTGCGGCGAGCTCGGGTCGAAACCGGTCGAGGATTTGGTCATCGCGAAGAAGTCACCGAGCTGGAATCTGCAGCGCTGGTCGCTGGTCAGGCTGACGACGTCGGGTAGCAAGCAACGATGGTGCCAGTCGATCAGCTCCTCGAGTGCCTCCACTACGAGCAGTGACCTGACCCTCTCATTGTCGAGAACGGCGCGTGCGGTGTAGCCGAGCCCAAGGCCGCCGACCGCGACGTCGAGTTCGGCACCTGGCAGTTCGGCCAGGGCGATGCGGGCAAGTTCGATCTCGGCCGCCGTGAACAAACTCGACAGAAGGAACTCCGCGCCGAGCTTCACCTCATACACGTCGACGTGGAGCATCGGATCGAGTCGGCGCCGCAGGCTGATTGGCCCCATCGCGGTCTCCTGCCAGGCAAGTTCCTCAAAGCGCGCGCTCACAGCGTCGATTCCTGCGTCATCTCATCGGCACCCGATCGGCAACGCGAGACCTTGACTCGGCAAGCATCTCGGCATCTTCGCGTGAGCCGTGGTTCCGGAGCTCATCGATGCGATGATCTTCTTCAGGGACGAGACCCCGATATATACACTCCGATCTGCGCGGCTTGCCGTCACCTGCTCCCTGCGCGAGATCGACGGGTAGGGCGCGAACTTACACCGACAAGCTCGTGTCCGGCCCCGCCGAGCAGTTCCCGACGGCTATCTCGCGTTTAAGCGACCTACCAGGATGCCCGTATCCTCGTTTTTCTGAATCGGCACGTACGTCGCCACATACGGCGTGCCAGCACCGAACCGTGACGACACCATCAATCCGCGGCACGACCTCACGTTGTCCGCAGCCTGCCTGAAGCTAGTGCGAATCCAAAGACGGCAAGTTGACGACAATGGTCTCCTGTGTGCTTCGCGCCAGTACGACCACCGCCTCGGTGTCGGGGTCGTTGTTCTCCTCGCGATGCGGAGTGAATGGCGGCACGAAGATGTAGTCGCCGGCCGCGGCACGGATACGTGTCTCCACTCTCGATTCCTGATCAAGAAAGACGAATTCTGGGCTGCCGCTCAGCACGAAGATCGCTGTCTCTGCCTCACCGTGGTGGTGATCTGACGATCGTGTGGCGGGCTTTACGTGCGTCTGCCCCATCCAGAGTCTGGCCGATCCCACCGTCTTACCGCTGATGGCCGCGAACCTCTGCATGCCCCCTGACTGAGCCGTGTCCACGCTGAGCTCGTCAGCGCGTACATGTCGAAGCGCGGGGTGGAAGCCATCGGACACCCGGTGATTCTGTCACGAGTGTTCCTGTCCCCGGCGAATTCGCGTACGCGCACGCTGCACGCGAGACTCTGACCATTTCGATTTCGCAGTTCCGCTCGGTGCCGAGCGCAGGCGCGTCAAGCGTTGCGGGAAACCAGGCCCGACCAGAGCGATTCATGTGCGCGGTCGCCACGTCAGACAACGGGCGCGTCGTCGACGGCTAGCGGGCGAGCTCAGGGTGAACCTGCGTGCTGGACCGTAGCGCTGCACTGTCGAGCCGAGCGGCGACGTCGTCGAGATCGTCCTCAAACAGACCCGAGTAGGTGTCGAGGGTCATCGCGGCCGAGGCGTGACCAAGCATCCGCTGTACCGCCTTGACGTTGGCTCCCACGGCGACGGCCAGGCTTGCGGCGGTGTGGCGTAGCTCGTGGGGACTCAGCGGCGCGAGGCCGGCTGAGTCGGCGGCAGGATCGAAGACTCGTTTGCGCCAGTTCCGCAAGAAGATCACGCCGCCGCGGGGAGCAGTGAAGACCAGATCGTCCTGGCCCTTGCCCTCGCATGCGCACGAGAGCGCCTCGAGAAGAGACGGGCGTACCGGCACCAGGCGCTGCTGGTGCGACTTGGGCGTTCCGAAAACCATGACACCGTCCACCTCGGTCGCGGACTGCTCGATACGCAGTCGGCGCCGCACGAAGTCGATGTCGCGGACGCGAAGTGCTGCGAGCTCACCGAAGCGTAGGCCGCAGTAGGCGAGTACCTCGATGGACAGGCGGTCCTCACCTGCGGCATCGGCCAGAGCGGCGACCTGTTCGTGCGTCAGGAACCGCTTCTCCTTGCCTTTTTCGCGAGGCAGTTTGATGCCGACCGCCGGGTTGCGCGCCAGCCGGCCATCCAGCATCGCCGATTGCAAGATGCTGTGTAGGACTTTGTAGATGTGGCGAACGGTGGCGGCGGCGCGGTTGCTCGCGACGAGTTCAGCGACCCAGCTGCTTATGTCAGAGCGTTCCATCTTGACGAGCGGAACGTGTCCGAAGTGGGGTTTGACGTGCACCCGAATGATCGCCGCGTATCGCGATCTCGTGCTGGGCTTGAGCTGGACCTGTCGCACCATCCATGTGTCGGCGTACTCGCCGACGGTCTCGCGCCCGAGCACGGGATCGACGTACGTTCCCGTTCGGATCGACGCGGTAACGCTGTCGAGCCAGCGCTGGGCATCGATCTTGCGCTCGAAGTGGCGTGAGTGCTCCTTAGCGCGGGAGTCCCGGTAGCGGGCTCTCCAATGGCCGTCGGCTCGTCTCGCGATGCTTGCCATGGGTCCGCCTCCTGTGGCAAGGGTCGGTGGATGTCTACAATATTCTGCTTCTTGCTACGCGGCGTGTGGGCCGGTGCCGCTTTGGGTGTGTAGCCAGGTGTGGACTTCGCGGCGCCAGTAGCGGACGCCGCGGCCGACGCGGAAGCTGCGGGGGCCGGTGCCGAGGTAGCGCCAATACCGGAGGGTGGCGTCGGGGACGCGGAGCAGTTCGGCGACTTCGTGCAGGGTGAGTAGGTCGTCGACCTCATCCGGGCGGTCGTCCCGGGTGTTGAGGTTATGGTTCATGATTTGTTCCTCTCGTGGATGGCTCTCACCTCGGGCCAGGGTTGAAACGTCAACGGAAGTGCTCCCGATGGGCAACTTCCTTGGTTAGTCCGCTCGGCGGCGGCAGCCCGTGGGGGCCCCTCGCTAAGGGCAGGTGAAACAGGGCCAAGATTGGTGCCACCTCCATGGTCACGAATTGATAACGACGGAGTGTGCCTGGGGTCTGACAGTCAGTACTCATGCCCTTCCCGCGTGCCGGAAAACTTTTGATTTCGGAGCGGATCCACCCTTGACTTACCTGATCACGAGAGGGCACCGTGGGCCCTTCGGTGACCGTGTTAACCCCCGGAAAGGCGCGCGTCACTCCCCCCAACCATGGGAGGTTGCATGGCTCCTCGGCCCGCGGGGACGGCCCACTTCGGTCTGTCGCTGATCCTTTTACTGGTCGCCGCGGCGGTGCTCTTCGCGGGTTGCGGCGGCAGCAGCGGAGTCCATACGCAGTCACCGACAACCAAGTCACCGACGCCCAGCAACTCGACAACGGCAACGCCGTCGAAGACACCGGCAACGCCGTCAACGACCGCAACGACACGATTAGCCACAACGCCAAGCATCGCGACTCGCACGTTGACGCCACCGAGCGTTACCCCGGCAGCGCAGGGCGCTGTGAACGGCTATTACGCGGACTACAACGCCCGCATACAGTCGCTCCGTAGTCCCGCGAAGTCCGACTTGAGCTGGATCGCTAAGTACGAGACCGGCAAGTTCCGCACGCAGGACGAGCAGTCATATGCCTCGCTCAAGGCTCAACATCTGGCCTATCGAGGCGCTGCGCCGAATCCAAACGTCAAGGTTCAGGGGGTCCTCTCCCGAACTGCAGTGATATTGACAAGCTGCGAGGTCGTAGACGCCTCGGACCCGTGGGAGCAGTACGACACTGCCACGGGCAAGGCCGTCCCTAAAAGCAAGCCACGGAAGCCACCTCCCCCGTACTTGCTGACGTTCTTCATGAAGGCGAACTCCGGCTCGACGTGGCAGATCACCTCTGTCGTGCAGGACACGAGTAAGACGTGCAAGGGCTGAGTCAGGTGCGAGGGGTAACCGGCGGCCTCATCGCCTTCTTGGTCATCTCGGTGATAGGCGTGATGGGTGCTTCACCGGCGGGCGCGGATGGCAGCGGAGGCCACTGCAACATCGGGGACCCGTCGTGCACCGTCGGGACGGGTGGCGGTGGCGGCAATGGTGGCAGCGGCGGTGGGCGCAACCATGGCCGTGGATCACACGTCGATCCGTGTGCGAAGTATCCGCTGGCGTCCTACGGCGACAAGCCGCCGACGGTGTCGCAAGCGTGCGCTGACGAGCTGCAGGGTCAGTACTGCAATGCGATGAAGGCCGACGCTGCGAACACGTTGGGAAAGCCCTATCAAGACTGGACGGCCGCAGAAACCGCGGAAATCAATCGCGAGATGGCTCAAATCGGGTGCCCGCCCGTGGTGACTCCGGCCGGGCTCGCCGAGCAGGCCTACAAGACAATCGTTTTCCCGCATCCATCCGGGCATAGGTCACCCTCGGAGTCAGAGGACTACAACGGGTTCCCGTTCACGTATGTGGGCTTGTGGACCTACTACTGGACCGACCCCGATACATGGAAACCCCTGACCGCGACAGCGTCCGCGGCGGGGTTCACCGCAACAGTCAGTGCGGTTCCAGTGTCGCTCATCTTCAATCCGGGCGACGGGTCCGATGACCAATCGTGTGGCGGGCCAGGTCAACCGTGGACGACGAGTGACGCCAATACTGCCCCCAGCGGCGGCGCGTGCGGTTACCAGTATTCACGCGTGACCGGTCCGGGGTACGACCATCCCATCAACCTCAACGCAGACGATCACTTGGAGGATCACGTGGACCGGAACCGGCAATAGCGCGGGCGAGATCCCCGGTCTGTCGACGTCGACTTCGGGGCAGCTGAACGTCCTGCAGATCAAGACCGTGAACCGTTAGTACAAGGAGCGCGCATGACGTCTCTGAGAACGGACGCGAAGGCGTCTCTGAATGGTCGCGGGACACCCCCTGCCGCCCGAGTGGGGACGCCGCTGCCGATTCGGCAGAAGCGGCCAGGTTATGCGGCGCTGGCTGTGGTTCTGATCGTGGGCCTAGCCGCGGTGGGTTCGTACTTCTACTCGCAGGCGGGCAAGAAGGTTCCAGTCGTGGTCGTGGTCACCGATGTCCCGGTCGGTCACACGATCCAGCGGTCTGACTTGTCGACGGTTCAGGTGGCGGGCGGCGTCACCGCGATCGGTGGGTCGAATTTGAACTTGGTAGTCGGTGAGACGGCGGTGGTGGAGCTACTGCCTAACACCTTGCTGCAGCGGTCCATGGTGACGTCGGCTCCGCCGGCCAATGGCTCGGATGCGCAGGTCGGCGTCGCGGTGACCCCGGGCCAAATCCCTGCCAATGGTCTCAACCCGGGCGACTTAGTCGAGATTTTGCAGCTGCCGCAGAAGAACACGGCCGGTGGCGGCGCGAAGCCGCCGGCGGCGATCGTGTTGGACGAGAGCGCGACGGTGTACAGCTCGGCGGCCGACCCGTCGCAGTCCGGCGGAACCTTGTTGACGCTGGTGGTGCCCAAATCGGTGGCCGCAGCGGTGGCCGTGGCCAGCAATGCCGGGCTGATCGCGTTGATCCGGGTGGGCCGATGATTGTCACGGTCTGCGCGGACAAGGGGTCTCCGGGCGTGTCCTGGACGGCGACCGCCCTGGGGATGATGTGGCCGGGTGAGCGGGTGCTGCTGGAGGCTGACCCGTCCGGTGGGGACGCAGCATTGCGAATGCGCACGCCGCAGGGGAATCTCCTCGCCCCGCACCCCGCGTTGCGGGCCCTTGCGGTGGACGCCCGGAGCGGAAGCTTGCCGATGTCGTTGCTCAACTATGCGCACCACACGAGTCTGGGCATCCCGGTCATCCCGGCCACCGATATGCGGACGGATGACTTCGCGCCGATCGCGCGACAGTGGCCGGCGATCGCGTCAGCGGCTGATCAGTGGCCGGGCACGGCGATCGCGGATCTAGGCCGGTTGCAGGAAGACAGCTCGGCTGGGCCGGTAGCGGCCGCGTCGACGATCGTGCTTCTCCTCGCCCGAGCGACTCCGGAGGGGCTCTACCACCTGCGTGAGCGGGCGAGTGCCCTGGCTGCCCGACTCGGTCAGGGCCTGCACGGCCGGTCGCCGCTGACGATCGCGGTGATCTGCCCGGCTCGGGAGCACTCAGCGCGCCTGCGGGACGTGAGGGTCCAGCTCGCGGCCGAAGCGACAACGTCGACCATTCCGGTGGCCGGGTGGATCGCCGAGGATGAGCGCAGCGTGCAGCTGCTGCGCGCCGGGCAGCTGACGAAGAAGGTGGCCAGGGGCGACTTGCTGAGCTCCGCCCGCGAATTGGTCCAAACGCTGACTGCGTGGTGGCCCCCCGTTGAGGCTCCGCCGGTACAGCAATCGCACGGGACGCCCCCTGTGTCGGGTGCGCCCAGCGCATCGCCAATGAACGTGGCGGGTGGGCGCGGTGAGTGACCTTTTGGATTACGCGCTGATCCGCAAGCTGCAGGGACAGGTAGCGGACGCGCAGCTCGCCGACCGTCGCCATCTTCAGGCCGCGGGACACGCGGTGCGCACGGCGGCGGATGAGCAACAGCAGGCGCACAGCATCATCCGCCAAGTCGTTTCCCAGCATCTGCAGGACATGCTGGCGCGGCGGGAGGAGCTGCCGGCCGATCCGGGGTTCGAGATCCGCCTCCGGTCGGCCATCTTCAGCGCGATCTACGGTGCGGGTGAGCTGCAGGAGCTGCTGGACAACGAGTTGGTCGAGAACATCGACATCAACGGCTGCGAGCAGACCTGGGTCACCTACGCGGGCGGGATCAAGGAATTGTGGCGGCCCGTAGCGGCGACCAACGAGGACCTGATCAGCATCGTGCAGAACCTCGGCTCCTACGCGGGCATGAACGCGAGACCGTTCAGCCCGAACGCTCCCACGCTCGATGTGCGGCTTCAGGACGGATCACGGCTGGCGGCGCTCATGTCAGCCACTCAGGAACCCATTGTGAGCATCCGCCGCAATCGCTACCCGCAGATGTTCCTGCGACCTGACATGGCCCGCGTCGCCACGAAGCCGGGCCGCGAGGTCCTGCCCGACCTGGTCTCACTCGGGACGGTCGGCGAGCAGGTGGCGGACTTCTTGTACGCCGCGGTCCGATCACGCTGCAACATCGTGGTCGGCGGGGCGACCGATGCCGGCAAGACCGCGCTACTCCGCGCATTGATCAACTGCATCGACGCGATGGAACGCCTGATCACCATCGAGATCGCACTGGAGCTCGGTATCGACCGTCACCCCGAATTGCACTGCGATGTCGTGCCGATGGAGGTCGTTCTCCCTGACGCTGACGGTCGAGGCGGTTTGGATATCGCCGAGCTGGTGCGGCGCACGCGGCGGCACAACCCGCGTCGCGTCATCGTCGGCGAAGTGCTCGGCCCCGAGGTGGTCGAGATGTTGTCAGCAATGGCCCAGGGCAACGACGGTTCGCTTTCGACGATCCATGCGCGTGACTCCGAGGAGGTGTTCAACCGGATCGCCACGTACGCAGCGCAGTTCGGCAGCGTCAATTTCGATATCGCTCATCAGCTGATGGCGGGCGCGATCGACTTCGTCGTGTTCATCGAGAAGAACCCGATGCTGGGCATGCGGCGAACGGTCACCCAGATAATCGAAGTGTCCGGCGTGATGAACGGGCGCGTCGGTCGATCCCACATTTTCACGCCCTCACGCGCGGACGGCCGGGCAGTCCGCAACACCGAGGTGGCCATCAGCCGGATGCCGAAGCTCGCCCGGGTCGGCTACACCGACGGCATGCCGTCGACGTGGAGTACGGCGAGCCAACCGAGCGGATGGTGAACGATGCCTGACGTCAACATGCTGCTGTTCGCACTCATCTGCGGCTGTATCGGCGGCGCGGTGCTCCTGCTTGTTGTCGCCGTACGCGGAACGGTGCCCGACCCGACCCGGCCACCGAACCGGATCAAGGCTCTGCTGGAGCGTCCGAGGTCGCCGCTGCTCATGGTGCGGCTGGCCGCGGGATTGGTGCTGGCGGTGCTGATCGGGGTAGTCACCCGCTGGCCCGTGGCCGCTCTCGGCCTCGGCGGCCTGGTCGCGTTCTGGCCGGCCCTGATGGGCGGGTCGAAGGAGGAACAGCAGCAGATCGTGCGCCTCGAGGCCGTGGTGACCTGGTGTGAGGCGCTACGCGACACGACCAGCGCTCACGCCGGGCTGGAGCAAGCGATTCCGGCGACGGCGGAGAACGCCGCACCGGTGATCCGTCCATCTTTGCTACGCCTGGTTGGGCAACTGCGGTCGAAGGTTCCGCTGGAGCAAGCACTGCAGGACCTGGCCGAGCAGCTGAACCATTCGGCCGATCTGATCATCGCCGCGTTGCAGATGAACGTCAGCACGCGTGGCGACGGGCTGGTCGGTGTGCTGACAAACCTGGCCGTCGCGGGCCGCGAAGAGCTGGACCTGCGCCGCAGGATCACCGCGGGACGAGCGGGGGACAGGCGGGCCGTGCAGTTGATGCTTGGCATCGTGCTCGGCGTGGCCACGTTCCTGGTGCTGTTCTCCCACACCTACACCGCGCCCTACCGGTCGGTGGCCGGTCAGGTGGCGTTGGCGGTTGTGATCGGCCTGTTCGCGACCTCGTTCGGGTGGATACGCAAGCTGGCGATGGCGGAGCCGGCGACGCCGTTCCTGCCTCGCGCCGATAAGGGGATCGACCCGATGGAGCAGCGCATCATTGCCGCGTTGACGAGTGGGCCTGAACCCGCGACGTCGACTCGCCACGCCCAGGTGGGTGGCCGATGATTGGGATGGCGATCGTCGGCGCTGCCCTCGGCGCGGTGCTGTTCACGCTCATCCTCAAGGTCGTGCCGCCGAAGCGAGGCGCGCTGGTCGAGCTGGGCCAGTTCTACGCCCACTACCGCGGGCCTGGCGTGACCGCCGCCCCGACCCGGACCGTCGCGGACACCCAAGGCCGGATCGGCGCCTGGGTCAGCGCGGAATTGGCCCGGCGCGGCATCCGCTACGTCGGGCTGCGCCATGATCTGGCGCTGACCGGGCAGTCCTTCGAGACGGTGATGGGACGCAAGGTCGTCGCCTCGGTAGGCGGGTTCCTGATCGGGTTGGTAGCGCTGTCGGCGTTGCAGTACGTCGCCGGAGTGGGCCTGCCGACCGGTGCACCGTTGGCGGTCGCACTCATCGCCGCGGTCGCCTTGTTCGTCGCTCCGGACATCGACGTCCGCAAAGAGGCCACGAAGCGGCGCGCGGAGTTCACCGAACAGCTGTCGATCTTCCTCGACTTGGTGTCACTGAAGATGGCCGGGCACGCGGCAGCCGCCTCGGCGCTGCCCGAAGCCGCGCAGCGCGGCGGCGGGTGGCCGATGATGCTGATCCGCGACACGCTGTTCCGGGCCCGGCTGTCCGGCGAGGACGAGTGGGATGCCCTCGGCCAGCTCGGCGAACGCATCGCCGTGCCCGACCTGCGCGACCTCGGCGCGCTGGTGAAACTCGTGGCCGAGGACGGCGCCCAAGTCCGGACCACGCTGACGGCGCGGGCGGCCTCGATGCGGCGAGCGCGGCTGGCCGACGAGGAAGGCAACGCCGAGGAACGCAACCAGTCGATGCGGCTGGCGCAGATGCTCATCGCAGTCGGCTTCATGGTGTTCGTCGGCTACCCCGCATTCGTCAACATCAAGTTGTAGTCAGTCAGGCATCCACCAATCGCAGGAAAGGAATCCCCCATGATCCAGCTTGAGATGCTCTGGGCCTGGACGAACGCGCGCATTGCCACGATCCGTGAGGAGTCCGGCGACGACGCTGGCTTCTCCACCCTGGAGTGGGTGGCCATCGCCGGCGTCGTGATCGTGGCCGCGATTGTCGTGGCCACCGTCTTGATGAACAAGGCGAAGACCGGCGCCAACAACGTCAACGTCCAATAGGCGCCGTACCCGCTCTCCATGACTCGTCGGTCGACGTATCGCGCACTACGTAACCGCTGGCGTTGCGTGGTCCGGAATCGCGATAGCGGCTTCGGCACTCTCGAGGCCGTCATCGTCATCCCGGCTGTAGTCATGCTGACGATGATCATCGTGCAGTACGTGATGCTTTACCACGCCCGCAACGTAGCTGAGGCGGCAGCTCGGGACGGTCTGCGGGTGGCTCGCGGCTACCAGGCGTCGGCGGCGCAGGGTAAGGCTGCGGCCGAGCAGTACCTCACCGACGTCGCGCCCAAGCTGCTCGTGCACCGCGACTGCACGGTGCAACGCGGCGCGGCCACGGTCGCGATTGTGTGCCACGCCGACGTCGCCTCGGTCGTGCCGTTCGGGTCGTTCTCGGTGACCGAGCACGCCACCGGTCCAGTCGAGACATTCGGAACAGGCGGGTGAGCAGCATGCTGCAACATATCCGCGCGCGAGGTTCGCTAATCCGCGGTGATGACGGGTTCAGCACGCTGGAGCTGGTCGTCATCACGCCGTTCCTACTGGCGTTCGTGCTGCTCGTCGTCGGCTTCGGACGAGTCACGCACGGACGGCAGTTGGTGCAGCAGGCCGCGGCAGCCGCGGCCCGTTCGGCGTCGCTGGCGAACACGCCTGGTCAGGCGACCACGGACGCCACCCAGGAAGCCTCGGAGACACTGGCGCAGGCCGGGATCAGCTGCCAGTCGATGCACCCCAGCGTGGACACGTCCCAGTTCTACGCAGGGGGACAGGTGTCGGTCACGATCACGTGCGTTACGAACCTGTCTGACCTGACCGTTGTGGGCTTCCCTGTGCACAAGACGCTCACGGCGTCGGCCACCGCGCCGCTGGAGCAGTTTCGCCAGTTTACTACCGGGGGCCGCTGATGCCGTGCCGACAGAAAGATCCTCGCGACAAGGATTCCAAGAACCGGGTGTGGCGGATACAGACTGGCGTTCGCACGCGGTGGGCATTGCTCCAGGAACAGGCTGAGGCGGGTTTCGTCTCGCTGTACGTCGTAGTGGTGACCGTGGGGTTGCTGGCCATGGCTGGTTTGGTCATCGACGGAGGGAACGCTCTCGCGGCGCGCGAGCAGGCCGCCGACGTCGCACAGCAGGCGTCGAGGGCCGGCGCCAACGCGCTATCGCCGGACTCGCTGCGTGGTAACCCGACCGGACTGACGGCGTCACCGGCGGCAGCACAGGCTGCAGCACAACGAGTCCTCGACGCAGCCGACGTGACCGGCAAGATCACGGTGGGCGTGGCCGGCGACAGCGTCACGGTCACGGTCGTGGTGCACAAGAGCACCACGATCCTCTCGGCGGTCGGGCTCACCGACATCAGCGGCACGGCTACCGCAACGGCGATCGCCTTGCACGGCACGACGACAGGGAGCGGCTGAGGATGCGTCATCTGAAGGCGATGGGCGCCCTGCTGGTTCTCCTCGTCCTTGTCGCTGGAATACCACTCGGGATGGCGGCCACGATCGGTAACCCGCTGGGCGGCTGGGCTGATCTGAAGGTGGGTGACCTCACCGACGCGGTGGTGATCGACCTGCTGGCGGTCATCGTGTGGCTGGCGTGGGCGCAGTTCGCCCTGTCGGTGCTGATCGAGATCGGGGCTGTAGCGCGGCACGTGCAGATGCCGACCCGCATTCCGCTGGTCCCCAGCGCGTCCCAGGACCTGGCCCACACCCTCGTCGCTGCGGCGCTGCTGATTGGCACCGCCACCGCGGCCCTGGCCAGCCCGGCGCATGCTCTCGCAGCGACACCCACCCACGCCGTGTCGACGCCAGCGTCCGTGCGCGCCTTCGCCCCGGGCGCTCCCGCGCGATCAGCGAGTCCGCAGCAGGTCAGCACGGCCGGCGAGAGTCATGCCCGCGACGCGGCGCACGCCGCGCCGGTCGCGTACGTCATTCCGGGCGACGGCAGGGGACCGGACACCTACTGGGACATCGCCGCCGCACGACTGGGCAGCGGCGAGCACTGGCAGCAAATCTGGGACCTCAACCGCGGCCGCACCCAACCCGACGGTGAGGTCATGAACAACCCCGGGATGCTCAAGCCCGGCTGGACGGTGCTGCTCCCAGCCTCGGCTGCGGCGCCGCTCGAGGACGTAACGGTGCACGACGGTGACACCCTGTCGGGCATCGCGCAGTCCCATGGGATCGCGGACTGGCATCAGGTCTGGCAGGCCAGCCAGGGCATGGCCGAACCGGGCGGGCAACACCTGACCGACCCGGACCTGATCCGTCCGGGCTGGACGCTGAAAGTACCGACCACCGCTGGGACGACGCACGCTCCGACCCCTCCTTCGCCGCAGCCGCACACCCAGATCCCCGCCCCGCGCACGCCCACGAATCAGACACCGAGGACACCCGATCAGCCCACGCCGGGCGGGCAGACACCGGGTGGTCAAACACCCATCCCACCGCGGCCCTCGACGTCGACCACCGCCGGCCGGGGACAGCACGACGTCCCAGCGGGCAACTCGACGCCCTCCCCGTCCGAGGCGCCGATGGCGGCGTTCGCCGGCGGCGGGGTCCTTCTGGCCGGGGCCTCCCTGGCCGCGTTGATCCGCTACCGGCGGCGACAGTTCAGGTGGCGCCACCCGGGCCGCACCATCGCCGCGACTGCACCGCCTCGAACGTGCGCTGCTCTCATCGGGTAACGCCGGGATGGCCGACGTCACCTGGCTCAACGAGGCGCTGCGCAGCCTGGTCCACGCGCTGTCGGCCACCGACTCGGGCAGGCTGCCCGACGTCGTCGCGGCCCGGATGACCGCACACACCCTGGAGCTGGTGCTCACCGGGGAACAACCAGACGCGCCCAAACCGTGGACGGTTGACGAGACCGGTACCCGCTGGTCGATCGACCGCACTGACGATCTGGGTTACGACCCGGCCGGGCGGGCCTACCACTTCGCGCCGTTCCCGACGCTGGCATCGGTCGGCTACACCGCAGCGGGGGAGCACTGGCTGCTCGACCTCGAGCGGGTCGGCGCGATGTCGCTGTCAGGGGACCCAGAACGATGCGTGAACCTCGCCCGGTTCCTCGCCGCCGAGCTAGCCCACAACGCGTGGTCGGAGATGCTCCAGGTCACCCTGGTGGGATTCGGCCAGGAGATGGCCGACATCAATCCCGACCGAATGACCTACTGCGATGACAGCGAGAAGGCAATCGCAGCACTGACTAGCGAACTGACCTCGACGACCGACGCCTTGCACAACGCCGACGTCGACGTGCTCGCGGGCAGGCTGCGCAACATCGCCGGCGACGCGTGGGCCTGCCACGTCCTGCTGATCGCGCCCACCGCCGCTGAGGACACCGAAGGCCTCGAGCAACTGCTCACCGCCCTGCGGGCACAACGCTCACGCACCGCGGTCGCCCTGGTGCTGGCCAGTGACCCCAACCACGCTCACGGCACCCGGTGGCAGCTGACCATCGATGAACACGGCACGCTGCATGTCCCGGCGCTCGGGGTGGAACTGATTGCGCAGCAGATCCCCGCCGAGGAATCGGCGCAGCTGGCGCAGATGCTGGCCCTAGCCGCCACCACCGAAGACCGACCCGTTCCCGACGCCGCCGGAGACAAGCCCTGGGATCAGTACTCCGACGCCGCCGGCAACCTGCGGCGCTCGCTTGCGGCCATCTCGCCCGCAGCACGAGCGGCGGCCAGCCGGGCTGGGGGACAGGCTGCCGATATCCCGGCGCTGCACCTGGCCAACTCCGCACTATTGGTAACGAACTCGGTGTTGCCGCTGTCAGCACAGACCTACATCGAGCAGACCGCGACGACCCAGCGGGACCTGGAGGCGCTCGCCCCGCACGTCGATGACGCGACCCGCGTGCAGGTCGAGAGCATAGACCCCGAGCTGGACCGCGACCTCGCCGATTGGTGCGACCCGGCGTGCGCTCGACCCAAGGTGCGCCTACTCGGGCCGGTCACGGTCACCGCACAAGGGTCACTACCCCAGCGCAACCCCCGGCTGCTGTGGAACACCGAGATCGTGGCCTATCTGGCCACACGGCCGGGCGGCGTCTCCGTCGAGCACTACGGCACCGACATGTGGCCTGATGACCCGGACATCGCCGGCAAGACCAAAGCCCGGCAGTCGATCTCGATCGTGCGCCACTGGTTGGGGATGAATGAGCGGACCGGACGGGAGTACCTGCCCAAAGGAGTAGTCGCCGGCCTGCCGAGCCCGTACCGCCTGGAAGACGTTCTCGTCGACGCCGAGCTGTTCCGACGCTTGCGGCTGCGAGGCACCGCCCGCGGCGCGGACGGCATCGCCGACATGCGCTCCGCGCTCGATCTCGTCGTCGGTATTCCGTTCTCCGAGCGTCGCCAGGAAGGCTACGGCTGGCTCGCGGAAAACCCGCTCGACCACGTCTATGCCGGGATGGTCGTCGACGTCGCACACATCGTGGCCACCCATCACCTCGCCGCCGGCGAGCCGGAACTGGCCGTTAGCGCAGCCCAGGTCGCACTGCGAGCCGGCAGCAGCGAGGACGTCCCGTTGCTCGACCTCGTTGCTGCCTGCGACGCGCAGGACAACCGCGCCGAAGCCGACGCCTACATCAAACTCATTCTGGCCAACCACGACGCGGAGGTGGAGGAAGACCTACCGCCGCGTACCGCCGAAGTCCTACACCGTCGCCAATGGCTGGGGAAAACGGGATGAGTCAATGGCGATCAACGAAGCAGGAGAGTGAACAGCATGGGCAGCATCGGCAAGCGGCGTCGCCGGATCGAGGTCCTCCCGTCGCCGGAGCCAGCCTTAGTCTCCGGGCGGGCAACGGAGCAGCCGCCGTCGCAGGAGCCGGAGCCGACACCCGAACCGTCACGGTCATGACCGCCCAGAGTTCGGAGTACTCACTGAGCAGCGACAACGTCGATATCGTTGGCGGCGGCGAAATCGATGGTGCGCCCGTTCTGGGTCGGCACCGACGGCGGGCTGTACCCGGTGAACTCTGCAATCGGTTGGACGCGCGATGGAGCACCGCCAGTTGCGGCCGCAGGCGCAACCACATCCCACCTGACCCGGACTGCCGGTGCGGCGTCTACGTCTACGCCCGCCCTCCTACGCGTGCAAGCACCCGCCCGGCAGGTGCCGGCCGTGGTCGGTGTGCACGGACCGATGGAGATAGGCATACGGGGAGGCGCGCGGAGCAAGCCCGCATCGACGCCGTCTGGTTAGGCGGCCCGGTCCATGACGACTCCCGGCCGCGGTGGGGTGGCGCTACCCGTCGGTGCGCCTATACCGCTATCGAGCGACAGTGGTGACCGACCTGCCGCTCGGCGCCACACCGAGGTTCTGCGGACCTCGGATCAGCGAACGCGGACCGAGCCTCATCCGGTTCAGCCTGATGCTGTTCCTGGCCGTCGTGATAGTCATTGGCGTCGTACCGACCACTACGGCGATCGCCGACAGGCCCCGAGCCGCGCTGCGGCCGGCCGCCCTGGCCGGGTCGGAGGCGATCACGCACCCCGGGCTGGCGGTTCGCTCGTCGATCATGACCTTTGTCGGCATCACTGTTGTCGCGTCGACGGCGACGGCCACGACCGTCGGCGGCATTCTCTACCGAGTCCTCGTGCCCAACCGCCTGGCTCGCATTAGTCGGCCGGGGTAGCCCACAACAATGTCGACGTCCTGGACAACCGTCACGTTGTCCGCCGCGCTCGCGGTAGCGGTGAGCCCGCTGCTGGCCAGCTGGAGTGCCGCCCTGGCCGATGGCGACACCCGCACCTGGTGGCGACCACGCAAAGTCGACGCCGGCCGGCTCGCTGTCGTCGCCGCGGCCGCCCTCGGTTTCGGCGCACTGGCTGGCCGTGGCTGGCCGTGGCCAGCGTGGTGGCTCCTCGCCGTCGGCGGGACCGTGCTCGCGGTGGTCGACGCTCAGCGCAACCTGCTCCCCGCACGGGCCGTGTATCCGCTCGCGTCGCTAGAGGCGGCGGTTCTCGTTGTCGCCGCGATCAACACCCATGACTTCGCCGCCCTGGTTCGCGCCGGGCTCGCAGCACTCATCGTCGGGGCCGGCTGGTTTCTGCTCGCCTTCGCCGCGGGTGGCGGCGTAGGCCTTGGCGACGTCCGCCTCGCCACCCTCACCGCCGCGCTGCTGGGCTGGCTCGGCTGGCCAACGGTGATGCGAGCGCAGCTCGTTGTGGTCCTGCTGGTCGTGGTCACCGCCGTCGTCGTCGCCATCGCCCGCCCGGACCTCCGGGGCCGCAAGATGCCGGTCCCGCTCGGCCCCGCGCTGATCCTTGGCTGTCTGCTCATGTGCTGGACGTAGCTCGGCGAACTCGCTGCAGGTCGGTCAGTTCTCGGGCGACGCCGAGACGGTTCGATTACTGCCGCATGTTGGTGCTCACAGATGTCGTACCGTGCGAGGTACATCTTCGCTAACTAACCCTGCGCCGCCGGCCTGACCTGGATTGCTAACTTGCTCCTAGGCCTTGGTGTCCGCCGAGTGCCCTCCCCGGCTCCGGGAACCATCCGACGGCAGTTGCTGCCAGCAGGGCAGCCCCCACTGCCGTCACTTCTGGCTCCGGGATGGGTATCGCATCGAAACCATTGACTGCCGACTTGATCTTTAGCCAGCCGGGGTAGCGAGACCAACCGCCGGCCAGGCGTATCTGGCACTGGGTGGCAAAGCTTTGCTGTACCGCGACGACAGCGTCGTGCCCGATCTTCGCGAGCGCACCGAGAACGCCGGCAGCTCGGGCCTCCGGGTCGCGAGGCGCTTCGGTTGCAAACCTTGGTCGGCCACCCCCGCGTCGTCCAGGGATGAAGAACCCGGCGTCAAGCAGGGGAAGCGGTGCACGCTTGCCGACAAGGATCGCCTGCATGTGCCGCGCTACTGCCGGATCCTGCATCGCCCACGTTACGTTTCTGGTGAGTTCTTCGACCCGCAACAAGCTGACTCCGTCCGAGCGGATACCTGGGGCCCGGTCGACCGAGTCATCTCTGGCCACCCATGGCCGAGAGCATTGCGCGACGGCTACCTCAGCGGTCCCCATGGAGTCGAGGATGACTCCGGGTACGAGCTGATTTACAGCCCACCCGCCAATTGGATGGTCATGGCCACCGGCAACAACCACCATATCGGCGGCAACGACGCCCGCTGATTGCAGGGCCGGGGATGCAAGCTCGCCGACGATTGCGCCGGCGGGGATGACGGGTGGGAGGAGATCCATCGACCCAAGCGTCAGTTCTACCCGGTCCGCTGCCCAGGATCTCTCGGTGGACCGCCAAGCGCCGGTTCGCGAAGCGAGAGTATCGCTCAGGAACGGGCGCCTGGACCACTTCGCGCTGGCTAGATCTGCGACGGCGATCCATGCGGATGCGTCACCGGATCTGAGCTGTGTCCGCGACCAGGCCCAACCCACGAGGGCTCGCGTCGGGTCGCTGGCTGTGTCGAACGAGTCGTCGTCGTGTAGCAGCGGTCGCAACGCCTGGAAGATTCCCTGCCGACGAGGATCGAACCACGTCAATGACGGCGTAATGGGCTGTAGCTCGCGGTCGACGAGCACGCCGTCTTCGCCGAGGCCGGCTGCGCACACCGCCTGAATCTCGTAGGCGTCCCCGCACACCTCGAACAGCATCTGTTCGATGCCGTCCATCAGGGCGAGGACGTCGATCGACAGTCCTTGGACGTCGCGGGGCGTCCGGCGGGTGGCCCGGGACACGACCTCCCCGTCTTGGGTAAGGGCGACGACTTTGACGTTGGTACTTCCGATGTCGACACCGCAGGCAACGGGATGCCTTCCAACGCTGAGCACGTACGCCACCCTTCGACGACGCGGAGCGGACATGTTCCAGTGTGCCGTGTTCCGCCCGCGATAGGCGGGTAGGCGGGCTCCACAGGCCCACGCCTCGGGGGGCGGTTCAGCCAATCCAGGAGCGGCGTCGGTGCTGGATGAGGGCGGTCTATCCAGTTTGTGACGGTCGATCAGTCGCGCGTAGACACCGCTTCCAGGTAGCCCAACGCCGCTCTGGCCGCCATGTGCTGTTCCCCGACCCGCGGCTCGACGGCTGATGCGGGCAGCTCCACCATCTGGACCGACCAGGTGGGAAATGATCCCGTCAACGTAGAAGTGGCCTGCATCGCAGCCCCTTTGGTGACAAATTCGTCGGGCTTCGGTACCACGACGGAAACTTCGACCAGCTGCGTGAGCACCTTCCGGATGGCCGGGCTCTTCGCTCCACCACCGATGAGGATGAGCCTGTTGGTACGGACGCCACACGCCCGAAGTGCGTCAAGCATGACCACTTGGCTGACAAGCGTGCCCTCGATAACCGACCTGGCGAAATTCGCACGAGTGAAGTTGGTCAGCGTCGCCTGTAGTAATGCCCCGCGCGCCTGCGGAAGGTCCGGAGTCCGCTCCCCCTCGAAGTAGGGAAGCAACGTCAAGCCTTCGGCGCCGGGTGACCCCTGCAGGGCGAGTTCGGAAAGTTCCATGTGCGTGCACCCCAGTAGCGCTGCCCCGAGATCGAGATTCCGCGCGGCGTTGAGCGTCGCTACCAGCGGGAGGTGGTCGCCAGTCGCATCGGCGTAGCTGCAGACGTAACCGGCGTAGTCGTGAACTGCTGACATTGACCGGCTATACACGACCCCGGAGGTACCGATCGAAAGAACCGTGTCGCCCTCGGTCAGACCCAACGCGAGTGAGGCTGCGGCGTTGTCACCGCTGCCGACGCCGACCGGGATTCCGGCGGGGATGCCGGGGATGTCGTTGCCGGTGACACCGGCCTGGTCCAACGGCGGCAAGACACGGGGCAGACGGGCACGACCGCGAAACGCGTGCTCGAACAGGTCCATGCAGTACTCGCCGGTGTCGCCGGACCAATAGCCGGTGCCGCTGGCCTCCGAGCGGTCAGTTGTTAGCTCGTCGAAATTTCCGTGCCCCGAGCCGAAGCCTTTCAGTCGCCAGGTCAGCCAGTCGTGCACCACAGCAACTGCTCTGGTGCGAAGAGCAGCCTGGGGGTGAATGTCCCGCAACCACCGCACCTTGGTCACCGTGTCGGAAAGGGTCAGTGGCAGCCCTGTTCGCCGGATCCACTCGTCGCGCCCGAGCTCGGCATTCAGCTCCACCATCTGCGGATGTGATCCGGTGTCGTTCCACAGCGGCGAGTCGCACACGACCTCGCCGGCCGAGCCGAGGAAGATGGGAGTGTGCTGCTGCCCGCTCACCGAAACGGCCGCAACATCGTGCAGGTCGCCTGCGCGCCGCACCGCTGTGAGCAGTGCGTCCCACCACGCTTGCGGATCCACGATCGAACCCGATGGGTGCGAGGCCTTGCCCTCACGGACCTGCGCACCGGTGGTCAGATCGCGCACCGTGACCTTGCATGACTGGGTGGACGAATCGATTCCTGCCACGAGAGTCATGCGTATGCACCCGTCCGTTCATGGACACCTGGCTTGATCGGCAAGTGCTCGGATCGGACGCTCATGTCGGCACGTTCTTTGCGTACTCCCACCGTGAACTGTTCTGCTCGCACCATTCATGCAGCACCTTGGCGCGCTGGTCGTCGAACAGCACTTCCCTGGGCTGACAGCTTTCCCACTCGGGAAGAGCATTCGATGCGAGAGCCTGCGCACCTCTGGAGACGACCTCAGGGAAGTCCGAGACGCTCAGCTGGGTGCCTAGTAGGTCGGCTTTGAGTTGCAGCCAGAGGTCGTTGCTGCTCGCGGGGCCGATGACTTTGACCTTTTCCAGCGGCGTGTCGAACAGATCGAGCACATCGCGAAACTGCATGGCCATGCCGACGAAACACCCGAAGACGATGTCTTCCATGGTGGTATTCGAGGCAATGCCGGTGATGACGCCGCGCGCTGAAGCCTGTTTCCTCGGTGGCGGGCTGCCGCGGAATTGGGGCAACACCAAGGGAACTCTGGTCCAGTCGATGTCCTGCGCCATGTATCGGACGTGCAGTTCATTCAGGCAGGCCACGAGGCGGTGGCCGCTGAGTGCAAGCATCGTCTGCAGGGTCGAGAAGGCAGATCCGCCGGTGGGGATGGAGGCGAAGAGGGTGAACGTCGAGCCGACGCATGCCAGTCCGTTGGCCAGTTGCGACCGCTGTGCGCGGTCGTTCACACTGGGGCTCTCGCGCAGGTAGAGGATGCCTTCCGTTGTTCCGGTGGAGTTCAGCAGCTCACCGGTGCGAAGGCCGGCACCGACTGCTCCGACCATGTGGTCATGCCCAGCTACATGCACCATGACGCCCGGTACCAGGAGATTGGCTTTGGCGAACTCGGCGGTGATGGTCGTTCCTTCGGACGCCGCGCGCAGCTGGGGAAAGACCGCGGTGTCGACGCCGACGAGCCCGCAGACGTCGGCCGACCAGCTACTGCTGGTCAGTTCCAGGGCCATCGTTCGGCTGGCGAGTGAAGGCTCTGACCACCGCTGCCCGGTCATCCAGGCGGCGATGTACTCGGAGATGTTCAGCCACTGGGCACCTGCCGCGGCACCCGCGTGGGCTACGGCCCAGGCCACTTTCGATAGCGCGTAGTTCGCATTAACCGGCAAGCCGGAGGTTCGGTAAATGAGGGTGCGTGCCGCGTCGTCCAGCGGGGCCAGATACTTTGCGCCGCGGTGGTCGTGCCACAAGATCATCGGGGAGGCGAGCGTGAGATCGGGGCGGACCAACCCGCCGGACTCGCCGACGCCGGCAATAGTGATTGCCCTGACGGACGCGCGCACATCGAAGTCCAGATCTTGGACAAAGCTGGCAATGCCTTGTTTCAGACGTTCGACATCGTAGATTTCGCCCCACTGATCTTGCATGGTGGGGGTGGCGTGGCGCGCTGATGCCAGCGGTTCACCGTCGGCATCAAACGCGCACAGCTTCACGCTGGTGGTGCCGATGTCGATCGTTACGGTCGGGAACATCGCTGCTCGTTACGCGACATAGGGATTCAGGATGTGGATCCGTCGCTCGACGACCGCCGCGACTGCGGCCACCGCCTGCTTGGACACCCGGATCAGGGACACTTCGTCGGGGTTGGCCTGGTACGCCTCCCCGAAGGTCCGAATCATTGCGTTGCGCAGGTCACTGGCGACGTTGACCTTGACGACATTGAACTCGTTCAGCTGGCCGAGTTGCTCGGCCGGCAATCCCGAACCTCCGTGAATCACCAGCGGCACCCGGCTCGCCTCCCGGATCTTTAATAGGAGATCAAAGTCGATGCGCGCGTCGGGCGCGAACCCATGCACATTGCCGACGGAGACGGCGAGAATGTCGCACCCTACGGCGTCGACAAAGTGGCTGACCTGATCGGGCTGGGTCATGCTCTCCCGTTCCGGGCCATGGTCATCCTCTTTACCGCCGATGCTTCCCAGCTCCGCCTCGAGCGCGATGTCCGAGGAGCACAGAGCTCGCGCGTGCGCGGAGGTGGCCACGTTCTCTTCGAATGGAGATTCCGACGCGTCAATCATGATGGAGGTGAACCGCGCCTCGAGCGCCGCTTCGACCGCATCGATGGACTTCCCGTGGTCCAGGTGCAGCGCGACTGGCACCGTCGTGTTGGCCAACCGGCGGCTCACCATGTCGTAGATGTATTCGTAACCCGACAACGCCACATTGGTGGGGGCGACCTGGATGAAGGCAGGCACACCCGCTCGCTCGATCGCCTGGACGATACCCATCGTCGTCTCGAGGTTGGTGGTGTTGAACGCACCTGCCACCAGTCGTTTCGAGACACATTCATCGATGACGTCGAGGCCACTGACCAGAGGCATGTGCTGTCCTTTCGATACCAGTGAGCCGTCGCGTGATTGTGGTGCTGCCGGGTCGAAGGCCGTCAAGTGACCAACCGGACGCGAGCTGACCCCGCCGACGGCTTGACTTAGCGAGTAAAGCGGTCTGTACAGTCTGTACGTACAGTCTGGTGTTGTCAAGCTTTTGACTCCATGGCGTACATATCGAGTGAACCGTACGTACAATGCGCCGAAACGCTATCGGTTCATTCAACTTCCGACGCGCAGACGCCGGTGCGGCTCGGCTATTACACCCCGTCGGGTCGTACGCCCTGTCTGTACACCGCCGTAGCATTTATCGTGTCGTGATGTTTGGGCGGCCGTGGAAGGGTCCGAGATGAGCGTGCTGCCGGGTATCGATCGCCAGTCTGCGACGCCGTATTACCAGCAATTGGTGACAGTGCTGGAACGGCAGATCGCCCAGGGAGAAGTCGCCGTAGGTGACCAGCTTCCCGGTGAAAGCGAGCTATCTCGTGAGTACGGACTGTCCCGGGCTACGGTGCGCCAAGCCCTGCAGACGCTCGAGTCGCGTGGGCTGGCTCACCGGGTCGCCGGACGGGGCGTGTTCGTCAGCGACAGATTCGAGTCGCGTGGCTGGGTCATTCAGGGCCGCGAGGGCTTCTTCGAAAACGCCATTGGCTACCAGAACCGGGCCGTGACCACGAAGGTGCTGCGTTACGGCAACGTGCCGCTTCCGCAGTACGCGAGCCGCGGACTTGACCTCGCTGACGGCGCGCAGGGTTTCGAGCTGGTCCGGCTGCGCCGATTGGACGGCACGCCGGCGCTGTACAGCGTCAACTACAGCCCGCCCCCCGTAGCGGCAATCGTCGCCGGCGCGAAGGACGTTCTCGCGGGCGCAGCATCTCTGAGCGAGGTGCTGGCCGCTGCCGGCTATTCCATGGGTGGCGCACAGCGCACCGTACGAGCGCTGACCCCGTCACCGGATATCGCCCAAGAACTGGAAGTCGGACCGACCACCCCGCTGGTGCACATTCGCTCCGTCTCCTGGACTGCGGACGGACGCCGTTACGACATGTATGACACGTGGGTTCGCACCGACGTAACCCCGCTGGAAGTCAACGTCAGCGTTTCCACACAACTCTGATCTGCGCCGCCGTTAGGGCCTGTGGAGCGTTTCGGACGACACAGCGCTCGCTTGCCGTGGCGCTGGACCTACTCCGACCGCGGCTAGCGCCGTCTGATCGTCACGAACTGAATTCTTCTATTCACATGGGCGAGATGAGGTGCTACTGTCCGCTGTACGTACAGCGCGTATCGCACGTACAGACCTCCCTCAGAAGGCCATCCGGCCGCCATCAAAAGTCACGTGAAGGGCACACATCCATGAAGAAAAAGGCTCTAGCTCTAGCGGCAGTTTGCCTAACTGTCGGCTCGATGGCGTCCGCGTGCAGTTCCAGCGGGTCGAAGAGCGCCGCGACCTCCGGCGGCGCTGCGTCGTCCGCCGGCGGCACCTCGTCGTCGGCAGGTGCGCCGAGCTCGATTAAGCTCGCCTACTCCCAGCCCGCGACTGACCCTTACCAGAACGCCGAGCAGCAGGGCGTCATTGGCCAGTACAAGACCCTCGGCTACAAATATCTGCCCGCCACCAACGCCGGCGGTTCGGCCGCGCAACAGCTCACCGACGTCGAATCGTTGATCAACCAGGGCGCGAAGGGCATCGTAATGTCCGTCCTAGACGCCAATGCGATCATCCCCGCGATCAAGTACGCCAACAAACACAATGTGCCGATCGTCCCGATCGACGAGGCACCAGCCGGCGGCAAGGTCACCATGATCGTGCGCGCGGACAACGTGAACATGGGCAAACTCGCTTGCGAGCAGATGGGCAAACTGGTGCCAGCAGGCAAGGCGGTGCTGACTCTCGACGGCGACCCGACCAGTTCGAACGGTCGCGACCGCACGAACGGTTTCAACGACTGCATGTCCAAGCAGTTCCCGAAGGTGACGCTCTACCACGTCGCCACTAAATGGAGCGCCGCGACGGCGTCGAGCGGGCTGCAGACCGCGTTCAACCAACACAAAGACATTAACGGCGTATACGTCCAGAGCGACACGACCTTCTACCCGACGGTGCTACAAACGCTGAAGAAGATCGGCAAGACTGCAACCGTTGGACAGCCCGGCCACGTCGCCATCGTGTCTGTCGACGGTGGACCGGCCGCGCTCAACGCGATCCGCGCCGGAATCCAGGACGCGGTGGTCGAACAGCCGCTTCTCGATTACATCAAATATGGCGTGCAGTACATCACCGAGGCCTTGGCCGGGAAAACCTTCACGACCGGCAAGACCGACCACAACAGCACCATCACCACATACGAAGGCAACCTTGTCGACCTTCTGCCAACCCCGGTCATCACCAAGGCCAACGTCGACTCTGGCGTCGCGTGGGCGAACCAGCCGTTTGCCAAGAAGGCATTCGCCAGCTGATCGTCTCGTCGTCGTTGCCGAAAGCCACTATCCCAGGACTGGAGCCTGAACATGACAACAACCCCACCGGCGGCCGGCGGTCACGCGACCGTCGCCGTCGAGGTGGACGGTGTCAGCAAGACCTACGGGGCGACCAAGGCGCTGCAGGAGGTGAGCCTGCGGATCACTGAGGGCGAAATCCACGGCCTGGTCGGCCGCAACGGCGCCGGAAAATCCACCCTGATCCGGTGCATCACCGGACTCGAGGAACCCGACACCGGGACCATCCGGTTCTTCGGCGACGACGCGCCTCCGATCTCCGCGCCCGAGCAGTGGAAGCAATTGGTGGAAACGGTCCACCAGCGGGCGGCGATGGTCGACACGATGACGGTGGCCGAGAACATCTTCATCAATCGCTATCCCACCGGACCTGGTCGGACAATCTCGTGGGGCCGGATGAGGGCAGCAGCACGCGACCTGCTCGATGAATGGGGCATCGACCAGAACCCGAGCCAACTGCTCGGCGACGTCCCAGTCGAGGCGCGCGGCATGATCCAAATCGCCCGTGTACTCAGTGCTGGTACGCGGATCATTCTGTTGGACGAACCCACGGTCCAGTTGGACGGTCACGCGACGAGCAGGCTCTTCGAGCACGTGATCGATCTCAAGAAGCGCGGCGTGACCTTCGTGTTCGTCTCACACTTCCTGCACGAGATCGAGGAGGTGTGCGACAGCGCCACCGTCCTGCGTGACGGGCGGACGCTGTGGACCAAGCCCGCTACGGAGATCTCACGTAGAGATCTGGTCGCCGCGGTGCTGGCCGGCCACGAGACCCAGACCGCTCGGATCGCCAACGCCGCACCAGGGGCGGACGCGAAACCAGCACTGGAAACCAAAGGTCTCACCGACCGGCACGGCGCGTTTCGCAACGTCGACATCTCCGTGGCGCCCGGCGAACTCCTGGCGATCGCCGGCCTCGGGGGGTCGGGCAAAACCGAGTTCGGCGAGGCCGTGGCCGGCCTGCGCCCAACCAGCGCCGGCACCGTGATCATCAACGGCACCCGGCTCCAGACCGGATCGGTCGTCCGCGCGCAGGACGCCGGGCTCGCCCACGTCCCGGCCGATCGACACCGTTCGGGGTACGTACCGCAGCTCAACGTCGAAGAAAACATGACAATGAGCATCTCCCAGCAGTTCTCCCGCCGCGGATTCATCTCGCTGCGCGAGAGACGCCGCAGAGCCGTCCAGCTGATCGACGAGGTCTCGCTGGTCCCGCCGCGACCGTCTCTCGCCGTCGAGTCATTGTCCGGCGGCAACCAACAGAAGGTCGTCTTCGCCCGCGCGATGGCCACCGATCCCTCCGTGCTGGTACTCATCTCCCCCACCGCCGGAGTCGACATTTCAGCCAAGGACGTGATCTACACGCTTATAGCCCAGGCCGTACAACGTGGGCTCGCCGTCGTCCTCGTCTCCGACGACGTCGAGGAGATTCTCGTCAGCGACCGCGTACTCGTCATGTTTCGCGGGGAGATCGTCGCCGACCTGACCTCACCAGAAGAGTCCGAAATCGTGCGAGCCATCGAAGGAATGCAGGAAGCCTCATGACCACAGTCACCGCTGCCACGTCCACCGCTCACAAGGGAAGAACTACGCTCGACACTGTAGGTAAGAGCCTCCGAGAACTGACGGTGCTGCCGGGCCTCATCATTTTGGTAGTTATCGGTTCCATAGTTAGCCCAATCTTCTTGACCAGCAGCAACGCATCGCTTGTCCTGCAGCAGTCCTCTGAGCTGGGCGTTGTCGCAATAGGTTTGACATTCATCGTCCTGACCGGCCGGATCGACATATCCCTCGAGTCGACCGTTGGGTTCGCCCCGATGGTCGCGTCACTGCTCATGGTGACTAAGGCCGACGGCGGCTGGGGCACGAACCTCGACGCGGCCGCCGGCATCGTCATCACTATGGCGGTCGGAGCGTTGATTGGTCTGGTCAACGGGTTATTGATCGTCAAGGTCAAGCTCGACTCGTTCATCGTCGGGTTGTCGATGCTGATCCTGTTGCGCGGTGTCACCACTGGTATTAGCAAAGGCCGCACGCTGTCGAACCTGCCCGGCGGCTACACCTACTTGGGCACGGCCTCCTGGTTGAATATCCCGGTCGACATTTGGGTCACGGTGATCCTGTTTGTCATCGGCGGCATCCTGCTCAAGTACCACCGGTGGGGTCGTTCCCTCTATGCCATCGGCGGGAACGAGAACGCCGCCCGCGCCGCCGGTATCCGCGTAGACCGGGTACTCATCCTGGCCTTCGTCCTGGCCAGCTCCCTGGCCGCACTTGCCGGCCTTCTTCTCGCCGGACGACTGAGCGCCGTCACGGCCGACGCAGGGCAGAACCTGATTTTCAGCGCCTTGGCTGCGGTGGTAATCGGCGGTATCGCCCTCAAAGGCGGGCAGGGACGCATCCTGGGTGCCGCGCTGGGTGTCGTTCTGCTCGGGACGCTGACGAATGTCCTCACGTTGGGCGGCATCAGCACCTTCTGGATCGACGCCGTCTACGGTGCAGTCATTCTCGTCGCTTTGCTCGCCGGCCGGGTGACCGGCACACAACGGACCTAAACAGGTCGTGGGAAGGCAGACCAATGAATTTTGGTGAACTAGCCCAGGCCACCACTGATGAACTTGCAGCGGTACTGAAGCAGATTGACCCGTCATCCGTCGATCGTGCGATGGACCTCATCGACTCCGCGCCGCGGATATTCGTCCTCGGCATCGGCCGGGAGGGGCTCGCTTCTAAGGCGTTTGCCATGCGCCTGACGCACTACGGAAAGATCGTGCACTGGGGATGGGACGACACAACGCCCGCGGTCACCGCCGTAGACCTGTTCGTCATGCCCTCCGGGCCAGGGAACATCCCGCACCTGCACTACATCGCCGGCATGGTCAAGAGGACCGGCGCCACGCTCCTGGTCCTGACCGCTTACCCTGACACGCCGACCCCCCAGTTGGCCGACCTGGTAGTCCGGATCCCCGCACACACTTACGGAGCCGATGACGTCGGCGTCGTAGCGTCCGTGCAACCCATGGGAACCCTCTTCGAGCAATCGCTGTTCGTCTTCTACGACGTCCTCTACGGCATGCTTGTCCGACGGCACCGGGTCGACTACGCGGTCCTTGCTGCACGTCACCGTAACTTCGAGTGACGCTCGGGATGCCCGCAGGTTGATTGCGTGAAGCAGTGACTCGAGTCGTCTGTCGACGACCCGGCGCTCCCAATCGGTGACCTCGGGCGCTCCTGCCGTGGAACGGAGGCGCTGCTCATCCGAAGCCCCGAATGCGCGGCCCCGCCGACGAGGTTCTGACATTGGACGACTACGCCGCGGAGTTGGCGATCAGCCGGTCTTAGACCTATGCCTGGGTCCGCGCGTCTCACGTATCCGGGTTAACCGAAGGGTTAACCCGCGGTGTCGTCGGCTTTGAGACTTCGCGCGGCGGGTTGACCCCGTCACTGCGCAGCTTGGCACGCGGTTCAAGAATGACCGCGACGCTCGTCGCGCAACGGACTGTAGAGGCCAGTCACCCCGAGCTGGGGTGACAGATTGTTGAACACCTCTGCGGAGCGTCATCGGCATCAGCAACCGATGACGGGGGGCCGTAGATGTTCCACGATGACAGCATTGCCGGGAACTGGCAGGCGCTGGTTAGGCGGATCGAGACTACGGATGCGCTCGGTCGGTGGGCGGCCGAGGACGACCGCCTCGCTAGCCTGCACGAAGTCGCCCGCGACCTGCTGCCGCTGCTTGCCTGTGGCGCTGACGCCGCCCGGGCTGACGAAATTGTGGGTGCCCTCGTCGGACGGGCGTCGATCGACGGCGGGTGTGATGACGACGCGCTGCTGTTGGTGCTGCACCTGCTCAGCGACTGGGTCTGCCCGATGTCGGTTCAGCTTCGCGACTTGGGCACCGGGATGATCTGCGTGATCGTCAGCGAGCTGACCTGCCAGATTCGGACTTATCGGTGGCGGATTCGGACCCGGGCAGTCGCGGCCAGCTTGCGGTGGGATACCCGCTCCGCCGTCCTCGCCGAGTTTCGCCCGTCCACGCCCCAGCACCGTCATCGGGCCGAACACGTCCTGGACCCCATGAGCCCGGAGTGGGAGGCGACTGCGCTCGGGCAAACAACCACCGGCGCCGGGGACGAGGGAATCGAGCTCGTCGACCTGCTCCGGTGGGCGGCCCGGGCCGGCGTCGATGAGACCGACATCGCGCTGCTCGTCCGGACCGAGCAGGCCCGAAACGACTCATCCCTCAAAGCTTCCGATGACGTCGTTGCCGCCGAGTTTGGGTTGCCCCGGCGGACGTTCTTCCGTCACCGGGCGCGCGCCCTGGCCGCCGTGCGCGCCGCCAGCCGGGACTACCTGTCTGCCGTCGCATGAGTTCGCTGCTCCGCCCGGCCGGACGTCTTCATAAGAGCTTCGGCCGGAGTGGCACTACCGGCCCCAGGATTTCACCTGCCCCTGGTGAGACCACCTTCCGGACGATTGCTAGGGGCACCACCATGAAAGAGCGTGTGCAGCCGATCGTGGACGAGTACACCGTCGAGCAGGTCGCCGACCTGCTCGACGAGGCCTACGCCGCCAGCGGCTTGCTCGCCTATGGGATGGACCGCATCCTCAGGTCCCGGGCCGCGGTCAATCAGAGCACCATCGACCGGTTCACCCGCCTCGCGGACCAGCTGCGCCCCGGCTCCGGAGCCCGCGCTCAGCTCTCCGAGATCGACCCTTCTCGAGTGCTCGCTGGCACGAGGCTGTGGCTGGGACGCAACCGTCAACGATCGGCTAATTCTCCATCCGCGCGAGCGGCATCCCACTTGTCGGGCAAGGCAACGGCATGAGCCCGTCTCAGGTCGGCACAGTTGGCCATCGCGTCGACCTACTCAACCGTAGCGACGTCGCAACCGACGGTCGGCTGCTGTCGGTGGCCGAGATTCAGCACGCGTTTCGCGAGCTCCAACCTCGCAAGTCCTCCCAACGCGCCAGCCTGCTCGTACCGCCGCATAGGCAGGTCGTGGCCACGCCCGACGATGGGGCGGCCCTGATCGGCACGGAACGGCTGGGGGTTCCCGATCGCGGAAGCGAACCGGCCGTGACGCACGGTGCGGACTTGGACAGGGCGTGGGTCGGTGTGGTCGCGGCCCACGCGGGAGCGGGAGCATCCACGGTCGCGCTCGCGGTGGCCGACGCGGCGGCCGCGGCGGGTCGAGCCGCGCACATCGTCGAGACGGCGCTTCCGATCCGATCCGGTTTGGTGGGCGCCGCGAACGCCGAGCTCGGCCTCGACGCGAGCGGAGCGTGGCGGCGTGGCAGCCGTGGTCAGGTCACGATCGACCGCCGCGCTGGCGACGACACCCCGACAGGTTGGCCTGTGCTCGCCGCCTCTGAGGATGGTCTCGTCGTCATCGACCTCGGCCTGCCGAGACCGGACAGCCTGATCCAACTCGCGACCAGCGGCTGTCGAGTAGTCGTCGTCTGCCGCCCGACGGTGCCCGGTGTGCGGCAGGCCGAGCAGATCCTCACCTCGCTCACCGGCCCGGTGATCGTCGCCGCTATCGGAGGCGGCAAGTGGCCCGGTGAAGTGACCGCCAGCCTCGGGCCGCGGCTGCGCGAACTACGTGCCGCCGACGCCGTCGTGACCGTGCCCGCAGACCGGCATCTGCAGGTTGCTGGTCCCACCGACTCCCCTTTGCCGAAAGCGGTGACTGCAGCCGGATGGACAGCGCTGAGGCTGATCGACACCGCCCGTACGAGCGAGGTCGCGGCAATAACACGCTCCGCGTCACGAAGGAAGGAACGATCGCGATGAGCAATCTGATCGCGGCAAAGATGACCCTGTTACTGGTCGCAGCCCCAACCCCGACGAGCACACCTTCCGGCGGCGGAAACGGTAGCGACATCTGCCCGGCCGCTCCGCCTGGAGTGCAGGTGTGGTCGGACCAGGTGCTGGCGTGGGTGAAGTGGGGCGTGCTGGCCGTCATGGCCATCTCGTTCTTCGTCTCGGTCGGCATGTTGATCTGGGGCCGCGTCACCCATCACCCTAAGGGTGCGCGGCTCGGCTTCGACGGCCTGATGATCTGCCTCGTCGGCGCGATCATCTACGTCGTCGGCTACGTCATCATTTCTTCGATCACCGGGAACGGCTGCTGATGTTCGCCCGCCGAGGCGGGAAAGAACCGCCAGCGCCGGAGTGGTCCCGCCAGAAGATGCTCGCGCTGCTGATCGGCACCGGCGCGACCGCGGCGCTGCTCATCGCCGGGATCGTCCTGGCCGCGGTCTACGCCGTTCATCCCGTCCGGCACACGGCCGACCGAGGCACCCGCAGCACCAGTGCGGCAGGCAGCGGTGATACCCAAGGTGCCCGGCGGTCCGGCACCGCCGACGACCCGCGCGACGCGCTGGCCGACAGGCCGATGGCCATCGTCGACGAGCTCGCCTCACACCCGGGACCGGTGTCCACAAACGACCCAGCCACCCCGATCACCCTGCCCGCGGCGACATCGACCGGACTGGCGCAGGTTCCGACCGGCTTCAGCCACACCCCGCAGGGGGCCATGGCGCAGCTGGCCGCGATAGACCAGAACGCCTTGCAGTCCGGCACCCTGTCCGGCGCCCGCGCCGTCATTCACGGATGGGCTATGCCCGGTGGACCAACAACCAGCAGCTGGTCGGGCGTGCAGGCCTTGGCCGAGTTCTTCGCCGCCGCCGGGTTGTCCGGCGGCGGCAACAGCCAGCTGGCCATCGTGGCCACCCCGCTGATGGGGCAGATCAAGGGCAGCGTCGGACCGGACTTCGTCGTGCCCTGCATCGACTTCGAGATCGACGTGACCTTGGCGCAGACCGCACGGGGAGCTGCCGCCGACTGCCAACGGATGGTCTGGAACGGCACCCGCTGGATGGTCGGCCCAGGCTCTGAACCCGCGCCGGCGCCCTCGGTGTGGCCGGACACTGACACAGCGATCGCGGTCGGCTACCACGACCTGCAAACGGGGAAAACCCGATGACCGCGACCACGGTGCTCTCGTCCGGGTGCAGCCAGCTGCCGTGCCCCGGGCAACGGGTCGAGGCGTTCGGTGTTGGCGACCTCAATCCGCTGACGTGGCTCGGCGACGCCGCCTCGGCCGCCGTCGGTGATGTGTGGCTCTCCGCGATGACCGGGTTGTGGTCAGCCGCGCTGTGGCTGCTGAAATTGGCCTTTCGGATCATCGACGTGTTCACCACACCGGATCTGTCCGCCAGCGGGCCGATGGGCTCAGTTCTGCCGATCACCTTGTGGCTTGGCGCCACGCTCGCGGTGATGATGATGTTCGTCCAGCTCACAGTTGCGCTGATCCGTCGCGACGGACAATCCATGGGACGCGTTCTGATCGGGATCGCCCAGTTCGGGTTCGTCTGGATCGCTTATCTCGGCCTCGCCGCTGGGTTCGTCGCGGCCGCAGCTGGCCTGGAGCGCGGCATCTTGCAAGGGATGCTGCACGCGCAGGACCTGTCCCACGTCGATCTAAGCGGATCCTTCCCGGACAGGATCGGCGACATCACACTCGCGACCGTCCTGGGTGTGCTCGGACTGCTGATCGTCATCCCAGCGGCGTTCTTCTTCGTGCTGATCATGTTCGTTCGCGAGGCCGCCCTGATCATCCTGGTGGCCACCGCGCCGATCTCCGCCGCCGGGCTGGTCAGCGAGACCGGCAAGGTGTGGTTCTGGAAGACGTTGCGCTGGTTCTTCTCGTGCTTGCTGATATCGCCGATGGCCGCGTTGCTCCTGGGCATCGGGGTGAAGCTGTCGGTCGGCGTTATCAATCCACCGAAGCCGCCGATGTGCGGTGGCAAGCTCTGCAACCCCCTGGACAACGCCAAGCAGATCAGCGACTACGCCAACGCCACCAACACCGCGCACGCCGGGATGGCCGTCATCGGCTCCATCGTCATCGCGATCGGCGCCTGTTGCCCGATGATCCTCTTCCGGCTCCTCGCGTTCGTCGAGCCGGGTACCGCGTCCGGCGCGGCACTGCGTCAGTCGTGGTCCGACACCGGCGGCATGTCAGGAGTGATGAGCGGCGGGCGGCAGTCCTCGGCAGTTCGGCCGCAACCCAGAGCGGCAGCGACGGACGATCGGGCGGCGAGACCGGCGCAGAATCCCAGACTCAGTCGCGGCTGTCCAGTGCGCTGGGTGCGTTCGGAACAGGCTTGCAGGTCGCCACTTCCGTCGCCCATAAGGCGGCCGACCTCGGCTCGGACATCCTCGGGCAGGCCGGCGTCGGTTCGCCCGGCTACAGCCTGACCCCGACCGATGAGCGCAGCGGTCGGAGCGCTGGCCGTGGAGGGGCGTCCAACCGCGGCGCGTCTGACTCGGGCAGCAGCACCGACGGCGGGACCGACGACGGATCCGGCCGTGGCGCCTCGATACCGGAGCCGCCAACCCCAATCCCGCCCGGCGGCGGTGGAAGCGACCCACCCGACCGCGGTGGCGGACCGGCCGGCGGTGCCGGAGCCGGGGCCGCCGGGGCAGCTGGTGGGTCCGAAGAGGTGATCGCGGTCGCCGCGCTGTGAACACCTCGGCGGACAGCCCGCCAGGATCCCAGCCTCCGGCGCCGGCAGGCGGTGGCCGCACGCCCCTCACTGCTGGGCGATGACGCATACCCCGAGCGAATTCGCTCACTGACACCAACGCAGAAAAGGACGAAACCATGCTCTTCATTGGATGCGCTGACCGGCACACTGACCGATCTCACCGCAGGCTTCAGTCGGCGGTCGTCGCCGTCGCCGCGTTCCTGATCGTCGTCGCGGCAAGCCCCCCGGCGCTCGCCGCGCCGGTCGAACCGCCACCGCCGCCGATGAGGGTTGGCGGCCCGCCGCCGACGCGCTGGGGGATGGCCGACCACGGCGCCCTGGCCGCCGATCAAGCCACCTACGGGACCTTCGGGGTGTTCCGGTTGTACTACCGGGGGTTGCCAACCACGTGGGACCGGGCCGCCGGCTTCGACGGGACTGACATCGTGGCGTCCTTTCACGACAGCCCGGCGCGGGTGCTGTCCGGTCGCGACGACGCCGCCTTCGCGCGGTGGTTCGCCTCGGCACCGGCGGACAAGGACATCACGTGGAGCTGGGACCATGAGTACGACGCTGCGGCCCGCCGCCACCGGCTGGACACCGAGACGTACCGCGCCGGCTGGCGACACCTGATCACCCTCGCGCACCGGGTGAACCCGCGGTTGCGGGACACGCTCATCCTGACCGCGTTCACGTTCAACCACGGCCCGGCCGACGGATGGCGGCAGTTCTACCCCGGCCCGGCGGTGGACTCAATCTCGGTCGACGGCTACAGCTGGAACCGCGACCACCTCACCACCCCGGACGCGATCTTCGCCCGCGCCATCGCCGCCACCTCCTCCGTGGGCAAGCCGTTCGGGGTGGCCGAGGTCGCGGCGCTGGCACCCCAGGACCACCCGGACGTCCTCGCGCGCTGGATCTACTGCCTGCGTGACTACCTGGACGGGCATCACGCTCTGTTCGTGTCCTGGTTCAACGTCAACGTGAACCTGGACGCTTATGTCGCCGGCCCTGACGGGTGGGGCTCGTGGCGGCTGACGCAACGGGCGCCGATCGCTGCGCTGCGCGACGTGCTGCACGCGAGCAACCCCGATCCCGACCCACCGTGCATCAATGTCGCCATCTGCCCGGTCGGCGTCCCGCCGCTGCCGGTACCCGGTGGCGCAGGTGTTGTGGCCGGCTCCAGCGACGCCGGGCTGAACACCGACATCCCGGTTTCGGGATGACCGCCTCGGCCGGTCCGGTCCGCTACGGCGCCTGGTCGAAGGACAAGCAGGGCTGGTTCCTCGGTCTGGGGGCAGGGTCGTGGATCACGATCCTGCTCGGCGGACTGCCGCTGCTCCTCGCCGCCGGCGCGCACCAGTGGCTCCTCGCCCTGGTGTGGATGCCCGTGTGGGCCGTGCTGATCGTGCTCGTCGCCGTCCCCGTCCGGGGCCGGTCGGCGTTGCGGTGGGCGCTGGATTCCCTCCTGCGATGTGTGGGAGTGGTTATGCGGTGGACCGACTGGCAGTCGAAGGCCGCCGCCGGCATCGTCGCGAACTTCGGTGAGGCTGACCTGCCCGGGGTGCTGTCAGGGATCCGCACCCACGACGGGCCACCGTTCGGTCCATTGATGGCCCGCCCGGTGATCGTCGCCGACAACCGGGAACGGACCTGGGCCGTCGTCACCCGGATCACGCACCCCGGCATCGGGCTGTCCGAGATCCCGGCGCGGACGCGGATGGGTAACGGACTGTCCGAACTGCTCGAGGGCGCGGCCACCGCCGAGCTGGTCTCGGTTATCGCGCTGCAGATCCGCACCGTCCCCGACGACGGCGCCGAACGCGCCGCGTGGCAGCAGACCAATCTACGAGAGGACGCACCGACACTGGCGCTGGCGGTGAACGAGGAGTTGTCGGCGGTCATGACCCAGGCCGGGGTACGGCACGAGGCGTTCGTGACAATCGTCGTTCCCGAAGCCCGCATCGCCAAGCAAGCCAAGGAGGCCGGCGGCGGGATCGACGGCCGAGCCCGCGTCCTGTACGGGGTAATGGGCGAGGTCGAGGCCCGGCTGATGGGGCCGGTCGGCGCCACGTCGGTGCAGTGGCTGGATTCACCCGCTCTGGCGGCGGCGATCCGCACCGGCTTCGCACCCGGTGACCGCGGCGGCCTCACCGCCGCCGACATCGCCGCCCACACCGACCCGACCGTCGCCGCGACGTTGCCGATGGCCGCCGCCGGGCCGACGTCGACACCCAACCCAGAACGACGCTGCTACGCCCACGACGCCTGGCAGTCCGCGACGTGCACGATCCTGCTGCCCGACAAGGGCGCGGTCATGGGCGCGCTCGCCCCCGTCTTCACGCCCACCACGGCCGGGGAGCGACGCGCGGTGACCGTGTTCTTCGAGCCGATCAGCCACGACAAGGCCGACCGGATCGTGGGAAACGAGTCCATGTCGGCCGATCTTGCGGCCGAGATGCGCCGCAAAGGCGGGTTCAAGGTCCGCGCCTCGCACCGCCGGAACGCCGCCCGCGTCGAGGGCCAGGACGTCCGCCTGGCCGACGGCAACGCCCTGGTCCGGGTCGGGATCGCCGCCGCGGTGACCGTGCCCAACACCTGGTCCATCACCGACTACGGGCGGCGGCTCGAATCCACCATCACCGGCTCCGGGTTCACACCGCTGCGCCTGGACCTGGCCCAGGACTCCGGGTTCGCCGCGGCGTGCATCCCACTCGGGATCGGGCTGCCCAAACGGCGGGGCGTCAAGTGATGACCAGCGACGTTCCCACCCGCCGGGAAGCCCGGCCGTTCACCCGAGCACACGGCGGCCGGGTCGCACGTAGCGCCGCCGGCCGCGGGGTTGCCCAGCTCGTGGCCGACTTCGGTCATCAGTTGCCGCCGCTGGCGCCCGCACCGGCCCGGGTGAAGGACAGCGACCCGTTCACGGTCATGGTCGGTAAGCACGGCATCACCGGCCGCGCGACCGGATGGGCACCCGTCCCGGCGCCGGTCGCGGTGTATCGGATGACCTCGGAACAGGTCGGCGGTGTGTGGCCGCTTATCGCCGGTGAGGGGCTGCCCTGCACCGGCGCGCAGATGGGCATCGACTACCTGTCCGGCGGGGCGTTCCACGTCGACCCGATCGGGTGGACGGTGGGCGGCGTCGCCGGGGTCACCAACCCGAACATGATGTTCTTCGGCGCCCCCGGTCGGGGGAAGTCGGGCACGGTCAAGATGTTCTGCCTGCGGATGATGGCCTACTCCTACCGCACGCTGATCCTCGGAGACGTCAAGGACGAGTACGAGCCGCTGTGCCGGGCCCTCGGCGTCGAGCCGCACGCGGTCGGGCACGGCCTGCCCGCCCGGATCAACCCGCTGGACTTCGGTCCGTTGGGCAACGACTGGACCGCGCTGCCCCGCGCGGAGGCGCAGCGGCGGGCGGCGACGGTGTTCTCCCGCTGGCTGCTGCTCATCAAGGGCCTCGTCGGCTCACAGCACGTGCCGTTCTCACCGACCGCCGAGACCGCCGTCGGACAGGTCATCCGCGACCTCACCGGGTACGCCGCCGGTGCCGATCGGATGTCGGACATCACCATCCCGCAGCTGTGGCAGGGATTGAACAACCCCACCGAGCAGTTGATCATCGACTGCCGGTACGCCAGCCGGCAGCACTTCCTGGACGAGACCCGCCCGATGCGCGACGCGCTCGGGTCGCTGGTCAAGGGTCACCTGGCCGGACTGTTCGACGCCCCGACGACGATTACCGTCGACTGGCGCGCACCGATCCAGTCACTGTCGCTGTCGCGGCTGGACCCACTCGGCGACGAAGCCGTCGGTGTCGCGTTGACGTGTCTGAACTCGTGGGGCCGGGCGATGACGCAGGTCGCCGAACCGGGGGACCTGCGGATCATCATCCGCGACGAATGCTGGAAGCAGATGCGTCTAGGCACCGACGCAGTCAAGTCCCTCGACGCGGACCTGCGCCTCTCGCGCCGCGACGGCTGCATCCAGGCCGTCATCGCCCACAAGCCCTCGGACATGCTCACTGTCGGCGACGCCGGCAGCCAAGCCGTGGCGATCGCGAAGGACCTGATGCACCTGTGCGCGACGAAGGTGCTCCTCGGCCAGGACGACCAGATCGGCGACGAGCTGTCCGACCTGCTCGGGCTCACCCCGATGGCGCAACGGATCGTCACCGACTGGGCCACCGCGGCCAAAGGGCGCGCGCTATGGCTGGTCGGGTCGCACGTGGCGAAGGTGCAGACCGTACGCACATCGATTGACGTCGCCGTCACCAACACAAACCACGCGATCACCGGCGTTCCCCGGGGGTCCGAGAACGGCGCGGTCGCAGCAGGGACCGGCTCTGGCGAGCCCAGTTTAGCTCGGGTCGCGTGAGCTATGTCGGACATCGACGCGAAGACGGCGATCGGCTTTGCCGCGCTACCGATCGTGGCGATGTCGGCGGTGCTGATGGTGCTGGCTGGCGGCGGGGCCAACGCCTCGCCCACGTCCAGCGTGTGCGGCGGCGGCGGGACCGCCCAGACGATCGGCACCGTCACCCTGGACGCCGAGCAGATGGCCAACGCGCAGACCATCGTGTCCGTGGTCGCCGGGCGCCATCTACCTGTCTTCGCCGCCGTCGTGGCCGAGGCCACCGCGTACACCGAGTCGAGCCTGCACAACTCCGCGACCCAGTCCGACCACGACTCCGAGGGGTTGTTCCAGCAACGCGTCTCGATCTACACCGAGGCCGTGGCCATCGACCCGGTCAAGGCCACCAACGCGTTCCTCGTCCGGTTGCTGGCGGTCTCGAACTGGCAGACCAACGGCGTCGGCATCGACGCGCAGACTGTGCAGATCTCCCACCACCCGCAGCGGTACCAACCCAACGCGACACTGGCACAGCAGCTCGTCGGGCAGTTCTGGTCCGCGGCCGTTGCCGCGGCCGGACCCGCGCCCACAGGCTCGCCGAGCCCCGGCGCCGCGTCGACGACGCCGGCGGACGGTTCCGGTCCGGCGATCTGCGCGGGCGGTGGGGGAGCGATCCCTGGCGGCGGTGGCGGGGTGGCCGGGAAGATCGTCGCGCCGCACGGGAACAACGTCGCTGGGACGACGACGATCCCGGCGGGGTTCGTCATCAGCGGTTCCGCCAAGGGCCACCTCGCCGTCTCGTTCGCGCTGAAGCAGCTCGGCAAGCCCTACGTGTTCGCTGCAGCGGGGCCGAACGCCTTTGACTGCAGCGGATTGACGATGGCCGCGTGGGCGGCAGCCGGTGTCGCGTTACCGCACTTGGCGGCCGGGCAGACCGCGTACGGCACCGCCGAACCCACCGACCTGAGCCAAGCCGTCGGTGGTGACCTGGTGATGATCCCCGGCGCCGACGGTACCGCCGCGAACCCCGGTCACGTGGGCATGGTCGCCGGCTACGTCGACGAGAAGGACGGCCGCCACTTACTCCTTGTCCAGGCTCCGATGACCGGGCTGAGCGTCGAACTGACCGAGGCCACCCGTTGGTCCGGTCAGATCACCAACGTCCGCCATATCGGCTGAACAACAACAACCGCGATCGGCGACGACGCCCAGAGACGAGGTCACGTGCACACACGCGCGGTTCCCGCCCAGCTGATTAGGCGCTTTAGAGCCCGCAGGAACTTGCAGCACCCGCAACGCCGGTCCGAACGACCCTTCTACCCAAGCAACGCCGCCGATATCGGTTCGCCCTGCCGGTGGTCACGCCCATGAACGGGTGCTGGGGCGCGGTCCGTCACGTAGCCGGCTGGGGGCGCTACTACCGATCGGGTGCTGCGCGATGACCTCTCGCCAACGGCGGCACGATCAGCAGCCGATCGGACAGGGCTGGGAGGTTGCAGTTGCCGTGATCGGCGGTGCGTCGCTCTGCCTGGGGCTGGCCGCGCTGTGCGGCCTAGGCGGGGCGTCGGCGCTATTCGGCGGCGGGTGGGTGTGGCCGCACGGCACCGACACCATCGGCCACGTCATTGGGGGGCTGTGCGCTGGGCACCCCCGCCGCGGCCTCGACCCGCGTCAGGCGGGGTTGGTGGCCGATCCGCCGGCGGTCTACATGTGCGTGGGCGTTTGCGAGCTCGCCGTCATTGCCATGTCGATCGTCGGCTGCGTACTTCTAACGAGGTACCGGCGCCCGAATGATGCCCGCGGTGGCATGGCCACTCGTGGCGACGCGGCCGAGGTACTTGGGCTTACTCGGCTGAGGTCGGCGCGACACATCATCCGGCCTGACCTGTATCCCGCCAACGCCAGGAGTCGGACCCGTGGGGTTCGGCGACGCGGTGGCTGATGTCCCCACCCACCCCCTCGTCCACAGGTTCGACTCCGGCACGCCACGCGCCGCCTGCGGCGCGGACCCTTTGCTCCACGTCCACCAACCCACCCTCTAGGAGCGCTTCGTGCCTGCCGACCGTCGTTCGTCCCCACAATCCGCTGCCGATCCGATCCAGATTCAAGCGGCCGCGCTCTTCGCGGTGGCTGCCCGAACCCCCGCTGAGATTGACGGCGGCGCGCGGCTGCACTGCCTCGCGGCCAGCCAACAGTTGACCAGCGCTGTACCGCTAAACGGACCCCAGGCGTTACTGTCTCGGCCCGATCCAGCCGACACCCGAGACGCCGAAACGCTGGTCCGTGACGCGCTGAAGCTGCTTGGGTCGCTGACGTTGGAAGAGTTCGCGGCCCGCAACGTCCGCGCCGCGGCCGAACACGGGCAGTGCGCACTGCGCCGATTGCCCTGATGGCCACCACCGGGGCGAGCCTCCTTGCCGCGCTCAACGACACGGCGCGCCAAGGCACAGATCCAAAGGAAGCGGTCGATGCCGACCGCGCGCTGGCGTGCCTCGGTGACGTCCTGCAGCGACTTGCCGCCGATGGGCTCACCGCTCACGGTGCGACCGAACGCGAACGCTGGGTCAGCGAAACCGGCCGCGCATGCGTCACCGCGGCGGCCGAACCTCCCAGCGCGGATCCCGGCCGGCGCGCCCAGCTGGCTGCGGCCGCCGCCGACAGTGTCTCGATCCTGCGTGAGGCACTCGGCTGCGAGAATCGCTGGGCGTTCGCCACTGCCGTCGTCGGCGTCGTCGGACCGCTGATCGAACTGGCCGAGCAAGGTGACCCACCGATCGCTCGACAACAGGCCCTAATCGTCGCGGACGCAGCGGCCACGATCGTGGCCCGCAGCGCCGCGCTCGACCCGCCGTCCGCGGCAGCATCAGTTCCGCTCGACTGGGCCGTGCCCTCCCCGGTCGCGCATCCGAGCGGACCAGTAGCCGACATGATCACAAATGCCATCGGCGGGCTCGAGTACTCAACCCGATCGCTCGGGGAAGCTGCCGCTGCCCTGTCCGTGGCTGACTACCTCGCCGTGTGTACCGCGCTCGAGACCTTGTCTCGCAGCGCACGAGATGTAAGCGGAGTCGACAGCATCACGCTGCGCGACGCGGCGCAGCGAAGCGGTCAGGGGTGGGCCGCCGCGCGTGCCGTGCTCCATCCCTTCGACGACGGCAGTCGGCGACCGCAGGCCGCAGCGCCGCCCCCGGTTCGCTACGCGCTCGCCCTGCACGACGCCATGCGCACACTCACCCATCCACCCGGCACCAACCCTCCGAAGCAGGCGGTCACGACCACAGCGTCAGCCGCGGTCCACGACGCCCTTCAACGCGTCCCAGCGATCGCGGATCACCTGCTGGCCGCTATGACGGAATGGGCCGAGACGGGCCGCCTACTCGCCTACGCCCGCGACTTTGGCCCCCGGGAAACCCGCATACCCGAATACCTCGCTGGATTTCAGACGACCGGGCTCATCACCGCCGACGCCACCGATCTCGCCACCGCCCGCAACGGATTGGCCGGTGCGCGACTGCTCAGCGTCGAACTCGCCGCCCGCGCGGGCGAGAGCCGCTCCGCCGCCTCGAGCGTCCCTCGACTGGACACGACCAACAGACATCTACTCGGACAGGTCACCGAAGAGCGCCTGTATTCGGCGACGCTGGACGCTCGGCGCGCGCTCGCGGCCTACACCGGCCCACCCCGCGGCGGGCGAGGGCGGCATCGATGACGCGAAAACGACACGCACGCTTCGATCCCGCCGACGTTGGATGGCGTCTCGGACGGTCCCAGACACCGCGCGGTGTGGAGCTGTGGTGCCGTTACGACCGCACCACCGGCGTGTACGGCGAGCAGGGCTCGGGCAAGACCCTTGATGTGCTCGCCCCGGCGTTGCTCGCCCACCGCGGCGCCGCAATGGCCACCCTGACCAAGGTCGAGGACCTGCTGCTGACCTCACGTCGGCGCCAGCAGCCGATCACCACCGGCGGTCCGGCGCGCCCGATCGCCGTCCTCGACCCGTTCGGCGCCGCACCGGGGCTGCCGGAGTTCATGTGGGACCCGATCGCCGGCTGCGTCGACCCGAAAGTGGCCGAGAAGCGGGCGAAAGCGTTCGCTGCCGGCACCGTGACCGGCGCAGTCAGCGGCGGCCGGCAGGACAGCGCCGCGCGCTTCTACGCCGCCGAGACGGCCAAGGTGCTGCAAGGATTCCTGCACGCCGCCGCCCTGACCGGGCGGTCACTCGAGCACGTGCTGGAGTGGGTCGCCAACCCGGTCGCGGCCGAACAGCCCGCTGAGATTCTGCAGCAACATCCGCACGCAGCGAGGTTCTGGGATGGGCTGCTGTCCGGCGCCCTGCACGGCTCGGCCGACACCGTCGGCAACACCGTCACCACTGTGCAGCAAGCGATGTCGCTGTTCTTCCAACCAGAGATCCGCGCCCGGTGCATCCCGTCGCGGGGCCGGCCGGCCACTGATATCGCCAACTTGATCGCGCGGCAGGGCACCGTGTACTTGCTCGGCCGCGAAGACCCCTACGCTTCGGCCGCACCGTTGATGACCGCCATCGCCGAGCACGTGCTGGACACCGCGCTGCAGGCGGCGAACACCGCGCCCCACGGGCGGATGACGCCCTGTTTCCTCGCCTGCCTGGACGAGCTGCCCTCGACCACGCCGTTGCCGACGCTGCGGGTGCGGATGGCCAACGAACGCGCCCTGGGCCTGTCGTTCATCTACGCCAGCCAAACCTGGAAGCAGATGGTCGTGTCCTACGGCGAAGACGAGGCCCGGTCGCTGTTTGGGCTCACCAACAACCTGGTGATCTTCGGCGGCGGCAAAGACGTCCACTTCTACAAGGAAATCTCAGACCTGATCGACGACGTACGGATCAGCCGCCAGACCGTCAGCGAAGGCCCCGGCGGCATCGGCACCTCCCGGTCCGGGGAGGACGTGCGGGTGCTGCGCCCCGGCGACATCCGCCGGATCCAGGAGCGTCACGCACTGGTCGTCGCGGGAAATGCCCCGCCAATCATCGCCAAGCTGCGCCGCTGCTTCGACGGCAAAGACGGACAGCTGCTGAAAGACGAACTCGACGCGGCCCGGGCCCGCGTCAGCGGTGCCCGCGCCACGACACCGGACCTGGGGCTCCGCACCGCGGCCGCCGTCGCCTACGCGCGGCAGAACCGGCTCAGCCCGGCCGGGCTGGACGACCTGGCCGAGGTTCCGCCTGGGTCGGAACAGCAACCGAAGGAGTGGACCTGGTGAATGCCAGCGTGACCAGCCGAGACAACGAGATCCTGGCCCCGTTTCCGAGCCCACCCGGCTCAGTGCTCAAGGCGCTGGAGCTGCTGCTAGTGCTGCGCCGCGGCGACGCCGATGAAATGGCCGGGTACCGCGACCTCGACAAGCTGCCGCGACCCTGGGACCCGTCCACGTGTCCGCACGATCTGCGGTCCGCGATGTGGGGATGGTGCGACGGGGTCGCCGAATGGATCAACCACGAGTACTCGTGGCGGCCGACGCAGATGATCCCGCCATGCTGGCCGCATCACGCCCACGTCGCCCGTGAGTTGCCGGTGCTGGCCTTGCAACGCTGGACCGCGGAGGAGTCGACCGGCTACGAGGCGATTGACGACTGGCACCGCTACGCGCTACCAATGTTCCTCGAGCGGATGCAAGCCCGACTCGGGGAAAGCCCATGCCGCACTGGAAAGCACGTCGACTGGCCCGCCGAGGGACGCGTCGTCGCGTACGGCTCGGCCGAATCCGTCCAGGACCGCCGGGGCGTCATCCACCGCGACGCACATCCCGTCGTGACCGAACTGCGCGCCGGCCGCCCCGCGTAACTGAAAAGAGTGCCACCGCTGCCAGGCACTACCTCAGCCCGCCCGCTGTCGTGCCCAAAGTGCCACCGAAGTATCAGGCGGCCCGGAATCTTCGCAGTCTGCGTAGCGAAACGAGGTCAGGTGTGAGTAGGACGCGTTCTAGTTAACCGTCATCTCAGTGTCGTTGACAGCGGCGCACGATCGAGAACGGGGCGTGCAGGTTTGCGTGTGCGCACGACAAACCGTTCGTGCGAACGGCCGCAAGTGCGTTCGATATCGTGAGCCTTGATCAGGCTAGCGTGCAGGCTCGAGATCGCCGACTATGTATCCCGAGGAACGGCCGAGAAGTGGCCGCTCGAACGTCGTTATGCGCTTGCCGAATGAAGGTGACGGAGCCTCCAGAGACCAATTTGTGTATTGGGTGCCCCGCGCGGTCTCCGCCCCCGGCCTGGTCAACCTCATCCGGGCAACGAGCAGCCGTCTGCGTGAACGCGGGAGTTTCACTTTCTGCGTCGGGGAGCGTCTGCGCCAACGCGGAAGCGACGCAATGTGTTCACCTGTGCTCCCGGTGCGGAGGTCGAGGCTCTCCCGCCTGCATGGTCAACTTGAAGCTGTCCGTCATGGTCTTGGCCACGGACTGGCGACGCGGCCCATCGAGCCAAGAAGGAAGATTTCAATCTTACCCCGGCCGCTAGTAAGAATCGTACAGGCGGCTGCCCGTATCAATTGTGTTCGGACCTGACCATATGCGCGTGGCTAGACGACTTAAAACCGCAGGGAGGTTATTTCGCCTAAACGCTAAAGATATCCAGCTAATCGTCAGCACTGAGCGTCAGAGGCCGAGATACCGCTGTTGAGTCCTCGGCGTCGGCGGTTGCTCCTGCTTTACGCCAATTACCTGCCCGGACGGTGTTTTGGCTTCATGTGTCTCTTGGAGCCGGGCTGCTCTATCATAAAAATCGGCGCTCAGGGACGAGATCTTTACGCGGAGAGGTCCGAGTTCCCCGGATAAGTAGGCCATCTCTCCGACCGCTTCATGAGTGAATAAATCGGGCCAGTCATCATTTAAGTCCAAAAGCCTATGGATGTGCTCCGCGGCGAGATCTACCAACCGCTGCGCTTCTTCGTGTCGGTTCGGGTTGTATCCCTCCAAACGCTCGTAGGCTGTTTCTATCAGGTCACGAGTGGCCGCCAGATGAATAGTAACCGGGTCAATTTCTGCCAAGCTGGCATGCTGCGTGGGTTCGCTCTCCAATGCAATTGGAATCCACGAATGCTGAACAACTATCTCGGCGCTATGTGTAGCAACAGTTTCTGCGATTGATGCGAGACCCTTGCCGGCAGCGACACCGATTCCCGTGCCTGGCAAAATGCTCTCAACCGCCACCCCCCCGGCGACCCCAATCACCGTCGGAATGAGCCAACGCGCCGCGCGTCCCGCGGTACGAGCCGTATCACGAACGTGACTTGCATGCAGCGGGAGGGGCGAAAACGGGAGGATATCTCTGCGCGCGCGAAAGACTAAAGAAGCAACGTCGCTTCGAGCAAGTCTTAGTCGCTGATGAAGCTGCTCCTGACTGAGCTCTAGAGACATGGCCTTCGTCATCGAAACCAGAGTCTCGTCAACGAGTTCTGTGGCGTCTGGGCGAGGTGGCGATTTATAGCCAACCGCGTAAAGCAACGAAGCAAACGCTGTACTGTCGAGTTCCTTCAGCACGGAAAAATTCTCGTGAAAGTCGAGAATGTCCGACTGCGACTCCAGTCGCGTCCAAAAGTCGTCGTCGCACGCCAACATGGCGAGGGTGTCTAAGAGGTCGTCGACGCGCAATCTCAGGGTAGCTAGTGTCTCGAGATCGAACAGTCGAGCTTCTTGCTCAAACAACGTTTTGCGAAGCTGCCCCTCATCCCGTGTTAGAGCCTTCAGCCGTCGCAAGTCTCTAGTTGCATTGGGTTCATGAAAATGGACCATTGATTCCCTCCGATCATTGGCACTGCTACAAAATGCGCCGCTGCCACTTCTCGGCTTGCCGTACGCGCGTTCTTAATCGAACATAGATCGACTTGGCATCACGTCTTCGACGACGCTGGGCTAGGAACCAAGATCCCTACGACTCCTGCTACTACTGCCGCGATCACTGCCCACGCCGCCGAGATGTCTGGATGGGAGGTGGTCGTTGTGGCGGTTGATCCAGTGCCAGTGGTTGTAGTATCGCCAACTGAGTAACTGTGATAGATCACGACGAGGCATCCCAGGACCACTAAAGAAAACACGAAGAAAACCCCAAACCAAACGGCGGTACGGTTCCGACTTGTAAACTCGAACAGGCCCGAATGATCATCCTTCAGCGTCTGTAGCGCCTCCTTCTTGGCTGCGTCGCTTCCCAAAGCCTCAAAGCTTTTGTTGAAGTCATCGAAAGCTGCCATGTCAGTCCCCCCACAGATTCAGCAGACGCGAGACGACGCCCGGCGCCCAGGCTAGAGCTAAGATCGGGCCCGGGCAAGGCCGACAGGCCAGCGACAACCCAGACAATATTCACTGACTAGCTAAGTGGTACCGGCCGCACAGCGATGAGAGTTGCTACCACCGTGGGGCTCCCTTCCGACCTGTCTTGTGGGCAGGCCAGACGCAGCCAAGCTCACCATTGTGCTGGTTCGCCCGCAAACACCCGTCAGGGGCCGGGACCAGTGCCTTGTTTAATCGCGCTCGCAGACATTCCATCTCGCAGAGCGCACGCCCCCTGCGGCAGCGCGTATCGATCAATCGGCACTGCTGCCCTGCGGTGACGGCGTACCCATATCAGAGGCCTGTTTATGTCAAGACCGGCGCCGGGGTGTCTTTTTGGGTGGTGGGGGTGTGCCGTCGGGCGGGTCGGTTCTAGGCTGGTTGGTGGCCCGGGAGTGGCTTGTCCGAAGAGCTGGCGTTTCGGGGTGTGAGCCGGTCGCGCTGGATGCAGAGTCGTTCCCCGAGTGCCCTCCCGGGTCCTGGAGCTCGGTGTGGGGTGTGGCGCGTTCGTCGGCGATGAGTCGGGCGTAGATGGCGTCGCTGATCCTGCGTTTGAGCGCGCGGAGCGCGCACTTGCCGGTCATGCCTTCGGCCCGTTTGCGGTCGTAGTAGATCCGTCCCTGGGTGCCAGAGTTGCGGATCTGGACGACGGCAGCCATATGGACGGCATGGTTGAGCTGGCGGTTCCCCCGCCGGGAGAGCCGGTGGACGTTGCGGTTGCCCGAGGGGGCTTCGATGGGTGCGGTGCCGTTGTAGGCGGCGAAGTGGTCTCGGTTGGCGAAGCGGCGGATGTCACCGGCGTAGCCGAGCACGGCGGCGGCGATGATCGGGCCGACGCCGCGGATGTCGGTCACCGTGGTGCGGGTCCCGGCGACAGCCTTGGCCAGACGTCGTTTCACCTCCAGGCGCTGGGCGTCGATGCGGTACAGATCAGCGACGAGCTCGCGAGCCAGCTCCAGCTTCGCGGTCGCCACCGCGCCGTGCGCGTCGACCGAGTCGAGCACCACGATCGCCTGTGTGGCAGAGATTCTGCGGGCGAACCCGCCGGGCACGAGGTCACACAGCACCGCGTGCAGACGGCAGACCAGCTGGGTCCGTAGGCTGCCGAGGTCCTGGTAGCGGCGCGACCACAGCTTCAACACCGCGGTCTCGTCTTCGGCGACCACCTCGACCGCCGAGTGGGTGCGTAGGGCGGCCACAGCGACCGAGCGTGCGTCGTTCGGATCGTTCTTGTTCACCTGCCCGGTGTTGAGCAGCCGCACCCGCGCAGCGAGCTTGGGTTGCACGTCGACGACCCGCTCACCCGCGCCGATCCGCTGCTGCGCCAACAGTTGCCCTAGGCCCCGGGGACCCTCGATCGCCCAGACGCGTTCGGGCCACGATGCCGCCCATCGCTGTAACTTCTCGACTTGACCCGGCGCGGCGATCACGCGCAGCTGCCCGAGCTTCGCCTCGCTCTCATCAAGGGCCAGAGCTGTGTGCGATCCCTTGTGCGGATCGATGCCGATGATCACCTGTGCCACGTCGCCTCCAAGAACGTCACTAATGGGAGACCGCGGCGGGCATGTCTGATTGCAGAGCGTTCGCGTCCGCGCCTGTTTCGAACCACACCGCGGCGAGATACGACAGGCCAGCACCTCGTTACCAAGCCAGACCAGACTGGTCGGCAGACGGTTAGCGAGCCGGCCCATCGCATCCCTGGACGTTACGACTCACGCCGTACGCCCTGCGTCGAGTCTTAATCAGACGGCTACCGCTTCGCGTCCGCTTCGGCATCCTCGACATTGACAACCGCAGTTGACATCGACAACGCCGGTTGTCATCCTGATTGTTATGCCGCACACAACAGACTTCCGGAAAGAGTTCGACGAGCTTCGTCGCGTCAAGTCCGAAGCACTTTCGCACTGGGTTAAAGCTCAAGAGTTCCACCAGCAACGCAAGGTGATGATGAAGGACCTGATCAGCAAGGGCTTCTCCCAGGCTGACATCGCGCGGGAACTCGGCGTCAGCCGTCAAGCTGTGCAGAAGATGTTGACTCTGTAGTCGGGTGGAGTAGACCAGAGGAATGAAGCTCCCTCAGACGAAGCGCGGGGAGGTAGTCCTGGGCATTGTGGTGGCCGCCCAGACTGTCGGCTCGGCGCTGGCCTGGCGGGACCTGGCGCGCAGAAGTGACGAGCAGGTGCGCGGCCCCAAGAACGTATGGCGATTCATCGTGACGATCAATCCCGGGAACTCGATCGCGTATTGGCTGTTCGGTCGTCGCTAGGAGATCAGCATGCCGAAAACCGTCAAGGGCAATGCTGGGCGGAAGCCGCCTGAGCCGTCAGCGACGCACTCCGAGATCGACGCGTGGATCAGGACCCTGGTGCCGCACCTGCAGCCGATCGTGAATGCGCTGGACAAGTCGATCCGGGCCGCGGTCCCTGGGCTGCATTACGCGGTGAAGTACAAGCGAGCGTTCTACGGGCTGCCAGAACTCGGCTGGATCATCGAGCTGGCTCCCTATGACGTCTCGGTGAATGTCCTGTTCTTCGGCGGCGCGGACTTCGATCCGCCGCCGAGGTTGGGCAGCGCCGACCGGACCCGCTACGTCAAGGTCACGAACCTGGCCGAGAGTAGGGCGTCGGAGCTGCTCGACTGGACCAAACAAGCGGGCTGCACGCCCGGCTGGAAGTGACATTGCGGCCTAGCAAATACCCGCACACGAGCATGTTCCCGGAACCCTGACCTAGCGATAATTCTGCTCGCGTTTGAGAAGGCTTCATCAGCCGCGCAGATCGACGGCTATCGAGTTGATTTCGAAGCGAGTTGGCCCGGACTTCCAGGTGCCCAACCTAATGCTTACGCGTCAGCAGTCCGGCCGAGTCGGCAGTCCGCAATAGCCCTTGCAGCGCGCCGTTCGTGTATTCACGGAGTTCGCTGTTAGGCCGTCTCGATCGGTGTCTGCGGGGCCGATTGATGGTGCCCGCATCCTGACGGCCCGGTTAGCGGCGATGTCCTAGGCGGGGGTCAACGGCCGGTGGGCTCTTCGGCGGGGAAGTGCGTGCAGGCTCGAGAGGGCGGGGCGTCGGGGATGTGAGCGGCCGACGACGGTCAGCGGTGGCCCGGTCGGCGGCCGAGCGCCGTGCCTGCTGCGCAGCTTCGTCCTGTTCGTGGCTGATCGGGTTCGGGCGGGTGGTTGGGCGGGTGAGGACGCCGGCGGCGTCGATGAGGCGGAAGTCAAGGCTGCGCGCCGGGTGCGTGTTCGGTATCGCGGCGGCGGCGACGAGGTTCGGCAGCAATGCGTCGACGTCTATCCCGTCACCCGCCGCTTGGTCGATAGTGCGGGCAAGCGCAGGCCAGTAAGGGTCGCTGCTTAGCCCGGCGTGAACAGACTCGGCGAGCGCGGCCCACCGCCGGGAGGGCCGCGCGGGGACCATGGGGCCTGTCGCTGCGGTGGTCGCGGTGTCGAAATCGGGGGTGCGAAGGATCGATGTCCGCTCGGCGATGTGCTTCTTGGCTAGGCCATACGGGTCAGCGGTCCAGGCTTCGACGGCTTCAAGGACCTCGGACATAGCGGTGGGTTTCGCGACCTCGGTCTGGTCCATGAGCCGGTCGATGTGTTCGATCCAGCCGTCAGGCAGCGCGGCGATTACCTCGGCCGCGCTGCGGGTGGCGAACACGCGTCCTTCGACGGTGCCGAGTCGGTCGGCGTAGGCGCTGAGCCGGGCGGCGATCACCGCGTCGGCGAGGTCGGTGGGCGAGGACAGGGCGGCGTGGAGCGCTTCGGGTCCGGTTGTGTGCAGCATCTCGGCCGGGTCCTTGCCCTCGGCGACGACGAAGTGCTGGGGGTGTGCGGAGCGGGCAGCGAGTTGCCAGAACGCTCGGTGGGCCGCGGCTTGGCCGGGCGCGTCGGCGTCGGTGGCCACGATCGGGTCGGGCTTACCCGCGCCGATGTGCGGGCGGAGCTTGTCGGCCTGCGCGTCGGTGAACGCGGTGCCGAGCGGGGCGACGCCGACGAAGTCACCTTCGCCGGCGAGGGTGACGGCGATGGCGTCCATCGGGCCTTCGACGAGCACGACGGCGGCGCCGTTGGCCAGCGCGGGTGCCGCTTCGGCGAGACCGTACAGCTCGTTGCCTTTGCGGAACAGGTTGGTCTCGGGGGTGTTGAGGTACTTCGGTCCGGCCAGGCTGGATGGGCCGGTGCCGCCGTCGTGGGCTGGGTTGCGGCGACCGATCCAGCCGTGGATCTCGGTATCGCCATACGCGTTGGGGGCCTTAATCGGGAAGACGAGGCGGTCGCGGAGATGGTCGATGACGCGGCCGGTGGAGGCCACGCGGCCGAGACCCGCGCCCACGATCTCTTCGTCGGTCGCGCCGTGGTCGCGTAGGTGGTCGGTGAGCGCGGTCCACCGGGCTGGGGCGTAACCAACGCTGAACCGCGCGTCTTCGTCGAGGTCGGTACCGAGTCGCTCGGTGAGGTAGGTCGGTGCCCACCCGTCGCGATAGTGATCGGTGAAGAAGCCCTCTGCGAGGCGGTTGAGTTCGACGAGGCGGTCGCGGGGAACAGCGGCGGTAGCCCAGAAGTGTTCCTCGGCCGCGCGGGCGAGGTCGCATTCTTCGGCGCGGGCAGCGAGCGCGGCGTGCACTTCCGCGAGCGGGTCTTTCTCGATGCTGGACGCACAAGGCAGGTCCGTGTCGCCGCGGGTTGGTGCCACTTCCACGCGGCGCGCAGGCTCGGGCGCGGGCTCGGCCTCGCCCGGGTCAGGCTCGCTCAGGCTGCCCAGCCAGTCGGCGTCGATGTGCGCGTCGGCGTCGGGCAGGTCCCGCAGGTCATCGATGTCGACGGGTGGTTCGTCGGCCGGGTCGGGCGGGCTGTAGCCGTTGTGGGTGGGGGCAGCGTCGGTGAGCATGCCGATCCTCCAGACCAGGGCGGTGGCCAGTTCGTCGGGTCGTAGCGGTGCGTCTTCGGGTTGGCCGCTGCGGAGTAAGTCGTGGGCGGTGGTGAGGATCTGCTCGGGTTCCCACCCGCCGCGGCCGGCGTGGGTGACCGCGGCGACCAGCGCAGGCCAGGCCGGGTCGGCCTGAACGCGGTCAGCGGTGGGTGCGCCGAGGATGTCGGTGAGCTTCGAGGTCCAGTCCGGGCGCAGGGTGTCGGATGCGGAGTGCTCGGTCGCGGTTGTCGCGGCCGGGGTGAGGTGGCGCGACAGGCGCCACCACAGTGCGGCGGCGGGTTGTTCGTCGGGCAGCGGCGATTCGGCGACGACGGTGCGGACGAGCGTGATGATGTCGATGCCGGCGCGGTCGGCAACGGTGAGTCGGTCGGCCAGGGCGGGCCAATACGGGTCGGCGGTGATGTGCGTGTCGACGCTGTGCGCGAGCGGGGCCCAGCGTGCGGTGGCCGTCTTGGGGTCACCGAGCAGGTGCGTGACGCGCTGGTCCAGTGCACGTTGCGCGCGGGCGTCGGCCGCGGCAGGTAGTGACTGACCCGTGGGCCGGCGGTCGCTGTCATCGACGACATTGGCCGCCCGCCAAACGGCTAGGTCAGCGACCAGCGGTGGGTCACGGTCGATGAAGGGATGCGCCCAAGCCGGGGCACTGGTGGGATTCCACGAGCGGGCGCGGGCGGCGACGTCGTGGGCGGTGGCGCGGACGATGTCGCCGCGATGCCCGAGGTAGTGGCCCCACGCCGGGCTGTCGCGCAGTGCGGTCGGGATCGCGGGTAGCCAGGGCAGGGGGCCGGGACTGGCGTGGTGTAGCCCGGTGGGGTCGAGTCGCCAGTCGAGCACCGACGCTCTGTCGAGGGCCGTGTCGAGCTCGCGTGACTCGGCCGCTGCTCGCAAGGCCGCGACGGGGTCGTGGCCGTCGACGGCAAGTAGCGCCAGGTGAGCCCGCAGCGTCGGGTACGCCGGGTCGTAGCTGAGCCCGGGACTTATGCGTTCAGCACCTGAATCGATGCGCTCCATAGCCGCGGGTCCAACGTGATCGACCGCGGCGAAGGTCAACGCGTCGTAGTACTGAGCGGCGCCGGCCGCGAGGCGTACGGCGGGGTCGGTCGCGGTGCGTTCGGTGCTGGTCGCGGAGACGGGGGCGCCGTCGCGGGCGAGCACGCGGGTGAGGATGTCGACCGCGGTCGGGGGCAGCAGCGCGTCGCGGGTGATGACGGAGTGAGGGTCACCGTCGCCAGCGGTCGTGAGGTAGACGTGGTTGCTGTGCCGGCCGCGGGTCAGGGCCACGTAGAGGAGCTGGCGGGACTCCTCGCCCGTGGCGACGGTGTAACAGGTGTCTGCGGTGATGCCCTGGGCGCCGTGCACCGTGGATGCGTAACCGAGTGACACATGCTCAGCGACATAGTCGGCGGGCAGGGTGATGTGCCGGCCGGTGTCGTGGTGGACGACGTCCAACGCCCCGGACTCACGGACCCGCTCGACCAGCCACCGGTCGCCGTTCTTGACCCAGTCGTGCGCGCCGATCGGGATCGTGCGGTTGTTGCGGCGGGTGAGGATCGCGTCCCCGGCCGATGCCTGGGACTGGTCGGCGAGAGTCGCCTGCCGACCGGTCGGGGTCGGCGAGGTGTCGAGCCGATCGCGGCGGGCGCGGTCGTTGAGTTCGGCGACCATGTCGCGGGTGGGGGCGAGCATGATGGCGTCCCGGCCGGCGGCGCGATCGGCGGACCAGGCGCTGTAGGCCTCGCCTGTGGCGGTGGAAAGGTCACCGACGTGGACGCGATTGTTGTCGGTGTAGTAGGCGATCGCGGCTGGGTCCCCGTCGCGTAGCGCGAGTGAGGCGGCCCCTTCGGCGTTGTTGGGTGCCCCGGTGGTGGGGTCGGTGAACCGCATGACTTGGGACAAGGTGACCGCCCCGTTGACCTCGGCGATGTCGCGCAGCACGCCGCCGGCGCCGATCGCGGCGAGCTGCTGGTCATCGCCGATCAGGCGCACTGACCCGCCGCGGTCCATGACGTACTCGACCGCTGTCGCCAACTCCCGGGTGCCGGTCATCCCGGCTTCGTCAATGACGACCAGCGTGTCCGGGCCGATCGCGGTCACCCAGTCCGGGACGGCGATGCCGGTTTGCAGGCAATGGATCAGCTTGGCCAGGGTGTCGGTATCGGTTGCTGCTGTTGAGGTACTCAGCTCATCCCGAAGCACCGCGGCGGCGGCGGCGGAAGGGGCCAGCCCCACGACGCTGCCACCGGCCGCGCTGTTGGCGTCGGCGGCGGTCCAGGCGCGGGACAGCGTCCGCATCGCGGTTGTCTTCCCGGTGCCCGCGGGCGCGAGCGCGAGTTGCACGCGCGCACCAGAGGTGGCCAGCTCCCGCACGAGCTGCACCTGACCGGGGTTGAGATCGACACCGTTGGCGGTGGACTCCAACAGCGCTACGTCTATCGCGGCGGCACTGATTACACGTCCGTCCGTACGTTCGGCCGCGGCGACGATCGCGTGCTCGGCAGCGACAATGTCCTGCGAGGTGTAGAGCTTGGACCCGGCCACGGTGTAGACCGACGCCCCGTCGGACCGACGTAGACCGGCTGGTTCGCTGCTCGGTTCGGCGCTGTCCAACGGCAGCGACAGTGTCGGCGACAACGCCCGGGCGACGATCGCGTCGACCGCTCGGTCGACCTCGCCCACCCTGACGCCGGCGGCGCGCACCCGCCGCTCGGCTTCGGCCCGGACGTGGTTCTCTTGCCACACCGCTCGCGAAGCCTGCACCGTCTCCAGGACCTCGCGTGCCGCTTCATGAACCCATTTGGGTGTCACCCGCTGGTGCGGTTGTCGCCGCCAGGGCGCGTGCAGGGCCTGCTGAAGGTAGTCACGCAGGCCGGCGTCACTGCCTAACACCGCGACCGCTTCGGCGCGCCACGTCGCCCGCTGCTCGGCGTAAGAGCGGGGTTCGTGTTTGCGCTGGCGCGTCTCCAGATTGGCCTGTTGCGCGAGCTCGAGGGCCTCGGTTGGCGTCGGTGGACGCCCGTGATCGGCCTGGAACTGCGCCGACAGTGCGGCGCGGCGCACGTCGATCGACGCGCGCCGCTTGGACCAGTGACGCGGTAGCGCACCGTCGATGCCGATAATTTCTCGGATCGGCCTTTTGCTCGGGTCGGTCCCGACCCGGTCGGCGAAGCGCAGGCCCAGCCGCTCGATCAGCAGCACTTCGAGGCGAGTGTTGTACCGCTCGGACGCGGCGACGTTGTTCTTGAACAACGGGCGTCCGTCCAGGGCCAGCCACTGCCCGTCCTTGGCTCGCACCTTGTTCGACACCGCCACGTGGGTATGCAGGTCGGGGTCCCCGGCGCGGGAATCGCGGTGCGTGAACGCAGCCGCGATCAGGCCATCCACCTCTACCTGGGCGACGCCGCCCTTGCCGCGCCGGGTGTAGGTGGCGTTGTTCTCCAACCACGTGAGCGTGTCTCGAACGGCGTCGTCGTGGGCCCGCTCGATCGTCATCGCGACCTCGCGGGGCGCGACCGCCCACAGTGTTGAGACGCTCTTGACGGGGGAGAAGGACAGGTCGTAGCCGGCGACGGCGGTGGTGGCTTGGCGCGAGATTCGGGCCAGGTGCCCGGACAGTTCCCGGGCATCAGTAGGTGCTCGACCGTAGGTTTCGACGAACATCGTCATTGCGATGTCGCTGCGAATAGCGGATCGAACCTCAGCCGGGACGGGAGTGTCAGCGGGCAGTCCCTTAGCGGTGTTGTGGTCGCGGAACGCCCCCGCCGAGCGGCGGTGGAACATGTTGGCCTGCTCGTGAATCCGGTACGGGTTGCCCAGCCGGCTGGCCGCGTCGATCTCGAAGTAGTTCTTGCCCGTGGCCCGGGCGGCATGCTCGATGGCGTCGGCGTTCGGGTGCCGCCCTTCCCCGAACAGTGCCTTCATCTGAGCCTCGGTGACGTGCTCACCTACCAGAAAATCCGGCACGCTGGAAAGGCCCGTACCCATCCAGACGCCCGGGGCCTCGCCCTTCTCGCTGTAGTACGACGCGAGGTCGCTGTACCCGCGGTTCGTGGCGTCCGCGGCTGCCACCTGGCGGGTCAGGTACGTGTACCCGTCGCCCGCGGTGAGCTTGTGCAGCGTCATCACGCCACGACTGTCACTCGGCCCTATGCCACCGCCCCGCTGTAAACCCAAACGTTTCGACCGGAGTGCATGAGGTGTGTCGAGTTTCGGACTCGGGTTTGCGTGGTTTAGTCGGGCGTAGGGCTGCTGCCGGTGACGCTGGCCGAGTTGGACCGGGGGGACGAGCCACGATTGGCAACGGCAATCAGGCTTTTCATCGGCCGTGGTGGGCGAGTCGACGCGCTCGGGGCAGCCGAACGAACACGAAAGCCGTCCGATGGTCCTGCCGGAAGTGAGCATGTCGGACCTACCGCCGGTAGGTCACGGTGGCGGGAGTCGTCGAGGCCGCCTCCGCCAAAGGCGGCGCCCACACCAGCATCAGTGATGACGTTCTTGAACGGGGATCAGCGGCCCGTCCGGTCCATGCCTTTGGTAAGTTTACCGTTCGGATTATTGATCGAGCGGCGATCTTGGTCGTTATGAGGCTTGGAATACCTCATCGAGGTGCCAATCCAGGGCGTCGCCTCGGAGCCGGTCTACGCGGCGTTGAGGCAGCGATATTTCCTGGCCGGCGTGAGCGTAGAACTGTTCACCATTGCCGAACTCATCCCGCAGCCGAGGGCTGTCGAGGAGGCGGTACCGACGGTCGACGCCGAGGTAGCCGCGGTCGTACAAGGTGTGCACGTCGGAGCGGAGCAGCAGGCCGTTGTCGAGGCGGTGCTCCCCGCCAGCGGGTAAGGTCAGGATGTGTGCCGCCTGCAGCACTGGGCGGATCTTTTCGCCGGTGATGCGCAGCGGCGGGAGTAGGCGCGCAGGACGACAGCCTGAAATGCTCGCTGGCCAAGTCGTTGCGACGCCAGACGCGGGCCGCCGTAAACCGGGCCCGGCCTGTTCCAAGGCTCGCTGAGATCGATCGCCACCGTCGACCCAAGGAGGCGGTCGAGGGGGTCCTGGAAGTAGGGACCGGACGCGTCGTGGGCGAGGTCGTAGCTCTTGCCGTGGACGATGGCCGGTGCGAACCGCGGCGGCGGGTCCGCGGTGTCCTCGGCGGGGAAGAAGCGAGTGTCGCGGATGACGATGCACCCAATGTGTGGGTCGTCGCCCGGCTGAATTGGCTGGCGTCTGTACTGGCCGACCCGTGTTCGCATTTCGGCCAGGCGGTCGACGCCGTTGCCGGGCCCGAAGAACTCCCATGCCTCGGACACGGGGAGTGGGACGAAGCCGCTAGAAGCCGCCGGCGACGACGCGGTTGTGCGGTGAGTGGGTCTTGAAGAAGAATGGCTCACCGGGGGTCAGTACGCCGAACTCGCGACCGCCGCCTGGGCGCCAGAAATTGACCTCCCTGAGCGCTGGCCGTGCGGCGAGGAACTCGTACCACTGGTGGTCGGTGACGCCCACGTACACCTTCACACGTCGCATTGTGCCCGGCGCCAGGTAATCGGTGAAGTCAGCTCGCCGCGTGCGTGGAGATGAACTTGGCCTTGACCGCGAAAACGGCGGCAGAGCGGCACCGTTTCACAGCGGTCGGTAATGAACCACCCGATTTGCGACCAGTCTCAACGATCGCCGTCTTATCCACAGGCGAACAAAAACTAGCGGAGAGCATGGGACGATCGCGCCGTGACCGCGACACCGCCGACAAGGTTCTTGACCTTGGATGATGTCGCCGCGGAGTTGACGAACAGCCGGTCTCAGACCTACGCGTTGGTCAGTCCGCGGGGGTCACCTACCCGCGTTGAAGATCGGTGGCCGCGGGCAGCGGAGGGTTGAGCGGGTCGACCTGGAGTCGTTCATCACCGCCACTAAGCAGGACACCGCGACCTGGGTGACTGAGCACCCGTTCATCGGGACGGATGACGAGGAGGCAGCGGGGCTGAGCTTCGCCGGCCAGGTCCCTCGACTACGCCCCGCCGCGTGTCAGGTGATCGATCAGCGCTCGCCGCGGCAGGTAAGGCCGCCCGGCGCGCAGCGTGGCTACAACGTCCAGATCTTCGCGGGAGAACTCGTGCGCGTCACCGCTTGGTCCTTGCGGGTCTGCGGTAACAGACCGGCTTTGTGCCATCTGGCTACGGTGTCGACGTGAACTCCGAGCAACGCGGCGGCGGCCTGAGCCGGGCGTAGCCAGCCCGGCTCTCCCGACCATCGTGTCTGGGCCATCTGCGCCGGCGGTGGGTCTGGGGCGTTCACCCCGAGTGGCCGGGTCAACGTCGGCTGATGCGCCACCCAGTGCACCGTGCTCTTGGGCCACTCCCCGCCGCGGGCTAGGGCGTCTTCTCAAAGTTCATCGGCCTGACATCGCAAACCGGTGACCTCACACAATGGCGTGACCCAACCGACACTACGACACTGGCAAAAGTCGACGCAGCAGGGCACTTAAGTGTAGCTGCCGCTACCACGGCCGGCGCTAGTCTGAACCTGGCTTCGGGAACGTCACCAAAATCTCCGGCGACAGGGAATGTATGGCTCAACAGGTCGACTGCCAATATGACGTTTCAAGGTGCTAAGTTGTTTGCCACTGGGACACGCTTCACAACAAATGGCGACAAGGCTTCGACCTGTCTCGGCGCAACAGATAGCTACTTTTAAAATATTTACGGTACAGGAATTAAGATCGGCGCCTACGACACTACCGGCACTTACATTCTTGCTGCGTCGGGTAACGTGGGCATTGAGACGGCAACACCGAACTCAAAGCTGCAGGTGAACGGGAAGGGATTCTCCGGAGACGAATCAACCGCAGCGACCGCCAACGTTGACGCGCTTGGTTCCACCACTTCCACCGCCTCCCTTCGTATTCGTTCTGGTACAGCTCCGACCTCACCGAACGATGGCGACATCTGGTACGACGGCACGAATTTCCAGATGGGGGTTGCAGCAACGGACTAAGACGTTACGCTAACGTAGACTCCCGCGGTCCCGTGCCTTAGGATCACCGCCATGTCCTCCTACGAGACCTCCAGCCTTGTTATATCCGCATTTGGGTTAATTCTCAGTACTGTGGTTCTCCTGCTGCTGTTCCAGCAGATACGGCTACTTTCACGCCAGGTCAAAGACTCAAAGAGAGCGCTCGATCACTCAGTAAGTCAGGCTGGTGAGGAAAACATTCGGCTAAAACAGCGAGCCACAATGGATTTCCTGGCCGGAACAATGAGCAAACTCCAGGAAGTTTACAACGATATGCCGCCAGCGGGCAGTCCGAATCAGGATGCGTACTCAGTGGCTGCACAAGTTCGAGATTCAGCTGAGTTCGTATCGGTCCGAAACTACTTGAATTATTTGGAGGACCTATCAGTTGCGGTAAATATGCAAATCTTCGATAGTGAGGTCGTGTACAGGGTTGTCGGCGGCAGAATGTATAGGGCTTGGCAGAACTACGTCAACTGGATCATGAAGGAACGTGAGTTATTATCTTCACCGGGTATATATTGTGAGCTTGAGATCTGCGTTGAGGAGGTTCGGGTTGGGCGCGGATTGCCAGTTATACATCGGCCGTAGCTTTACCGGAAGCCATTTGAAATAGTTGCGTCTAGTGATGTTGGTGTTGTGTATGACAACACAAGAAGCTCTCGCTCTCATCGACCAAGCATGCGCCCGGTTCCAAGCGACACGGGAGGATCACGTTAGGCTTCAAACGGCAGTCGAAATGTTGAGGGCGGCAGTCGAATCTTGCCCCGCCGAGAGAATGACAAGCTCGGCTCTCGATAATGCCGAGCACCTCAATATTGAGCCAAACGCCCCTCATTGAGAATCGAGCCCAGCTGCGCAAGTGACTGAACATCGTGATTCGTACCATCCAAGTACATTGGAAGGTGACGATCGTTCGTCTCAAACTTCCCGTGTAATTTGATGCCGTCTTCCTCTAGCGACACGGCGTAACCGAGCGTCACCCACATCTCGCCGTCGTCAAGAAAGCGGAAGGATTCGACGTGGGGATGAATAGCAGTTCCAGTCAGTCCCATTCGCTTCTTCCAAGCGCCGAACAGTGGAAGGATTTCGGCCATGGTTCGTTGATTGCATGCCTTGAATTCAGCGTTAAATGCCTCGATAGCATGTTCGGTGTAACTCATTGGTGTCCCCCGTCTCCGATGTATGCTTCATGGTCGCCCGAGTTAGCCTACGGCAGACCGCGAGAATTGGAACCAGGTGTCTAACCGGTAGTCTGGGCCCGTGGATGCCGGCACGGTTATCTCCCTCGTGGTGGCGCTTGGATTCGGCTCGGTGATTGGCCAATATCTCACGTTCGGTGGTCAACGCCGGGAGACACGGGCAAAGGTGCTGGCGGCGCTGTCCCAAGTAGAGATGAGCCGGCGGGCGCCTGATGAGCCAGGCCCCCCTCATTCCGCGAAGCTGCGCGAGCGTTGCAATCGACTGCTCTCGTTTCACGGATCGACCGGGAGCTAGTCGACCACTACCTTCTTCTCGCAACTACGGCAAGTCGTCTAAGCCACGCTTCATGCGACGAATACCCTAGACGAGGGCGGCGGAGCCATCCACGGCCACTTCGCTGTTGGTACGTGCAGCTGGGAGAGATCTTGCCGGAGCTGTGTGGTCCCCACTGCGTGGCCGTTTGCGCTATCGAAACCACATCAAGGCGCCCGAGGAAGCAGTCGCGAAGATGGAGGGAAGGGATATCCAGGAGACCTACAAGGCAGTACGGAACTACGGCATTATCTCCTGACAGAAGGCGCCTCGGTGGATGCCCTTCGACGAGCACCGCGTTCTTTGCCCTGATGAACTGGAACTCGTGCAACGCTGACCCATGCATGGCACTATTCCGTCGTCAATCGCTAGGATTGCCCTCGCGTTCATCAGCCTTCTCGTTACCGAGACTAGCCTCCGATGTTGTATTACGTGACTCATACTCTTCTGCGGCGTCGACGATGGAATCAAGATCCTGTAGGTATAGCTTTACCCTTTTGTTTATCGAGCGACCGTCGCCAAGCAATACTTTGACTCGACATCCTCGAATAGTGGCTAGCGCGGCGTAAAGCCACGTGAGAGATTCATCAGCGGCCGACCATGAGCCGTACCCGAATTGTGCGTGTTCAAAGGCAGTTTCTAGGTCATAAGACCATTCACGCGTCGTTCGACCCGGCATTATGTATGGAAGATCTTTACCGCGAGAATCACCACGATAATCGTTTCCGAGGCGACCATTACTTAAGCCTCGATATCGAGGGAGAATTACTTCGAAGCCTCGGATCTCCACAACGCCGTTGCGTCGATTAACTACGGTGATTTCGAATAGGTCAGGAATTGCCGCAAAATCGGTTGAATACTCGCCTACCCGAATAAACCACGATCTAGCCCTGCGCCCTCCCGGGTATATTCGAACGAGATACGGAGATCTGGTCTCGTGTCTTTATAAGTTTTGCGCGCATATATGGCTGATGCTCCGGCAATTGTAGCCGCCGCGGCACTGATACCGACAGAAATCTCGGAAAGTGTCCACGGCGTAAGCACGGCAGAATCCTACCAGATGTCATCAACGGGACTATGGTGCAGCTAGCCGCCATCTTTCCGCCCGCGTAGACGTCGTAGCCGGATGATGACCACACCAGTGAGTGACGAAACGCGCCGAGCAGTGAGCTGTCCACTTGCAGAGTCCAAGATTTCAGTTTAATCTTTGGGTAATGTAGGCCGCTACAACCCACCACTTAATACAGTTACGGTCACACCAATGCTTAGCGGCGGATACGGGTGTGACCCTGTTTGGGTTTAAGTGTGAAGATTACTTACGTATCCAACACGAGGTTCGCGCGGTGCACCGAATCTGAAGTGACGAAAGCGCTTCGAAAGCTCAACCACGAAGTTGTGAACGTTCAGGAAGATACAGCGACCGCCGATCAGTTTATGGCTGTCGCTCGTGATTCGGACATGGTTTGGTTGACTAGAACCTGGGACAGACTCGTTACGCACGAGCATCTGGCAGGCATCCGCACGACTCAAGGTCGACCGAACGACCATGGTCGCCCTGCTCGACGGGCTCGAAGCGAAGGGTCTGGTGGCACGTCACGCCGACGACGGGGACCGCCGCCGCAATGTCGTCGCACTCACCGACGCAAGCCACCAGACTTTGGGTAAGGCGATACGCGCCAGCGACAAGGCCGAGCGCCAGCTCCTGGGCGAGCTCGACGAAGTGGAGCAGACGCAACTGCGCGCGCTGCTCACACGCATCGCGGACAGGCGCCAACACTCTTAACAGCGGCCGCCAGGAGTCTGGCTGGCGACCGCCTAGCACGGTTGGCTCCCGGGACTTGTTGCCAAGCGATTCATATGTGCTCTCACCCGCACGGCAAGGTCGCGCTCATCAACGGCCATGAACGCACTACCTCGGAGGGTGGCGGCAGTTCATACCGAGGACGCAAAGTACGCGCAGAACCGTGTCAGCCGGCGTTGAACCGTTGGATTCTCTCGCCCATGGCCAGGCGGGGTGCACCGGCGGGCCTGCGAGCAACGCCGGCGCGATCGAGGATATTGCGCACGGCACCGTAGGTGCGGTCGGTGAGTTCGGCGATCTCGCGCAGCGACCGGCCGGCGCCGTACGCTGTCAGGACGAACTCGACCAGCCCAGGCGGAGCGCACAACCCGGGCCGCGCCGTTCCGACGAACTCCGGCAGCGGCTCGAGGCGAGGGCGAGACTCATACGGCATGGATTATCGACCCGCCCGGTTTGCCAGCCGGGCGGGCTGTGACCATGGTCGGGCGGGCGCGTCAAGCGACGTACTCACCGCGAGATCATCTACGGGCAGACGTTCCGCAGCAAACCGGCGGACGATCTATCTAATGCGAGCGCGAAGTGCGTGCACCCTGACGAATCCTCTCGAGTGCCGTCGTGGACAACGACGAATCCGTCGAACGACGGATATCGAGCCGCTCCTCGGTTGCGTGACGGTCGCGAGCGGACCGTGACGTACTCGCGACCCCCAGATCATTGGTGTGGCGGTGGGGCGGCCCGCTACGGCGATCTGGGCTACTTCGCCTATGCGGCGCATCGTGTCATAAGCCCGTGTGAGGATCCCAGGCGTCGGATCGAGACGTGATGGAGGTTGTGGTGGCGACGAGAAACATGGCCAAGCCGGTGAACGCGTTGGCGAAGGCTCGAGAGCGGCGGCGGGCCCTAGACAAGGCCCGGGACGAGCAGGACGACCGGATCGAGGCGGCGACGGCTTCGGTCTTGGTCGCGCTCGAGGTTCGCGCCGAGGCTGACCGCGCGCTCGAATCTGCGACGAGTCACGTCGGCGCTATGTTGAAGGCGTTGCTGGTCGAGGACGTGAGCATAGAGCGGGCGGCGGCGCTGCTGGAGCTGGACGTCTCGCAGGTGCGCCGGCTGGTCCGAGCCGCGCCCTCTGACGTTTCGCGATCGGATCATCCCCGTAATTCGCGGCCTAAGCCAGCGCTGTCAGTCGATTCGGATCGGGCCGAGGGCGCGCTTTCAGCGCGCCGTGCCGGCTGATTTCGGGCGCGGGGGCCCTGCTCCGATTGAGCCGGTTTCAGTATGCAAGGACAACCGCACACCAGTCTTCGACCAGTCGCTGCCCTTCGCGATCGAGACTGCGGATGTGCGCGACTCCGAACGGGGGAACTCAACTCGTCGAAGCCAGGGCGCCGAGCAGGCGGAGGGCGGCGACCTCGCCGCTGGACATGACCAGAAAATCCGCGAGGCCGACCGCGAACGTGTCTGCGCTCGGACCGGCTGAATGCCAGGCCTCGTAGCGGTCGTCGTTCTGTGGTGCGCGGTGGGCGTGTTCGTACTCGTCCCACGCGTCGCAATAGGGCTTCACGGCTGACAGGACGTCGGCAAGGTGGTCCAGGTCGATGTACAACTCGCCGCCGTCGATCGCGATGACGCCATGAATCCCGACCGCGAGCTGGGCCAGGCGTGGGTGACGCCCGAGTAGCCACGTCGCGCTTCGGTAGAGGTGACCGGCCGGTGCCGTCGTGCTGTGGGTGTCGGCCACGTGGTGAGCGAGGTCGTCACAGTTCGGTGCTCCTGAAAGGAATGGACGGCGTGCGGTGCCGCAGTTGGTTAGGCCGCGCTCCTGCGCTTTCGATGGCGGGAGACGGTTCGCGTGCTGGTTGAGAGGATGTCGGCGATGGTCCGGATGGATCGGCCGCGTTCGGACATTCGCCGGACCACGTCGATTTGCTCGGCGTGGGTGAGTCGAACGGTGGAGTCGCCACTTATGGCCCGCTCGATAGCTACCTCGTCGAGGTCGTCGTCCTCATCTGGCGTGCGGGACGAAGGGGGGTCGGGGTCTTCGTCGATGTCGTCCCAGGCAAGCGGCGGTAGCCAACGCTGCCTCGCTGCGTGGGCACGAGCGGCCTCGCTCGCCCTCCGCTGGGAGGCCAGTTGATCGGGTGGCTCGGCGTCCCAGAGCCGCTCGTACATGTCGCTGACACGTTGCGCGGTGCGTGCGGTGACGGTGTGGCTGGTCATGCTGCGGCGAAGGTTCGTTCGCGAGCGACCCAGGTCACCGGCGAGCCATGCCACGGTCCAGCCGACGGCGACGAGAGCCTGGAGGCGGCGGCGGGTTCCGGTGGCGTCGACGGGGCTGTTGGCGGCCCGGCTGGTGACTTCAACGGGCACGGCCATGATGCGCATGGCGGTCTCGCGGCGGATTTTCTGGAACGGAGGCTTGCCCCGGGTCGGGTAGATGAGCCCGCGTACATGGCTTGATGACAAGCCGGCGAGCTTGGCGATCTGATCGACACCGACGCCTTCGGTTCGCAGCGCCTGGATGTGGGCACGGGCTAGATCGGAGTTAATGTATGGCTGCCAGCGGCCGTAGGTGCGTGCGCGGTGCATCTCGTTGCTTGCGGCGGTGTTGGCGGCGGTGCAGTCGGGGCAGCGGCAGTGGTCCTGGACGTAGGCGGCTCGCGTGCCGTGGGTGTGGTTGGCTCGCGGGTGGTGGCAGTCGCGCTTGGGCACCGTCTGCGCGCGCTCGGCTCGGCCCTGCGCGATGGCCAGGTGGTGTAGGTGCTTTCCGCAGGAGTGACGGGTTTGGTGGTAGTCGGCCATCGCCGTGCTCGAGTAGACGGAGGCGAATCCGCACTTCCCGCAGACGCGGTGATAGGTCATGGCCGTGGCGCTTGCTCGCGGACGTCGCTGCACATGGCGTAGCCGCCGTCGACGGCCATGAGCAGGATGCTGCCCGCGAGCGACTGCTCGGGGGTGTAGGTCAACTTGTCTGTCATGTGTGGCTCCTGGGTGGCGTCGTCGCGGGTGATCGCGCTCAGGCGACGCGTTGCTGCTGGTGGTGGGCGAGGGGGTGGCTGAACTCGGCGAGCACGTAGATGGCTTCTGCGTCGAGGTCGAGCAGGTAGCTGCGGGTGCCGAGGGTGTCTTCCAGCCCGATCAGCTGCCGCCCGCCGTCGAGGTGGGCGACGCCGACCAGGTGGAGATGGTCGCGGCGGTGGTGGAATACGACGTTGACGATGGCGCGGACGGCGGGACCGCGGAGGTAGGGCAGGCGGGTTGGGGTGTCGGTCCAGGTCATCCGGTTTATGGCGTCGAGGATCTCTTCGCGCTGGGGTTCATCGGCGGTGTAGCCCATGTGGACGCCGAGCTGGGTCCAGGACAGTCGCTGGTCGTGGGTGGTGAGCGTCATCGCGCACCGCAAGGTGCTGTAGGTGTCAGTCCCGTCAGGAACGAGGAGGTGCCCGAGGAGGTCCAGATATTGAGGACCTCGCCCATGGCGTCGTCGTGGGGGTCGGTGCGCACGACGTACTCGACGTCGCCGTTGACGTGGTGGATCGAGCTGATCCGCTCGGGCTCGGGCTGGCCCTTGTGCTGTACCTGGACCCGGTCGCCGACCTGGTGGGCCGGGAGGGTCTTGCTGCCGATCTGCGTCGCTGTCGTCCCGCTCGCCTCCTCATCCGATGGACTCGCGGCCCTATGCCATAAGTGTAGTGTACTAAAAGTACAGTGTACAAGGAGTATAGGGCGCCAAATGTGTACGGTGTTGGGCGTGGAGAATCAGCCGGCGGTCGTGGCGATGGCCGAATTGATCGAGATGCTTGGCTTGAGCAAGGCGCGCGTCGTACAGCTCATCGCGAGTCCTGGCTTCCCGCGGCCGCTGGCCGTGATTAAGGCCGGCAAGATCTGGTCCTACGCGGACGTCCAGACGTGGGCCGAAAGCGGCGGCCGCACGGTGCTGCCAATCCCTCCTCGGTGATGGCTTGGCGCTGTGGTTGCGAGCAGCGGGCCGCGCTGCAAACGGCGACGGTGCTAGGTCGCTGACCGTGCCCGCGGGCGTGTCGCTGCTCCCGGCGGTTCCGCTGGTGCGTTCCATGCCTGCTCCCGTTGTGAGGGGTGCTCTCACTAGGGACAGGTGAAATTTCCGGGCCGTTAGTGCCACTTTGGGCCGAAGAATTTCCGGTGGGTTGTCATGGGGCGGCAGCATGCCTGAAATTCGCGAGTTTTCAGCGCCGCGGACCCCGGCCTGTACGGGTTCGGGTTGAGGCTCCGCGGGTCGGCACCGTGCGGGGCGCCGGGTCGGCGGCAATGCGGATGCCGGCGGGGGAGCGCAGGTCGGCGACGACGTCGCGGTGGAGGTGGCCAATGTCAGTACACGGTGTCACGCTCGGATTCCCTACAGGACGGTTAAGGGGTGATCGACGATGGCCACGAGGGTGCGTGTTCCGGTGGACGTGGTGCCGCGTCAGGCTGGCCATTTCGGTGCCTGGCGTGCATTGACCGCGGTCCCGGCGATGGTCGGCAGCGCGCTGCTGCTGATCGTGCTGTTCGGCTGGCTGGGCGAATACGAAGGCGCCGTACTGCTGGGCTGGATCGGATCCGGCGCAGCCGTATTTTCGCGGACGGGCGAACGTCTCGCGGTCCGCGTCGGCGCCGGCTTTCGGCGGCCGACTAAGGCGCAGCGTGCGCTGCTCGCTCCGGCGTGGTCGGCGGCGCTGGGCCGCTGTGGACTGAGCGCTGGCGAGGTACACCTCTACGTGCAGCGCAGTCGATACCCGAATGCCTTCGCCGCGGGTAGACGCAGTGTCGCGGTCACGACGGGCGTACTGACGACGTTTTCAGCGCACAGGACGGGCGACGGGTATCTGGTGGCTATCCTGACCCACGAATTGGGCCACCACGCGACCAGAGCAACAAAGTTCGCGTTCGTCACGATGTGGCTCGCCTTGCCGTGGCGGTTCGCCTCCCGGCTGGTGATCGGGATCGGGCTGGCCACGGCCGGGCGGCGGCAACCGCGGCGGCTGCTGGGGCTGGTCGCGCTCACCGGGGTGGCGGTCGCGGTCGTCCAGGCGGCGCAGCAACGGCAGTGGGCCGTCACGGTGGTGCTCAGCTCAGTGACGGTGTGCGCTGTGGTGTGCCCGCTCATCGACGCCGCAGTGAGTCGCCGCAGCGAGTACGCGGCCGACCGGTTCGCCGCGACCTGCGGGGAGGCCGCGCCGTTGTCGACGGCACTAACGCGCATGAACATAAGGCAGATCCGCCGGTTTGGCTGGACGGAGCGAGCGCTGAGCCAGCACCCGAGTGTGTCGCAGCGAGTCGAGGCGTTGGACGCGGCGGTCTAGAAATGAACCCACCGTGCCTGGACGCCGCGCAGGGCCGGAAAGCGACGTTGGACCTGGCAGCCAGTTTAGGGGCGCACCTGCAGGCCATAACTTGCTGCAGGTCGCACGGGCAGCGCGACAATGTCGGGCCGAACGTGGAGGTGCCGGCGGTATGTGACCTTGGCATTGAGAACTGCTCAGATGACCGAAGCGGCGTCGCGCCCGACCCAGGATCCCATGAACTCCAAGCCAGCTTCACAATGGACTGTAGAAGCCAGACACACGTGTATTTGGACGCAGACGTAAACGCCCCCTCGAGGCAGCGAGTGGTGCCGCTCGGTCGAGACAAAGCCGGTACCGTCGTCGGATGTCTACTCGGTATCCGATAGTCCGATTCCATCAGTTTGGGTCCGACTCAGCTGAGGATGAACTCGTATTGTTCGCCGCGCCGGCGCGCAGTCTCGCGGCGTGGGCTGGCATCCCGCGCAAGGGTTGGCGCGTGCGCATGCTCTACCAACGCTGGATAACCCCCGGGCGCGAGAGAGACGTGAAGTCCTTTTGGGACGATGCAGGCGATCCTACCAAACACGACACGCGGTACCTATTGGGACCGACCGCGCTAACCCTCGCCGCAACCGTACCGCTGGACATCACAGACGAAGGTATTGCACTGGAGTATGAGCAGGTGTTTTCTTCGACCGACGAAGAATTCGAACAGATCTCCAAGGCAGCGACTGCCGCACTTCAGACGATCAAACCAAGACTGGCTGCCGACGAACTCGTGAAACTCGAGGAATTTGCAACCGACCTAAGCTACGTCAGCACCGAGTACGAACAGAACCACGTTCTTCAGTCGGCTATCCAAGTGGGCCAAATGGCCTACGACGCTGAGCAGTTCTGCTTAAGGAATGAAATTCCGGAGGAAGAGCGAAGTGAGCTCCTTAGCGCGCTAGATGCGTTGTGTCGACCCGCCCTGGTTGTTGACGGTCAGCACCGATTATTCGGCGCAGCAATATCGACGCACGACATCTCTCTTCCTGTCGTGCTGATCCCGAACGCGAATTGGGTAGAGCAAATTTACCAATTCGTGGTTATCAATGAAACGGCGAAGCGGGTTCCGACTGACTTACTAACAGACATATTCGGTAATTCGCTCACTCCTACCGAGCAAATTGAGGTACGCGGGTGGTTGGCCAAGTCTCACGTCGATGTCGAGTCGCGAATTGCGGCAGTCGTGGCGGGCAACCACCCAAACAGTCCGTTCAATGGCCTGGTGCGACTTCAGTTAGCAGGCGCGCAGGCAAGCGGATACATCACTGAAAACACGATCCGTCAACTGATCGACGGGGGTCGCGGAGGCACGCCAGGTTGGCGAATCGATCCCTCCTTCTATGACTCTTACATTCGACCAACCTATCCGGATGCTGAAGTCTGGCGGTCGTGGACCACTGGAATTTGGCGCCAGTATTGGTTTGCATTCTGGGGCGAAGTCGCAGAGTTCTATAACAATGCCAGTTCACAGTTGCTGTGGGGATCAAGTCAGACAAATTTGACCAAGGGCGTCACGCTTCGACTCCTTCAGGAACTGTTCATTTCTCACGTGGTGGAGAATGCAAAGGCAGCCGAACGTGCGGCAGAATCGCTTCGCCAAGTGCTCGCCCCGCGACTCCCGGCGCCTGAAGTTGATGCCGTGATCGATGAAGAGCGGAAGAAGGCGTCGATCCCCTCGACTGTAGATCTTTTTCGCCAGTTCGTGCGAGAAGACTTCTTGTCCAACGGCGTTCCGGTGAGGGTCTTTGAGCGGACTTGGGTGACGAGCTTGGATGATCAAGCTGGCGTGACTAATTTGCGCCTGGAACTCAGGAAGGCGTTCGATTTGACGCGACGTGGCGAACGGTACCGTGCTCAGAATAAGGACGTCTTTGCCGTTGAGGACAATGATGGATCTTGAATACGTGGCAACTGAGGCCCTGCCGCCATCGCTAGATGTCGATACTCTGGAGGCATTCACCTCGGCTCTCGCCGGGCAGGCGGCAACCGCCCTCGCTAAGAGGTCCCACGTCGCGACACTTGTCCGCATCCTCGAGATGGCGGTTTTGTCGCAGCCGCGGGTCATGTCTCTCATCCGCACTCCAGATGTCTACCTTGGCAGGGAGTCAGTGGAGTTGCGAAGGGCACTCGAAGAAATGGGAGTCAACGATGCTCCGAAAGAAATTGTGGACTTCTGCATAAGCATCATTCGAGGAAAAGTCGTACACCGAACAACAAAAGCGCCGACCGACCTGCATTTTCGCTCGCTCCTGATCGAACGGTACAGTAATGGCGAAGACTTCCGATGTCGAATCTGTGGGTACGAATTCTTGACCACCGATTTGGGAGCGGATCGTCTCCGGGTAGCCAGTGACGTGGGGGTCAAATTTGGTATTTCCACGCCCCCACCGAGGTTTCGAGACCCGTGGAAACCTTCTCGCGAAGACTATAGGAACGCCACGCTCGATCATATACAACCGGAAGCGGCGCTAGGCGCTAACGAACTCGTCAACCTGCGGCTGCTCTGCGGGTTTTGCAACAGGAAGCGGCAGATAGCCCGAAGGCACCTAGAAGTCTTCGCACACCGTATCTCAGCCGGCACGCTCGCGATGCTTGGCGATGGTCGTGGTCAATGGGCCCGCGAGGCGGCGGTCTACTTCGCGCTTTGCGAGACCCCTCAATGCGAGGTTTGTTCTGCGAATCCATCTTCTTCTGAACTCACCGCCATACCGCGGACAGGCGACCGAAGATGGACTGGGCTGTTGCCGTGGCAGATCACGGTTCGCTGCTATAGCCACGCTGGATTCTGATCGAGACGAGATGATTACCAGGGTAAGCGTTTCTCATGGTTGCAAAGGCGGCGGCCTCGGACATGGCCAGACGGGGCTGTGGTGGCGCGCGGCTGGCTCATAGCGCAGAAAATCTAGGCGCGGCGCTGCCGACGCACGGGACGGCCAAACGTTTGTGCACGATATTGGCTAAGCAAGTAGTTGGTTAGCAACTGGATGTCGCGGGGGGTGTTCTGAAGGTCGTTCCACTTCCGGTGGTGTTCTGTATCGAGGCGCCACGTGCCGTCAGTCCAGTGACAGACTTCGGCTATTTCATATAGGTCGTACTCGAAGTCTTCGACCGACGGTGGCCGGAGGTGCGCGTAGCGTTCAGCTATCGCGTCCATGAGGTATCCCATGCTAGTGATGCCAACGCCATGCATCAGTCGTGAGCGTCGCGGGTTTTGGCCCCATGCGCCCGGGAACGTGTTCCGGACCGCGACCCAGAAGTCCTTGAGTAGCAAAAGCATTGACTCGACATCACCGCGCTCGGCACCGGGGTGCCGGTACTGATAAAGCGCTCCGTCGCTGAGGCTGTTCTCGAGCATCCTCAGAATGGAGTTGTCCTTGATCACGCCCTGGGGGGTAGTCGGCGTCTGGATGAGGTGCTCGAGCGGTGAGTCATCGTCGTAGTTCAGTCGCTCGAGCAGGGTAGCCGGGAACCTCCTAAGTTGCAGCGCAACCGGCAAGGCGCCGACGGTGGAAGGCAGCAGTTCGTAGATCAATCCCTTTGGCAACGGTTTGGTCGAGTTCACAAGAATGAACTGCGATCGCTGCTCCTCGTCGGAGTCGGTGATGAACGCCGTGACGCAGATCGGGAATGCCTCGACGTGCGCCTCACGGATCGCTGCGGACCGCTGCTGCCCGTCGACGACCCAGCCGGGTTTGTCCTCATCCGGCCATGTCAGGTCGACGGGGATGACGAGTGTGCCGGCAGTGGTGTATCCATCTGATGCCCCGGTGGGTTCGAACACGACCCGCTTGTCAAAGGCGATGACGATCGCGTTCGGGATCATTGGATCGTCGGACTCGACGTACTTGCGGATCGCGGAGATGTGCGAGAGCACCTCAGGTCTTTGGTAGCCCTGCACGCCAGTGTGAGCGTCGCGATGGATGCGTGAGACGGTCGAGAAGCGTGACAGTAGTTTGCCGTCGACGGCGAAGCTGTACAGCGTCCTGCTCGGACCTTGTTGCACTCGCAGGGCGGGTAGGCGCATTTCGTGCGCTGTCTCGTTCGGAGCGGCTGAGGCGGCGGAAGCCGCGGCGAGGATTCGGGTGGGTGTCATGCTGCTGTACCTTCCAATTCGCGGCGTAGCCGTTGCCGAAATACGTGCAGGTTGTGGAACCCGCGTCGCTTGTTACGTTCGGCGCCGCGGAACAGTGCGATCTCGATCCCAACTGCCTCGCATAGTCCACACCGGCAGGATCGCCAGGGTCGATCCTCAAGGGTCTGCTGGTACGGCGCCCGGCGGTCTTTGCGGGCGCCGTCGCAAAAACGGTCGTAGTCGGTCAGGGCGTCCAACACTGTTTCTATCCTGACCGTGCCCCTGTCGTAGCCGCGCAGTGACAGGAGACAGTGACGTTCCAATCGGAGCGCATCTGCTTGAGGTATCTGGCCGGCCCGGATGCGTGCCTTGAGCTTCAGGTTGCCGTCGACTTGGGGGACACGCAGCGCAGTGTAGGTCCGATCTAGAGCGTAGAAGTTGTCCGTGTCATCTTTGAACGACTGCCGAAATGCTGATGTCGAATCGAAGCTGGTGACGCCGTTGGAAGCAAAGACGTCGACATTCTCGCAGCGGGAGATCCCCAGTAGATGCAGTTGGGTGCGGGCGTGCCGAACGCGGTTGACGGCCTGCAGGCAGGCCAGAATCTCGGGGGTCTTCAGCGGGACCATGCCGCCAAGCGCGATGCGCGTGTAGCCGACCCGCTGCAACGCTTGCACCGCTGTTGCGTACGACGCCGGGCTCCAGCCTTGGGCCACGCCGACAGGCTTGAAGCGGGCCTTGCGGGCTCGTGCACGCGCACGGAACTCACCGGCCAACTGAAGGGTGATCTCCTGCCGACGTTGCCAGTCGATCCGATTGGGATGTGCGGGATCGCTGTCAGCGGCAGGATCGTAACCGAGGATGACGTGGTCGATGGAGATGCCGAGGTCAAACCCGCAGCCGTCATAGAAGTCAATCACTTCGTCGGGGGTGTAAGGGGGGACTTCATCGCGGACGTAGGTGAAGGCGCCGCAGTCACCAAGAGTGTCGATGCGAGGACCGGCTTCCTGGTCGAGTCGGAAGAACTCCCTGATACCGACCCGGTAGAGGCGCTGCCGTTGCGCAACGGTGTATTTACCGGTCACGCCGGGCAGTCCATCGACGATCGCTTTGGAGACGAGCAGGCCATCGAATGGTGGCGTGCGTAGGGCCTCGTGGGCGTAGTGATCGTCCCGCTGGCGCACTCGGTAGATCGAGCGCTCTTCGGTGATGAAGTCGAAGGACGGATCTATCTGATCTTGACTGTCGGGGAAGTAGAACCTCATCCTTACGCCGCCCGAGCTTGGCGGTAGATGCGAATGAGGTACCTGGACAGATCATCCTTGTGACGATTCGTGTTCTGTACAGCGTCCCAGGCGATTCTGAGCCCATCCCAGGTGCCATCGGTCCAGCGGCAGTGGGGAACAACCAGGGCGAGTTCGCCCATTACCTTCCTAGGGGTCGTTTCGTCCTCGAGGTCGAGGGGGCTCATGATGGCGTCCATAAGTCGACCCATGGCGTGGATACCGGCGCCGTGCATTAGGCGGCTCTGTTCAGCAGGGAGGCCCCACGCGTCGGGGAAGGTGTCTCGTACGCAGGTCCAGAAGATGGTTACGGTCTTCAGGACGCTCAGGAAGTCAGTCTCCCCGTTGGATGGGTTGTGATACACGTAGAGACAGCCACCGGACGACGTCAAACTGTGGCGCAGCATGTCTACGATTCCCGTATCGGTGATGACCGCTTGCGCTCGCTCAGCTTTAGGCGTTGATGGACGTCGAATCATTCCGATGAACGGCTCTTGAGTGTTTAGTAGGTCGCACAGCTCCGAGGGCGCTTGCTTAATAGCGAGGCGTGGGGGGAGCGGACTCGAGATGGTCGGAAGCAACTCTGTTACGAGGCCCCGGGGCAATGGCTTGGCGTTGTTGATGCGGATGAACTGATCGCGCTGCACATCGACGTTGTCGGTAACAAACGCGGTCACAAGGACGGGGAAGTCCTGTCGCTGCGCTTTGGCAAGGGCGAGGGTGCGCTGTTGTCCGTCGACAATCCAGCCGGGTCTGGGTTCTCCATCGATCGGCAGAGGGATTTGGAGCATGCCGGTGCAGGCAACATCCTCCCGCTCGGCATTGCCTGGCTTCGTGCCGCGACTGGAGGCGAACTTCACGCTGGAAGGCAACGCAATGATGATCGGGTTGGGGAAGATGACCTCATCGCTGTCGAGGTATTCGACGATCTCCTGCACGTGCTGACGCACTTCTGGACGTTGATAGCCGATCAAGTCACCGGCGTCGTCGCGACTGACCCGTGAGATGTCAGTCAGCTGCAGAATCTCTGGCGCCGTGAGGCTGAAGACGAAGAGGGGTGAGCCGTGAGATTGATCGAGGCGTAGAGCTCTCTTGGCCAGCATGGGTCGGGATTCGCGGGTCACGAGACGCTCCTTGTGGCGGCAGCGAACAGGTCGGCGAACCGGACCTGCTCGCAGGCCATGCTGCCGTCTCGCAGTTCGCGCAGCAGGCTCGTGCGGGTCAGTTGCGGATTGACTGCGTGTCGCGCGCGGATGAAAGTGCCTACCTCGTCGTCTGTAAGACGGCGTCGCTGGTAGGTCGGGAGGTCGGGCGCGGCGGTGAGGCGCTGGCGTAGGTGACGGCTCATTGCCTCGTGGTCGGTGAGGCCGGCGGTGAGCAGGTCGGCCGCGATGCGCACGTTGAGTGATCCGCGAGTCCCGCCTAGGTGGTGTTGCAAGCGGGCGTCGGCGGGCAGTTGCCATGGCGCGAATGCTGGCTGTGGCGTCACTCCGGCGGCGATAATGCTAATCATCGAGTCGTGGGCCGTGGCGATGAGTTCCTGGAGGTCCTTGCCGCACGCTGCGAAGTAGGGCTGGGAGAGCACAAGTAAGACCCGGTCGCGAGGATGGTCGGCCACCAATGCAGTCAGCGAACGCGCTGCACCTGGGGTCGGGCCCGGCCAGGCGGAAATGGCGTTCCACCAGTCCTGTGCACCCCGGGTGTCTTGCGACACCGAATCGAGGTGGCGGGTGCTGAAGGTGGCCGAGTACGGGCGGATCGCCGCGTCGGCGGGGATGAGTCCCCAGCCGGCGGACGCTACCCAGAGCGTGGGTCGTGCGAACCCCGCGCCCGCCAGGCGGGGCAACCTACGCGCGATGTCCCAGTGTTCACCAGCGTAGAGGTCCTCGGCGCGCACGGTGTCGAGGTCACTGGTGTCTAGTCGCTGCATCCAGCGGGCGGCTCGCTGGATCGGGCTGGCCCCGACCGTACGGCGGAGTTGCAACGTCGGTGGCACAGGCCGGCGTTTGCGATTGGCGCACGTAACTACGATGTGCAGGCGCCGGCGTCGGGTCATCACGGCCGCTGGTCGTCCCCGCGATATGGCGTAGGGGCGGGGCGGCTGAGCCGTGCGAACGCAGCGTGGTTGTGGATGCTCTCGGCGTTGACCGCTTCGACGGTGAAAGCGGCGACACGGCTGTCAGCCTGAAGCTGATCCGCAACGTCGCGGACCATGTCCTCTACGAAGACCGGTTTGTCGTAGCCGGCCATCGTGACATGCCGCTCGTCAGCGCGTTTGAGGAGCGGGTACACCGGGCTGGACGCTGCCGCCTCGGCAACGTCGATGAGTTCTTCGATCCAGATCAGCGCGAACTCACCGTCACGTAGGCGGGGCTCGGCGTTGATGGTGATGGTGCCGCGCTGGTTGTGGGCGCCGTAGTCGCTGACGGCCTTCGAGCAGGGGCAGACGCTGGTGACCGGTACGGCCACTTGCAGCGCGAACTTTGTCCCGGCGGGGCTCATGCGGGCATGGAACTGGCAGGCGTAGTCCATGAGCGCGGTCGCGCCGGTGACCGGTGCACGGCGCGGCAGGAAGTATGGGAACGCGATCGTGATGCGGGCGTCGGTGGTGTCCAGCCGGTGCTGGATGTCAGCGAGCAGGGTGGGGATCGTACGTTGGGTAAGTTCGCCGCTGTGCCGATCGAGGATCTCCAGGAACCGGCTCATGTGGGTGCCCTTGACGGTGGCTGGCAAGGCGACTGCCATGGAGATTTCGGCAATGGTGTCCTGCTTGGAGCGGGCCTGGTCCCAGACGGAGATGGGATATCGCAGTCCATTGATGCCGACCTCGTCGATGGCGATGCCGCGCGTGTCGGGCTGGCTTTGCACGTCGTCCAGGATCACGACTGGTCCCCGTAATACGCGGCGCCCGACGTGCAGGTTTCGCGGACCACGATCCGGGACAGCGGGAGCGCGCCTTCAAGGTTTTTCCAGACCCAGCGGGCGAGGTTCTCGCTTGTCGGGTTGTCGAGTCCGTCAACTTCGTTGAGGTAGTGGTGATCGAGCATGTCCTCGAGCGGTTTGAATGCGGCCTTGATGTCGGCGAAGTCCATGACCATGCCGGTGACCGGGTCGACGTCGCCGCGGACGTGGATTTCGAGGCGATAGGAGTGGCCGTGCAGACGTGCGCACTTGTGTCCCTCGCGGACGTGGGGCAGTCGGTGCGCTGCTTCGAAGGTGAACTCGCGGAAGACGTCCACTATGCGATCCCTAGATACTTGTGGGTCTGCAGGCTCAGACGCCACTGCGGGTGGGCGAGGCAGTACTCGACGGCGAGGCGGGTGTTTTTCTCCCGGTCCGGCCCGTCCATAGGTTGGAGCAAGAAGCGTCCGAACTCGAGATGTTCAAAGGTCTCGGGTTGGGCGCCGTCTTGCGGGAAGACCAGTTTTAGGTCATCACCAACAGTGAGCAGGAGCGGCGCTCCCGCTTTCGGGCTGACGCAGACCCAGTCCAGGCCGGCCGGCGCCGACTGGGTGCCGTTGGTCTCTACGGCGATCGTGAATCCCCGTGTGTGGAGAGCGTCGATCAGGGAGGAGTCCAGTTGCAGCAGCGGCTCGCCCCCCGTACACACCACGTAGGGCTCAGCCAGGGGATGGGTTTGTCCTCCCCATGTGCCGGCGATGGCGTCGGCCAGGGCGTCGGCGGTCGCGAACTTGCCCCCGCCGATGGCGTCGGTGCCAACGAAGTCGGTGTCGCAGAACTGGCAGATGGCGCGGTGCTGGTCCTGCTCACGCCCAGTCCACAGGTTGCAGCTCGTGAACCGCGCGAATACTGCTGGCCGCCCGGCATGGGAGCCCTCGCCCTGCAATGTGTAGAAAATTTCCTTCAACCGGTAGGTCACAACCCGCTGCCCGCCAGTTCCAGAGCCGGGTCGGTGAGCCCCAGTTCAGCGAACCCGCGCCCGCGCAACAAGCACGAGTCGCAAGTGCCGCAGGCGCGGCCATCCACGCTCGGGTCGTAGCAACTGTGCGTGAGGGAGTAGTCCACCCCCAACTCCAGGCCCCGGGCGATAGTCTGCGACTTGGTGAGGTTGATCAGCGGTGTGTGGATCTTCAACTGCTGAGTGCCCTCCACGCCGGCCTTCGTGGCCAGGTTGGCCATCTGCTCGTACGCGGCGATGTACTCCGGGCGGCAGTCCGGATAGCCGGAGTAGTCCAACGCGTTGACGCCGATAAACACATCGCTCGCCCCGAGGGTCTCGGCCCAGGCCAACGCGAAGGACAAGAAGACAGTGTTGCGTGCCGGGACATAGGTGATCGGGATCCCGTCCGGGTCGAGGTCCTCGACGCTGGCGTGGTGCGGCACATCCAGTTCGGCCGTGAGCGCCGAGCCGCCGAACACCCGCAGATCGATCTCTGCGATGACATGCCTGGCCACGCCAGCGGACTCGGCGACCTGCTTCGCGGCCGTCAACTCCACCGCGTGACGCTGCCCGTAGCGGAAGCTCAACGCGTACGGCTCGTAACCCTCCTGCTGCGCGATCGCCAGCACCGTCGCTGAGTCGAGCCCCCCGCTGAGCAGGATCACTGCTGGTTTGTGATCTTTCACGTCGTTCCTCCTGTTCGGTGCGGATCTGCCTTCCCTTGAATAACTACAGACAACTTGGGCTCCACAGGCTGCAGTTATTCGGTGGCACTGCTCTGCGTTGAATCACATTAGTGGGATTGAACCACGACGGTCTGACAGTAGTAACCGTCGGCGTGGCGCTGATGGCTGCTACGGCGATGGCAAGGCCGACAGGTGGGGGAGTCTCAGGTCTTGGAGGCCACCAAACCTAAGACGGTGACCGGGAGCCCGAGAGGGTCAGCTTGGTTTCTATGGCTCCGACTACCTGCCGGAGCGGCTATGTCCGCGCTCGTCGAGTCCTCCTGGTCGGCCCCGGACCGGTTCGATCTTGGGGTCGGCAGGTTTAGTGCGAGACTCACATGACCGGCGGAGGGGTGTTGATGGGTGGGACGGTACGCAGCAGCGTCATCGGTCATCTCGTCGTTCACCCGAAAGCTCCTGGTATCGCCCGAATTGCCGACATCTTGGATGGCCGGGCCCGGCTTGACTCATTCGAATCCGCCGCGCAACCCGCGGCGGAATCGGTCTGGGTACCGCTGAGCCAGGTCCAGCGGGTCAGACTCGGGACGCAGACACGCGTTTTCTTCCAGGACGGGTCGCGCCATTGGCGCGCGGGTCGCGTCATCGGTGGCGGGCCGGACGGCTACTACGTGCGCCTCCCGAACACCGACGTAGATATCGAAGTCTCCGAGGATCGACTTCGGGTGCGTTGGGACCGGCCTCCTCGCGACCCATTGCAGGTCTTGCTGACCGGAGCCAACGAGACGCCACGCTACCGGGATGCGCGTGAACCGGTCCGGCGACTCCTGTTGGCGGAACGGGCCGCGACGGCCTCGGCGACCGGAATCATGTCGGCCGGCGTTCGCCTGCACGGGCACCAGATCAGCGCAGCCTTGCGGATCATCCGCGATCCCGTGCAACGGTATCTGCTCGCTGACGAAGTCGGGATGGGCAAGACCATCCAGGCTGGATTCGTGATGCGCCAACTACTTCTCGATGCACCCGGCCGACGGATCGGCCTGATTGTTCCGGAAGCGCTCATGACTCAGTGGCGATCAGAGTTGCTCGACAAATTCTACCTGGACGACTTCCCTCTGGCCGGCGGGAAGTCGCCGTTCGAGATCGTCGCACACAGCGAGTTCGACCGATGGGCTGACCTCGGTGGCGTCGACCTGCTTATCGTCGACGAAGCCCACCTGCTCGCCCGCACGACCGGTCCAGAGGATTCGCCCTACCGAGAACTGGCCTGTCTCGCCCACGCGACGCCTCGTCTGCTGATGCTATCCGCCACGCCGTTTTCCCGGAGCAGTGCGACGCACCTGGCTCTTCTCAATCTTCTCGACCCCCAACTGTTTCGCTGGGAGAACAGGGACGAGTTCGAGCGTTTGCTCGACGCGCGGCGTGAGTTGGCCCTTGCCGTCTTCGGCCTCGACGAAGAACCCGATGCCGACAACCCTGACCTGCTCCAACTGCAGTTCGACGAGATCCGCAAGATCATTCCCGGCGACGCGACACTGAACCAAGCCATGGATCACGCGATACAGATCTACGGAACACCCGGAACCGACCCCGCGACCGTCGACATGGACGCACTTCGCTTGGCGGTCGCAACGGTGCGCACGCACGTCTCGGAGACATACCGACTGCACCACAGAGTCATCCGCAACCGGCGACACGTTATCGAGATGCAGCGTCTGGACGACGAAGGCCTGCTCACCCCGTTCGAGTTCGCCGGACGAACCCGGCCCAAGGTGTTGCGTCTGCAATCGGAGGAAGCGAACTCGGCAGCGGCGGTCATCGCAGACTGGGCATCCGATTGTGCGGCTAGCATCCTCGATGACGACAGGAGCCCTGACCCCTATGGTCCAGTGCTCGCCGTACTCATCTCACGTACTGGTGGTCCCGCACAGGATCTGCTCGCCGCACTCGACTACCGCGTCAACGGCATCGGTACCACAGTGCTCCTCCCCCCCGACAAAGCGATATTGGATGCCGCCCCCGTCCTGCGCTTCGAGGCCGGCCTCGTCGACCGACTCCGCGAGGCGGCAGGCACCGACGGGCTCAAGTCCCTCGCCGCCGCCATCAGATCCCGGTATAAGCCACCGGCAAAGGCCGTCATCTTCTGCGGCCGTGGAACGTTGGCCACAGAATTAGCCGAACGGATGGCGTGTGACAGCGGCGCCGTCACACCTATCTACGCCCACCGCAGCGGCCAGCCTGAGGAACAACGAGAAGAGGCCGCTAGAAAATGGCACGACTCTGGCGGCATCCTGATCACCGACGACACGGGCGAAGTAGGTCACAATTTTCAGGATGCCAGTGTAATTTTCCACGTCCGCATCCCCTGGAACCCCAACTCGATGGAGCAGCGCATCGGCCGAGTGGATCGCTACAGCGACCACAGAGCGGCTGAGCAAGTTGCGGTAGTGGACGCTGACCCAGACGGCCTCGTGACCGCCTGGCTGAAAGTGCTTGCCAATGGCTTCGGCATCTTCACCGATTCGACCTCCGCGATGCACGAGGCCGTTGACGATCTCACCCACGAGGTCTGGGCCACGCTCGTCACCGAGGGCGTCGAGAGTTTCGTCGCAGCGTCCGAGTCGATCCAATCCGCGCTCACCCAGGAGAAACGCCGCATCAACGAAGTCGACGCACTCGAGTCCAGTTACGGCACCCAGGCCGATGGCGCCGCAATGGCGCTCGCCATCGCACAGTACGAAACGCAAACCGCGGAAATAGAGAAGTCCTACCGACACTTGATCGAAGGAGTAGAGGGACTGCGACTCACGAGCAGGCAAAACATCGACGGCAGTATCAGGTTCGAGCGGAACACAGAAGCGGACCCGCTTGTCAGTACCCGCCTCCTGAGCCGATTGATGAGCGTCGATGCCGCCCGGACCGGCTTCTTCGACCGCTGGAAACTGACGGCCAGACGGCGACTGTTCCGCAGAGGCAATCCGTTCATCGACGGCATCGAAGATGTGCTGGAGTTGGACGACCGCGGCCAGGCTGTCGCGATGTGGCGCCTGAACCCGAGTTGGCAGCAGGAGCCACTTGCATTCTTCGGTTTCGACTTCCTTGTCGAGGCGGATCTGGTTCCGATCCTCGAGGTTCTTGCTGGGGAGCGCGAGGCCGAACCTGTCGCCCGGCGACGCGCCGATGCCGCCTTCCGGCCACAGCATCACCGGGTGTGGGTGCCGATGAACTCCGACCCGGTCGGGGATCCCGGTCTCGCCAGGTATCTGTCTCAACCCATGAAGGACAGCCGGGACGCGAACCTAAACCGCCAAAGGATCCCGGCTCTGCATGCCATCTTGGGCGGCGTAGGAAACCTGGAACCCGTCGCGGGATCCTGCTATGGCACAGCACGTCAGCACGTCGATGTGGTGTCGGATGTGACCGAGGCATCGAGACGGGCGGCACAGCAGGTGCGCGCGGAGACCGCCTACGTCCTTGCCCAGAGCACGGCCCGGTTGCAGGCGGCGGGCCTTGTGAGCGATCCCTCGGCGCTGCAGATCGAAGTGGCCTTAGGCCGTGCAATCGAAGTCGCTGTCACGACCCCCGTGGTCAGGCTCAGCGCAGTGAGTTGTGTCGTCGTCTCCACGCAGCCGTGGACGGACTATGTCTAGGGATGACCTGACCGTGGCGCAGGCTTCGCTGACGGCCTGGCCAGAAGCGGGCCTACTGCTGGCCGGGCAGGATTGCAGCGACGCTTGCCGCCGCCTCCTGGATGCTGTGGCCGATCTGGCGGGTGGAACGGCGGGCTGGCGCGACGTTGCGTCGCTGACCCGACAGGTGCTGCTCATCTCGAGCGTGACGTATGGCGGAAGCCCTCATTTGGCCGTCCCCGTAGCGCGTCCCTGGCCCACCGCGGAGGAATGGGGCGAGGTGGAGTGTTCGTCGACTCGGTTGGTCGACGGCCGTCTATCTATCCGCGCCCTCGACTGGGAGCCGCCCTCGCCCGCCGACGACGCTGCAGTAGCCAGCATCGCGCGAGAGCAGGTTCGCGCCGCGTACCAGGACGTTGAACCAGACGGGCCGACGCAACTGCCGGCCGACCCCTTCTGGAAGGAAGCACACCAGTACCAGACCTATCGCGGAGAGACACAGCGGCAGGCAGCCCGCGCCGCCGTGCTCAACGCCCGCGGAGCCCTCGTGGTCGCATTGCCGACCGGGCGCGGCAAGACCGCCGTGGCATGGTCGAAAGCACTGCTATCGGTTCACGGAGTGACGATCGTGGTCGTACCAACCGTCGTGCTTGCCCTCGATATGGAACGCCGAACGGCTGAAGCCGCCCGTGACCGAGGCCAGCCCCTTAGCCCGCTGGCGAAGTACGCCTACGTCGGATCGCTCAGCGATGACATCAAGACAGATCTGCGCGAGCAGGTAAGAACGGGTCGACAGAGGGTGCTGTACACCTCACCAGAGGCGCTGGTCACCGGGTTGGCGTCGGTCTTCCTGGAGTGTGCGCAGGCCGGCTATCTGCAACAGATCGTGATCGACGAGGCGCATCTCGTCGATCAGTGGGGCACTGACTTCCGGCCCGAGTTCCAGACGATGCCGGGCCTGATTCGGGAGGCGTACGAGCGCGCACCGGAAGATAAGAAGCCCTCCGTGCTGCTGCTCAGCGCGACACTTTCTCAGCAGCCCCTCGACCTGCTCACCAGACTGTTCACCGTCGGCGAAGACAAGGTGGAACTCGTCTGGGGATCAGAACTGCGTACCGAGCCGGCGTTCTTCTTCGACTACTACGCCGACGAATCGGCACGGGCAGAGGCGGTCTTGACAGCGGTGAGTCGCCTCCCTCGTCCGCTGATCCTCTATACGACTAAGGTCGAGGACGCCGAGACCTGGGCCGCTTTGCTTCGTCGCAAAGGCCTGGTCCGAGTCGGCTGCATAACCGGCAACTCCAGCGAGGAGCAGCGCCGCTCAGTCATGGAACGCTGGCGTGGCCTCACAACCTTCGGACAGACCACTAACACGAGCCTGGATGTGATCGTCGGGACGTCTGCGTTCGGACTCGGGCTCGACATGCCGAACGTGAGGACCGTGCTCCATGCGTGTCTGCCGGAGACCGTCGACCGCTACTACCAGGAGATCGGGCGTGCCGGACGTGACGGCCGTCCGTCGGTGGCCTATCTGTGCAGCGGTCCGCAGGACCGGCGCATCGCGGAGAGCCTGAGTCAAGTCACCCTGATCGGTGACGACCGAGGCTGGAACCGCTGGCGAGCACTCCTGAGTGCTGGCACTCAAATCGCCCCGCTGCGCTACCGGGTCCGCAAAAGCACCCTCCCGGACTACATGGCTGAAGGATATGGGCGCAGCGCGCAGTGGAACGTGCGCACACTCACCTTGATGGCCCAAGCCGGAATCATCCGGCTTCGGAGCCCGCAGTGGGTCCATGACCCCGACGTGTCGATGGAGGCACAAGCAGCGGCCCGTGACGCGTTCCACGCGGACATCGCTGACTTCATCGAGTTCGAATTGCTCAGCGGCGAACTGCAGGGCGAGCCGGGGTGGAGGAATGCGTTAGCAACTGTCCGTCAGACCGTGCACGCCGCTCAACAGCGAGCGTTGGCGGCGTTGGTGTCTCTGGTGCGAGGCGAGGAGTGCGTCGGACGGGTGGTCGCGCGGCACTATCGAGTGTTTTTCGACGGCGGTTGGTTAGGCACGACGCCAGCGTGTCGCGGATGTCCGGCCTGTCGGCGCGCACCCGACTCGTCTCCTGGGGTCGGCCGGGAAGAACCGAGCCCACTCTTGCCTACGCCGCGCGATAGAAGTGACCCCCTATCCAGTTGGCGCGGCGACAGTCCCTCGCTGTTCGTCAGATATGGAGAAGGGGAAGACCCCGAGCCGTTGCTCGTCCGACTGGCGCAGCGCAACGTCAATGTGTTCTGGGGCTTACCCCCTGCCGCCGCGCAGAGGCTGCAACGATCGGTGCCGCATACCCCCATCGTGCTCGATGATCCGAACTCGGAGATCCCGTTGGTGCAGAACTATCCAGGGGTAATGACCTTCGTGTTGCCGGATGCGTACTTGCAGCCCGAGATCCGCGAGCGCCTAGCCGTCGGGCTAGTCAGTTACGTCGTGGGCCCGGAATCGACACCCGACCCGGATCGGCCCGGCAATCTGCTGCGGGATATGACGGGCCTCACCACCAGTACTTCGCTCGGCGCTCTGCTTGGGAGTATGTGAATGGAGATTCTGGACCCAGGCCGAGTGCTGTGCCTGCCCCAGACCATGTGGCTGATCTACCGCGTGATCATGGAGCGTTCCGACCTCAGCCAGGAGGAGATTCTCGGGCTCGTGACCCCGACCGCGATGCGCTCGGGCACGCCACAAAACGGGGTTCACGCCGCCCGAGCCCTGGCCGGCTTGCACGCGTTCGGCCTTGTTCAACAGAGTGCGGATGGCCTCTACCAGGCCCCGAAGGTTAGAGACGCCTCAGCCTTCATCCGCCTGCTCCGATACCGACTGGTCGCGCCGCCGCACACGATCGGTCCCGAATTCGAAGGCGCTCCGGACCTTCGTGTCGGCCTGATCTGGCTCATGCGCCAGTCACCCACCGTTCCGCTGGACTGGGATTACGTGCAGAGTGCGAATTCTGTAAAATTGTTCCGCAACGACACGCGATGGAACGCATTTCCGCGATGGACCCAGGCACTCGGCTTCGGACGGCCCGCGTTGACCGCCATGGCAATTGGGGCAGGCCAAAAACAGACCGGCGTGAAGATCGTCCCCGACCCAACTGAGGCCGTCATCGACGTAATACGCCACCCTGCCGGCCCACCATTGGCTCGCAGTGAACAGATTCCCGTCCAGCAATTGCTCGACTTCCTTCGACATGAACTCCCCGTCCTGCCCGGTCACCCGAGCGCCACGTATGAAGGCTTCGCCGACGACCCCGACAACGGCATGCGTGCACTCGGATTGGCGCTGTCCAGCGCAGAGGAACGCAAGGTACTGACGATGACCTACCAGTCTGATCCATCCGGCGTGCTAGCCCTGCCCGATGCTCAGGACTACGGCCGAGACCGTTACATCTCGGCTGTAAGAATTAAGGGGTGATCTCGGTGCCCACGCAAGTCAACTACGTCTGCTGGTCATCAGACACCGTCACGGCGACCATCCCGACCGAGGCGGCCACCCCGTCCACTGCCGTACTGCTGGCGACCCACTCGCCGCTGCGCATCACGCGCCAACGTGGTGGAGCGAGTGGCCGGACCTCCGTCCAATTCGTCTCCGAGGAACAGGTTCTCGACGAGTTCCTCACTGCGCCGACAACGAACGGAGTGCTCGTCGCAACCGTCCTCGGCGAGTCCGGTGCCGGCAAATCGCACCTCGTTCGCTGGATCGATGCCAATATCGCGGAACGTCGCAATGTTATCTATCTTCAAAAAACCGAGACAAGCCTGAAAGACGTCATCGAAAAGCTCCTTCTTAACCAGCGGGACCCTGAGTTCGACGACATACGCCGCAAGATCTCAACTCTCGGCAGCGGTATGACATTGGACGAAATGGAGCAGCGGATCCTCGCCGAGTTGGCTGAGGCGTTGCGGACCCTGCCCGCCGATAATTCGATCGCAAAGCCGCTTGTCGGAGACGACGGGTTGAGGCTGTTCTTCCTCGATCCACTCTTCCGCGCTCATTTGCTGCGGCCAGGTTCGTTCATCCGACGCCGGGCCCGATATGCGCTGTTCGGGCGGGACGAGTCTGAGCCCGACGTGCCGCTTGAGTTCACGGTCGAGGAGTTGCCGACCGATATCGGCGACTACGCCAACATCGCCGACGCGGCCGCCGCGACGAAGAAGATCTTCAGACGACTCGGCACCCCGGCGGTACAGGTTGAGGCAGTTCGTCTGCTGAACGAGGTTCTTGATACCGCCGTGACAAAGGCGGCCAGCCTCAACGTCGGTGACGTCAGCCAAGCATTCAAGAAGATCCGAGAGAAGTTCGTCGGCCAGGAGATCGTGCTGCTGATCGAGGATGTGGCGCTCATCCAGGGCGTGCGCCGCGATCTGCTCGACGCGATCGTGGAGGTCGGGGTTATCCAGGGCATCGAGAAGTACGCCACCGTCCGCACCATGATGGCGGTCACGCCGGGCTACTACCGAGACTCGCTGCCTGACACGTTCCGCACCCGCGCCGAAGCGTCGTCGCCCACGTACAAGGTCGAAGTCGAGTTCGACACCAAAGGCCTCGATGAGCAAGTCTTTGTCGACTTCATCGGGCGGTATCTCAATGCTGCTCGCGTAGGCAGAGCGGAACTCGAGAAGGCGAGCCCCGAGATCCAGAACTTCTGCACCAGCTGCGACTTTCAGTCCGCCTGCCATGCAGCCTTCGGCAGATCAAGCCAGGAGTACGGGTTGTACCCCTACAATAAGGCGGCAATCCTGCGGGCAGTCCGCGCCTGTGCTGAACGGGACGGCACCCGGATCGTCTTCAACCCTCGACGGGTTCTCGCGCGCGCCGTACGCGATGTACTGACCGACAACGTGCAGACCATCCGCAGCGGCGCGTTTCCGCCCGCCGGATTTCTCGGGCCAGAGTCGGCGGCGATGGGCCTGCCGTACCTGCCAACCCATGTCCGTGAGGGGATCGAAAAGGACTACCCGGGAGATGAGGCGGGCCGACTCGAATCGCTGCTGACATTCTGGGGAGCGGTCGGAACAGAGCCGATCGACGGCCGGATCCTCACGGCGTTCTCGCATCAGGCGATTCCCGCCGACCTTGTCGATGGCACGACGCGAGAAACCGCCGACGATCGAGACGAGCAGCCGAGTTCAGGCGGAATACCGAAGTCGGTTCAGAAACAACTCGATGACATCGAGGCATGGTCGAACGGAAAGCCGCTACTTCAAAGCCTCGCCCAAAACCTGCGATCGATCGTGCGCGAGGCACTGCTTGCGCGTATCGACTGGTTCGACACCGTCATCAGGGAACCGGACGCCGCGACGTTGGTTAAGGCGATACCGAACAACTCCCGGAGCGTGTCGATCGAGGGCGCCCCCGAGAACCTTGTCGGGGAACCGATCCTGCGGCTTCCCCGCGATGCCCGGACCGCGATGATGTTCCGCGGTCTGGTCTACATCGAGGCGGGCCACTGGCAGCGTGCCGGGGATGCTCTCCCGCGCCTCGACGCGGTCGTCACCGGATACGTCGGCGAAGCCAAACGGCGGATTCTGGGTGTGCTCGCTGTCGATGACGCGTCGTTGGTGCAGGCAACTGCCCTGCTGATTCGCGGAGCGGCGGCCTGCGGGCAACTCCCCTTGAAAGCGAAGGATCTCGACTACGTCAATGCCGCCTTGTGGCAGGACGCTGCCGGGCATCGGGCCGACGCCGCCGCGCGCGCACCGGGATGGCTGACCGCCTACCAGAGCTACGTCGCCGAACGTAGCGCCGCTGTCGCACGCCTGCTGCGAGGCGTCGGAGCGGCGCAGGGCGACGGGGCAGTGAACGCAGTGGACATCCAGCGACTCACCTCGATCATTCGTAAGGCCAAGGACCTAGCCTCCTCGGAGGACGACTTCGACGTCCCCGACTGGTGTGACAAGTCGCAGAGAAGGCTTAAGGACCTGATACGGGCCACTAGCAGGCAGATGGAACTGTGGAAAGAGCTAGGCGACCGTGTTCGTGTGCATCTTCCAACGGGCGTCAGCTTCGTGGAGACGGTGGACGCGATCGTCGAGGCCGTGAAAGCCGGGCAAAGTCACGGTTTTGTGCGAGTTCCCGATCTTGCCGCCCTCAACGTGCGTAACGACGCTGCGCGGACCTGGGAGCCCAGCGCCATCACGGCCGTCGAACGCCTGCTGGACAGCGCCCAAACTCAAAGCGGGCTGGCGCTGCTGAGCACGGTCGGAACAGTCGCCGGAGCGGATCTGCCCGCAATAGCCGACTATCTGGAGTACAGCTCGCAGTGGATCGAAGCGGGTATCTCAGGCGCGCAGAGCAGTACGGGCGCCGTCGCCGATATCGACGAGCAGTTGAAGGAGACCATCAGGATATGGCTCGAGACTGTGGAGGAACCGGTGTCGCATGACTGAGTTGACTCTTAGCGACAGTTTGGCGATGCGGGCCAGAAGGCTCACTGCGCTCTCGCGTGCCAAGAGCGATAACGAGAAGGAGACGCAGGATCAGAGCCAGGTCGAGACAGCGCTACGAAGGCTAAACGCAGAAGTGGGGGATCTGCAAACTTGCTTGGCGGCACATAGGAAGCTCGCAGCGGTAGGCGTCCCGGTCGAGGCGGTCGTGGGCCTGGACAAGCCAGCGAAGAGATTGCGCGATCAAGTTGAGGGGATCGGCCGTCCGACCGCGCAGTTCCTCACGGCGCGGTCAAAGGACGTGAGCACTGTCCGCGCTGAAATCTCGGACCGGGACAAGGCCGCATGGCGAACGTGGGCAGAGCACGCGATCGCCCAGTTGCGCACTGGCCTCGTGCCCATGCTCAATCCCGCCCAGCGTCAGCAGGTAACCGCGAAGATCGGGGAACTGAGGAAGGCGTCCGCAGTCGCGCAGGTGAAATCCAGCGACGTCACGATTTTCATCTCGACCCTCGAAGCAGTAAAAGAGATGCTCGGTGCCGCCGGGGATTCGAATCTGGACGGCGTGCTGGCCAAATTCGATAACGGCCGGATACGTCTCGCTGATCTAAGCGACGACGAGCTTCGGATGATCAGAGAAGACGGCTCGCTATCGGAGCAACTCTATCTGGTCTTCTCGTGACAGGAGACCGCTGGACAGGCGTCCCCGACCTGTTGAGCCGACTCGAAGACCGAGAACTTCGCCTACTTTCTTGGGGGATCGTCGATGGCTTCCTCAGCCAGGCCGACGTCGAAGCAGCGGTCGACGCCCAACTCGATATCGATGCGACGCGCCCAGACTCGGAACTGCTGACCATCGAGGACTACCTCGATCACCTACTCGACGCGGGGCTGCTTCACCGACTGCCGGAGTCGACGCCTCGTTACCGCACGAGACTGGGTGAGACGCTAAGGCTCTTACGCGCGCTGCGGCAACTCTGGCCGCCCAAGGACGCGTCGGTCCCAGGCTGGTGGCGCAACTCGAGCACCCTGGTGGCCGACTATCGACTGCGGGTCGCGCCCCGGCGATATCCACGCCGATCGATCACACCGACCGCGGCGATTGAGAACCTCGCGCAGGGTCCCGGCTGGACCGAACTGCACGCCGATGTCCTCACACGGATCGTCGGCGGGTCGCGTCTAGCCACGTTCCAGCTGAAGGCAACCTCCTCCATCCTCGCAGCAATGGCCGAGTCCCAGGTGTCGGCTCGGATCATCACCGCGGGCACCGGTTCCGGAAAGACCCTCGCGTTCTACCTCCCCGCATTGCTCGACATCGCGACGAGCACGGATACGCCTCGAACCGGACCGCACACGCTGGCGCTGTACCCTCGCAACGAATTATTGCGCGACCAGGCACGCGAGGCATTGCGTACGGTCACCGAACTTGGGTCCCTGGTCGGGCCGGGATCGCGTCCGGCCCGGATCGCGCTCCTCTACGGAGATACACCCTGGGACGCCGACCTACGGGTCGGCAACCCCCGGAGCAAGTGGAGACGGCAAGGACAAGGCTGGGCATGTCCATACTTCTCCTGCCCGACCGATAATTGCCTAGGCACCTTGGTGTGGTCGGACGCGGACCGCGCGGCCAACGCCGAGCGACTCGTTTGCTCCGCCTGCGGTTACGCAACCGCTCTGGGAACCCTGGCGCTCACCCGGGACTCGATGATCGCTAGCCCGCCCGACATTCTGTTCAGTTCCACCGAGATGGTCAGCCAGCAGGCCACCAGTCGCAAGTTGGCCCGTCTGCTGGGGTGGAAAGGGCCGAACGGCACTCGATTGGTGTTGCTCGACGAGGTGCACACATACTCGGGTGTGCACGGCGCGCAAGTGGGCTTGACGCTGCGTCGCTGGCGCCACGCAAACCGCCAATGGGGCGCGTCGAGCCCCGTCATGGTGGGCCTGTCGGCAACACTGCGCGACGCGGCTGACTTCTTCGCCACGTTGACCGGGACCGAGCGCAGCAATGTCGAAGTAATCGCTCCAGCTGCCGACGACATGCTGCCCGTCAGCCGAGAGTACGGAATCGTAGTGCGGGGAGACCCGATCTCCGGGGCGTCACTGCTGTCGACGACCATCCAGACCGCGATGCTGCTGGGTCGCGTTCTCGACAACGCCCCCGGCATTTACGGATCGGTCGCCTTCGCGTTCACCGACAATCTCGACGTCATCAACCGCCTCTATGACAATCTGCGCGACGCGGAAGGCGTCACGCCAAGAGGCCGGCCAATCGGCGCGATACTCGCGGACTTGCGCAGTCCGCAAGCACCTCAAGCCGGAGACAGATACCTCGACGGTCAGTCATGGGATCTGCCATCTCAGCTGCAACGAATGGATCGAGCGCTGCGCGTAGCCAGGACATCATCTCAAGACGCCGGCACAGACTCTGGCGCCGACGTCATTACCGCTACCTCGTCTTTGGAAGTCGGATTCAACGACCCACGCGTCGGCGCCGTCATCCAGCACAAGGCCCCCCGTGACCTGGCCTCGTTCTTGCAACGTCGTGGGCGAGCAGGTCGCCGACTCGAGATGCGACCGATAACGATTGTAGTCCTGTCGGACTACGGGCGAGACCGTCTCGCCTACCAGACCTACGAGAAGTTACTCGACCCGGAAATCGATGCCCGGTCCCTACCCATCAACAACCGGTACGTCGCAAAGATGCAGTCCACGCACGCTCTGCTCGATTGGTTGGCCCGTAAAACGGGCGCCGATGTCCGCGCCATACTCTCGCCGCCACGAGGAAACTGGTCTGATCCTAAGGCGAGCCAGGTCGTGTCCGTGCTGCGCGAAGTGCTGTCCAATACGGACCGCCAGCAGGAGTTAGCCGAGTACCTGCGTCGCTCCCTAGCGCTTACACAGGACGAGGTGCAGGCCGCTCTGTGGGACGAGCCGCGCTCGCTGCTGATGTCGGTCGTGCCCACAGCGCTGCGCCGCCTGGAATCATCCTGGCGGCCGTTGCCGGGGGAAGTCGATCCCGGCGCCGAGGACCGGACACCGCTGCCGGAGTTCATGACATCCTCGCTCTTCGCCTCGCTCAACACCCCAGACGTGCAGTTTGAGTTACCTGCAAACTTCGGTGATCAACAAGGCACTATGCCGATCGCGCAGGCACTGCGGGATGCAGTGCCCGGCAGAGTTAGTCGCAGATTCGGCTACGCCAACCCACTGTTTCGCACCTGGCTGCCGGTACCCGCGCCGGGTCGGGGTTTAGAACTGAGGGATGTCATTGCCCGGGGCCACGGACTAGGAACCTGGACGACTGCCGAAGGTGAGAGTTATCAAGTCGTTCGGCCGCTCGCGATCCGCTTGACTAGCCCGCCCCCCAACGTGGCGGACACGTCGAACGCTCTGCCGTTGTGGAGATCGGCGTTCGAGTACGACGAGGTTTCGTTGCACCGGGTGGACATCCCGGCCCCATCGGCGTGGGCCGAGTTCGTCGACACCTGCGCGTTCGCCCTCCACGTGGGGGGAGGACCGTTGAACGTCCGTCGGATGGCGATCGGCTCCGACGGAGAAACATTGCTTCAGGGTGGCTCTCGCACCCCCGTCCACGTCCGATATGCGATCGAGGGGCAACCGGCGGCCATCGGATTCGAACTCGACGTTGACGCAATGATCGTGACCGGTCGACTCACGTCCGGCGACGCCGAATTCTTCCGCGAGTTCTCCACTACCCCACAATGGCGAACCTTGGCGTTCCGTCGGCGTGTTCTGGAGGATCCGCGTCTAGACGACATCGCCAATTTGTTCCAGCGGCAATGGCTGTCCGAGATTTACCTGCACGCGTTCATCGCCCTCGGACTTTCCGGCCGCGACGTCACCGCAATACCCGGCAACTTGGCTGGCGGCCGGTGGGCCGATGATCTCGCACAGTTCCTCGCTATCGCCTATCGCGCAGATGAGAACGGCCTGCCCGGACAGGCTCGGACGCTGAGCGACCTCACTGATTTGTCCGCCGATCCAACCGTGCGTTCCGTAATCGAAGAACAGGGCCGTCTGCTCGCCGCCGACGATCTGCAAAACCAGACCGCCGATCTCCTTCATCGCGTGTTCCTCGATACCTTGGCCAACGCGATTCTGGCTGCAGCCGAGGAGGCACTGCCCGACGCGCAGGAAGCCGATCTCACGGTGGATGTCGAGTTCGACTCCAAGAGCCACGAGTACACATTGATCGTGTCGGAAACGTCGATTGGCGGCCTAGGCCTCATCGAAACGCTCTATCGCGACTATGCACTTGATCCACGCAAATTCTGGGACGCTGTTGGCCGTGCCTGCGCCGCCACCGATGCCGAGGAGGTGGACCAGGCGATGCAAGACGTCGTGGGACGACTACTCGATCCCGCGAGTCCGATTGCCCAATCAGTAGCCCAATTTCGTGGCGCTGCCGGAATCACCCAGATGGACAACGCCCTGAGTAGCCTCCTGACCACTTGGACGGAGACCGACGGTCCACCAGGGCACCTGCTGGTCTCTACGTTCGCAGCGCGCATGCTGCGCCCGGGATCGACTCCAGCGATCGATCGGGTTGTTGCCGACCTCGCGGCGTCCTGGACACGCCAGGAAGAACGCCTCCAAGTGGAGATCGATGCACGCACCCTGGTATTCCACGCATACCGCGGCGATCTTGGATTTGGCCTGTCCCCGCTTAGTTCAGACGCGGCGTTTTCCATACTGTGGCTTCGAGGACCACAAGCACGCGCGCAACGCCTAGAACACTGGCACCCCTACCGCCGGGATGTGGTCGTCGAACGCATGATCCTCGAAAGTGTCGTCTGGGATAGAACATCGATCGTGGACGTGACCCATGCAGGGTGGCTCGGCGACTTTGTCCAGGCCATCGAAACTGACGGACGAGTGATGCTCAGCGCCCCGTACTCGCACCGCGCGACTCTGGCCGAGAGCATTCGCCAGGCGACGGTGACGGCGGCAGAAAACAACGGGCTCCGCGTCTACGCCCGAGTCACCGGTATCCACCAACGGCACGGGACTCTGCACGCGAGCCTGTCACTGGCTGAGGACCTGCAATGAGCGGCAAGAGAACACTCCGGACCCGGCCTCGCAACGGGCTGGCCATCGGCGACGTGCTCGCCGCAGCGCTCCTGTCGGAGTTGTGCTCGCCCAGCGAAGAGTTGTGGCTAGTGACCGGGTGGGTGACCGACATACCCGTCATCGACAACTCGTTCCGTCAGTTCGATGCGGTCATGGGCACTGAGACGCGATCCACCCTGAGCTTGACCGACGTGTTCGCCATCCTCACTCGGCAGGGCACCCACGTTCACGTCGCCGTCCGCGAGGATCCCCACAACCAGACCTTCGTCGGCCGGTTGCAGCGCGTCTGCGCCAGCGACGCTCTGCACCTGTACTCCGGTGCCGACCTGCACGAGAAGATCCTGGTCGGATGGACCTGGGTCCTTAAGGGGTCGATGAACTTCACGTGGCATGGAACGCAGCGAAACGAGGAGGGCCTCGACTTCGAGGTCGATCCATCTGAAGCCGCTCGGCAACGTCTTGAGTTGAGAACGCGTTGGATCGGCGGTCGGTCATGACGGCGCTGACGGCTGACGAGTTCCTCGCCCGGTTCTTCGCGCCGCCGAACACAAGCTGGCCGGACGCCGCCCCACAGCACCCTGCGGCGAGGACCTTGGAACCGTTTCTGGAAGCACTGTCGAAGCGCGGCGAGTGTCCGCTGATCTTGCCCCGTCGCGAGCCCTCGTGGCCCGCGGCTGTCTACTACGTCGTGTGCTGGAACACCGCTCACGCTGGGCGACTGCGCCCCCTCCTTGAAGCTGCAGTGGCCCACAACTGGAGCCCATTCGATGGACGAGTGGCCCCGCTGAAGTCTGAGGACCCGATCGAGACCTCCGTCCTTGACCTCGTCGGGCCTGGCACGACCTTCGTGCTGCGACCGCCCAGTCAGACGGCTGGACCGGCCTACCTCGCCATCAAACGCCTAGTGGACTCGTTACGGGACATGCCGCTGCGCCACCCCAACCTCGTGCGTCCGCTTGGACGGATGCTGCGCGAGTTTGACCTCGCTCTCGCAACCGGGTCGGCCGATACCTCGGCTGAGATCTTGTACGAGATCGAGACTCTCGGAGGCATATCCCATGAGAACCTGGCCTATCTGCAAATTCGCCGACTGGTGCGACTAGGCCAGGATCACGCTCTGCTCGCGAATGGTTCGCTGCCGACAATCGTCTACTCGGAGCCGCCGCTACTCGTTCGTGAGGCGGTGCTCGGAGCATGGGGTCGCGTCAATCTGCCTCTGCCACTGACGACGGCGAACCTGGACGACGCTGTTGACACCGTGCGCGCAGCCAAGCCTGACGTAGCCATGCTCGTGGACGGATCGCTGCACAATGCCAGCGACCCCGATGCGCTCACGGTAGGTGCCCTCGTGGCATTCGCGCGCGGCGACGCGGTCTTGCTCACGGGTCTCGCGGCCACCGGAGCCATCGATACCGAACTACTGAAAGACTGGATCCCCGACGACGAAGCACTCGCCGTAGCAGCGCCGGCGACCATCGAATCCAATGACTTCGATTCGGATGACTTGGACCCAGACGTCGTCGACACGCCTGCGCGCGTTGACTCCTGGTTAGGCTGGATCGGCCAACTCGGCACCCAGGACGCGATCGCCGTCGACCTGGATCAAACCCAGGATTGGGCGCCGGCTTGGACCGTCGACGCAGAGCTCGCAGCTTCGATCGACGCGGTCCCGCAGATAGCGATAGACGTACTCTTGTCCAGCGTGGCCGTCTTTCTCGAGGCCGATGACCCCAACCATCCCGCCATGAAAACGGCAGCGGCACTGCTCGGCCAATATCTGGTCGCCGAGCGGTTCGGCCCCAACGATTTAGGCGCAATCTGCGCGCTTCTCGAAATCTTCTTGCGCGGATCGCCGCATGTCGCGTCTTATCGCGTGATGCTCCAAGACATTAAGTCCTACGCACCGCAATGGGTGGCGGCCAGCGCCGCAGCCCGCGTCCTCGACATTGCAGACGTCGTTGCGTCCGGTCCGAACGCTGATCCTGACACTCGCGCGGAGTTCGTCGCCTCGCTGGTCTCGCCTCTGCACCATGCCCGGCATAGAATGTCGCCCGCGCTCAGGCGTCTGGCATCGCTCGTCACCAACGACGCCGGTCTCGACATCGTCTGGACCGGCGATGAAGTCTCGGTCGAAGAGGGATCCGAAAGCAAGAGCCTGCGCGTGCAGATCCTGCTCTACAGCCTCGATGAGGGGTGCCTTCTACGGGTCGGGAAGGCTACCGGCATGCAGTGGCCGCTAGCCCGAGTGAACGTCTCGGCTGACAAGGTCGGCAATTCTGCTCTGCGCCAACATGCCCGCAACGCCGATCTGATCGTCATGGCTACCCGGCGAGCCGCCCATGCCGCGACTGGATTCATCACCGACAGCGCAGATAAGGCACTTATTCGCTATGCGGACGGCTGCGGTTCGGCTTCGATGATGCGTGCGGTCGAGTCCGGACTAGCAGAGTTGGCTGGTTGATAGACCGTCCGCTCGGCCAGCGCGAGCTTGAGCTTCTTGTTCTTCACACGCAGACATCGCTCGGGCAGTCCTTAGATGTCGCATCGCATCGCGTAGCAGGTGGATGGCAGTGACTCGCATTAACTGTGTGGCACGAGATGCATATTGGGACAGATCAATCCCGCAGTCTCGGCTTGAACCGGGTCACCGTCGCCTGCGCCCGCGGGCAGTCCCCTGCGTCAGTGCCGTATGGGACGCTCCAGACCACAAAACGCGCGAGGAGGTCCCGGGATGAATAAGCCGCGGATGGAGGGCTGGTTCGTCGATGATCCAGATCCGGCCCTCACTATCCAGATGCTCGTTCTGCAGCGAGGGATCGCAGACATGCACGGGCCTTGGCACGTCGCGGGTGCGTTGATCTGCCAGCCAGACGGTGCACCGCAGTGGGTGCATCGTGACGAGGTGTGGTTTGAGGACGCGGTTGCGGACGCTGTATGGCAATACACGGTTCAGGGTGGTGGGGACAATGGCTACACCAGCAACGTCGCGTTCGTGCGAATCGCGTCCGTCGACGATGCCGCGAGCGTCGTCTCATGGTTCAACGCGAACTTGGCTGAGGGGCATCCCCTTGGTCTCAAGCCGGCACCGGCCGCTCAGCCGCAGGAACTCGACCACCCGACACCGGCGGTCAGTGACGAGTTGGCAAGTGCGATCGGCGAGGGCGACACTTACGGCGCGCTGCGTGTGCGACGAGTGACAGTGCCGCTCTGGAGCGAGGCTCCTGGACCGTGGAGCTACGGCATGACAGCCATGTGCCGAGTGTTGGCGAACCCCACGGGAAACGAGTCTCTGCCCGCCTCGCCCTACCCGCGTAGCGAGCACGAGCAGGCGATCAGTTACTGGTCGGCGCTCTACTACATGCTCAAGTACTCCCTCGGTTGGATGAATCCGGGCAAGGGCATGATGTGGTGGCTCGACCACGGCGTCCGTAGCGGCGATCGAAGACTCGAGGTCCTTGATCGGGTATGGCGGGAGGATGGGTACCTCGACATCTTCGCCGCGTGGCTTTGCACGGCACTAAGCGGTTCGGAGGCCGTGCGACCCGATCCGGCGTGGCTTCGGCGCCAAGAGCTTCGTGCTCAGGCGTTGACGTGGCCGCCGTTCACCGGAGGGAGCGACCCGCTGCACCTGCAAAACGTCGACGCGGGAGTGAACGGTGCCGAGCCGAACGAGGAGGCACGCCTGCTCAGGTCGTCGACGAAGGAGCGGGCGGCCGTACTGATGCTTGACCGATTCCAGGGCTGGTACGGCTCACTCGGTCGACTTGGTGGAGCCCTTCCGGAGCTCGGCAGCCGTTCATGGCATATCGATGTTGTCGTGCGTGAGGTTGGCTGGCTCGGTACCTACCGCCGCTCACGCGAGACCGGACTATGGTTCAGCGGTCAGCACCGCTTCCACGTTGTCGGTAACTGACTCACATGCTCAGAAGCGCGACGCGCCGTAGGAAGATCAGCCTAGGTTCTCGTGCCAGCAGATGAGCGGCTGGGACAGGTCGAGGTTCTGCGCGGCGTAGTCGCTCATCATCGTTCTCGGGCAGTGGCCGGTTGGCGAGCTCGGCTCGCAGTTCGCGGGCGGCCTGCTCGATGAGCTGCTTGGCCGGGTTGCTCAACGGGCCCGTTGCTCGCGAAGTGGTAAATTCGGTAGCGACGAGCTGCTTGGTGAAGACCGACGACATCGTCCGAGCGCCAGGGTACGAAGCGCCGGGGGTGGGCTGTGGCAGCGGCGCAGGAGGTGTGGCCGTCTCCCAACCACGTATCTCGGCCTCAAGTGCGGCGAGTTGGGTCGCTACGGATTCGTAGTTGGTGTTGGCGGGTGCGGTCATGGAGCCTCCTACTGCTGGCTCCCCACACGCTAGCCGCGCCGCCCGCGCAACTCCGGCGTTCCGGGGTGCTTACGGGTGCCCGACCTACGCCGCTCCCTCGACGTCCTCTCCATCCTCCTCGTCCGCTGGAAGCGGGATCAGGTCGTCGGGGCGCCGGTACGAGAGCGGGTAGGAGAACAACCCCCACAACCGAATGGGTAGCTTGACCAGGGCAAGGAATCCAAAGGGGATGAGCCCGACAAGGCGGAGAAAGAACGTTTCGCGGCGGTCATACCACGAGTCGTCGCGTTCGGTGCTCTCGGCGATAGCTCGCAGCAGGCACACCGCGAAAACGAACAGCCACATGCGATCCGCCGTCAGCACGGCGGTCTGAGTAAGCAGAAGGACCGCCAGCCACATCCAAGAAAGATTGTGAATATCCCGCTCAGAGAGGAGCTGACTGTCTTTCTGGAACCTCTTGAAGCCTTTCGGGCCGTAGTGGTCGCGGTGAGCGAACATCCAGGCACTCTCGCGGCCAGCGGAGATGAGCCCCACCATCGCCAGGATCGCGATCGTCGCGCCCCCAATAGCCAGTCCTCGGTGCCAGCCGGGAGCGGAGGCGTAGACCGCAACAGACTGCACCGGAACGCCCCACTGGTGGAGCAATTGCAGCGGGGTCTTATGAACCCACAGCGATGCCAAGGCGAGCAGACCGGCGACCGAACAGATCAAACCGTGGGCGCGGTCGAAGAACTTCCAGAGCAGGTTGGCCGCCTTGGCGGTGGTAAGGCTGACGAGTGCCATCTCGCTCACCATTCCGTTCGTAGGGCTAACGAACCCCCTACGGCCGTGTGAGCGGACCACGGAGGATCGATCCTACCCTGTGGTGGCGTCCAGGACTTCTGTAACGCCCTTCAGCCTTGTTGCCTTGACCGGGCGATGCTCGCCTTCTCGGCGATGTCGTCGATGATCAAGATGCGGTCAGGGCAGTCCACGATCGCCATGTCGTTGGTCTTCGCCCCGGCAGTCGTGTTGAGCGTGTTCTCACATAGCGCGGCGAATGGGTGAACGGCCAGGTGGTAGGTCACCGAGTGCGGCCGTCGTTCCTGATGACGAACGCAGCGACGATGAGTGCACCGCCGCAGATCAGCATGAGGCCGCCGACGATTGCAGCCGCGTGAATCAAGAAGTCGATCACATCTCGGCTCCACGGCTCTGCTCTGGTGCCGGGCCGAAGTGTTGGATCAGGCGATCGGGGACGTCGGTGATGTCTCTGTCACCATCCGCGAGGCCAGGGAGCACTACGTTGCCGTAGACCGAGAACCACTCCTCGTTGTCCTTTGTCTCACCGGACTTGGCACGCTCTGACCCGGCCAGAATGTAGCTCGTGGCCCGCCTGTTAAGCGGAAGGCCGTCGACGCGTCCTTCCTCGTTCATCCACATATCAGCGTCAGCGTCGTGCTGAAATCGCTCGATATAGCCACCCACGAGCTCCTGCAACTTCTCCAAGTGATCGGGAGGTCCGCCGAGGTCGACAATGGTCGCCGGCTTAGTGTTGTAAGCCGGGATCAGGAGCGCCTTCGTCATGACGATGTCCGGTGCTTCCAGCGGAGCCGGGTTGCCTCACGGCTCAGGCCCTTGCGTACAACATCGGCAAGAGTTACCCGGCTGATCTGAGCCTTTGTCCTTCGTCGGGCTTCTTCTGCGAAGGTGTCATGGTCCTCGAGCACCACTTCCACGGCTATCCACTTGGTCTTGCTCATTGCTTACGGTATAGCCGCAATCGCATGCACTTTGCAAGCCCAACGCCCGTGCTCGTGAATCAACCCAGTCGGCTGGTCAGCGTGAAGGCGTAGAAGAGGCGCACACTTTATCAAGATCAACATTAAGAACGTTGTAGAACTCATTTGCCTTCTTTGGATGGGCGATACCAACCGTCTTGAACGATGTCCTGCCGCATCTCAATGCGTCGGGTCCGGGTGTGATGACCTCGAAAGTCAGGTATAAGACGGCGCCGGCAGAGAAGCTCCCAACGTCATACCCGCCGCCGGTTACGTAGTCGCCTTTGAGGAATACGCCGTGGGGGTAGGTGCTGTCGTAAAGGTAGGTCGTGCCTGGCACCAACGCTTCGTTGGGCGCCAGGTTGGCGCGCGTGATGACGTCGTGCGCAATAGTTTTCCCGACGTTGACGTAGCGGATCATGAGCTTGAGTTGCACAGGTGTGCGCGCCAGCGCGAAGTGTTGGCTCCAACAAGCGTCGGGATCATTCATGGGCTTGCCGAACAACTCCACGACTGCGCCTTCGCTATTAGGGTTCGCTGGACCGAGGTCTGGGCAGTATGTCGTTGCGGATGAATTTTGGTTCGTGAGACCGGCCTGCTGGGTGGGGTTGTAGTAGTTGTTAATAACCTTCGCGTCTACGTTCACCTGCCCGTTGTTTGTACCAACCGTGGCTGACTTGCCCCCGCCGCCGTTCGTCAGAACCAGCGGAACCACGATCGCTGCCACAGCTACAACCGCCGCAACGACAATCGCCCAAAGTTGCAGTTTGTGGTCGCGCGTCCACTGTCTGGTAACCATGGCTGCTCGATCACCCGGACCCGGATGGTGAGGCGCACGTCTTGGTGAGGTCAATATCGGCGGTGTTATAGAAGTAATTGAGCCCCCTCGGCTGCACCGTTGCTATCGTGCGAAGCCTGTTGCTGCCACAATGAAGGTCGCCGACCGAGGGGGTTTCGGCACGAAACGCCAAAAAAGCATTGGCTCCTGGGTCGTAGCTTCCTATGACCACTCCGCTCGTATCGATGGCGTCAGTATCGAGATGCTGCCCATTGGGGGAACTGTCACTCGCTAGGTAGGTCGTCCCAGGCACGATGGTCAGCCCGTTTGCGAGCTTCACACCCAGCACGACGTCTTTCTGTAACATCTTGCTCGTGTTGGTGTAGGCGATCTCAAACTCGATCGTCGAGGGCGTGAGTCCGACGGTCGTCGCCCTGGCCCAGCACTCCCCGTTTTCGTACGGGCGAACTAGCAGGTCAATAGACGTGGTCGAGGAGGATTGGCTCGCCCCTGGTACCTGTGGGCAGCTGTTGGACTGAACGTGCGGGCCGTTGGGGTTTGGGTCGTTCTCTTGCGTCACATAGTTGTTTACAGTCCCACCAACGTTGACCTGACCCGTGTTCGTACCAATCCGAGCCGAGTTACCGCCTCCCGAGAACATGATTGGGACGATGACACTGCCGCCGACGACGCCCAGGGCAGCGAGGACGATGCCCCAGAACTGGAGCTTGTTGTCGAGCGACCACAGCCGGAAGCGTTTCACCATCCTCATGGGCGACATGATTCCAGGGCCCCGACTGACGCCCTACCCGTGGTGCCAACACCGATCGCTTAGCGCCGTTGCGGCCGGCTCGGTCGAAACCGGCTTGGAGTTGGAGAGCAGTAGTGCTCAGCCGGTGTAGTGCGGTCACTGACGACCACGCCGGCGCACGTATCCGGGACTTCACAGGCTGCCAACTCGGACAATTGTTCGAGCAGGCCGGCCCCCTGCTTGCCGCGCGATGTGGTCGTTGTTGGTGGACCTACGACGTCGCGGGCCGGTTTGAGCTTGTACACATCGCCGACGCTGAGCGCGAACTTGACCCCCTCGAGTTGCTTGGCCAGGCTCTCGCTGCCCGGAACGGAGCCGCGTAGGCCTTAGCGTCGATACCCCTCCCCAACGGCAGGCGGCCCGGCCACACTGTATTCCAGTCCAAGACCCGGTCTCTGCATAGTCATATGAGTATCTATTTCGTGTATGTGGCCAACTAAGGCGGATGAATGACTATGGCTCGGTCGTTGTCGCGGTCGCTTGCTCCGGTGGTTGAGCTGCTGGAGTTGGATCAGCCGCGGGTGGTCACGGCGAGCAAGATCGCTGACCTAGTGGCGCAGATCGGTGGCGCGCGTCCGCTTGAGGATGACGCGCGGACGGTGGCCTATGAACTGCAGCGCCGTGGCTGGCTCGGCCAGTTGCGCACGCGGAACGTGTGGGAGTTTCTGCCGGGTGCGCGTGCCGGCGCCTACGGTGCGGGGGACCGGTACATCGAATTGCGCGCCCAGATGGCCTACGACCCGGACGCGCCGTTCGTGCTCGCGATGGAGTCTGGGGCGGTGCTGCTCGGTTTGGCGCAGCACCTGCCGGCGAGTGAGGTGGTGGCGTGTCCGCCCGGTGTTCGGCTGCCGAAAGGCCTGGGTGGGTGGCGGGTCGTGCACCTCACCACTCCCGAGGCCGCGGTCGAGCACCGTGATGGTCTGCCGGTCTGGAGGTTGGAGGCGTTGTTGGTGGGGATCGCGGCTCGCCCGTCCGGGTATCAGGACCTCGCTGGTCTGGCGCAGTGGCTGCCTGATGCCGGCGACCGCATCGATGCGGACCTGCTGACCGCCTGCATCGAGGGCGCGAAGCCTGCAACGACGCAACGATGCATCTACCTGCTCGGCCTCACCCAGCGCCCTGACCTGGCCGAGCGGTTGGCAAAGCTGTATCCGCCGCGCACCCCGGTGTGGTTCGGAACGCGCAAGCCCGGGAGTCGCCACGATCCGGTGTCGAAGGTGACCGACGCCGACCTGGCGCCGTTGATGAGCGGCGGTACCGGGGCGTGATCACCGAAGGGCATTTGGTCCGGCACTTCAAAGGCGTCACCACAACACGGGACGCGGCGATCCTGGACATCGCCCAAGATCACCTGCTGTTCCTGCTGCACCAGGAAGGCTGGTTCGACCAGGGCCTGGTGTTCAAGGGCAGCACCGCGCTGCGGAAGTACCGCGCCGGGAGTACGGGCCGGTTCTCCACCGATTTCGACTTCGCCGCCCCGGACCCGGACCTCGCGCTGAATGTCCTGAACGCAGTCGACGGAGCGGCGGTTGCCGGCTTCGGGTTCGCGGTGCGACATCTCGGGGACGATGGCCGCCGAGCTGACATCAGGTCGACACCCCGCTCGGCTCGCCGAACCTCGGTGCGAAGATCGAACTATCCCGGCACCCGCTCGCCCTTGCGGCGGACGTCCTCGAACCGGTCGCGCTGCCGATTCACCGCATCTACGACATCACGCTGCCTGCGATACCTGTCGTGCGGGTCGAGGAAGCGATCGCCGAGAAGCTGGCCCGGTTTCGCCGGGTGTCGCTGGCCCGCGATCTCTATGACCTGCAGTGGTTCGCAGCCGGAGGCGTGATCAACGAGTCGCTTGTCCGCCGACTCTGGGTGCTCAAGGTCTTCCGAGACGTCGTGCACGACGGACGCGGTGACAAGCCGCTGACCGCTGAACAAGTACTGCGCGAGCGCAAGCCGGCAGAGTTCGAACGCGAAGACATCGGCTACCTGACCCGACCGGTGGAGCTGGCGAAATGGATCGCCACCGTCCGCACCAGATTCACCTTCCTAGCCGACCTGGATCCTGACGAAGCACGGTGGGCGAGTTGCAACCAGCGACACGAGCGTGAGGTCGCCGACGCCCTGCATACGCTCGCCGGCATCGAGTAGGCAAAAGCCGCAACCTGGCATCGCAGCACATTGGGACGACGCCGATTCTCCATGTCAGAACTGGGGGCTTCACTGGACCATGTGGAACAAGCTTCGAGCGTCACAGCGCCGGGTCCGTCGTGGCTGACGAGACCGGCAAGTGGCGCGGAGATACTGATCTTGGCCGGCGCGTTGTCGTGCAACACCCGGACCATGTCCAACTGTTCGTAACCAACGTGGCCAACGCTAGGAGGCGCCAGAATCAACGAAGTTTAGTCGTACCAACGCAGACCCCACCGTCACCGAGATGCTTCGCCACCTTGGTCCTGACGACCTTCCCGCCGGCTGTACGCCTATTGCATGTAGCCAGATTTAGTTCGCACGGGTAAGAGCTCTGGGCGCGCTGATGTCTCGCCGTTGCTAGCTCATTCGCTTGCTTACGAGAATCACTCGAAGCCGCTTCGCGTCACCTGTATTCATGTTGGTTCCGCGTTGTTCGCCGTGGGCACATCGCCTTTTGCCGCGGGCGAGTCGTAATCGGCGGTGAAGTTGGCAACGTGCACAAGGAGGTCTCGAACGGCGGCGTTCTGCTGCTGTTCGTCACTGGCTGACATCGGTGTCCGTAGGTGGAGGGCGGTGTAGAGGGCGAAGCGGTTGAGATCGCTCCATGCCGACAAGGCCTGGCCGTAGCTCGTTCCTGCGGTGATGGCTCCGCGGTAGGCGAGGTATGCAGCAGTGTAGGGAATCAGTGCGCTCAGGAGCCACAGACCATGGGGCCACATGATCGCGGTAGTCACGGCTGCGGCGAATACACCGGACGCGCAGATCCGTGCCGTCAGGTCCAGCTGTGTGCGCTGGTCTTGGACGTAGGCGGTGTGGGTGGCGTCGGCAACCATGCCTAGGTGCGTCGCCGACATAAGGATCGGCAGGCCGTAGGAGCGCCCAGCACGCATCTCTGCGCGGCGCAGGACGTTTCCTAGACGAGTCGCCATGATCTGCTGTGGGCTGTCGGGGAAGGTCACGATCTGATCGGCGGCAGCCGAGGCCGCAGCGAGGGTCGTCATCAGTTCCGTGCGACGCGCGGTGGTGGACTCCAGCAGTTGCATGTCGACGTCTACCCCGGACTGGACCCAGGTCGCGATCGACTCGTTCTGACGTTCCTGCTCTCGCGTAGCCCGCCCGTACCGATACAGGTGGGCAACCTGTCGCCGGACTTGAAAGAAACGGCCGAGTCTCGTGCTGCCCCAGTAGCCCTCGAGCAATTGAACGATCGCGAATTGGAGCGGGTGCAGGATGAGAGCGGATGCGACGGCCAACCCGGCCACTATCAGGCCCGACCCGATGGCGTTGTCCGAGGTTTCGTGCGCTATCGCTGCCAGCGACGGCTGAGCGGTGACCGCACCGGAAGCCCACGCAAGCCATAGCCACGTTGCTAACAACACCGACGGGACAACACTGACGAGACTGAAGTATCGCCCGATCGTCGAGCCGGTCCCGAGGGTGAGGTCGGCGGGTAGCACGGCCGGCCCGCCGTCAGGCCGTGGTTGGTGGGCGGGTGACGATGTGGCGGCCGGCCGGGCAGATCAGTTGGCTGCCTTCCTCGCCGAGGAAGCGGGTGGGATGCGAAGGGCATTTCAGTTGCCCGTTGATGTTCACGGCGGTCTCGACCTTGGTCGGAACGGTGACCGAGTCGCGTCCGGGCGGGGGGTAGGACGCGCCGACCGTCATGACCGACCTCCTTCACCCTCAACCTGTGGTTGATGAAGCATAAGTCCGGATGCCCTTCCGCGTCGACCTTCGCGGCGAGGCGCCAGGACCTTCAGCATCGTGGACGTCAAGATGTGACAGTGCCGCCTGGCCCGACTGACCCTCCTGAAGAGACCGCGCCGTTTTACGCGCGGTTCCCGGTGTGGTTGGTGCCCGCCGCGGCCGTCGCCGTAGTAGCTGTCACAGCCCAGGCGGCGGGAGCTCGGGTCACCGCCGTCGTACTAGCCGTGGTGATCGCGGCCAGCGCCAGCGCCATCGCCGACGCGCTGACCGCCCGACGAACCCTGTCCGCCTCGCTATCCATCCTTGGGGGCCTCGCCGTCCTCGGCGGACTATGGTGGCAACAAGGTGTCATCTCCCGGTCAGGGGCCCCCGCCACATCAAGCGATCGACCCCAACCGTCGTCATCCGTCGCAACGGTCGACTGGCGTGGCCGACGGGTCACCGCAAAAATGATCCACGACGCGGTTCTTCGCGGCGCAGACCTGACGGCAGCCGACCTCACTGGATTGGATCTCCGCGGAGCCGACCTCACCGGGGCTGACCTCGCGGGCGCGAACCTGACCGGCGCGAACCTCTACGGCGTGCGATTTGTTGGAGCGGACCTCCGCGGAGCGCGTTTGCACGATGCATGCCTGCGATTCACCGACTTTACCGGCGCGGATGTCGATGGCATCGATGCTGCAGGCGCTGACGTCATGTACGCCCTTGTCCCACCTAACGTGCCGGCGGCCGCATCGGCTTGGCCCACGACACCTCATCCGTCCGTATGCCCCGCGTAGTGCCTGCGGGCGCTGACGAACCAGGCGAGTCGAAGTGCAGCCGGATCTCGGTCTCTTCGGCGAAGACGCCGTCACCGTGGTTGACCGATTCGGATCTGCCAACCGGCTCCGTCTTCGATGTAGCGCATGAACGATTTTCCACGAGCAATTGCCTCGTCGTAACTTGACCGTCCGATGTTGTGAAAGTCCGTGCGTGCGCCTTGGTCGCGTACGAACCGGGCACCCGCTGCTCGACGAATTTGTCGAGGATCTCAGAACCCTTCCTGCGCCGTTTATTCGGTCTCGTCGCCCGCTTCTTCCTTCAGCCGCATATGTGCACTCGAGCAGATCGAGTTGTTCGGGGATGGTCGCGTGCAAGACGGCAAGGAAGCTCTCACGGCTTGTGATGTAGCCGAGGTTGGTGGCGAAATAGTTGGACCTGGGAGCGCGCAGTTCGGCATTAGGCAATGCCTGCAGGATGACGCCGTCAGACTCGGCCGCACCGGTCTTGAAGCTCGGAGATGAATGTTCTCTCGCGCGCGTTGATGTCACCATCCACGGTGGCCACCCGGTCCGCCACGTCGAGGATGTCGCTCAGGTCCCCTGACTCGGCGTCTAGGCGTCGCCAGACCTCGGCGGGGTCGACATCGATGAGGTGAGCAAGCTGTTCATCGACCACGTGATGTTGATCGCGAACCCGCCCGACCAGGTGCCGCATCAATAGCGCCTCGTCGTCGAAAATCTTCTGCGCGGGCGGCTTGGCTGGCGTTGGGCTGGCTGGTGGTGTTATGCGGTGTAAAAACTTGGCAATTGCTGGTTCTTTACGGGAGCGTTGGACGATTAACTTCGAAATATTAGCGGTTGATCATTGTCTCGGACGGGTCAGTAATATCTCGGTGTCAAGTGCAGGAAGTGTCTTCGATGCGTACAAAGCAGCGAGCGCATCGGTGATGCTGCCGATGAACCGTCTGTTCTGGGGGGACGTCCGGTTGGCGATGTAAATGAGACCATGGTGCGCGCGCCCGCCGGCTCGCCAATCGGTGGCGATCGCGGCAAAGTCGCCAATGTTGGCCGTCACCAGCACCGATCGGTTTTCGGTTGCGTAGGCGAGCAGTTCCTCGTCCGGCGTTGAGACAAGCGTGGCAATCTCGACCACGGCGGTCACGTCGAGACCACGGGCACGCAGTTGGACGGCGATCGTCCCGCTGAGCATCTCGTCGAGCAGCAGCCGAGCAAGAGCCGGCTCGGTCACGGGGTGAGAAGGTCTCGTTGCCGCTCCCATGCTGTGAGCGCATCGTTCTCGAGCTCGTCGACGTCGCCGATCCATGCGTCGACCTCGGCGGGGTAGGCCGACCAATAACGGATCGCCGTGCCGATCAATCGCGCGGGCACTCCTGTGTTCGACTCGACGAGCGTGACGATGCCCGCGGCGTCGAGCTCGGGCTCGGAAGCTCGCGCTGACTTCACAGCGCGCATAACCTCGCGCACGTCCGGTCCGCCGACCAGCACCGCTCGCCGGCCTGCTCGGCCGTCGCGGAAAAGTACGCCAGGATGCTCCTCCATGCGCAGCGCCTCGTCGACGAAGCGGTTTGCCACGGACGAACCGGAAGAGCCCGGATGCCTTGCGACGTACGCCGACAGGCGAGCGTTCACCCGTTCATCGAATCGGACCGATCGTGGCGTGCTGATTCCCATAGCTACATCGTAGTCACCTGTAGCAACCGCTCTGGAGTCGAACAGCTTGATCGCCGACCGCTAGCATCCTGATGCGGCCCGACGGGCGCGCGCTGCCCGACGCGGCGTGCCATTGACGCCCCCACCCGCACGAGTGACTTCGTGCTGCCTGGGGATGTCTGTTGACGCTGCGCTACTCCGCGAGTTCTCTCGCGGCGTCGACAGACTCTGTGGCGGAGCGCTTGTTCGAGCAGATCCTGCACCAGGCGGGCCGACGGACGTCACCAGCAGAAATCCGCTCCTGGAGTCGGAGCCTCCCAGTCATTGCCCAGGATCTGCTCGATGCCGGGCTGAGCAACGTAGAGGTGATCCTCGAATATCAACTTCCGCTCACGTCGCAGCGCGCGGATGTGGTCCTTGCCGGCAACCACCCGGTCACAGGCAGGCCTTCTTACGTCGTGCTCGAACTGAAGCAGTGGACCCAAGCGCACTTGTGGGAGGACGACCCGGGCCTCGTCAACGTGGAGGGTATGCCGGGCGGCCCGAAGCTTCACCCAGCGCAACAGGTGCGCGGATATTGCACCCACATCGTCGATTTCGCCCGCGCCCTGTCCGGCGATGAAGACGCCGTGGCGGGGGCGGCGTATCTGCACAATGCACTGCGACGAGAGCACGTTGCTGACCTGTTCGACGCGCCGCTGGACGTCCATGGCCAGCTATTCACCGGGTCGGAACGTGGCCGCTTTCATGACTTCCTGCGCTCACGCTTGAGCGACGTTTCTTCGGGTGCGCCGTCGGCCGATGCATTGCTCGACTCGGCGGTGGCTCCGTCCAAGCAACTGCTCGCGCTCGCGGCCGAGGAGGTTCAGCATCGCGAGCAGTTCACCCTTTTGGGCAACCAGCAGTTGGCCGTCAACATGGTCCGGCACCAGGTCGAACACGCTCGGCGTGGCGACCGGAAGAGTGTGGTCATCGTGACTGGCGGCCCGGGCAGCGGGAAGAGCGTCATCGCCTTGTCTTTGCTCGGCGAATTGGCCCGCGAAGGGCGGACCGTCATGCACGCGACCGGGTCCCGGTCGTTCACGTTGACGCTGCGCAAGGTGGCCGGCTCCCGCGCGCCGAGGGTCCAGAAGATGTTCAAATACTTCAACCAGTTCGTCGACGCCAACCGGAACGATCTGGACGTGTTGATTCTTGACGAGGCTCACCGAATCCGGGAAACATCGGTCAACCGGTATACAAAGGCCGCGCATCGCACCGGCCGGTTACAACTCGACGAACTCATAGCCGCCGCGCGGGTACCCGTGTTCCTGCTCGATGAGAACCAGGTTGTGCGCCCGGGCGAGATGGGCTCGCAGGAGGCGATCGCCAGTTACGCGACGGAGCAAGGGCTGGGTGTCATCTCAGTCCCGCTGGGCGAGCAGTTCCGGTGCGGAGGCAGTCTGGCCTACATCGAGTGGATCGAGCGGCTCCTGGGGATTGCCGATGGCGAACCCACGTCCTGGGAGGGCGACGAACGGTTCGAACTCTCCGTGGCCGACAGCCCATGGGAACTCGAACAGATCATTCGTACCCGAGCCGCCGATGAAGCTGGATATACCGCCCGTCTCGCCGCCGGATATTGCTGGCCGTGGAGCGATCCCCGTCTCGACGGGTCGCTCGTACCTGACGTAGTCATCGAGGATTGGGCTCGACCGTGGAACCTCAAAGGTGAACGCCGCGTCGTGGGAGCACCGCCGGCGTCGCTGTGGGCGAGTGACCCGGGCGGAATCGACCAAGTCGGCTGCGTCTACACGGCGCAAGGATTCGAGTACGACTGGAACGGCGTCATCCTCGGGCCTGACCTGGTGTGGCGCGACGGCGGCTTCGTCAGCAACCGACGGGCCAATCGCGACCCCGACTTCCGCGGCAGCAACACGGTCAGCGATGCACGTTTCGACGCTCTCGTTCGCAACGTCTACAAGGTGCTGCTCACCCGCGGAATGATCGGCACCGTCATCTACTCCACCGATGCCGAGACTCGGGAGGCGCTGCGCCGTCTCGTTCGGTGACCTTGCCGGGCCTAGACCGCTTTGGACTCCGGTGTGACGGTGCTGCCGGGCTTGTCGGTCCGCGGTCGAATCACGATCTAGCTCGGCGACGACCTGGACGGGATCGTCACATACGACGAAAGACTCGCCGAAGCCGCCCGACTAACGGCATCCCCACGGCATCTCCTAGGTAGGCAGAGCTTTAACGCATCACGCTAGTGTTGCTCGCCGTTAATTCGTTGGATAAGTCGTAGAATGGGGTATGCCGCGGACTGGTCGCCCGAAAGCTGTGTTGGTGTTGAGCGAGCAGGAGCGGGAGCAGTTGACGCGGTGGTCGCGGCGGCGGACGTCGTCGCAGGCGTTGGCGTTACGTTCGCGGATCGTGCTCGGCTGCGCGGAGGGCGTGTCGAATAAGGACGTCGCCGTTCGCGAGGACGTGTCGCAGGTGACGGTGGGCAAGTGGCGATCACGGTTCGTCGAGGCCCGCCTGGATGGTCTGGTCGACGATCCGCGCCCGGGCCGCCCGGCCACGGTGACGGCCGAGCAGGTCGAAGATGTCGTCGTGTCGACCCTGGAGTCGACGCCGCGCAATGCGACGCATTGGTCGCGGTCGAAGATGGCCGAGCGCAGCGGGCTGTCGCCCTCGACGATCGGGCGGATCTGGAAAGCGTTCGAGCTCAAACCCCACCGCGCGGACGGGTTCAAGCTGTCCAACGACCCGCTGTTCGTGGAGAAGGTATACGACATCGTCGGGCTCTACTTGAATCCTCCCGAGTTCTCGGTCGTGTACTGCGTCGATGAAAAAAGCCAAGTGCAGGCATTGGCCCGCTCCCAACCGGCGTTCCCGATGATGCCGGGCATGCCGGAGAAACGCACCCACGACTACGTCCGACACGGCACCACGAGCCTGTTCGCGGCGTTCAACACCGCCGACGGCACAGTGATCAGCTCGATCCACCGCCGGCACCGCACGATCGAGTTCAAGAAATTCCTCACCAAGATCGACGCCGACGTCCCACCCGGGCTGGACATCCACCTGGTCTGCGACAACTACGGCACGCACAAGACCCCGGCCGTGCGGGCCTGGCTGGGCCAGCACCCCCGTTTCCATGTCCACTACACCCCGACCTACTCCAGCTGGATCAACCAGGTCGAACGGATCTTCGCCTACCTCACAGCCGATCTGCTCCAGCGCAGCGACCACCGATCCGTCCAGGCCCTGGAAGCCGACATCCGAGCCTGGGTCAAGCAATGGAACGCCAACCCCAAGCCGTTCATCTGGACCAAGACAGCAGACCAGATCCTCGACTCACTCGCACGACTTCTAAAACGAATGAAAGGCGGGGGACACTAGTAGCCGTCCTTAAAGCAGTTCGCTCGGGTTGGGACACTTGCTTTGTGTCCGCCAACTTCACTGTCGCAACCGAGGTGGTCGCGCTTGCTGGTGACTGGCACGGCAACCTCGGCTGGGCGCAACGGATTCTGAGCATCGCCCACGGGGCGGGCACTCGGACTGTTCTTCAGTTAGGTGACTTTGGATACTGGCGTGCCGACCCGGCGACCCGTAAGTATTTGTCTCGCCTCGAGCGCATGCTTGGCGAGCGGGAAATGCAGTTGCTCTGGATCGACGGCAATCACGAGGACCATGCCAGGCTCGCGTCGCTGCCGCTCGCTGACGACGGAACACAACCGATAAGTGACCACATCACGCATCTTCCTCGTGGATTCCGGTGGAAGTGGCTGGACGGCGACGGAAGGCGATACACCTGGCTGGCTTTGGGCGGCGCGGTCAGCGTCGACAGGCAGTGGCGCACCGCGGGGCGAAGCTGGTGGTCAGAGGAGCAGATCAGCCGGGACGATGCGGATGTGGCCATTGCGGGTGGACCCGTGGACGTGATGGTCAGTCATGACGCCCCTGCCGGCGTCACCATTCCCGGAATCGGCGCCACCGACTGGCCCGCCGACGTGCTCCGCGACGCGGATGCCCACCGCGCCCTGCTGCGGGAGGTCGTCGACGCGGTTCAACCCCACCACTTGTGGCACGGCCACTATCACGTTCGCTACGACGCTTTGCTCGAGGTCGCTGGTGCGGATGAGCCGCGGATCTGTTACGTGCATGGGCTCGATCGCGACGATAGCGGCCCGTCACTTAATCTCGAGTTCGTGGACGCAAGCGGCCAACGCGCGTTCTCCCCGCACTGATTCGCCCTGAAGCGTTCGATGGCCAGTCACTCGTGCAACGTCGATCTCGGAGATTCTCGCGGCAAGCGAGCGGCGCGATCAACGGGGTCCGCGCTATTGGGCGGTCAGCTTTGCGATTCAAGGAACCGCTGAAGCTGAGCCACGCTGACTCGGCGCGATCGTCCGATCGTGATCGACTCCAGCGATCCGGAGCTGATCAATTCATAGACCTTGGTACGGCTGATGCCAAGATACTTGGCGGCGTAGGTCGTGTTCAGCAATTGCTGGCTTGGTGGAAACGTCGAAAAGTCGCAACGGGGCTCGGCGTTTGATGCGGCAGACTCAAGGACTGAGCGGATAACCGTTGCCGAATCGAGCCAGGATTGAGCATCCGACGCTTCCCTGAGCCGCGTGCGGACACGGGCTTCCGCTTCACCCTCGCTGTTCGCCTCAACAACGACGTCAAGTGTGCGGAGTTGGCTGACCCAGACGTGGTATCGAGACATGCGCCTCCTCGCCGAACGAGTCTATGGGGGCGGCCTAGACCCCGCCGTCCTGCGTCTTTTTGATCTTCGTCAGTCCGCAACAAGTCCGCAAGAAGTCCGCAACACGACCAATACTAGCGGGTTTCAGCCATCAGCGACCAACGCACGAAGCCCAGCAAATACCGGGTCTAGATACACTCAATGGCCGATTTTCGGGACCTCTAAAACCGGCCGAGACCAGCCTGGCAGTGTGGGGGTCAGGGGTTCGAGTCCCCTCAGCTCCACCCGAGGGGTGATTGATCGTCTACCGAAATAGAACCTTGGCCGTAGTAAGGCGCCAAACCCTCGACCGGCCTGTCAAGCAGGGCTTCGTCTTCGCGGCTGATTACAGCCGAAGGCTGTGACCCTTGAGGTTTGATCTTGTGACGCGGGGGCGCATTGCCATAGTGAGCAAGAAACCGGGCCGGTCCGTGGCTCACCGCACCGGGCCCGGTGGGTCAGGCGGATAGAGGCCGTACGGCAGGGTGATGCTCTGGTGGGCAACGAAGTCCAGGGGGAACTGCACGGTCTGATAGCCCCGGGCCTTGATGGTGATTGATCTCGACCCGGCCGGGATGTGGCTGACCGTGAAGCTGCCGTCGGCAACGGTGTGTGTGGGGATCGCTCCGGACACGTTTATCGAAGCACTGGCAATCGGCGAGTTGTCCTCGGCGTCGACGATCGTGCCGGTCAGGGTGGCGCTGGCCTCGGTTAAAGCGAAATCCTGGGTGAGGGTGGCGCCGCTGGGCACCGAAACCGACGTAGGTGTAGCGGGCTCGAAGCCGATCGCGGTGACGTCGAGCGTGAGCGGACCCGGGACGACTTGCTGCAGGGCGTAGTTGCCGCCGGCGTCGGAGGTGGCGGTGATGTCATCGCCGCCGGTGACCTGCGCTCCGGCGAGCGGAGTAGCCGGCGTGTCGTCGGCGTTCGTGATCACCCCGGTCACGGAGCCGAACGCGGGCAGCGCGAAGTTCTCAACCAGGGCGGCTCCGTTGGGAATGCTAGCCAGGTTCACCCGGCCCGGGACGTGACCGTCGAGCCTCGCGGTGAGGGTGTAGCTACGGGTGTAGCCGCCGGTGTCCAGGGTGAGGTTGTAGCTGCCGGCGGCGTCTGTTGTGGTGGGGAGCTGTACGGTGCCGGAGTCTTCGACCAAGAAGATCGAAACGCCCGCCAGAGGCTGGTGCGTCTGGTCGGTCACGATTCCGCTGACCGTGACCGGAACGAGCACGGTCAGCGCGAAGTAGGCGCGCGTGGAGGGGACTCCCTCAGGCACTTCGACGGTGTCGGTCACCGGTACGTACCCGGACGCTGTCACCTCGACCGTGTAAGTCCCCGGGGATAGCGGCGGGCTGGTGTAAGTGCCGTCTGCTGCGGTCAACGCCTCGATGTGCTCGGGGTAGACGCCTGCCGAGGCCGGACCGTTGATGACCAGGATCGCGCGTTCGAGGGGCCAACCCCCGGCGCCGGTCACCTGAACGGTGAGCCCGCTGGGCGCGGGTAGGACCGTCACGGGCGCGGCGACGGTGGCTCCGGCGTAGCTGCCACGCACGGTGATGGTGCGTGGTGGTCCGGGCAGCGGCGCCGCCTCGATCAGGACCAGCGTGTCCTGGGCGTCCGCGGGGATGGTCACGGTAGCCGGAACCTTCAGTCCGGCCGGGTCGTCGGCGACCAACTGCACGGTCACGTCCACCGCAGTGGGCCGGTCCAGGGTGATGGACAGCTGCGCAGAATTGCCGGCGACCATGCGTATCTCGGTGTCCATCCACGTCAGGTTCGGCACGGGAAAGACGTTGTCGCCGTCCGGGTCAGGCGTGGTAGCGCGTGGATAGTGCTGGTCGACCAGATCGATGAACGAGGTCCAGGCGTCCGTGCGACCGGTCAGCTTCTGATACACCCCGGCCAGGTTCGTGGAACCGGCGTTGATGATCTCGGGGATACCGAAGCCCAATTGGTCGTGCAGGTAGTAGATGAAGCAGGTGGTGCCGCCGGTGGCGATGTCGGGCTTGTTGTCGTCCGGGGCGCTGTCGACGTAGTTCGGCCGCTCGCCTGAGGTGAGCCAGAAGTGAACCAGCGTGTGGTGCGGGAACCACGGCGTGATACCCATGGCCAGGTTGAACTCGTGGCCGAGGAAGCGGGACAGGCCCTCGCCCTTGCTGCCCTCGTCTCCCGAGGTCAGTAGCGTCCGGTTCTCAAACCAGCCGTTGTCCTTCGAGGCCATGAACATCTCGACCACCTCGGCCACGATCAGGTGCCGCACGTATCCGATGCCTTGCTCCGGGACAGGGAGGCCGACGGCCTTGACCTTGACGGTCGGGTGGAACCGGATCCACCCGGCGATGTCCGGCGGTGTCACCCAACCCGCCCCGCCACTCGCGTTATGCAGTTCGACGTTGATCGGATAGGCGAATACGAAGTCGACACCCGCGAACCACGTCTTGATCAGCGCGAGATCGCCCTCGATCACGTTCATAAGGGCCTGGGCGACGTTGCGTCCGTCGTCGGGCGACATGCTCGACTCATAGGAGATCTTGAAGTGCGCCGTTTCCCCGTCGTTGATCAACCCACCGGTAACCTGAGACACGTTGCTCCCCCGTGCGGCCTTCGCCGCATCCGCGTCGGAGCTCCGACATCATGTGTTCCGATCCGTGATGTACAGCCGGACCGGCGCGCCGCGGAGAGCCCCTGTCCGCGACGTTCGCGCACACTGTAGGGCATCACCGATGCCGGCAGGCCAGTAGTACAGCCATAATCGCGATATCTGACGGTGATCCTGTTTTCGGCAGTGGAGCGGTGTCGTGTGCGGGCTTGACCTCTACGCCAGCTCGACACAGATCGGATTGCGATCGGGATTTCCGGATGGGCGACACCGCAAACCGGTCATGGTCGGGGGTCAGCAGAGGCTACCCAACTGCGATGTTCATGCGAGCTTCGAGCCCACTGGATGAGGTCCATCGAAATATTTGCGATGGTGAACGCATGGCCGCCGGCGCACCGCGTTTTCCGGCGGGACGCGTCACCAGGTAATGGCGTCTGAATAGCGATTCAATGGCGGCCTTCGGTACCCGTGGTTCCGAAAGGGATCGCCATCGACGTAACGTTTGAATGATGTTCACGTACGGATCCTGGTCGGGCGCCTGCCGCGGGCGTACCGTCACAATCAAGTCTCATCCGTGAGGCTAGGCCAGTAACGCGGGGTGGTCACCCTGCCCGGCCCGAGCAATCGGGGGCAAGCCCTCATGACCGTCACCCAACCGCGCACCGACCAACGTCCGGTCAAAGGATGGCGCGCCGACCCCCACATCAACACCGCCCAGCTAACGCACGCGGTTCGTCCCGGGAACTACACGGCGTTGTGCGGGGTGCACGTCGCCGTACTCGGCGAACAGTGGCCCGAACCGCACGCTCCGACGCCGATCAATCGGTGCTCGATGTGTACGACGGCCCTCGACCAGATGTGGACATCGGGACAATCGCACTAAACCCTCGCCTGCTGAATGGGCCTGCGCTGAATATGTAGCGGTGACAGCGAAAACCGACGACGTAACCCTCGCCTGCTGATCTCGACCATCGCGCACTGACCCTCCGGCAACCGACCTCACCCCGGCTGCGAGAAGATGAACCTGAGCCCAGTCGGCGCGCGTCCGCGTCGTCCGTGCGTAGCAGAGCCGCTTCGGTCGCCCGGTGCTGGTTGGCTCCTGGCGGGGGTTTAGAAGGAGGAGACGGTGGGCGACAGGTGCTGCTGATCCACCGTTCCGAGCGCGCGGATCCGCTGGTTGTGGCGCTGGGCGAGGTGCTCGCGCATCCGTCGGGTGATCCGTTCGCGGCGGAACTGGTCGCGGTGCCGAGCATGGGGGTCGAGCGTTGGCTGTCACAGCAGCTGAGTCACGTGCTCGGGACGAGCGACGGTGGCGGGGTGTGCGCAAACGTCTTGTTCCCGTCGTCGGCTCGTTTGCTTGACGATGCGGTTGCATCCGCAGACGACGCCTACGCCCAGAGCGTCGAGAGATGGTCGCCCGAACGGGCCGTCTGGCCGCTGATGAAGATCATCGACGAATCCACGACCGCGGTGTGGGCCAGTGTGCTCGCGGTCCACCTCGGTATCGGTGGGACCGACCGCGGGCGACGTTTTGCCGTGGCCAGCAAGCTGGCGCGCCACTTCGCCAGCTATTCCGACGCGCGGCCCGCGATGCTCACCGCCTGGAGTGACGGCAAGGACGAGCAGGGTGACCGAACGCCGTTGCCGGCGGACCTGACGTGGCAGCCCGAGCTGTGGCGCCTTCTTCGGCAGGTGCTGGGCCCGTCACCGGCAGAGCTGCTCGACTCCGCGTGCGACGCGCTCCGGGCGCACCCGCAGCAGATCGACCTTCCCCAACGTTTCTCGATCTTCGGCGCCACCCGAATTTCGCCGTCGCGCGTCGCGGTACTGGACGCTCTTGCTGAGCATCGGGGGATCCACCTCTGGCTCAATCATCCGTCGCCGGCGTTGTGGGACGCGACAAGGCAAGTGGGCCTCCATTCCACGAGACGACGCGACGATCGCGCCAACGAGTGGGTACGCAATCCGCTGCTCGTGTCGATGTCCCGGGACATCCGCGAACTGCAGCAACTCCTTCCGGATGTGGCGAGCGACTCCCACCACGACCTCGGCCCCCGCCCAGACACCATCCTCGGCCGCTTGCAGACCGAACTCGCACAAGACGTCGTGCCGGCCACGCGCACCACGGCAGACAAGGACGATCACAGCCTCACCGTGCACGCGTGTCACGGCCGAGCCCGCCAGGTCGAAGTCGTGCGCGAGGCCGTGCTGGGACTGCTGGCGAAGGACTACACCCTGGAACCGCGCGACATTCTCATCATGTGCCCGGATGTGGAGGCGTTCGCGCCGCTGGTGGCGGCCAGCTTCGGCATGACCGACGAACGCAGCGGTCACCCCGGGGCGCGCCTGCGGGTCCGTCTGGCCGATAGATCACTGCGACAGACCAACCCGCTGCTCAGCCTGCTCAGCCAGCTGCTCGAACTTGCCGCCAACCGGGTCACGGCAACTCAGCTTCTCGACCTCGCCGGCGACCAGGCCGTCCGCACCCGGTTTGCCTTCACCGACGACGACATCGGGCAGCTGCGGGACTGGGCGACGGCGGCCAACGCGCGCTGGGGCCTTGACTCGGCCCACCGTGCGCCGTACGGGCTCGGCGCCATCGCGCAGGACACGTGGCGTTCCGCGCTCGACCGGATCCTGCTCGGTGTGGCGATGGAGGAGAGCGATCAGTGGATCGGCGCGGTGCTGCCGCTGGATGACGTCGACAGCGGCGACATCGAGCTCGCCGGGCGCTTCGCGGAATTGCTCGACCGCGTCGATCATGCGGTGCGGGCGCTCGAGCAGCGACGCACCGTGCCGCAATGGGCCGCGTTACTCGGCGAACTCGTCCTCAGCCTCGGCGAACCCGACCAAGCCTGGCAAGCGGCACAGCTGAGGGGTGAACTGGCCGACATCGCCGAAGCCGCCGGTGACACCGACGTCGATCTCACCCGCGCGGACATCGCCGCCCTGCTCGCGGGCCGATTGGCTGGGCGCCCGACCCGGGCCAACTTCCGCACCGGCACGTTGACGGTCTGCACCCTCGTCCCGATGCGTTCCGTGCCGCACCGCGTTGTCTGCCTGGTGGGCATGGACGACGGCTCGTTCCCCCGTCACGGCCTGGTCGACGGTGACGACGTGCTGGCCCGCGACCCCCGCATCGGCGAGCGCGACGTGCGCAGCGAGGACCGGCAACTGTTCCTGGACGCGATCTGCGCCGCCGGAGAACATCTCGTCATCACCTATACCGGCGCGGACCCGCGCAGTGGGGCCGAGGTGCCGCCGTGCGTGCCGCTGAGCGAATTGCTCGACGCGGTCGACGCGAGCGCGCAGGCGCCCGACGGCGGCCGCGGACGTGACCACGTGATCGTGCGTCAACCGCTGCAACCGTTCGACGCACGCAACTTCATCGGGGGAGCTCTGGGCGTCGATACAGCGTTCTCGTTCGACCCCTCCGGTCTGGCCGGTGCTCGCGCGGCGTCGGGCCAACGTCACCCCGTGCCGCCGCTGGTGTCGGAACCACTCGACGCGGCCGCGAGCCGGGCCGTTGACCTGGAGGATCTCGTCCGTTTCCTCCAGCACCCCGCCCGGGCTTTCCTGCGCCAGCGGTTGGGGATTAGCACGTACGACGAGGACGACGATCCCGCCGACGCGTTGCCGGTAGAGCTCGATGGCCTGCAAACGTGGGCGATCGGCGATCGGGTCCTGCGTAATCGGCTCGCCGGGATGGCGATCGAGACCTGCGTCGATATCGAATGGCGCCGGGGCGAACTGCCGCCCGGCCCGCTCGGGCACGCCACGCTGCAGCGAGTCGCCGTGAATGTCGACGCGCTGCTCGGGGCGTGCTTGCTCGAGCGCGCGATCGCGCCGCGGTCCGTGGACGTCGCTCTCAACCTCGACGGTGGAAGGACGTTGTCCGGCACGGTCGGCGGCGTGCGCGGCAGCAACATTCTCTCCGTCGCTTACTCCAGTCTGTCGGGCCGACATCGCTTGGCCGCGTGGGTTCGGCATCTCGCTGTCGTGGCCACGCTCGACGACGACGGACTGCAGTCGGTGACGGTCGGCCGCTACCGGGGCGGGGCGCGCCGGGCACTGATTCGTGGCGTCGACACCGTGACGGCTCGGAGCGTGCTGACTGAGTTGATCGCGTTGCGTGACGCCGGGCTGCGCGAGCCATTGCCGATGGCCGCCGCCACGTCTGAGGCGTATGCCGACCGTCGGTACCGGGGAGACGACGTCACCATGGCCGCCGCGGCGGCGAGCGGAAAGTGGCAGGCGGACCGCTTCAAGAACGAGAACGCCGAACCCGAGCACCAGCTCGTCTTCGGCGGGAAGGTGCCCTTCGCCGCGTTAACCGCCGCCCTGGATGACGGTTGGCCGAGCGAGACGACACGCTTCGCCGTTCTGGCCCGACGGTTGTGGACGCCCCTGCTCGACGCCGAGATCGACGTGCGGCCATGACCGCCCCGCCGGTGGTGCCGTTCGACCTGCTGGGCCCACTGCCTGACGGCACCACGGTGCTCGAAGCCAGCGCCGGCACCGGCAAGACCTTCACCATCGCCGGACTGGTCACCCGTTACGTCGCCGAGGGAGTAGCGCGACTGGACGAGTTGCTCGTCGTGACCTTCGGACGAGCGGCCACGCAGGAGTTACGTGATCGCGTCCGGGAACGGCTCGTCACCGCCCGGGACGGGCTCGTCGACCCCGTCACCGCCCGGGCGTCGTCCGACTCGCTGTTGGCGTACCTCGCCACTGGAACCGACGTAGAGACCGCAACCCGCCGCTTTCGGCTCACCGAGGCGCTCGCGTCCTTCGACTCGGCGACGGTGGCCACCACGCACGAGTTCTGCCTGCAGGTGCTGAGCGGTCTCGGCACCGCCGGTGACTCCGACGCGGCCGCCGTCCTGGTCGAGAATCTCGACGATCTGACCGTGGAAGTTGTCGAAGACCTCTATCTGCGCAAGTGGGGTCGCGCCGGTGCCGGCGTCCCGCCGCTGTCGGTGACGGAAGCCACGACACTCGCGCACGCCGTCATCCGCGACGGGTTGGCCGAACTGGTCGCCGAAGGCAACCCGAAGGACGACACGCCTGAGCTGCGTCTCAGATTCGCCCAGGCCATTCGCCAAGAGGTCGAGCGGCGCAAGCGTGATCGCCACCTGCTGAGCTTCGACGACCTGCTGACCCGCCTGCAGGCCACGCTGGCCGACCCGCGCTCCGGGCCGGCCGCGGCTCAGCGTTTGCGTGACCGGTACCGGATCGTGCTGGTCGACGAGTTCCAGGACACCGACCCGGTCCAGTGGGACATCCTGCGATTGGCGTTCCACGGTCACGCCACGCTCGTGCTCATCGGCGATCCGAAGCAGGCCATTTACGCGTTCCGCGGCGCCGACGTCAACGCCTATCTGGCCGCGGCCGAGATCGCCGACCATCACGCCACGCTGGCGCAGAACTGGCGCAGCGACCCTGACTTGTTGCTCGGCCTGCAGGCGCTGTTCCGCGGGGCGGCGTTGGGCGACCCGCGGATTGTCGTGCAACCGGTCTCGGCGGCGCATACCGGTCGCGCGCTCGACAGCTCCGAAGCACCCGTGCGGATCCGGGTCATCCCGCGAGGGAACATTCGCTCGTTGATGGTCGCGCCGGCCCGCGACCTAGTCACGGCTGATGTCGTGAACTGTGTCATCGACCGGCTGGCCTCGAGAGCACTGCTCACGCCACGCGACGGCTCGCCCGCCCGGCCCGTCCAACCGGGCGACATCGCGGTGATCGTGCGCACCGGGGCGCAACTCGATCTCGTGCACGCCGCCCTGCTGACCGCGGGTGTGCCGTCGGTGCAGCGCACCACATCCAGCGTGTTCCGCACGCCCGCCGGCGCTGACTGGGTCGCGCTGCTCGAGGCCCTGGAACAACCACACCGGGCGGCCCGTCTGCGTCGCCTGGCCATCAGCGCCTTTGTGGGGTGGGACGCGGCCGGGCTGGAACACAACGACGTGGACGACCTGGGGTTGCGGGTTCGGTTCTGGTTGTCCGTGCTGTCCGAACGCGGGATCGCGGCGCTGTTCGAAGCAGTCAGCCGCCGGGAACAGGTCCCGGCCCGACTGCTGGCCCAGATCGACGGGGAACGGCGTCTGACCGACCTGCGGCACGTAGGCGAGGCGCTGCACGCCGCGGCTATGGCGGACCAGCTCGGCCTGACCGCGAGCCTGGAATGGCTGCGACGCCGGGTGGACGAATCCGACGAGGACTCGTCCGTGGAGCGCAGCCGCCGGCTCGACTCGGACGCCGCCGCGGTGCAGGTCGTCACCGTCCACGCCAGCAAAGGGCTCGAGTTCCCGATCGTCTTCGTCCCGTTCGCTTGGGATCGTTTCGTCTTCGACCCCGACATCCCGCTGTTCCATCGCGGCGAGCGCCGTGTGCGCAACGTCGGCGGACCGACGGCGGCCGGGTTCAAGGCGGACCAACAGCGCGACAAGAGCGAGCAGTTCGGTGAAGACCTCCGCCTGCTTTACGTGGCCCTGACCCGGGCCCAGGCGCAGGTCACTGCGTGGTGGGCGCCGAGTTCCCGCAACACCGAGTGCGCTCCGCTGCATCGGTTGCTGCTGGCGGATGATCCCGCGTCGTCGGTGGCCGAACGGGTGGCCGTACCGAACGATGCGGCGGCGCTGACCCGGTTCACGTCCCGCTCGGTCGCCGGGTGTTTGTCGGTCACCCCGGTTGCCCCACGCCAACCGCGGCGCTGGCAGAAGGCGACGCAGTCCGCCGATGACCTCGCACTCGCGGTGTTCGCTCGGACCGTGGACGCGTCCTGGCGACGGACGTCTTACAGCGCGCTCACCGCCGGAGCCCACGACGTGACGCCGGCGATCAGCAGCGAACCCGAGATCGAGGTGAAGGACGACGAACCCGCGACGCCGGCACCGGACAGCACCGCACGCTCGGGAATGCGCGACGTGCCGTCCCCCATGGCCGCGCTGCCCGGCGGAACATCCTTCGGCACGCTCGTCCACGCCGTCCTCGAACAGGTCGACCCGACCGCGAGCGACCTGGCCGACGAGGTCCGCGCACAGATCGCGGCGCACATGTCCCGAACCGCATTCGCGGGGCTGACCATCGACGACCTGACCGACGGACTGCTGCCGGCGCTGCGGACACCGCTCGGAGCGCTCGCCGGTGGACGCGCACTCGTTGACATCCCGCCGTCCGACCGACTGGTGGAACTGGACTTCGAACTCCCGCTGCGCGGCGGCGACCGGCCCAACGGGATGACGCAGCTGCGCGAGCTCGCCCCCCTGCTGCGCGCGCACCTCCCGGCCGACGATCCGCTCCGGCCCTACGCCGACCTGCTCGAGGATCCGATCGTCGCCGACGCCGCGCTTCGGGGCTACCTCGGCGGCAGCATCGACGCGGTGCTCCGCGTCGATGGCCGTTACCTGGTCGTGGACTACAAGACCAACCGTCTCGGGGTGTTCGACGAACCGTTGACGGCATGGGACTACCGAACCGAGGCCATGGCCGAGGCGATGCTGCACGCGCACTACCCGTTGCAGGCGCTGCTCTATGACGCTGCGCTGCACCGCTTCCTGCGCTGGCGGCTGCCCGACTACGACCCCGCACGACACCTCGGCGGTGTGCTGTACCTGTTCCTGCGGGGCATGTGCGGCCCGGACGTGGTGTCCTCCGACGGCACCGTGCCCGGCGTGTTCGTGTGGCGGCCACCCGCGTCGCTGGTCGTCGCGGTATCGGACGTACTGGCCCACGGAGCGGCGGCGGCATGACCCGGCTGACCGCACTGCGCGCGAGCGGGCTGCTGGCCACCTTCGGCGACGCCGGCGTACTCGCGCCCGCAGACGTGCACGTGGCCGAGCGGCTGGGCACGCTGGTGGGGGAGAGCGACGACCGCGTCCTGGTGGCGGCGGCGTTGACCGTGCGCGGCACCCGCAACGGATCGGTCGTGCTCGACCTGGCCGATGCGGCCGACACCATCTCCCCGGACACCGACGACGCCGAGGAACTTACGGTGGATCTGCCCTGGCCGGTGCTGGACGGTTGGATCGATGCCTGCACGGCGAGCCCTCTCGTCACCGGTACGGCGGGCGGTCCACCGCTGCAGATGGTCGGCTCGCGACTGTGGCTTGATCGCTATTGGCGGCAGGAGGTGCAGATCGCCGACGACCTGCTGCGACGGAGCGCGGACCGCCCGTCCGACGTCGACCCTTTGCTGTTGCGGGCCGACCTCGATTCACTGTTCGACGACGGCACGGCACCCGATCAACGACTCGCCGTCGCCGTGGCCGCACTGTCGCGGGTGTCGGTCATCGCAGGCGGCCCGGGCACCGGCAAGACCACGACCGTCGCCCAACTGGTCACGGTGCTCGAGCGACGGCTCGGACCGGGACTGCGGGTGGCGCTAGCCGCACCGACGGGCAAGGCGGCGGCCCGGCTGGAAGAAGCAGTCCACTCCGCGACCGGTCGACTGACCGCGGACGATCGGGCCGTCCTCGCCCAGCTGTCCGCGTCGACCCTGCACCGGCTGCTCGGCTGGCGCCCGGGCTCCTCGAGCCGGTTCCGCCACGACCGAACCAACCACCTGCCCTTCGACGTCGTGGTCGTCGATGAGAGTTCGATGGTGTCGCTGACGCTCATGGCGCGTCTGCTCGAGGCCCTCGCCCCGGCGACCCGGCTTGTGTTGGTCGGCGATCCGGACCAGCTCGCGTCGGTCGAGGCCGGCGCGGTCCTCGGCGATCTGGTCGACCCGAATGACGTCGGGCCGATAACCGCGTCGTTCCGGGCTCGCCTCGCTTTCGCCACCGACGGGGTGCCCTCCGAGGAACGGGCCGACGCGCCCAACGCACACCTGCGCGAGTCGGTGGCCCGGCTGCGAACCGTCCACCGCTTCGACGCGGGCGGGCCGATCGGCGAGCTCGCCTCGTTGGTCCGAGCCGGGCTCGGTACGGATGTACTGCAGCTGCTGCGTTCGAACCCGATCGGGCTGCGCTTCGACGAGGTTGGCGACGACGTGTTCGTGGCCGGCACCGCCCTGGCCGATACCCGTGCGACGGTGGTCCGACACGAGAGCGCGATGATCGCTGCAGCCCGGGCCGGCGACGTGATCGATGCCTTGGACGCGCTCGACCAGCACCGCGTGCTCTGCGCCCACCGCGCCGGACCCCGCGGCGTGCGCCACTGGACTGACCTGATCGAACGGTGGCTCGCGTCGGACGTCGAAGCGCGCAGTGACGGGCGGTACGCCGGGCAGCCGCTGCTCATCACGTCCAACGACTACGAGGTCGGCCTCTACAACGGCGACACCGGCGTCGTCGTGCAACAGGGTGACGACCTCGTAGCCGCCTTCCGGCGCGGTGGGTCGCCGGTCGTGCTGCCGCTTGTGCGGCTCGGTGACGTGCGCCCGCTGCACGTCATGACCGTGCACCGAGCGCAGGGTAGCCAGTTCGAGTCCGTGACCGTCCTGCTGCCCTTGGCGTCCTCACCCCTGGCCACCCGACAGACGTTCTACACCGCGATCACCCGCGCCGCGTCCGAGGTCCGGCTCATCGGTTCGGCCGACTCTGTTCTCGAAAGTGTGCACCGCCCTATCGCCCGCGCCACGGGCCTGCGAGATCGCCTCAACGGCCCTCTCGTCCCCGTCTCCGCGTCAGCAATCCCGCTCAAGTGATCCCACGTCCGGTCCCGTTCGGCGAACGACATGACCTACATCGAAAGCGAGGGCGACCTGCACACCCTGGGATCACCGGTGATCGGGCCGGCTGCAACTGCCGCGGCTCCATGGGCGTAGGTGTCGCCCGCCAATTAGGGGACCGATATCCGCGGATGGAAGACGCGTTTCCGCGCGAGGTGCTGTGGGCTGCGGACAGGATCGGCACCACGTCATGGGCTCTGCAGAAAGCGTCCGATCTGATCGACCAGGGTTGGGTGGTCCAGCCACGCTATGTGGCCGGCGTGGGGTACTACCCGCGTAGTCACCTGTGCTCCGGAGTATTCAGCGGCGTTGGCGAGGGTCCATGGATGGCCGAAGGGGTCCGCCGCGCCTTGGATGACGAGAGCATGTCCGGACCAACCGGCCAGCGCCGCTCGCAGTTGCTGCACCCGGACGTCGTCGGTGCTCATGTCGGCGTTGGTGATGTTCGAGGCGTCGGATGAGCAAGCCACCGGTCCCTGGGGAATGTAGGCCTGGGGGTGGGTTGGGTCCGGTGCGTAGACGGGGGCGAGCGCGGTTAGTTCAGCACGACAGTTGCCATTGGTAGCGGATTCGGGAACAGGGTTGGGTACGAGATGCCGCGCCTGGAGGGCCTTTTCCCGAGCCTGGAAGTTCGCTATCCCTTGATAGAAGGGACCGTCCGCGAGCGGCGTTCCGTTGATCTCCACCAGGGAGCGCACGTGGTCCGGGTGGGCGGCGGTGTAGAGCGCCTCGACCGCGCCGCCCCAGGAGTGCCCGACGAGGTCGAGGCACTGGACTCCCAGGCGAACCCGCAGCGCCTCGAGGTCCGCGACGTATGCGTCCGGGCTGTAGTCCACATCGGCCGGGGCCGGGCTGCGGCCGACGCCGCGCTGGTCGTAGTACACGACGCGCAAACCATACTTCGTCAGCGGGGCGAAGTCGCTGAGCATCTGCGGCATGCCCAGGCCCGGGCCACCGTGAATGAGGACCACGACGTGGGAGCCGGTGCCGAGCTGTTGGTAATGGACCTGCACCGATTTCGTGCCTCGGGCGGCCGGCGCAAGTGAACCCGGGGTGGTACGGCTACCGTTGCAGCCCGGCGAGGCAACGTCCGCCGTTCGAACGACAGATCGGGCAGAGGTTGTCGACGGGAAACCTTTTGAGCTCGACCGCCCCGCGCTGGGCGGGGTGGAGGCACCCGAACACGCGCAGAGTAACGCTGTGACCATGGCGATCACCAGACGTAACGGTCCTCGGCTCTCCTTCACCAGATCACCGTCCCACCGCCCGAGTCGTGTCACAAGCACAATCACTGCTGGTACCCACTCCCGGAATCTGGCTTCGCCTCGTCGCGCCGCGGACCGTGAAGACCTGCGCCAGACCCGACTGGGCTTCACGAGCCCAGCACGGCCCAGCAGGCGGCAACCGGCCCGACGCACTCACCAAGACCGAGCACGATGTAGCAGAGCATTGTCAGGCCGCGTCCTCGGACTCGGCGGTGGCGGCGGGCTCGAGCGGGGTGCGTCCGCCGTACATCCCGGCCAGCAGTAGCCCGATGTCGTCGGCGATGTTGCGCACTGCGGTCAGTGCCTGCGCCAGTACCGGCTGGGTCAATCCGATGGCGCTGATGGTCTGCGACACGCCCACGATGTGACCGACCAGGCAGACCGCGGTCGACAAGGAACGGACCTGGATGTCGTTGAGCTCGCGCAGCAGCTTCGCCGACGGCTTCACGTCATACGCGGCGTGGGCCCAGACCCGGAGCATGAAACCGTCGCCGGCATCGACGACGCTGACCCAGCCGATGGCGGTGCCGTGGGACCACGGGTAGTCCCCGTCACCGTCGGCATGGACCCGGCAGACGTTCCATTCGTCGGCGAGGAGCCGTTCGACGTGCGACGTGATCCACATTTTCTCGCTCATAGTTATCGCCCTCCCAGACAAGTACAGCGTCGCACCGGGGTACGACAGTTTTCGGATCTATCGGACCGGGTGCTCAGCCGCGGACGCGTGGACGGCGCGGCGGAACGCCTCGATCGGACGCGCGGACGGCAACGCCGCCGTCACCGCGTGCAGGGCGTCCTCGGGTGCGATACCAAAGGCGCGGACGGCGTAGAGCGCGCCGACGGTGGGGGTGCGGCTGTGGGCCTGGACGCAGTGCACGAGGACCGTGCGGCCTTCGGCGCGGAACGCCTGCACCGCGGCGACGGCGTCGTCGAGGACGAAGCCGAGGTTCGGGTTCTTCGTCGGATCGTCGCTGTCGATCAGGCGCACCTCGACTAGCTCCACGCCCGGGGGACCGTCGCCGATGCGGCACAGCGACACCACCGCGTCCACCCCCGCAGGCAACGCGCTCAAGGCCCCGATGGCACCGAGCCACACCTGGTCGTCGTGGGGGTGGCGGGCGAGGGCGTGCAGGTCGCCGTAGCCGGTGTAGCTGAAGTCGAACTGGCCTGGCTGTCCACCGTCGATGATCGCGTTACCCAGCGAGATCAGGTCGCGGGAGCGCAGACCCGGCCACCCGTGCAGGATCCGGCGCCACGCTGCCGGTACCGCCGACGCTCCGTAGGCGGCGCCGAGCAGTCCGCCGGCGATCGCGGCGACGGTGTCGGCGTCGCGTCCGCCCCGGACCGCCGCTTCGAGGGCGAGCCGCAGGTGATCCGCGCGGTAGACCCGAGAAGGCGGGTCGTCGGTGGGGACGGGGGTGCCGGCGATCGCGGACCACGCCGCTTGCAGCGCCTCTACCACCCACCCGTTGTGGGTGAAGTCGGCGGGGGAGTGCATCTCCGCGAACACGAACCTAGCCGCCCAGACATCGGCGCGGGCGGCGTCGAGGTGACGGAGTCCGACCCGGACGTCCAGCTCGCCGGTGAGCACCGCGTGTCGAATGGCGAGACACCAGAGCGCGCAGGCCTCGCCCGCTTCGGGATCGAAGTGGGTCAACGCCCCGACCGCGCGGGCCGCCTCGACCATTCCGTCCTCGTCGTCGAGGTAGGCCAACGCCACCGCAGCCGTGCGCATCAACGACCCGTTGCCGGCGGTGTGACCGGTGTCGTGGTGCAACCGGGCCGACGCGTCCCGGGACGACGCGGCGACCGGACCGCGCGCGTCGCGGCCGGCGCGGCCGAGGACGTGGCGGGTCTGGTTGCCGACGTCGCTGGCGGTGCGCGACCACGCGTACCACCGGGCGACGATCGCGTCCTGGGCCTGCTCGGTGCGCAGATCGAGTCCGCGTGCCGCGACCTCGGCGATCGCGACGGCCATGGACGTGTCGTCGGTCCACTCCCCGGGCGCCCAGCGGAACGCCCCGCCACCGCGCATCGTCACCTCGACCTCGGCCGGGACGGATGGGCCGAACTCGTATCCCGCGCCGAGGGCGTCCCCGGCCGCGGTGGCGAGCAGAACCCCGCACGCCCGGTCGCGTTGTGCTGTGTTGAGTTTCATGAGTGCCTCCTGGTTGCTAGTTTGCGCTGATCCGCGCTAATGGGCAAACTGTAACCGTGACCACCGACAAAAACCGTGCGCCGCATCGCGATCGCAGTGGTCGGACGCTCACCGACTACCCCCGCCCCTCCGTCGCCGTCGACACCGCGCTCCTGACCCTGCGGCCGCAAGCGGCCGACCAGACCGTCCTCGCCGTGCTCGAGGTAAGGCGTCAGAACGGCCGCGGTTGGGGCCTGCCCGGAACGTTCCTGCACGAGGGGGAGCGGCTCATCGACGCGGTCAAACGGGCCCTGCGCGACAAGGCCGGCGTCGACGGGTTGCAGCCCCGTCAGCTGCACGTGTTCGATGACCCCACCCGGGACGACCGCGGCTGGGTTCTTTCCGTCGCGCACCTCGACGTCGTCCCGCTGGCCCGTCTCAACGCCCGATCAACAACCGATACCCGGATCGTGCCCGTCGACCGGCCGGGTCGCCTGCCCTACGGCCACCACCACATCGTCGACCTCGCCGTCACCCACCTGCGCGAGCGCTACCGCGACGCGCCCGACCCCGACCACCTGCTGGCGGAGGAATTCACGTTGCGCGAACTACGACTCGTCCACGAGGCCGTCGCCGGCCACCCGCTGCAGCGCGACAATTTCCGCCGCAGCCTGGCACACCTGCTGACCGGCACCGGGGTATTCGTGTCGCGGGGCCCCGGCCGGCCCGCCGAACTGTTCACCCGGACCACCCGAGAGTCGAGAGATTCACGGCCCTGATCCACACCGGCAGCGGCCGGCTCACCCATACCAACCGGTCGTCTCGGCAAAACCTGATCACGCCAGGTGGTGGACTTCTTGCCGGCCGTACACGGGTGTGGCGATACCTACCGCGCGGGCCTTGAGCTGCAGCGCGAGGTAGAGCGAGTAGTGGCGCGACTGGTGCAGATTGCCGCCGTGCATCCATAGCGCTTCGACCTGGGTCGGCTTCCACATGTTGCGCTCCTCGCCCTCCCATGGACCCGGATCCTTCGTGGTGTCTGAGCCCAATCCCCACACTTTGCCGACGCGGTCGGCCGCCTCGGGTGAGATGAGGTCGGCAACCCATCCGTTCATCGAGCCGTAGCCGGTCGCGTAAACGACGAGGTCGGCCTCCAGTTCGGTGCCGTCCTCGAGCACCACCGCCTTCTCGGTGAGGTGGTCGACCTGCCCCTGTACCAGCGTCACATCGCCGTTGGCCACGAGGTCGGCGGAGCCCACGTCGATGTAGTAGCCCGAGCCGCGGCGGAGGTACTTCATGAACAGTCCCGAGCCGTCGTCGCCCCAATCGTGGAGGAAGCCGGCCTTGTCCAACCGGTCGTAGAAGTCCTTGTCGCGCTCGGCCATCGCGTCATACGCCGGGATCTGGAAGCGGTGCATGATCCGGTACGGCAGCGAGGCGAAGGTGAGATCCGCCTTCTCGGTGGTCATTCCTGTTGCGACCGCCTCCTCGGAGTAGAGGCCGCCGAGCCCGATGTCCATCAGCGAGTCCGAACGGACGATGTGGGTTGACGTGCGTTGCACCATCGTCACGTCTGCGCCGTTTTCCCACAGCGCGCCGCAGATGTCGAAGGCCGAGTTGTTTGACCCGATGACGACGCACTTCTTGCCCTCGTACGCGTCCGGTCCCGGGTGGGCCGACGAGTGGTGTTGATCGCCGCGGAACGTGTCCATGCCGGGGAAGTTCGGCAGGTTGGGCTTGCCGGACATTCCGGTGGCGAGGACCAGTTGCCTGGGCCGCAAGACCACCGGTTGCCCCTCGCGCTCGACGGTGACGGTCCACTCTTTCGTCGCCTCGTTGTACTGCGCCGACTTCGCCTCGGTGTTGGACCAATAGTTCAGCTCCATGATTTTGGCGTAGGACTCGAGCCAGTCGGCGATCTTGTCCTTGGGAGCGAACACCGGCCAGTTGTCCGGAAACTTGATGTAAGGCAGGTGGTCGTACCAGACCGGGTCGTGCAGACACAGCGACTTGTACCGGCTGCGCCATTGGTCGCCTGGGCGCCCCCGCTTGTCGACGACGATCGTCGGCACACCGAGTTGGCGTAGGCGCGCGCCGAGGGCGATGCCGCCTTGGCCACCGCCGATGATCAGCACGTTGGGCTGGGTGGTGTAGCCCAGCTCGGCTGCCTCCTGCTCGCGCCGGTCGGCCCAGGTTTGCCGGTTGCGCTGGGCTCCGTGCTCGGCGCCTTTGGGTCGAGTGGCCCCCTTCGGCTCTTCATGACCTTTGAGCTCGTAGAGGGTGGTCAGCAAGGTCCAGCCCTTCGCCGCTTCGCCCTCGCCCTGCAGCCTCAGCTGGCCCTTACCGCGTCCGACGGCGGTTTCGAATTCGATCCAGGCTTCGGTGACCCCGTCGGCCGACGTCGGTTCCTCGCCCTCGGTAATCCGCCAATTGCTGGGCTGCGTGGTCGGCAGAGTTGCGGTGAGCATGGCGGCTATCGCGTCGCGTCCCTCCGCGGTCTTCAGATTCCACGTGAACGCAATCAAGTCGCGCCAGAAGCACTCATCACCGAACAGATCGGCCGCGCCCACGGCGTCACCCTGCTCGAGCGCCGTTCCGAAGGCCGAGAGCCATGACTCGATCACCTCGCGGGCCGAGGTCGTGGGCATCGTTGCGGTCATCTGCGACTCCTGACGTGGTCGGTGGGAATGTAATCGTGGGCGAGACGGCACGCGGCGCTGCGCGGATCGGATGCGCCGAACAGCGTGGCCGATTTCAGGGCTGCGGGCCTTCGGGTTTGCGAGCCAGGTACCCGACGAGGTCGAGCTCGGCCCGCAGCGGCAGACCGTCGCGAACCCTCGCCTGCGCCAGTTCAACCGCCGCGTCGAAGAATGCGGCCTCGCCGACGTTCTGGACGGCCTCGTACGCCGGCCCCGTGGACGCCAGCGCTCGGGCGTAGATCTGCGGGTCCGGGAACTCCAACGCAAACGGAATTGTCGTTCGGCGCACATCGACGAACCCGGCACTGGCCAATAGTTGCTCGCCGGCCCCCGGCCGACCCAGTGACACCATGGCCGCCTGATTCTCGACTTTCGGCGTCGCGGCAAGCCGAAACGGCGCGAACGCCCACACGCCCGGCGAGATCTTCAGATGCCCCCACACGGTCAATCCCAGCCGACCGCCCGGCTTCAACACCCGCAGGATCTCGCTCACCGCGCCCGGCGTCGTACCCCAGATCCCGCGAAAGCTGGTCGCGACGTCGAACGTCGCCTCGGCCCATGGCAGATCGTGCATGTCACCGACGCGAATATCGGCCTTGGGACTGCGATCGCGCGCGACGGCGACCAATCGTATCGACGCGTCGATACCCGCACAGACCGCGCCGCGCAGGCCGGCAAGTTCGACGGCCAGACCCGAACCGCAGGCTACGTCGAGCAGGCGATCACCGACGTCCACGCCGAGCCGATGGTGCATCGCCACGTACTCGCGGCAATTGCTGGTCTCGCTCAAGGTCGCGAAGTCGACGGCTCGGCGCCCCCACCCCTCGTCGACCACCGTCCAGTCGTTCCCGACCTGTGTCATCGCAGTCCGCCCTCCCTCCGGAAGTCCCGCGTGCTCGTCGGGCGCTGTGCAGGAACCACCGGGTTAGCTGCATCCTGGAGAACCGTTGCCGCCCGGTCAACCCTCCGGAGGGGCCTTCGATCCGGGCGGGCACGTCGGGCACCACCAACTGCGTCGACTCAGCCGCCGGTCTCGTGGGCTGGGGTCACAAGGCGATGACGAAGCCGGACACCTCCAGGTGCGTGTGCAGGGTCAGCCCGTCGGACCGGCGGGTGAGGAGGTGTTTGCCGTGCGTGTAGACCGTGCCTCGTTCGGCCGATCAGCCCCCGTTCTCAATTCGCCCGTCACGGACAAGGTCTCGGCGACCTCGCGTAACTTGCGGTTGCTTCGCTGCGAAGCGACAACGAGAAGGTGGAAAGCCTCAATTGAGCTGATTTTATATCGCTCCATCAGTATCCCCTTGGCCTGGCCGATGGTGTCCCGCGAGTCCAGCGCCGCACGGAGGTTGGATTCGGTGCTGCTGGCCTTCATGGCGATGGCGGCGTGCACGGCCAGCAGCATCGCGATGGTCTCGTCGTGCGCAGTGAATGCATCAGGACGGTCGCCGTAGATGTTGAGCGCGCCAAGGTTGTCGTCCCTGACGAACAGCTGCACAGCCAGCATCGAGCGAATGCCTTCTTCCATGGCCGCGGCGACGAAGCGGGGCCACCGATCTTCACGTTCGAAGTCGTCCGATCGAACCGTGACCTCGCTACGCAGCGACGTTATGCAGGGCCCTTCTTGGAGCTCCGACTCGCGCTCGTCGATGCGCTTCACCAGCTCGTCCGTTGCCGCCTGAGTACGGACGACGCCACGTTCGACCAAGCTGATGCACGCATGATCGGCGCCGTCAATCTCCAGCACCGCAGCGTCAGTGATGTGTTGCAGCAGGCCGGCCATGTCGGGTGCGGATTGCATCTCGCGAGCAAGTTGGCCGAGTTGGCGGGCCAGCCCGGCCTCGATGTCGTCACCGCCGCTACCGGTCGCGTGCCGGATCTCGTCTACCCGTTGGTCCTGCGTCACGGCACTGCCTTTCCGAAGTACACCGCCCAACGGGCGGGGCGGCTGCCGAAGCTGGCTGTTGAGCGTTCGGAACCTGAGCCCAAGCGCGCTCCTAGGTGCGGCGCAGAACCTGCAGCCAGTATGACCGATGGGCTCACCACCCGCCGGTCAGGTCGGGTTGGACCCCGGTTGCTACAGCTCAGCGAGGATGTCCTTGACTCGGGTGCCGGCATCGCCGAAGAGCATGCGGCTGTTGTCACGGAAGAACAGCGGGTTCTGCACCCCGGCATAGCCGGTGCTCATCGACCGCTTGAAGACGATGACGTGCTGGGCCTCCCACACGCGAAGGACCGGCATGCCGGCGATCGGGCTGCCGGGGTCCTCGGCCGCGGACGGGTTGACGGTGTCGTTGGCGCCGATGACGAGCACCACGGACGTTCTGACGAAGTCGTCGTTGATCTCGTCCATGGACAGGACGATGTCGTAGGGAACCCGCGCTTCGGCGAGCAGGACGTTCATGTGTCCGGGCAGTCGTCCGGCGACCGGGTGGATGCCGAAGCGCACGTCGACCCCACGCTCGCGCAGGCGCCGGGTCAGGTCGGCCACCGGATACTGCGCCTGCGCGACCGCCATGCCGTAACCCGGCGTGATCACCACCGAGGTGGCGTCGCGGAGAAGGTCGGCGGCGTCGGCCGCGTTGATCTCGCGGTGCTCGCCGTCGTCAGCCCCGTCGGCCGTAGGGGCCTCGATTCCGAAGCCTCCGGCAATGACGGACAGGAACGAACGGTTCATCGCCCGGCACATGACGTAGGACAGGTAGGCACCGGACGACCCGACCAGGGCGCCGGTGACGATGAGGAGGTTGTTGTCGAGCAGGAACCCTGACGCGGCCGCGGCCCAGCCTGAATAACTGTTCAGCATCGACACGACAACCGGCATGTCACCGCCGCCGATGGACGCGACGAGGTGCACCCCGAGCATCAGCGCAATCGCCGTCATCGCGGCCAGCAGCCACAGGTGCGGTGTCGCCACGAAGGCGACGGTGAGGGCTGCGAACGCGGCCAGGGCGCCGAGGTTGAGCGCGTTCTTGCCCGGCAACGTCAGCGGATTGGACTTGATCCGCGCTGACAACTTCAAGAACGCGATGATCGAGCCGGTGAACGTGACGGCTCCGATGAACACACCGATGAACACTTCTGCGTGGTGGATGCGCAGCAGCGACCCGGCCAGATCACCGCCGTCACGTGCTTCGACGTCGTAGTAGCCGTTCCAGCCGACCAGGATCGCGGCCAGGCCGACGAAGCTGTGCAGGATCGCGATCAACTCGGGCATGCCGGTCATCTCGACCACGTGCGCCCGCCACAGACCGATGGCGGCACCGATGGCCATCGCGATCGCGATCAGCGCAAGGCCGCCGGCCGCGATCGAGCGGGACGCCAGGCCGATCGTGGCGGCCAGCGCGATGACCATGCCGCCGATACCGAACACGATGCCCGAGCGCGACGTCTCGTGCTTCGACAGCCCGGCCAGGCTCAGGATGAACAACAGCGCGGCGATGATGTACGCCGCCTGCGAAACCGACGTGGCGGTCACCCCATCAGTCCCGGGTGAACATGCTGAGCATGCGCCGGGTCACGGCGAAGCCGCCGAAGATGTTGATGCTGGCCACCAGGATGGCCAGGAACGCCAGCACGGAGATCGTCGTGTCCGCATGCCCGATCTGCAGCAACGCCCCGACCACGATGATCCCCGAGATCGCGTTGGTCACCGACATCAACGGGGTGTGCAGGGCGTGGTGGACGTTGCCGATCACGTAATAGCCGATGACGATCGCCAGCACGAACACGGTGAAGTGGCCGATCAACTCGGTCGGCGAGAACGCGGTCAGCACGAACAGGAGCACCGCACCCAGGCCAACGAGGGTGTACTTGCGGTTGGCGGTCATCGGCGCTTTGGCGGTCACGACCGTACGTGCAGGTGATGGCGCGGGTGGCGCAGCTGAGGACACGGCCACCGGCGGCGGTGGCCACAGCACCTCCCCGTCCCGGACGACGGTGATGGTGCGCTGCACGATGTCGTCGAAGTCGAGGACGAGCTGCCCGTCCTTGGCCGGGGTCAACAGCTTCATCAGGTTGACCAGGTTGGTGCTGTAGAGCTGCGAGGCCTGGGTTGGCAGCCGACCGGCAAGATCGGTGTAGCCGATGATCGTCACATTGTTGTCGGTGACGGTGGTCGCGCCCCGCACCGACCCGGCGACGTTGCCGCCCTGTTCGGTGGCCATGTCGACGATGACGCTGCCCGACTTCATGGCCGCGACGTCGGCCGCGGTGAGAAGCCTCGGCGCCGGCCGTCCCGGGATCAAGGCGGTGGTGATGATGATGTCCACGTCGGCGGCCTGCTCGCTGTAGATCTGCGCTGCGCGCCGGTCGTACTGCTCGGTCGTCGGCTTGGCGTACCCGTCCGCGCCCGCCTCCTGCTCGACCTCCACGGCCAGGAATTCCGCGCCCAGGGACCGCACCTGCTCGGCCACCTCCGGGCGGGGGTCGGTCGCGCGCACGATCGCCCCCAGACTGCTGGCGGCGCCGATCGCGGCGAGCCCGGCCACACCCGCACCGGCGACCAGCACCTTGGCCGGTGGCACCTTCCCCGCGGCGGTGACCTGGCCGGTGAAGAACCGTCCGAAGGTGTGCGCCGCCTCGATGACCGCCCGGTAACCGGCGATGTTGGACATCGAGCTCAACACGTCCAGCGACTGAGCGCGGGAGATGCGCGGGGCCGCGTCCACGGCCAGCGCGGTGATCGGTCGGTGCGCCAACTCCGCCACGAGATCCGGGCGCAGGGCCGGGCTGAGCATCCCCACCAGGGTTGCGCCGTCGCTCAGATAGCCGATCTCCGGCGTGGACGGCGCGTTCACCTTCAGCACGACGTCGGCTCCCCATACCTCCGGCCGGGTTCCGATCCGGGCGCCAGCGGCGGTGTAGGACGCGTCGGCGAAGTTCGATGCGTGCCCGGCGCCGGCCTCGACGGTCACCTCGTACCCGAGGCCGAGCAGCTGCTTGACCGTCGCCGGGGTGGCGGCCACGCGCGTTTCGCCGACACGGGACTCGCGCGGGACTCCGATCAGCACCAGATACTCCTTTCCACCACGTCCGCGCGACCACCCGTCGGCTCCGGCGTGGCACCACCTTCGCAGACGATTTCCCTGGTGGTCGAAACCTACCGATACACCTCCGGGCCGACGCGCAGACCCAAGAAGCCCAGGTGGGTCCGACGCGAGGGACCGGTGTTTGGCGGTCCCCGGTCGCCGAGCTTCGACCGATCGAACGCGCCCGGCGGACGTTCGTTCCTCGGGCCGAGGTCGTGATGGTCGCGATGCGGGGTCCGCACATCGATGGGGCCCGATTGCGCGAAGACATTGGCCGAGTAATCGACCACAGGCTCTGAGGTGACCGCCGGCCTGCTGGACACCTCGGTCGTGATCGACTGGGACGACGGGGCCGTTGCCGCGGCACTGCCTGATGAGGTCTCAGTCTGCGCAGTAACTCTGGCCGAGCTCGCCGCAGGTCCGCATCTGGCCTCGAATCGGACGGAACGGGCGAACCGGCATGCCCGGCTTCAGCGGGTCGAGGCCATGTTCGAACCGTTGCCGCTCGATGCCGTAGCTGCCCGCAGCTGCGGGCTCATCGTGGCTGCAGTTGTCGAGGCCGGCCGCTGGCACCGAAGTCGTGTCGCTGATCTGTTGATCGCGGCGACCGCCCACGCCAACGGCCTCGCCCTGTACACCCGCAACCCCGACGACTTTGCCGGCCTGGAGAAGCTGGTCACCGTCCTCGGCATTTGAGCTGTGTGCGACGAAGTTCAGGTCGCTGGGGAGAGCTAGCGTGACACTAGTGAAGCGGCATTTGGACGAGTCCTGATTGGTCGGGACCGTGCCGGCGGGCCGGGTGGTTTCGATGCCGGCCGCCGCGGCGGCGGCGAGCAGCCGGTGGTCGTAGGCGACAAAGGCGGTGAGTTCGGCGCGGATGGACAGGGCGCTCGCGAGGTGGAGCGCGTCCATGGTGCGTAACACCGGATCGCCGGTGTCGGCGACTTGCTCGATCAGCGCACCGCTGAGCGGGATCAGGTCGAGCTGGGATAGCAGCGCTCGTGCGGTGGGACTCAAGCTGTTGTTCGAGGAGACCAAGAGCAGGGCAGCGGAATCCAGATAGATCATTGGTCCTCGCGCAATTCGTCGAGCACCGCCTCGCTGCTGGTGTGTGCCTGGACTCTGCGCGGCAGCCGCAGCACTCCGGGCCCGGGAACCAGCCGTCCTTCCGCGATCAGGCTCTCGCGCGCATTGCGGGCGGGGCTGGGTGGCACCAGCAGCGTAACGAGCTGCCCCCGCTCGGTGACTTCCACCGTCTCGCCCGACTTGACCCGGTCCAGGTAGCGGCTGGCGTGTTGCCGCAGCTCACGAACTCCGATCCGCTCCACGCCGCGATGTAGCATCCCTGGTGCTACCCAGTCTGAAGGAGGAGCTCGTCCGACCTCAAAATCGCCAGGCGTTTCGTAACAAGGCCGGTTGGTTGAGCGTGGGCAGCACGAGATCAGCGCCGAGTTGGGCCAGGGATTCCATCGGGTGGCGGCCGGTTGCCACTAGTGCGCAGCGCAAGCCGAGTGCGCGCGCGCAGGCCAGGTCGCGTGGGGTGTCGCCGACCACCCAACAGGTGTCGGGTGAGCCGCGCCAGCCGGCCGCGGTCAGCCGGTCGAGCGCGATGTGCGCGACGGCCGCCCGGTCGCGCGCGCTGGCGCCGAACCCGGCCAGCGACAGCTCGAGCGGCGGCACCAGCCCGGCGGCGTCCAGCTTGAACCGTCCGACACTTTCGAGATTGCCGGTGACGACGGTCTGGGGCACGCCGACGTCAGCCAGTTCGCCCACCAGTTCGCGCACGCCGGGCAGCACGCCAATGTGCGCGCGCAGCACATCCCGGCGGTCGACCACGAGCGCCTCGAAGCGGGCGAGGACGTCGGGTACCTGCGTTTGTTGCCCGCCGGCGGACTGGACGAGCATGGCTGCGATCTCCGGATCGAGGCGACCGCCGAAGTCGAGCCCAGCTGGGGGCGGACGGACACCGCAGACCGCTTCAACCGCATCCAGGAACGTCCGGGCAACGGCCCCACCCGAGGTGATCAATGTGCCGTCGATGTCCCACAGGACTGCGGTGACCGTGCCGCTCTCCACCGCTGCGCCGCGTCGGTCAGAGCCGCTACCGAACACCGGTTCATCGTAGAGGCCGACGACGCTGGCCCGGCGGGTGATCGCGCGTCTGGGCAGAAGGGCCTACGCCGTCGTCGCGTAGGCCTCAACCGGAACCCACCCAATCCCTGGCCAGGCTGTATCGCCAGTGGCAGGGAAGGTGAAGCTGCTGCGGTCGTTACGACACGATCGGCACGGCGGTGACGACGATATTGTCCCGGTAGTGCCGCACACTGGCGTCGAACGAGCCGCCGCACGTGATCAGGGTGAGGTGCGGGGCACCGGTGCGGGTGAACAGGGCCGCGAGCGGGACGGACGTCTTCGGGTACTCCTGCCGACCGATGACGCGGTAGCGGAACACGTGACGATTCAAATCGGTGACGGAGACGATCGCGCCGGAGCTTACGGTCTGGAGCCGGAAGAAGGCCCCCTGGCCCTGCTGAGCCGAGTCCACATGACCGACAAGAACGATGGAACCTTCATTCGCACCTGGTCGCGGCCCGAACTTGTACCAGCCAACCGTGTCGACCTGCTCGGGGATCGCCGCCCCACCGCTGGCGTCGACGCCGATCGGAATGACCGGCGCTGAGATTCCGATGCCGCTGATGGTGATGCTCATCGGTCCGGCGGACGATCTGGATGGCTTTGACGACGAGGACGGCTTCGACGACGAAGACGACGAGGACGTCGACGACGGCCGCGAGACCGAGGTTGAGGTCGGGGTCGGTTTCCTGGTCGCTGATGCGGTCGATTTCTTCGGTTGAGTGGTGCGGGGAGCGGCCGGAGTCGAAGCGGCAGCGGAGGTCGAGGGGCTTTCCGCAGCCAGCCGGGTGGGCGCCCCCGCGCCAAAAGTCTTGACCGGCGCCGCCTCGTCGGAGGACCGCGCGGAATACACGAGGGGGACGGTGACGGCGACAGCGCAGCCCACGACGATGGCTGTCACCGAGGTGACCATCGCCGTTCTGCGTTGCACGCCGTCCTCCGTCCCCTCGTCAATCAATCAGTTCGACTAGCGGATGGAGCGAGTGGTGCGGAACAGCCCGAAACCGCCGGCCAGCATGGCGAGCACGCCGGCGACGCTAGCCGCCCATACCCAGCCCGGCGTACCGTGCCCGGCGTCGAGCAATCCGCCCGTTCCGGCCTGGACGCCCTTCGGAGCGGAGTGCAGACCGTCGATCGTCTGGGTGACCAGGGCCAGCGTCTTGGCCGAGGCCGAACCGACCGCGTACACGATCGTTGCGGTGCCTTCCTTCAGGTTGAGCGTGGCCGGGCCGATCGCGACGGTGCTGGTACCGGCGAGCACCACGTCGGCCTGGATGGAACCGGCGGCGAGATCGGCCTGAGCCTGCTTCGGGTTGGTCAGGCCGGCGAACGCGACCTGGCCGTTCGCCCGCACGTCAACTGTGGGTGCGGCGGCGTCATGGCGAACGATGATGCGCGCCTTGCCCGCGGCAACCGCACTGGTGTCGTTCACGTACGGGGTGATCGTCGGCTTGCCGGCCGCGGTCAGGTGCGCCACGAGGGAGTAGTTCTTGCCGGCTTCGACGGTGGCGCTGGCCGAGATGACCGGGGTACCGGTGCCCTTGGTGTTCGAGGCGGCGAAGACCGTCACTTTGTACGTGCCCGCGGGCAGGCTGAGGGGGCCGGCGACCGTGCCGGGCTTGAAGTTCGACAAGGTCGACTTGCCGTTGACGAACACATTCACGGGGGTGTTCGGGATGCCGTGCACCACGCTCACCTTGGCGGTTCCGGCCGCTTGGGCCGACGCACCTCCGGCGAAGAACGCGGTGAGCAGCAGAGCTGCGCCGGTCAACGCCGTGACGAGTGCCTTCTTGACGGTGTTTCTCACGTCTGTACCTCCTGGAAAGGGTCGGGTCAATAATCACTACGGCCGACCCGCCCGGCTTGGATGCACCTGAGGGGGTCCAATGCCGGGCAGCGGCTCGACGGCCGGCGCGAACGTCGAGGTGAGCAGCGGCTGATGCGGCGGCCTAGGCTCCCTTCGGTGATTGCCATCGGCACCTCCGGATGGAGCTACGACCACTGGACCCCGCAGCTCTACCCACCGGGCCTGCCCGCTCGTGATCGGCTGGCCCGTTACGCGGCGACCTTTTCCACCGTCGAGTTGAACAGCAGCTTCTACCGCTGGCCGACCGACGCCACTTTTCGCGGCTGGCGCAATCGGTTGCCGGCCGGTTTCGCGCTGTCGGTGAAGGCGCCCCGCGGGTTGACCCACGCCAAGAAGCTCTACCAGCCCGAAACGTGGGTTGATCGTATTGCCCGCGCGTGGCATGAACTCGGCGACAAACGAGCCGTCCTGCTCGTGCAGATTCCCCCGACGTTCACCCGCGACGACCGCCGCCTGGACTACTTCTTGGGGCGCATGCCCGACTGGATCCGCATAGCGGTCGAGCTTCGTCACGCCAGCTGGGAGAGCGAAGAAGTGTTCCGCCTGCTCGAGCATCACCACGCCTCGTACTGCGTGATGAGTGGCGCCGGGCTGCCTTGCGTCTTACGGACCACCGCGGATTTCGTCTACGTGCGCCTGCACGGACCCGACCACAACCACCTGTACGGCGGCTCCTACGGTGACGCCGACCTGTCGTGGTGGCGCGACCGAATTCGTGAGTGGGAGTCCACCGGCAAGGATGTGTACGCCTACTTCAACAACGATGGTGACGCCAATGCCGTGCGTAACGCGCTGCAGCTTCGGGCCACGCTCAGCTGATACGCCTCGGTGGCTAGCGCTTTGGCAGGGGCCAGTCGCGGCCTTGGGGGATCATCGCGTCATCGCCGGCGTCGAGCCGGCGGAACTGACTGGCGTGGAACACCAGTGGTGGGACGTCGTCGTCGGCGTACACGTCGTGTACGCGCAGCAGCACGATGTCGTGGTCACCGGCGCGGACCTGCTGGTCGATGCTGCAGTCGAACCACGCGCTCGCCCCCTCGATGAGAACGGCTCCGTCCGCGCTGATGCGCCAGTGCAGACCGGCAAACCGATCCTGAACGCGGGCGCTGAGCTGACGCGCGGCCTGCTCCTGGTGGGCGCCGAGCACACTCACCCCGAGGCGCTCCCGGTCGCGCAACCTCGGCCACGTGGTCGACGTGTGCGCGACGCTGACCGAGACCAACGGCGGGTCCAGGGAGACGGAGGTGAACGAGCTGGCCGCCAGCCCGAGCGGCCGGCCGTTTTCGTCGAGGGCGGCGACCGCGGTGACACCGGTGGGAAAGGCGCCGAAGACCCGCCGCAGTTCGACCGAGTCGACCACGCTGGTCATCCCTGGCTGCGTTTGAGTTGCGGCCCGGCGACGTCGAGCCAGAGCGACAGTTCGGCTGAGTCGGAGAAGTCCGAGTCCAACAGGAACAGCCCTGACGTGGGGCAGCTGGCCCCCAGCTCGGCCAGCACCGGCTTGAGGTGCACCTCGACCGCGAGCGCATGCCGCCAATGCCCCCCGAGCATCAGCGGTACCGCGGTGACGCCGGCCAGGGCACCACCGCCGATCCGGTCCAGGAACAACTTGAGCAGCCCGGTGTACGTCGCCTTGTACGTCGGGCTGGCGAAGATGACGAGGTCGCTGCGGGTGACCGCGGCGATGGCCTCGTTCACTGCCGCGTTGCCCCAGTCGAGCAGCCCGGCCCCGAAATCGATGAGGTCGATCTGCTGGTCGGGCGCGGCGCCGGTGATGCGTTCGGCGACCAGGTTTGCGGCGGCGAAGGTTCGTGACCGCGGCTTCGGATTGCCGACCACGACGGTGGTGGTCATCGCTTCGACCACTCTTCGGCCAGCAGCGCATAGGACCGCACCCGGTCGGCGTGGTCGTGGGTGATGGTCGTGATGATCAGCTCATCGGCCCCGGTGGCGTCGCGGAGCTGTTCGAGCTGGTCGGCGACCTGGCCGGGTGATCCGACGAACTGGGTCTCCACCCGATCCTCGACCAGAGCCCGATCCGGTTGCGTCCAGGCAAACCTTCGAGCCTCGGCCGGCGTCGGGAACTGGATCGCACCCTCGGCCGTACGGATGCTGCGGACCCAGAGCCCGTAACCGGTGGAGAGTTCCCGCGCCGTCGCCTCGTCCCCGGCGACGACCACGTCCGCCGACACGCTGAGGTAAGGACGGTCGAGCTCGGCCGATGGCACGAACGCGGCCCGATAACCTTCAGCGGCCTCGAGCACGGTGGCCGGGCTGACGTGGTAGTTGGCCGCGAAGCGCAGGCTGTTGCTCCCGGCCACCTGAGCGCTTTCGCCGCCGCTGCTGCCCAGAATCCACACCTGCAGATCTGCGTGCTCGCCCGGGACGACGTGGCCCTCCACCCCGTCGCGGGAGCGGTAGGTGCCGCCGATGAGGGCGAGGATGTCAGCGACCTGCTCGGTGTAGTCCTGGGGTTGCGCGTTCGGCTGGGTGAGCAGCCCCTTCTGCATGGCGAAGCGCGGAGAGCCCAACAGATGCTGGTAGGAGAACTTCTCCGGTATGCGCAGGCCGTTCGGCGCGCGCCCGTCCACCACGGCCGGTGCACCGACGAGCTCGGGCACCTTGGCCGGCGCGGGCGGGCGTCCGCCCGAACGGCCGAGACCGAGGTCGAACCGGCCCGGATGCAGCGCGTCGAGCAGGCCGAACTCCTCCACCGCGGCCAGCGCGGTGCGGTGCCCCATTTGCAGGGCGCCGGCGCCGAGCCGGATGGTGGACGTGGCCGCCGCGGTCAGGGCCAGGACGACGGCGGGGGAGGTGCCGGCCACCCCCGGGTTGAGGTGGTGTTCGGCGAACCAATAGCGCAGGTAGCCCAGTCTCTCGGTCTGTTGGGCCAGGTCGATGCTGTTGCGCAGGGCTTGGGTGGCGTTCGAACCGGATGAGATCGGAACCAGATCGAGGACCGTGAGCGGTGTATTGGTCAACTTCGTGTCCTCTCAGACGGAGACCGAGACGGGGCGGCGGGACGCGGCCGGCAGGTCGGCCCCCCAGGCAGGGTCGGGGATGTCACGGCGCAACACAGGTGCGATGTCGGACTGGAACAGTTCCAGCGCGTCGCGATGCTGGTCGTCGGTCAACCCACCGGCGTCGGCGTGCAGGTGCATCACCGAGTGGCCGAACTGCTCGTGATAGCGGTGGACCTTGTCGATTATCTGCTGGGGGCTGCCGATCAGGGCCGAGCTGCGCTCGATGTAGTCCTCGAGGGTGTGGAACACCGGTGCCAGCCCCAGCTTCTTCTGAAACGCCAACTGGGCCGTGAAGACCGGCCGGTAGGTGTCGATCGCGTCCTGGGAGTTGCGGGCGGCGTAATAGCCCGCCGTCCCGGCGCCGACGACGGCATCGGCCGGGTCGTGGCCGTAGGCCTCCCAGCGCTCGCGGTAGTACCGGATCAGCTCGGCGTAGGGCTCGATCGGGTTGGTGACATTGGCCGAGAAGAGTGGGTCGCCGTAGCGAGCGGCCAGATCGACCGATTCCCGGCTGGTGGCGCTGCCGTGCCAGATCCGGATCGGGTTCTGCAACGGTCGCGGCCACACCTCGGCGTCAGTCAGGTCCGGGCGGAACTTCGGCGTGGCCGTCACCTTGTCGCTGCGCCAGATCTGACGGAACAGCTCGTAGCTCTCGGCGTTGCGTTCCCATTGATCCTCAGCCGTGACGTGGAACAGCTCGCGCTGAGCCGACCCGTTGCCCTTGCCGATGATCAACTCCAGCCGGCCGTCGGACAGCTGGTCCAGGGTCGCGTAATCCTCGTAGGCCCGAACCGGATCGAGCAGGCTCAACGTGGTCACCGCGGTGAAGAGCCGGATCGTGTGGGTCAGCGCCGCGATGTGGCTGAGCACCACCGGCGGCGACGAGGAGATGAACGGCCGTTCGTGCCGTTCGCCGACACCGAACCCGTCGAACCCGAGTTCCTCGGCCAGGACGGCGTTGTCGACGACTTCGCGGAACCGGTCGCGGGTGGATTTCTGCTTGCCCGTGATCGGATCCGGTGCATGAACGATCAGCGTGATGGCGAGGAATTTCACGACGCCACCCGCGCCCGGGACGTGGCGATGCGATCCGGTTGCGCGATGCCGAGATGCTCGCGCAGGGTGGTGCCTTCGTACTCGATGCGGTAGACGCCCATCTCCTGCAGGATCGGAACGACGCGGTCGGCGAACGTGTCCAGCCCACCCGGGGTGATGTGCGGGACCAGGATGAAGCCGTCGCTGACGTCGGCTTGAACGAAGCGGTTGATCTCTTCAGCGATGGTGCGGGGCGATCCGATGAAGGCCTGCCGGCCGGTCTTTTCGATCATCAGCTCGCGAATCGACAGCTTCTTGGCCTCGGCCAGCTCGCGCCATTGCGCCGCGGTGGCCAGCCGGTCGGTGAACTGTCGGGCCCGCGCGGTGCCCCGGGCGATCTTGGGCTCGCCGAGTTCGGGATCGACGTCGGGCAGCGGGCCGTCCGGGTCGTACCCGGACAGGTCGCGGTTCCAGAGCTGCTCGAGGAAGTTGATCGCGGTCTGCCCGCTGACCTGCTGCAGCCGGACCTCGTGGGCCAGGTCCTGGGCTTCGGCGTCGGTGTCGCCCAGGGCGAAGGTGGCGGCGGGCAGGATCAGCAGTTGCTCGGGTCGGCGACCGAAGCGGGCCAGCCGCCGCTTGACGTCGGCGAAGAAGGCCTGGCCCTCGTCGAAGGTGGCGTGCCGGCTGAAGATGGCGTCGGCCGACGACGCCGCGAACTCCCGGCCCGGCTCGGAGTCGCCGGCCTGGAAGATGACCGGCCGCCCCTGCGGACTGCGCGGCACGCTGAACTGCCCCGCGATGTCGAAGTGCTCGTCGTGGTGCTCAAAGGTTCCGGTGTCGGCGTGGCGGAGGAACTGTCCGCTCTGCTGGTCGGCCAGGATCTCGTCTTCACCCCAGGAGTCGAACAGCTCCCAGGTGGTGCGCATGAACTGTTCCGCCCGGGAGTATCGGTCCTCCTGGGCCAAGAACCCGCCGCGCCGGAAGTTCTCGCCGGTGAACGCATCCCAGGACGTGACGACGTTCCACGCGGCCCGCCCGGCCGAGAGGTGATCCAGGCTGGCGAACTGGCGGGCAACCTCGTAGGGCTCGTTGAACGTCGAGTTGATGGTGCCGGCCAGGCCCAGCCGGTCGGTGACGGCGGCCAGGGCGGCCAGCACGGTGAACGTGTCGGGGCGCCCGACGACGTCGAGGTCGTAGATCTTGCCGTTCTGCTCGCGCAGCCGCAGACCCTCGGCCAGGAACAGGAAGTCGAACCTGGCCCGCTCGGCGGTCTGGGCCAGATGGACGAAGGAACTGAACTCGATATGGCTGCCGGCGGCGGGATCGCTCCACACGGTGGTGTTGTTGACGCCCGGGAAGTGGGCCGCCAGGTGCACCTGCTTCAGCGGTTTGCTCATCGACACGTCCTTTCCGTTCACACTGCTTCGGCTCACACCGCGGCGTAGCGGCTGGCGGGACGGTGCAGGTCCAGCAGGCCGCGCAACGTCGCGGCCTCGTAGGCGGTCCGGAACGCACCGCGGCGCTGGAGTTCCGGCACGAGCACCCGGGTGATGGATTCCAGGTCATCCGGCAGCACTGCGGGTCGCAGGCGGAACCCGGATACGCCGACGGCCTGCCAATCCAGCACCAGATCAGCCAGTTCCGAGGCCGAACCGGTGAAGATGTGGGCGTCACTGCGGTAGTACTCACCGGCCGCCTCGTCCAGGCGTTCGCGACGGCTGAAGGCGTTGTCGCCATCGATGTCGAGAAAGACGACGAGATCGGCGAACACGTGCACCGTCTCGTCCCCCCGGCCGGCCACCTGCTGCAGGCCACGGATCTCGGCCACGATGTCAGCTGCGCTCGCGGTGTCGCTCGGGGTCACGTAGCCGACGTCGGCCGAGGTGGCCACCAGCTGGTAGGGCCGATGCCGGTGGGCCAGCGCGCTGACGATCGGCTGCCCCTGCGGGGGGCGCGGGGTGATCGACGGGCCCTTGACGCTGAACCGGTCTCCGACGAAGTCGATGTAGTGCAACTTGTTGCGGTCGACGAACCGCCCGGTCGCGGTGTCGCGGATCTCGGCGTCGTCCTCCCAGCTGTCCCAGAGCCGACGCAACACCTCGACGTAGTCCCGGGCCTCGTCGAAGAGCTCGGCGGTCAACCGCTGGGTCGGCGCCGCCGTCAGCTCCTCCAGCGAGACGGCCGGGATCTCCCGCCGACCGAACAGTGCGGCTTCGTCCGCCCGAGCCGAGACCTTGACCTGGACGCCGGCCCGCCCGGTGCTCACGTAGTCGAGGGTGGCGATGGCCTTGGACAGGTGGAACGGTTCGGTGTGCGTGACGATGGCCGTAGGCACCACCCCGACGTGACGGGTCAACGGCGCGATCCGGGCGGCCGTCAGGACCGCGTCCAGTCGGCCGCGGACACGATCGGTGCGCCGGTCGGGCTCGGTGCGGCGGCTGGTCTGCAGGCCCAGCGAGTCCTCGAACGTGATGAAGTCGAGCAGCCCCCGTTCGGCTTCGGCGGCCAGATCGGCCCAGTACCGCGCGTCCAGTAACTCAGCCGCGCGGGCAGTGGGCTCGCGCCAGGCGGCCGGGTGCCAGCCGGCGCCGTCCAGCGCAACGGCCAGGTGCACGGGGGAGTGTGGTGCGGACATGTGTACTCAGCTCTCTCGGTGACGCATTACCGCCGATGTCTGTGGGCGCGGCCGGAACAGCAGGGCGATCATGCTCTGCTGATCACGTTCGGCCGGTGTCGGCCGTACGCAGACCAACGTTGGCGCACGCAGCGCAGGTCTCGGCTGGGATCAGCCCGACCCGCATGAGGAAGCCGAAGATCTGGCAACCCACACAGATGGCGAAGATGGACTCCAGGCCCGCGAACAGGATCATCACCACCAGCAGACCCTGGGCCGGCGCGGTCAAACCGAGCGCGACCAGGACGACGATGGTGGTGGTCACCACGGCCCCGATGCTCTGGGCGAAGCGTTTGGGTGGCCCGGGCACCGGCCGAGCGGCGCCCAGTCTCGGCGCAATCACCCGGGTGGCGAGCTGCCCCAGCGGGCTCAACGTCGGCCCCGCCGCCGTCCGCGCCAGAAAGCCGTAGGCGAGACCGGCGCTCAGCCAGAGCCACCCCGGCCCGGCGGTCACGCTCAGGCCGAGGATCAGGCTGGCGATGACGAGTACGCCGCCGGCCACCGACCGGGCGGCGAGTTCGTTCACCGGGTTGGGGAACGTAAACAGCCGCTGCTGCCCTCGACCGGTCGGCGTCACGTTCCTTACGTTAACGTCGGCTGACCTGGGAGAGCAACGAATCGGCGCTGTGTTCTCGGTCAATCCGATAGAAATACTGCCGGTCGAGCGCGTCGGGTCTCCCCCGCCGTGGCTACCGGGGCAGCCAGGCTCCCGGCGAGTCGACCAGACGGCGCACGTGGGCCGGGAGTCGGCCGTTGAGGACCTGGGCCAGGCTGGTCTCATCCAGCACTCGGCGCAGGCTGGTGCGAACGGCCACCCACAATTCGGCCAGGTGTTGGGCGTCGCCGTCGTAGGAGGTCTCGTGGGGGCGCACGCCGCGGACCTCGGCCAGCGGGCCGTCAACGGCTCGGATGATCGAACCAATCGAGACCTTTGCCGGCGTTCTGGTGAGGCCGTAACCGCCATCTGCACCCCGGGAGCTGCGCACGATACCGGCGCGGCGTAGATCGCCGAGGATCGATTCGACAAACTTGCGCGGAAGCATTTGCTCCGCCATGAGCGCTTCGGCTTTGACCAATTCGGGATGGTGGGCAGCTAAGCCGAGCAATGCGCGAACCGCGTAGTCACTCTTCGCTGAAATTTCCACCGCGTCATCGTCGCATTACGGTGTGGGTGAGCGGTTCCGCCGCGCGCAACGGACGCCGCCGCTCGCGGTTCACTGTGCCGACGCAACCGGGTCGTCACCATCGGATCCTGCGGTTTTGCTGGCGGGCGGAATGAGAGAAGGTGCGGCGTGCTGGAAATCGACGGGACCTCGTTGACCTGCTCGACTCTCGCCCGTCTTTCGGCCGGCCCGGTCACGGTGACGATTACCGAGGAGGCGCGTAACCGCGTGCAGAGTTCGTTCGCCTTCGCCGTGAACGCGGCGCAAACGCGGCCGATCTACGGTAGGTCGACCGGCGTCGGTGCTAACCGCACCGTCGCGGTGAACGTCGACGACGCCGCCCAGTCGATGCGACTATTACGTTCGCACGCCACGTCTGGGGGCGGTACGCGCGACCCGCGCCGGGTCAGGGCCCTGCTCGTTGTGCGCCTCAACCAGCTCGCGAACGGAGGCAGCGGGATCAACCCGGCGGTCGTCGACGGCCTCGCCGCCCTGATCAACGCGGACTCGTTGCCCCGGGTACGGGATCTGGGTGGGGTTGGTACCGGTGATCTGCCCGCGCTGGCCAAGGTCGCGCTGGCCCTGTGCGGCGACGAACCGACCGACGGAGCCACCGTTGCCCCGGTCGCCTTCGGACCAGGTGACGCGCTGCCGCTGCTCAGCAGCAACGCGGCCACCGTCGCTGACGCCGCCCTCGCCTGGTCCGATCTGCAGAGCCTGGCCGGGGCGGGCGTAGTCGTCGCCGCGCTCAGCTTCGTCGTGGTGCGGGGTAACGCTGAGGCGTTCGACCCCGCCGTGGCTATGGCGACTCCGTTTCCCGGAGCGCGCGAAGTCATCGACGTCATGGGCGCGCTGGTTCGCCCGGCCGCGAGACCGGCCAGGCTGCAGGATCCCTATGCGCTGCGGGCTCTTCCCCAGGTCCACGGAGCGTTGCTGGACGCGCTGCGGCAGCTGCGCGAGGTCGCTGAAGCAATGGCCAACACGGCCAGCGAAAACCCGTTGATCCGGCCCGGTGCCAGCTCGGTGGACACCGGCGTCCTGCACCACGGTGGCTTCTACGCCGCCCAATTGGTCCAGGCCCTCGACGCCGTCAACATCGCCCTCGTGCCGGCCGCGCGGCTCGGGCTCACCCGGCTCACCGCACTCAGCTCTGCGGCCCTGACCGGCACGACGCCGTTCCTCGCCGACGACACGCCGGGGTCGTCCGGGGTGATGATGCTCGAGTACGTCGCCGCGTCCGCGCTCGGGGAACTGCTGGTCACCGCCCACCCGGTCGGGACGCAGAGCGTGAACCTGTCCTTGGGCGCTGAGGAGGGCGCGAACTTTGCCCCGGCCGCGGCGCGGGCCGCACTGAACTCGGTCCGGTCGTTCGCGGTCATCATCGCCGCCGAACTCGTCGTGGCCGTCAGGGCAGCGCGCAGGTCGGGTGTGGCTTTCCCGGTTCGGCTGGCTGGCGTCGTCGCGGCCTGCGAAGCCCTGCCGGCGGCCACGGCCGATCGCGACCTCAGTGCTGACCTCGACGTGGCCGTCGCCCTGCTGCCCAGGCTGGCCCGGTTCTTCGATGATGCGTCGGCGGCCAGGGCGTAGCGCGACGCCCCGGGTGCTGGCGCGCTATTTGACCGCACCCAGCGACAGACCGTCCACCACTCGCCGCTGCGCGACCATCGCGACGATGAGCACGGGAACGACCGCGATGAGTGAACCGGCCATGAGCAGGTTGTAGGAGACCTTGTTGACCGGATTGGCCTGGAAGACCGTGAGTCCTTGCGAGACCATCATGAGCTTCTGCGAATTGGTGACGACGAGCGGGAACAGGAAATTGTTCCAGTTCTGCAGGAACGCGATGATCGTGAACGCCGCCGTCATCGGTTTCGACAGTGGTCGATACACGCTCCAGAAGATCCGCCACTCGCTGGCACCGTCGATCCGGGCCGCCTCCCCGAGCTCGACCGGCGCGCTCAGGAAGAACTGCCGGAACAGGAAAGCCCCGAGCGCCGAGGCCAGGTTGGGCACGATCAGGCCTTGGTAGGTGTCGATCCAGTGCAGGTCGCCCAGGATCTGTACCACCGGTACGAGCACGACCGTGAACGGGATCATCAATCCACTGAGCACGACCGTGAACAGGGCGCGTTTCAACGGGAAGACGAACATGGCGAAGGCGTACCCGGCGAGGAGGCCCGTGGCCACCTGGCCGGCGGTCGTAACGACGCTGAAGATCGCGCTGTTGAGAAAGTACCGTCCGAACGGGGCGAGCTGCCAGGCTTGTGTGATGTTGGCCCAGCGCCAGTGTCGCGGGATGAGCGGGGCGTTCGGGTTGATGATCTCGCCGTTCGTCTTGACGGCCGAGAAGAGCATCCAGACCAGCGGGAAAATGACGATGAGGACCGAGATCGTCACCAGCAGGTAGACGGTGATCCGGGCCGGGACACTGATGCGCATCAGCTGCTTGCCTCGGTCCGGGACGCCCGCGCCACGATGGCCAGCTGCATCACGGTGACGGCGAGGGAGATGAGAAACAAGATGACCGCCATGGCGTCCGCGCGACCGGCCGACCCGTCGGCGCCGAGCCCGAATGCCTGCTGGTAGACGTAGTACAGGGCGGTCTGCGTCGCCCCCTGCGGCCCGCCGTTGGTGAGCACGTAGATCTGGGTGAACGTCTGCAGTCCGTTCAAGGTGGCGACGACACCGATGAGCCCGGTCTGGTTGCGCAGCAGTGGCAGCCGGATGTAGATCAGCCGCTTCCATGCCCCGGCCCCGTCGATGCTGGCGGCCTCGATGACGTCCCCCGGTAGCGATTTGAGCGCGGCCAGGTAGAGGATCACCACCTCACCGAAGAATTGCCACGCCCCGAACGCGATGACCGCGATGAGCGCAGTGTTCTTGGAGTCCAGGCTGGTCTGGGGCAGCCCGACGCTGGTAAGGGCCCGGTTGATCAACCCCGTGTCCGGCTGGAACAGCGTGTACCAGATCAGCGCGGTGGCCACCGCCGGCACCACCAGCGGGATGACGAACACTGCGCGGACGAAGCTCAGCCCCGGCAGCCGGACGTCCAGCAGCAGCGCGATCGCCAACCCCACGACCATGCAGACGACGACGAACCCGACGGTGTAGACCGCGGTGATACGCAGGGCATGCCCGCCGCCGGTGGAGAACACGTCCCGGTAGTTCGCCAGCCCGGAAAACTTCAGGTCGGTGTCGAAGATGTTGCCCTTGTAGAAGCTGCGTCGAAAAACCAGTACCAGCGGGAGCACGGAGAACAGCACCGTCAGCAGCAGCACCGGCGCGACGAAGGCGTAGGCGCTCAGCCGCTCGCGCCACGTGCTCGGGCCGACCGGCTTGCGCCGCACCGTGTTGCCGCCCCACAGCGGGATCGTCGCCGGTCCGCCCGCGCGGCGCGGGCGGACCCGGGACGAGAGCGGCACTCGAGGTTCCTGTCCTGACGGTCGACCGATCAGCGTCAGAGTGCCTTGTTGCCGGCCGACTCGGCTTTGGCCAGGGCCTGGGCCGGTGTGACGCTACCGCGCAGCGCAGCGTCGATTTCGTCGGACAGCGCCAACGAGATCGCCGCGTAGCCGGGGATGGTCGGGCGGGTCTGGCCGGTCTTGAGCTGGTTGGAGAACGTGGTGTAGGTCGGGTCGGCGGCGATCAGCTTCTGCACCGCGGGTTGGGTCAGCTGGTTGGGTGCGCTGGGCAGGCCGCTGGACGCCCCGGTCAGGTACCCGCCCTGCGCGGGCTGGCCGAGCCACTTCACGAACTCCTCGGCGGCGGCATTGGCCGCGCTGCCCTTGTCGAACACCGACGCGACGCCGATGCCGATGCCGGTCGCGGACTTGCCGGACGTGCCCTTCGGGAACGGGGCCACCCCGAAGTCCACCTTGGCCGATCGGAACGGCTGCAGGGCGAACTGGCCCTCAATGATCATGGAAACGTTCCCGCCGGCAAAGGCGGGGGCGCCGTCGAAGCTGCCGGCTTGGGCGTAACTGGTCGTGGGGGCGGCCTTGTCCTTGCGGACCAGGTTCACCCAGGTCGTCAGAGCGGCGACGCCGGCGGGGGAGTTGAACGCCACCTTCTTGCCGTCGTCGGAGAGCAGCTTGCCCCCGTTGGCCCAGAGCAAGCCCTCCCAGGCGTAGGAGATCCATTCCGACGAGCCCAGGGGTATGTAGATGCCGTAATGGTGTTTGGCCGGGTTCGACAGCTTGATCGCGTCCTGCTCGACCTCGGCCCAGGTGGTCGGGGGTGCGGAGATGCCGGCGGCGGCGAAGTCCTTCTTGTTGTAGAACAGCACGTAGTCGCCGACGCCGCCGAGGGCGAAGCCCAGCTGCTTGCCGTTGTAGAACAAAGCTGAGCGAATGCCCGGGTAGAGCGCGGCCGTCTCCGCCTTCAGCGCGGCGGTGAGGTCGACGACCTTCCCGCTCTGGGCGAGCAAAGGAAGCTGGGACGGGTCCTGGCCGATGACCACGTTCGGCTCGGTGTTGCTCTTGATGGCCGAGACCTCTTTGGCGGTGAGGTTGTCGGAACTGGCGATGTACTGACCTTTGACCGTGATGCCCGGATGGGTGGCATTGAAGGTCTTCTGCAGGTAACTGATCACCGACTGTTGACCTGAGCTCCAGAACGTGATCGAGACCGGTTTGGCACTCGATCCGCTCGCACTCGTGCTCGATCCACTCGGGCTCGATCCACCTGCGCTCGACCCGCTCGCACTGGATCCGGTCGACTTCGAGCCCGAACCGCTCGAGGAACTGCACGCAGCGATGCCCACGGTCAGTAGCGCCGCGCACGCCACCGCACCTGTGCGGCGCAGTGGGCCCACTCTGCGAAATGCCGAACCGGTCGTAGCCACCAGAACCTCCATCAGATCGTCGGTACCACCCGCGCCGAACTGTAGAGAACGCCTAATCAACGATGACCACCACCCCTACCGGCGCACTAGGCAATGCCATCCGGGTCGGTCCGCGCCGGCAGCGCGGCGGCACGTCGGTCGAACGCACGGGCGGTAAGCACCCGAGCCGCCTCCAGTGAATCGACGAGCGGGTGCAGGGCGAAAGCCTGGAACGCGGCGCGCCGGTCGCCGGTGCGGGCGGCCCGGATGATCGACCGCTCGCCGCTCTTGACCAGCGACATCAGGCCGAGTTCGTGCTCGGACAGCGGCGCGCGCAGCGGCACCGGCGTCGCTCCGGTCGAGGTGACCCGGCAGACGGTCTCGATGACCGCATCAGAGGCCATCGCGGTCACCGTCTGATCGTTGCCCACGTTGAGGATCAGCTCGGCGGGATCGCCCCCGGTCAGCGCGTGGGCCAGCGCGACCGCCACCGTCTCGTACCCTCCCGCCGCCAGGTCCGCGGCGTCCCGATCCTGGGTACGCAGTTCCTGCAGGTAGCTGCGGTTGCGCTCGGCGTTGGCGTCCCCCCAGCGCCGGGCCGCGTCTGTGCCCGCCGGGTGGTGGTAGAACTCCTGCTGCCGTTCCCGGATGTGTTCGGCGCGGGTCTGGCCGGCGCTCAGCAGCGCCCGGTGAGCTTCGGCGCGCGCGTAGTACCAGTACAGGTACTCGTTGGGGATCGTCCCCAGGGCGGCGATCAAATCGGACCCGAACAGCCGGCCCTCCTCGAACGACGCAATTCGGTCCGGGTCGGCGACCAGCGCGGGAAGCCGGTCGACGCCGTCCACGACGAGGGCGCGCAGCCAGCCCAGGTGGTTGAGGCCCACGTAGTCCACCGCAACACGCGCCGTGACCGCGGCCAACGACGGCCCGGGGTCGACACCGGCGGCGGCACACGCCCGCCGGGCCAGAGCAACCGGCGAGTCGCAGACGCCGATCACCCGCCCGCCGAGCGTGCGGGCCATGGCCTCGGTGACGATGCCCGCCGGGTTGGTCATCGATATCGTCCAGGCCAGCGGGGCGAGTTCGGCAATCCGCTCGGCGATGGCATCGACGACCGGTACGACCCGCAGCGCCGAGGACAGCCCGCCCGCGCCCACCGTTTCCTGGCCGATCACACCGGCATCGAGGGCGTCGCGTTCGTCGCGGACTCGGCCGGCCAACCCGCCGACCCGAATGGCCGCGAACACCACGTCCACGCCATCGATCGCGGCATCGAGATCGAGGGTGGTACGGATGGGCGGACCGTCTCCGCGCAACACCGCGGCCATGACGTCAAGGCGGCGCGGCGAGGTGTCCTGCAGGACGATCTCGTCGAGGTCGAGCGGGCCGGCGACCAGTGCCCGGTGCAGTAGCGGCACCCGGAAACCGCCGCCGCCCAGCACCGCAACCCGCATCGTGCAAACTCTAGTAACGCGACGAGGAACAGAGATAAGACAGGAGGTGCGAGCCGGTGGATGATCCCGTCGTGATGCCGTTCGACCTGTTCCTGCAGGGAACCGTCTTCCTCGACGTCGTGTTCACCGGCCTGCGGGATCTGCCTGCGCGCGGAACCGAGCAGCTCGTGGACGGCATGGGCTCGTGCCCGGGTGGCATCGCCAACCTGGCCATCGCCGCCAGTCGCCTCGGGCTGCGAACAACGCTGGCGGCCGCGTTCGGCGACGACGTCTACGGCGACTTCTGCTGGTCCACCCTGGCCGAGCAGGAGGGCGTCGATCTCACCTACTCGCGCCGGTTCGTCAACTGGCACTCGCCGGTGACCGTGTCCATGGTCGTCGACCGCGACCGGGCCATGGTGACGCACATGCACCCCCCGCCCGTGACCCCGGCCGAGCTGCTGCCGGTCATCCCCAATGCCCGGATCGGTTTCGCGCACCTGGACGCCGAGCCGCGCGAATGGTTCGCCAACGCGGCCGCGACCGGAATGAAACTGTTCGCCGATACCGGATGGGACCCGGCTGAGCAGTGGTCGGGGAGCCTGCTCTCACAGCTGTCTGACTTCCACGGCTTCCTGCCCAACAGCGTCGAGGCAATGGCCTACACCCATACCGACGACCCCCACGACGCCCTCCTCGCACTTGCCGACCGGGTACCCATCGCGGTTGTCACCTGTGGTGGCCAAGGCGCACTGGCCGTCGACTCGATGACCGGTGAGGAGGAATGGGTGCCCTCGTTGCCGGTGAACGCCCACGATCCCACCGGCGCCGGTGACGTCTTCGGCGCGGCGTTCGTCCTGGGCACGTTGCACGAGTGGCCCCTGCGCCAACGCCTGGCCTTCGCGAACCTCTGTGCCGCGTTGTCCGTGCAGTACGTCGGCGGGTCGCTCGCCGCCCCGGGATGGGGCGACATCATCGACTGGCTCGCCACCGTGCGCGCGCGCGCCGCGGGCGGATCGAGCACGGCGGCCGAATACAGCTCGACGTACGCATTCCTCGACGACGTCCTGCCGTCAATCGGACGCATCGCCGTTCGGCGCGCCCGCGCCACGATCGCTCGGGCCTCAGACGCCTGAGGTCGGCTCGCCGGCCCGGGTGGCAACGGTGGAGGGTGGAGCAATCAGCCCATTTGGAACCTTGTCTATGTAACTAGTAGGGTACGGCGCATGCACCCGGAGACCTTGCTCGTTTCGCGCCGTTATGTGGATCTGGCGCAGACCGCCAGCGCCGTCTGTCGGTAGTTCTCCGCTTCGCCACCGTCTGAGACGGCCCCCGCGCCAGCGCGGGTTGGGCCGCGGGTGGCGGTGCGAAAACCCCTCTTCCGGCTTGCCTCGTAATCATCGGAGCCCCAAGTAAATGACCGCGTTGGAATCTCGGCTCGACGTTCGCAAGGTGACGGCCCGGATTGGGGCCGAGGTGGTCGGGCTGGATGTCAGCCGACCGCTGTCGGCCCGTGCGGTGGCCGAGGTGCGCACGGCCCTCAACGAACACAAAGCACTGGTGTTCGCAGACGCCAACCTCGACGATGCTGGTCAAGAGCGCTTCGCGGCCCAGTTCGGACCACTGACCACGGCGCATCCGACCATCGCGCCGGAGGCGGGCGCGCCCAACGTGCTGCCCATCGACAGCGAGCAGGAACGCTCGAACATCTGGCACAGCGACGTCACCTTCATCGTCAACCCGCCCCAGGCGAGCACGCTGCGCAGCATCGTGGTCCCGCCGTACGGGGGCGAGACGCTGATCGCGAACGCGGGCAGTGCGTACCGCAGTCTCCCCGAGCCGCTGCGGGCCTTTGCCGACACGCTGTGGGCGGTGCACACCAACGACTACGACTACGCGGTACCACCGGAGAGCCTGGACGCGGCGGCGCGCGAACGGCAGGCGCAGTTCACCTCGATTCGCTACGAGACGGTGCATCCAGTAGTTCGGGTGCACCCGCTCACGGGCGAACGCGGGCTGTTCATCGGGGCGTTCGTCGATCGCATCGTCGGCCTTTCCCGGGGAGAATCCCGCGACGTGCTGCGGCTGCTGCAGAACCACCTGACGAAGCCGGAGAACGTCCTGCGCTGGGCGTGGTCGCCGAATCAGCTCGTGCTGTTCGACAACCGGATCACCCAGCACTACGCAGTCGACAACTACGACGACCTGCCCCGTCGCTTGAACCGGGTGACCGTCGCCGGAGACATCCCGGTCAACGTCGACTCCCAGCCCAGCTACTCATTGCACGGGGACGCGTCGCACTACAGCCCGGTCGTCACCGTCTGAGCCTGCAGCTCGATCCGTCCACAAACCCAACCCAGAGGGAGCCCGAACCACCGTGTCCAACCATTTCTTCGCCCAGCGCAAACGCTGGATCTGCGTATCGCTGCTGGCCGCCGGCTCGTTGGCGCTGTCGGCTTGCGCGTCGTCCGCCAAGTCGTCGACCGGAGCCTCCTCGCCGTCAGCATCGGCATCCGTATCAGCGTCAGCATCGACGTCGGGCAGCAGCAGCGCGGCGGCGAGTTCCAGCATTTCGGTTGGCATCGGCTACTTCCAGAGCGCGACCATCGGTCCCGAGGTTCTGGTTGCGGGCAACGCCGACCTCGCGGGCAAGGTCGGCGGCAAGATCAAGCTCACGCCGATCGATTCGGGCGTCGCCGGGCTGGCCGAGTTGCGCGGCGGCGCGTTCCCGTTCGTCTCTGGCGTGGGTAACCCGCCAGTCGTCGGGGCAATTGCCAACAACACGAAACTCAAGGTCATCTACGCCGAGTACTTCGACGCCGCCCAGCTGATCGTCGGGCCGAAGATCAAGACCAACAGCGACCTGGCCGGGAAGACCGTCGGCGACTTACAGGGCTCGTCGGAGGACTTCGAGATCCGCGGGTGGCTGTCGACCCAGGGGCTCACCGGCAAGGTCAAGGTGGTCGGATTCCCCAGCGAGGCCGCGGTCGAGGCGGCCTTCAAGGCCCACCGGATCGACGGCGCCTACGTCGAGATCGCCCAGGCGTTGGATCTCAAGAAGACCAACCAGGGACGCCAGGTCGTGACCGCCCAGCAGATCGCCAAGCTCGGGTTCCCGTCCCTGAACGTGCTCGCCGTAACCGATGATTTCGCGAGCAAACACAAGGACATTGTCCAGAACGTAGTGTGCCAGGTCATGCGGGCTCAGACCATCAGCGTCGGACCCGACGCCGACAAGTACATCACCACGGCGGCCAAGTTGGTCGGCGCGCCGGGCGACCAGGCGATCGCCGCCACGAAGATCATCCCGTTCGTGACGGCCAAAGAAGAGCTGTCCTGGTTCCAGTCCGCGGGTGGCACCGTCGCCACCGGCCAGATGGCCAAGGCCTATGCTCTGACCGGCAAGTTCCTCAAGGACCAGGGTCGGGTGACGACGGTGCCGACCGCGGCTCAGATCACCTCGCACCTGGACTCGAGCTACGTGCAGCAGGCGTTGAAGGACAACTGCGGGTCATGACGACCTCCGCCCGAGTGGCCGGGACGCAGGCCGACCTGCGTCCCGCCGTCGAGATCATCGGCGTGCAGAAACACTTCGCCGGCCGATCCCGCCGCGCGCCGGGCCGGGTGGCACTGGACGGGTTCGACCTGACCGTCCGGCCCGGCGAGTTCCTGTGCCTGCTCGGGCCATCCGGCTGCGGCAAGTCCACCTTGCTCAACATGCTCGCCGGCTTCTCGCAGCCCGACGGCGGACAGGTCCTGGTGGAGGGGACGTCGGTGCGCGGGCCGGGCCCCGAGCGCGGTGTGCTCTTCCAGACGCCGATGCTGTTCCCCTGGCTCACCACCCTGGACAACGTCCTTTACGGACCCCGAGCGCGCCACGAATTGACGAGCGAGGTGCGGCAGCGGGCCCTGGACCTGTTGGCCACGGTCGGGCTGTCCGATGCCCGGGACGCCTACCCGCACGAGCTGTCCGGGGGCATGCGGCACCGGGCGGCGTTCGCCCGGGTACTGGTCAACCAGCCCACCCTGTTGCTCATGGACGAGCCATTCGGTGCTCTCGACGCGATCACGCGGGTGGCGATGCAGAAGTTCCTGCTCGACTTGTGGCAGCGCGACCGGATCACGATCGTGTTCGTCACCCACGACGTGGAAGAAGCGGCGCTGCTGGGGGACCGGGTGTGTGTGATGTCCGGCAGCCCCGGCCGCACCCAAGCCATCATCGACATCGACCTGCCCCGGCCGCGCACGATCGAGGACACCGAGACGTTGGAGTTCGTCCGGCTCAAGAAGCAGATCCGCCAAGCTCTGGAAAGTGAGCACTGACGTGGCCAGCGATACCTCTGTACGCCCCAGCGGCCTGCTCGCCCCCGACGCCGCCGCGACCATTCTCGCGGGCGGCCGGCGGCGCCGCTTCTCGTGGCAACGCCTCGGTTACGGCCTGCTGGGGCTGGTCATCGCCGCGGTGGCGTGGGAGCTCATCTCCTACGCCAAGAACGACCCGGTGATCCTGCCGTCGGTCCAGAAGACCGCGAACACCTTCTGGCACTACCTGTTCACGAAGTACCCGGCCACGGGGGGAAGGACGCTGTGGTCGCACGCGCTGGTCAGCGGTGCCCGGATCCTGATTGGTTGGGGCGCCGGTGTCATCATCGGCGTGGCCGTCGGCGGCATCATGGCGTCGGTAAAGGTGATCCGTTATATTCTCGACCCACTGATCGAGATCACGCGGCCGCTGCCGCCGCTGGCGTTCATTCCGCTGATGATCGTCTGGTTCGGCATCGGCGAGGAACCCAAGTTCATCCTGATCCTGATCGGCGTCGTGCCGGTGATGATCATCTCCACGGTCGCCGCGTTGGACGCGGTTCCGGCGGAACTGGTGCAGGCCAGCCGCAGCCTCGGCGCCTCCAGGCTGTGGTCTCTCGTCACGGTGCGTCTGCGCAGCGCCCTGCCCCCGATCATCACCGGGATGCGACTGGCGATGGGTGGCGCCTGGACCTCGATCGTGGCCGTCGAACTGATCGCTGCCACGAGCGGCCTCGGCTACGTCATCAACAACGCCGGGGTCAACCTGCAGACCCCGCTCGTGATCAGCGGGATTCTGGCCATCTCGGTGCTGGGTATCCTCTTCGACAGCCTGTTGCGGCTGTCCTACCGCTTCGCCGACCCCACCGCGCGCTGACCCGAAGGCTGCGATGTCCCTGCACCTGCACTGGTATCTGCCCACCAATGGCGACGGTCGCGGCATCGTCGGCTCCGGACGGGCCGGGGAGCGCGGCATCGGCGACAAGGACGCGGTGGATCGCGCGCCGAGCATCGACTACCTGGGCCAGATCGCACGGTCGGCCGAACAGCTCGGTTTCGAGGCCATCCTCACCCCGACGGGGAGTTGGTGCGAGGACGCCTGGTTGACCACCGCCGCCCTTTCCCAGGTCACCGAACGGCTCAAGTTCCTGGTCGCGTTCCGTCCCGGTCTGATCTCACCGACCCTGGCCGCGCAGCAGGCGCAGACCTTCCAACGGCTCTCCGGCGGCCGACTGCTGCTGAACGTCGTCACCGGCGGCGACCCGAGCGAGCAGCGCCGCTTCGGGGACTTCCTGAGCCACGACGAACGGTACGAGCGCACAGCTGAATTCCTCCAGGTGCTGCGGGGCTCGAGCAACGGGGAGACGTTCGACTTCACCGGTAAGCACTACACCGTCCAGGGCGCCACCGCCGCACTGAGCGAATGGGGCCTGCCGCCGCTGTTCTTCGGCGGCGCCAGCCCGGCCGCCGAGGACGTCGCCGCCCACCACGTCGACGTGTATCTGGCCTGGGGTGAGACCCCACCGCAGATCAAGCAGCGCCTGGACCGCATGCGGGACAAGGCGGATGCGGCCGGTCGCAAGCTGACCTTCGGCATCCGGCTGCACGTGCTCGGCCGTGACACCGCTGATCAGGCGTGGCAGGAGGCGCACCGGCTGGTCTCCGACCTCGACCCGACCCGGATCGCCGAGGTGCAGACCCAGCTGGCCAAGATGGATTCGGTCGGGCAACGCCGCATGCAGAACCTGCACGGCGGCAGCCGCGACGAACTCGAGATCTATCCCAATCTGTGGGCCGGTTACGGCCTGGTCCGCGGCGGCGCCGGCACCGCGTTGGTCGGCAGTCACGAGGAGGTGGCCGACCGCCTCGAGGAGTATCACTCCCTCGGCATCGACCACGCCATCCTGTCCGGCCAGCCGCATCTGGAGGAGGCCTACTGGTTCGGCGAGGGTGCCGGTCGGCTGCTGCGCCAGCGCGGTGTCGTCGCCCCGCTGTAGGAGTTACTCCGCAACCGAAACCGCAGCCGGCCCGGCGTATTGGGCGCTGACGCCGAGGCTGGTTCGTCCGGCCCGCACCTGGCCCACCGCCGACCGCAACTCGGCCAACAGTTCCTCCACGATATGGACGTGATAGGGCGAGATCATCACGTGCAGACCACCAGGCTGGCGGTTTAACCACCACCGCCGCTCCTCCAGCACGTCGGCCACGGCGGCCAGATCGACGTCTTCGCTGGTGAACTGGAACACCGGCGCGTCCGGGATGGTCGTCAACCGCAGCCCGTCGATGTCCTGGATACCGGCGATCAGTCGGTGCGTCGCGTCCTGGATCTTGGCCGCCTTGGCCAAGTAGCCCTGGTTACCGTGGTAGCGCAGGGAAGCCCATGCGCCCGCGATCGGTGGGGCCGGGCGGGTTCCCGCCGGCGTGGCCGTTGCGTACATCCCGCCACCCCACACGCCGTCGTCGAACCAGGCCCGTTTGTACGCCGTCTCCGCATCGCGCCACAGCAGGGCGGACGCACCCTTGTAGCTGTAGCCGTACTTGTGGATGTCGGCGCTGATGCTCGTCACGCCCCGCACCCGAAAGTCCCACCGCGGCACGGCCTCACCGAGCTGTTCCCAGAACGGCAGGATCAACCCACCCAAGCACGCATCGACGTGGCAGAGCAGGCCGCGCTCGTCCGCGAGCGCGGCCACAGCTTCGACCGGATCGACGACGCCGTAGGGATAACACGGCGCGCTGGCGACCACCAGCGCGGTATCCGCGCTGAGCGCGGCCCGCAGCGCTTGCACGTCGAGGCGTTTCGTGGCGTCCACCGCGACGCGGGTCTGCCGGATCCCGAGCACGTGGCACGCCTTGGCGAACGCGGGATGGGCCGTCACGGCCGTGACGATTTCGGGCTCGGCGATACCCCTTTCCCGGGCGACCGTGCGCGCCACCGACACGGCCATGAAGATGGACTCGGTGCCGCCGCTGGTCAGCCCGCCGGTGCCGGCGGGGCCGTGCAGCAGACCGGACACCATGTCTGCGGCCTCGGCCTCCAGCCGGGCCAGGCTGGGGAACCGCCGTGGATTGAGGGCATTCTCGGCCAGATACTCCCGGCTGGTGGCCGCCAGCACTTCCTCCAGCACTGGATCGTCCGGGTGGTAAATCAGGCTGAATATGCGCCCGTCCCGCCACGGCGCGTCGTCGTGTCGGTTGTCGCGGAGCTCGGCCAACACCTGGGCCGGGTCCACGCCGGTGGACTGGAGCTGGTTTCCCCCGCCGATCGTCATTGCGGCATTATCCGCTAGCCGGCCTCAGTCTTCGATGACCGCCGGCGCTGGTCCTCTAATCGATCACCCAGCCAACACACACGGACGGCTCGTACCGTGACGTCATGGCCGTCGGCTCTGATGATCGAGCGGTGTCGACGCTGCGCAATAGCAGAACGCCGCTGATCGCCTGCGGCGTTGCCATACTGGTGCTGGTCGTCGAGATCGCCCTGCTCGCATTCACCGGCGGCGGCTCCAGCCCGAAGGCGGCCACCAGCCCGACCACGTCGCCCAGTCCGAGTCCTAGTGCCAGCCTCACCGTCAACGGCATCTACCAGCGGGTCGGACCTTCCGTGGCCGTCGTGCGGACCGCCAAGGGCGCACTGGGCACGGGCGTGATCGCCACGGCGACCGGGGCAGTCCTGACCGCCAATCACGTCATCGCCGACAAGAGCGCGATCACCATCATGTTCGCTGACGGCACCAAGTCGACGGCCACGGTGGTGTCGGCGGACGCGACCATCGACATCGCGGTCCTGAAGCCGGCGACCCTGCCGCAGCCGATCGTGGCCGCGACGATCGGCGGCGGTGCCGTGGTGGGCAATGAGGTCGTCGCGATCGGCAATCCGCTGGGCCTGACCTACAGCGTCTCCGCCGGCGTCGTGTCGGGGGTGAACCGCACGGCCAAGACCGACACCGGGCGGTTCGCCGGGCTGATCCAGTTCGACGCGTCGGTGAATCCCGGCAGCTCCGGCGGCCCGCTGCTGGACGGCAAGGGCAACGTGATCGGCATCGTGATCTCCATCGCCGACCCCGGCGACGACGACGCCTTCGCCGGAATCGCCTTTGCCGTTCCGATCGGAACTGCCGTCGGGGGCGGGGACGGCGCCGGCCCGGGAAACGGGCCCCACATATGACCGGCTGGCCGATCGCCAGTTCGCGCATCACCACCGACCAGCCACGCACCGCTAAACCGGAGAGGGCCCGATGACCCAAAGTTCCATGAACCCGCTCGAGCAGGTCCTGTTCGAGGTCAAGCGCACGATCGTCGGACAGGACGTCCTGCTCGAACGGATGGCGATCGGGCTCCTGTCCGGCGGCCACCTGCTCGTCGAGGGCGTCCCTGGCCTGGCGAAGACGCTGGCGGTGAAGTCGCTGGCCGCGGCGATCGGTGGGCAGTTCCAGCGCATCCAATTCACGCCGGACCTCGTGCCGGCCGACCTGACCGGTACCCGGGTCTACCGCCAGCACACCGGCGAGTTCGAGACCTCCCGCGGTCCCGTCTTCACCAACCTGCTGCTGGCCGACGAGATCAACCGGGCCCCGGCCAAGGTGCAGAGCGCGCTGCTGGAAGTCATGCAGGAGCGCCAGGTGACGATCGGGCGGGAGACCTTCCCGGTGCCGAGCCCCTTCCTGGTCATGGCGACGCAGAACCCCATCGAGTCCGAGGGCACGTATCCGTTGCCCGAGGCGCAGGTCGACCGCTTCATGCTCAAGGTGGTCGTGCGCTACCCCACGGTGCCGGAGGAGCACGCCATCGTCGAGCGGGCCCTGCACCCGGGGCCGGGCCCGCAGTCGATCCTGCGGCCCGAAGACCTCGTGCGCATGCAACGCCAGGTGGCGCAGGTCTACGCCGACCCGGCTGTCGTCGACTACGCCGTCCGCCTGGTCACGGCCACCCGGGCCCCGGGGACGGTCGGGCTCGGCGACCTGGACCGCTACGTCACCTACGGCGCCAGCCCGCGGGCGTCGATCGCGCTTCTGCTCGGTGGGCGGGCGCTGGCGTTCCTGCGCGGCCGCGACTACGTGCTGCCCCAGGACGTCAGCGAACTGGCCCTGGAAGTCCTGCGTCATCGAGTCGTGCTCTCCTACGAGGCACTGGCCGACGACATCGATCCCGACACGGTCATCACCGGCGTGCTGCACGCCGTCCGGGTGCCCGAGGTTGTGCTGCAGGGACGCTGATGAAGGGTGCCCCCGACCGCTTGCTGCTCCGTCTGGAATGGCGCGTGCTCCGACGCGTCGACGGACGGATACAGGGCGGGTACCGCACGCCCTATCGCGGCTCGGGTATGGATTTCGCCGGCTTGCGTGAGTACGTCGAGACCGACGACGCCCGCCACATCGACTGGAACGCCACCGCCCGGCTGAACAGCGTGCAGGTGCGGGAATTCACCGAGGACCGTGACCTGACCGTCTGGCTGGTGCTCGACCGGTCGGCGTCGATGACGGTCGGCACGCCGGGTCGCGGCAAGCACGACGTGCTGGCCGACCTGGCGCTGCTGCTGGCCCGGCTGTTCGGTCGGGGCGGCAACCGGGTGGGGGCGTTGCTCCACGACGGGGAATCGGCGCGGATCGTGCCCCCGGGCACCGGACGCGCCCAGGCGCTGCGCATCGGCTACGAGCTCGACCGCGCGGCGGCAAGCGCCCCCGCCGCGAGCACTACCACCGACTTCGCGGCGATGCTGGAGGCCACCGCCTCGGTCGCCCGCCGCCGGTCCCTGATCGTCGTCGTGTCCGACTTCATCGGCACCGGTGAATGGGACAAGCAGCTGCTTCGCCTGGTGCACCGCCACGACGTCGCCGCCCTGCGGGTGATGGACGCAACCGACGACGAGTTGCCTGACGTCGGCCTGATCGTGGTCGAAGATGCCGAGACCGGCGAGCAGCTGATCCTTGACTCCAGCGACCCGTTGTTCCGGGCCCGATACAAGTCCGGCGTGGACGAACGTGATCACGTGCTGGCGCAGCGCATGCGCCGGGCGAACGTGCCCCTGCACCGGATCGACACCGATCGGGACCTGGTCGAGGCGCTGGTCGAGGTCGTGGCGAGTACCCGGTGGCGGCGGGCGTGACGGGCGCATCGGTGAGGGGGACATGAGCATCTCGTCGCCGTGGCGGCTGGTGCTCGGCGCGCTGATCGTGGCCGCGCTGGTCGCCGGTCTCATGCTCACGTCCCGCCGTCGCCGAGCCGCGCTGGCCGCCGCCGGGATCGTGGCCGGCACCAGCCAACGCCGCGGTCCGCTCGGGCCGTGGTTGAGCATCGCCGGCGTAGCCATCCTCGCGGTGGCGGTAGCCGGTCCGGCCGCGTCGGTGCCGGTGTCGCGGGCCGCGGGCACCGTCGTCATCGCGATGGACGTGTCGAACAGCATGTCCGCCACCGACGTGGCCCCGAGCCGGCTGGCCGCGGCGAAGAAGGCCGCGATCGCGTTTGCCGAGGCCCAACCGAGCAGCGTCGACATCGGCGTGGTCGCCTTCCAGACCGGAGCGCTCACCACCAACCAACCCAGCGCCGACCACACCGAGGCCACCGCCGCGATCCAGCGTCTCGAGGTAGCTGGCGGCACCTCCCTGGCGTCGGCGATCCTGACCTCCTTGTCAGCCATCACCGGAAAGCCGGTGTCGATCGGTCAGGGCGGCGCCGTCCCCAGCATCGGCTACTGGGGATCGGCGACGATCGTGCTGTTCTCCGACGGCGGGGATGAGGGCGACGGCACCGCCACCGCGGCAGCGGCCACCGCGGCGCAAACGGCCGGCGTTCACATCGAGACCGTGGGGGTCGGTACCGCCGGCGGGACAGCGGTCGAGGTCGACGGCTACCGGATCCAGACCGCGCTGGACGCGGACACCCTCACCAGTGTGGCCAAGACGAGCGGCGGCACTTACCACCCCGCGTCCGATGCGTCCGAGCTGGACGGGATCGCCTCGACCGTCAACCTGCGGTTGACGACCCATCACGAGAACCTGCCCCTGGCCGGGGCGTTCACCGCGTTCGCGATCGCCCTGCTCGCTGGTGGAGCGATCCTCACCGTCCTGCGTACCGGAAGGATCGTCTGATGTCGTTCGGGTGGCCGTGGGCATTGCTGACGCTGGCGGTGATTCCCCTCGTCCTCGGGATCGCGTGGTGGTCACGGCGACGACGACGCCGCGCGGCCGTACGGGTGACGTCGGTCGTGCTGGTGCGCAACGCCCTACCGGGGCGGACACTGTGGCGCCGCCGCGTCCCGGCCGCCCTGCTCGTGCTCGGCCTCGTCGTGCTCGGCCTGGGTGCCGCCCGTCCGAAACGAAACGTCGCGGTGGCGTCCAACGCGACCACGATCATGCTGGCCCTGGACGTCTCCGGATCGATGTGTTCGACCGACGTGTCACCGAACCGGCTGGTGGCCGCTCAGAAAGCCGCCACGGACTTCATCAAGGCGCAGGTGCGCGGGTCGCGAATAGGCCTGGTTGCGTTCGCGGGGTCTGCGGCGGAACTGGTGCCGCCCACCACCGACACCGACAAGCTGCTGGCCGCGATGAAGACCCTGCAGACGTCGCGTGGAACCGCCATCGGCCAGGCCATCCTGACCTCGATCGACGCCATCGCCGAGTTCGATCCGTCGGTGGCCCCGACCGGCGCGAAGGTCGCCGCGAGCACCGGATCGGGGTATGCGGCCGCCACCATCGTCGTCCTCACCGATGGGGCCAACACCCAGGGCGTCGACCCCAAGACCGCGGCCGAGCAGGCCGCAGCTCGCCGGGTGCGGGTGTACACGATCGGCTTCGGCACCACCACGCCGTCGCCGATGGCCTGCAACCGGTCGCAGGTCGCCGGCGGCTTCGGCGGCGGGGGAGGCTTCGGCTTCGGTGGTGGCGGCGGGCGCAACCCGCTGATCATCGACGAGAACGCCCTGCGCCAGGTGGCCGACACCACGGGCGGTCACTACTACCGCGCGGTCGACGCCGGGCAGTTGCAGAGCGCGTTAAAGAAGTTACCGAGCACCATCACCGTGGCCCACAAACGCATCGATGTGGCGGATACCTTCGCCGGGATCGGCGGCCTGCTGGTCGCCCTCGCAGTCGGGCTGTCGCTGTGGTGGAACCGGGTCCGTAGGTGGCCGGGCCCGGCGCAGCCACGTAGGCAGACCTCGCCGGCCTGACGGTCCGGCCCGTCGAGAGAGCATGTCGTTCAACTCGCGCGAGACGTCAACGAGTCCCGGACGTCGAATTGCGCACGATCAGCGGCGGCGCGCCCGGCGCGCCAGCCGTCGGCGTGAGACGCGGCTATCCGCCGCTCGATCAGGTCGGGGAACAGGGCCGTCACCTTGTCGCGTACTGCTTCGTGGCGCGCCGCCAGAACGGGGACGAGAGCGCCGCCGTGATACGTGTCGAAGGTCGTCTCGGTGACGTGCGCGGACTCGCGCAGGCGCTCACCGATCCGCCCGGCGTAGGCGACCAGGAAGGACTGGCGGAAGGATCGGGTCCGCGAGATACCGGAGCGGGTGACCTGCGGTCCGGCCTTGGTCATGGCGCGGGTTCCTTGCACCAGCAAGGACGTGGTCAGCAATTCGACGACGTTCAGGTCGGGGGCGTGACCGACGATGGTGACAAATCCCCAAGACGATGTCTGGACGGCTCGGCAATTGTTCGCCTCGGCGACCACCAGGATCAACAATGCCTTGGCGTCGACGTACGGGCTGTCGGGCCACAGCCGGCGACACGACGGCGCCCGCGTGGTCGTCTCGGCCGACTCGGCCACCGCGCGCTCGATCGAGTAGCGCGTCATCAGCTCCTGGGCCTTGGCGGTCAACGCCTCGGCCTCCTCGACGTGCTCGCTGGACTCGGCCTTGGCCAGCAGTCCACGCACCCGACGCAGCACCCGGGCATCGATGCCACCCACGTCGTACTCGATTTCGGGGCGGCTCCCTGGCGCCGGCAGGACCCGCTCCAGGGTCGGCAGCGCGCAGGCGACGACGAGCACCGACTGAAGCTGCTCGAGGGCCGACGGCCAATCCAGACCGGATGCGTGACCCCAACTCCAGGCAGGTGACACGCCGGGTGTTCGCGGCGCCACCGCGCCCAAGCCGTCGAGCTGGGCCTGCCACTGCGGATGCACCAGCGACACCGGATGCCGCGCGGTAGCGACCCCCACAACATCGAGCAGGTGCGCGATGGCCGAGCTGGTGGTCTTGCGGCGGATGACTTCGTACAGGTCGAGCGGCGTCCAGCCGCCCTCGATCAAGCGATCCACGCAGGAGGTGAACTTCTCGTCGATCGCTGCTTGTTGGTGCCGTTGCGCACAGCGCCGGAATTCCTGCAGAGCGAGGCTCGGGGCACCGCCAGGAGCGAGCTGGCGCAGTAACTGGCCGAGCAGCATCGAGGCGGCAGCGGTGGCGACGCCCTCGTCATCGACGGACTCCGCCGCGGGGCTCTGCTGCCAGGTGGTGTGACGGTGCCCGTTGCGGGCCTTATGGCGGTGCTTGGCTGCTCGTCGTTGCCGGTTGTTCTGTCCCATGTCGCGCATTGTGCGTGGCGGTACCGACAAAACCCGCGAGGCTTCGGCCGCGGGGTCGTGTCGCGAACGTCAAAACCGGCTCCTCTGTTGCCCGCCGTACGGGTACCCGTTCCAACCTCACATTATGAGTGCGCGATGGGCCAGCCAGAATCACCCGTCGGACGGCCGGGACGGGCCGAGCTGGTCCAGGTCGCCGGTTCCATCGTGTGGACGCTCACTCCTGCAGTTTCAGCCGTATCTGCGTGACGCCGAGGCCGCCGGACGACCACGGGGCCGTTTGCCGACTGTGTCGTGCGCGGGACGCGGAGGGTTTCCGAGTTGTGACTGCATCCGGCATAGACGATCATCCATATGGTTAGTGGCGAAGCCGAACGCGCTAGCGTAAGTCGCGAATAGGCATGTTCCGGGGAGTGTCACGGTTTCGGCGAAACCGATATCCCGGAGGTAAACATGGCATCACGCCATCTATCGTCTCGGTTGATCCGAACCCTGATCGTGGCGGGTGCCATCACGGGACTGGCCGCGACCACGGCCGTGGTCGGGCGCGGCGGGGGATTGAGCCAGGCGCGGGCCGCGGATGCCGCTGCCCAGCCGGCCCAGTCGGCCTGGACGCCCGTATTCCGTGACGACTTCTCTGGTCCGGCCAAGTCCCCCCTCGACAGCAACTGGTTGTACGACATCGGCACGAGTTATCCCGGGGGCGCGGCCCAGTGGGGAACCGGCGAGGTGGAGACCGCCACCAATTCGACCTCGAACGTCTACCAGGATGGCTCCGGTCACCTGGTGATCAAGCCGATTCGCAGCGTCACCGGACAATGGACGTCCGGACGCGTCGAAACACAACGCACCGACTTTGCCGCCCCCATCGGTGGTCAGTTGGAGATCACCGCGTCGATCCAACAACCGAATCCGGTCAGCGGGGTCGGCTATTGGCCGGCCTTCTGGGCCCTCGGCGCAGGCGCCCGCGGAAATGGCGCGACCGGCTGGCCGGCGACCGGGGAATTGGACGTGATGGAGGACGTCAACGCCGGTTCGCAGGTCTCGCACACATTCCACTGCGGGGTGTGGGGACAGCCGCCGTGCAACGAACCCGATGGAATCAGTAGCGGGCTCATCGACTGTTCCGGATGCCAGACCTCGTTCCACACTTATTCCGTCATCCTCGACCGCACCAATGCGGCGGACGAGCAGTTGCGGTTCTACACCGACGGTGTGGCCCAGTACGTGGTGAATCAGGACCAGGTCGGCCCGGACATCTGGGCCGCGGCCGTACACCACGGCTTCTTCGTCATTCTCAATGTGGCCATCGGCGGCTCCTACCCGAACAAGGTGTGCGGCTGCGACAGCATGGCCGCGGCGCCGACGTCCGGCGTGGGTATGAGCGTCGACTACCTTGCGGTCGCTCAGACGACTCCGACCGGTGCGCCCCCGACCACCGCACCCACGACAACGTCGGCACCCACGACTACACCCGCGACGACGACTACACCCGCGCCGACGCCGACTGCGCCCGCGACGACGCCGACTGCGCCCGCGACGACGACTACTGCGCCGACTACACCCGCGACGACGACTACTGCGCCGACTACGCCCGCGTCGACGACTACTGCGCCGACTACGACTGCACCCCTGGCGCCCGGCGCGGTCATCCAAGCCGAGGCGCGCACCACGCAGTCAGGCACTGCGGTGCAGCCCACGACGGACGCCGGTGGGGGCACCAACGTGGGGTGGATCGGCAACGGCGACTGGCTGGCCTACCGGAATGTCGACTTCGGAGCGGCGTCCGCCACGCAATTCGTGGCTCGGGCCGCGTCAGGCGCAGGTGCGGGCGTCAGCGGCATCGTCGAGGTTCACTTGGACTATCTCTCCGCGCCCAGTATCGCCAGCTTTGAGATAGGCAACACCGGGTCGTGGCAGGGCTGGCGCACGGTTTCGGCCAACATGAAGCCGACGAGCGGTGTGCACACCGTGTATCTGCGGTTCGTCAGCGGTTCGGCGTCCAACTTCGTCAACCTCAACTGGCTCCGGTTCACCACGTGACCAGGCGGATGTGCCCGGCGTTCACCGTCGCGTACATCCGCGACGTCATTTGATGAAGATCACTTGGCAGAAACCTTGACGTAGTCGACCAGCATCGACCCGCTCGGCTTCGTCGCGGCATCGGTCGGACCGGGAAAACTCCCGCCGACGGCCAGGTCCAACAAGATGAAGAACCCGTGATGCGTCGCGTTGGCCCAGGTCGTGGCGTCAACCTGGCTGGAGCGGACGGTGAAGTAGTTTTGCCCGTCCACGTACCACCGGATCTCCTCGACCGGACGAGTCCGGTCCCACTCCACGGCGAACGTGTGGAAGCCCGCGGAGAACGGGCTGGTGCCGGTGTGCTTGCCGCCGATGCCGTTGTTCTCGTTGCAGGGACCGCCCGGAGCCACACCACAGTGCAACGTTCCGTTGACGGTGTCCGCTCGGCCGCCGGCGTTCTCCATGATGTCGATCTCGCCGACACCCGGCCAGTTGGTGTAGACGCCGCGGAACGGCGCGCCCAGCATCCAGAACGCTGGCCAGTAACCGGCGCCGCTACCGGGCGTCTGGATACGAGCCTCGACTCGCAACACGTGGCCGGGCGCGGCCTGGAAACCGGTCTGCTGGGTCTCGATCCGCGCCGAGGTCCAGGCCCCGGCACTATCGCGGATGGCCGTGATCTTCAGGTGACCGTCGCCGTCCAAGGCCAGGTTGTTGCGGCTGTCGGTGTAGGTCTCGGTTTCCCCGGTACCCCATTGCGCGGCGCCGCCCGGATAGCTGGTTCCGAGGCTGGTCTTCCAGTTCGTGCTCGACGGCGCCGTCCCGCCGGACCCGGAGAAGTCGTCGCTCCACGTCGTGGTCCAGGCTGGTGCGGACGAGCTCTTCCGATAGGCGACGGCGGCGCCGATCATCAGGATCACGACGGCGAGAACGGCGATGATCCATTGGTATGGGTGTCGTCGGGATCTTCGGCCCGACCCCGGATCGGTCGTCCAGAGGTCGGTGGTCGACGAATCGGCTGTGTCTACGTCAGTTGTTCGTGAGGTGGACATCAGCTGACGAACACCACGGGCTTGGTTCCCTTGCCGCCGGTGTTGGTGTCGATTGTTCCGGTGAACTGCAGTCCGGGAATGAGGCGGGCGACGTCGCTCGCCTTCTGGGCCACGAACACCAACTCGAGGTGGTCCGCACTGACGTCGGCTTGATTGGTTCCGATTCGGGGCACCGCGCGTTGCAGGACCGCACGGATCGAGCCCGGCACTCCACTCGCGGTCAGCGTGGCGACCATGCCGGGAGCGACCTCGTGCAGGTAGCTCAGCGGAACCTGCGTCACCAGCGTAAGGTCAGCCGGGTCGTACAGCGTGACGAACCCGGTGCCCGGCAAGAGGGTGCTGCCAATGGTCAGCGGGTCATCGACGACGACGCCGGACCGGGGCGCGGTGAGCACACGCTGGCTCAGTACCGCGTGGCCGGTCGAGTTGGTGGTAGTCACCCGGATCGCACCGAGGCGCTGTCCGGTGACGACCCGCTGGCCCGCCTTGACGTAGACGGACGTGACCAGGCCGGGCAGGGACGTCTCGACCGGAATGGGCTGCGAGGTGAGCATCAGCGCGCCGAGCTTGAGCTGTGAGGCCTTGCTCGCCTGCGAGCGGATGACGGCCGTGCCGGCGAGGCCGGCCAGGACGACCATGAGCAAGACGACCAAGCGGTTGCGCCACTTCTTGATCCGGCTGCCACCCGCCGGGGCCGCTGGCTTAACGGGCGGCGTGACCTTGACGGTGGCCGAACCAGGTTCTCCATCATCGATCTGGGTCGTGATTTCCCTATCTTGAATCTGCGTCATGACTATTCCTTCAGCTCTCGGTGGGCTGTAGGCGGGCGACGACGTGCTTGCCTCGTTCTACGGCCAGGTCAACGGAGTCATCGAGGTCGTGCACTCGTTCGGGCCACGGGAGCGCCCGCGCGAGCCGGGCTCCGGTCTTGCGGCGTTCCAGGCGGGCCTTGATGTTGCGTGGCTCGCTCACCGCTTCGGCGATCACCCGGGCCAGCAGAGCGACGTAGAGCGACGCCCACACGATCGCGAACATTGACGCCGGGAGGTTCGTCGTGCGGTACTCGAGGCCCCGTATGCCGACCGCGATGGCCACCAGGTTGAGCAGGAGCAACGCGACGTGCGGGAGCACCAGGCCGACGCCGGGTAGCCCGCCGGTTCCAGCGTTGGTCACGCTCCATCGGGCCTTGCGCCCGAACAGCGCCATCACGAAAGCCCGTAGATGGACCGGAGCGGCGCCAATGCTGACGATCATCGACGACAACTTGAAGCCGCCCGTCTGAATGACCGTGACGAGCACGATGATGACGTAGAACGGCGCGTAGTGGGTTAGCCAGCTGGACAGGTCGGCCTTGATCGGGCTCAGCCCGAACAGCAGGTACAGCGACGGAATCCCCATGAAAGCCAGGGCAGACAGCGACAGCACGTAATGCAGGCCGGTGAGCAGGTACTGCGCGCGTTGGTCCAAGGTGAGACCCCTGCGGCGGAACAAGCCACCGCGCAGCAAGACTTCGAAACCACCGTAAGACCAGCGGAACTGTTGCTTGAAATAGCTCAGTAGGTTGTCCGGCGCCAGGCCACGGGCCAGGGTCTCCGGCACGAACACCGAACGCCAGCCGCGCCGGTGTAACTCGAGTGAGGTCCAGATGTCCTCACTGTTGCTGGCCGTGTGCATGCCGCCGATCTCCAGCAACGCGGCCCGGCGGAAGATGACGTTCGTCCCCACGCAGAACACCGCGTTGAAGTGGTTCTTGCCGGGCATGATCAACTCGTAGAAGATGCGCTGCGCTTCGCTGGTACCCACGGCAACCAGGCCGCGCGCAGCCGGAAAGGCCTGCGGCGTCTGGACGAAAGCGACCAGCGGGTCCTGCATGTGCGGCAGGGCGCGCAGCAGGAAGTCGGGGCTAGGTACGTGATCAGCGTCCAGGATGACCATGAACTCGCCGGAGGTGCGGAAGAAACCGGCATTCACGTTGCCGGCCTTGGCGTGGTCATGCACCTCGCGGCGCAGGTATTGCACGCCTTCGTGGGCGGCGGCGGCGCGCAGGTCGTCGCTATCACCGTCGTCGAGCACCCAGACGCTGTGCTCGAGTTGCATGTCTCGTGCGGCGCGGATGGTTCCGAGAACGATGTCCAGCGGCTCGCCGTAGACCGTGATGAAGACGTCCACGGTGGGAACGAGCTCACCGGCCGCCATTTTGCGCCGCCAGGCGTACACCTCAAGGGCGTCCGGCGACGGCTCGTGGGCGAGGATCGTCCACCACGTCGTCAGGGCCTGAAATACAACCAAGCCTTCAGCGATGACCACGACCAGCCACACCCACAGGTTGCCGCGGTAGGCCGGGTTGAGCAGAAACAGCATGTAAAACACGGTGAGGCCAAGAGCGACCGTCACGGCGAATCGGACCGACCGCTGCATGGGCCGCCACGACAGGTCGTCGGCTGGCGTTGCGGTCAGATGGTTGGCCCGGGGCACGGCAGACCGTGCGTTTTCCAATTCGGGCATGAGTTTCCCCCTCGGTGGCAAGCCCTCGGTCGCTACGGGGTCTGCCGGAGGGCAGCGGAGCGAGGGGCTTGATACGGATACGCCGGTGGCGGCGGAATGTTGGAACCCCGTCAACGGCCGAGAGGCATGGGCGGGTTGGGCAACCGATGCGATGGCTCGGTTTGAACGCTGGGTGGAGTCAGGACGTCGTCCGGTGCTGAGCGTCTGCTTCCCCCGATGCGCGCTGTGTGACGGCTCCGGTGTCCAGACCGGCCTTCTTTCGCCAACAAAAGCAAAGCGCGCCCCCACCGCGCGTGTCAACCCTTATCGCTGTCCGGCGAGCCCAATTAGCGCTTACTGCCGAGAAATGCTGGGTTGTGATCTGGCGCGCAGTGAGCCCAATCACTGGTTTAGCCAATAAGCATTCCCCGCTCATGCGCCGGTCAGGACGCTTGAGTGATCGTTTAATTATCGGCGCGAACGACAGGCGTAATAGATAGTTCTTCTGGCGTTCATATTTCAAAGTTACAAGCCGGGGCCTCGTGGTCAGCGTCCAGCCCGTACCGTCCGGCCGCCGAGAGGGTCCGTGAGCGATGCCAACTCGCGTAGTGGCGCATGGTGATCGTCTACAGTCCGGCAGTTCGGCCCCGATCACTAGACTGGTGGTCTGCTGCCGAATGCAGTAGTCGCGTCGTCTGGTGACTGCGGGCTGGCCGGCGTGACGTGCAAGCCATCGTCATCGACATTGTGTACCGGCTATACCTCGCAACGACGCCGCCGGCCACCATCAAGGTGCTACTCAATACGGGGAGGATTGTGACGGTCCCGTTCCAGACCCACGTCGAAAACATTTTACCGAATGAATGGATATCGAGCTGGGACGAAGACGCGCTCGGCGCCGCACCGCAATTATGTTGTACGCCGGTACTGGCGACGCACTTCCGGGGACACCTGAATACGAAGCAGAACTGCGTCGGCGTCACGGACGACGTGCGATTACCGGCTGAAGGACACTTCACGGCAGCGCCTCTTGAGTCTGGAATCGGTGCCCACACCCGCGGCCACGGCAGGTGCGTACTCGTCGCGTGCCAGTCGCGTCCTATTCGGCGATGAGAGCCGAAGGAAGGGCGTCGCGGAGGAACTGCCGGTAGCGGTCGGTGGACCACCCGCGGTTGAGAACGAGGAGTTCGTACAGTTCTGGAGAGTTGTAGGTCCACAGGATGTCGCGGGTATCGGCGTGGGTGAGTTCGTCTTTGAGCTCGCCGAGGGCAACGAGTTGAGCGGCCATTGCACTCATGCCAGTGAGCCGTTCGCTGTTCATTTGCGCGACGACGGCGCCGGCCGCGGGTTCCGCTGCGGCGGCGTCGCGGGCGAGACGGTAGATCGGCGTGAGCCGGGTCAAGACGCCCACGGCCACGTCCGCGTACGTCCGGAGGATCTGCCTGGTGTCGGTCATGGCTTTCAAACCAAGGATGGCCGGTCGTTCCTGCATGCTGACGGGCTCGTCATCACCGGTCACGGACGTGTCGAACACCGCCTTGAGCAGCGCGGGCTTGGGCCCGATTGTCTTGTAGACAAGGTCGGCGGAAACCCCGGCCAGCCGGGCGATCGAGGGAATCGAGGCGGCGGCGTAGCCCTGCTCGAGGAACGCCGAGCGCGCCGCCTCGATCACGGCCACGCGGGTTGCGGCCGCCTGCCGGCGTCGTCCGCTCCCGTCGTAATTGCGTGGCCCGGATTCGTGCGGGCCAGCGTTCCGGGGCACCGGCTTGACAGGACGAGCCATCAGATACAAACTCCAACTATTCAATCCAGTGGGCTGGATCCAATATAGCAGCGAGGAGCTGAGTCGAGTGTCTGACCCCAGGGCCAAGGGCCTCGTCCGCGACGTCTTCGAGTTGGGTTTCGGTAAGGGCGAACTCGACGTCGTCGACGCCGCGCTCGCCCCCGATGCAGTCGACCACCACCCCTTCGCGGCCGATGAGCCTGACATGGCGGCACACCTGAAGGGGGCGATTGGCATGTTCCGGTCAGCGGCGCCTGACCTGCAGGTCAGCGTGACCCACCTGCTTCACGACGGCGACTTCGTCTCGGCCCGCGTCGAGATGACCGGCCACCACACCGGCGCGCCGATGATGGGTATCGCCGCGCGAGACAAAGCGTTTGCGATTACGCAATACCACCTCGGCGAAGTCGGCGCTGACGGACGCGGCGTCCGGCACTGGGCCAACATCGCTATCGACGACCTGAGGAACCAGCTCTCGTAACCCCGACGTGGCCAACGACCACACGTAAGCGTCACCGGCACGCCGATAGATGTAGGCCCCGGGCTAACGCTTGGGGTAACGCTGCGTTAACGCCGTACCCGGGCAGAACTTTCCCCACCGATGCACGAAAGCTCACTTACCGAGATCTCGGGCGAATGGTTCGTAACGGTCGGCTCTGGCGTCGAGCCGGCCGCGCGAGGCGCATAGTGATCCTTAACAGTCCCGGGCTTGCGTCAAGGCGGGTCGCCACATTGGCCTGTCTGACGGAAGGCTCGACATGCGTCAAGAGCTCAGATTTGTCCGCCGCGCCGCCGTCGTCGTGGGCGCAGTTGCGTTGGTCGCGAGTGGAACCATCGCGGCGGCCACGGGCCGACCGGCGAGTTCGGCCCCGATCAGCCGCCCTGGCGGCCTGCTGCCCAACGCGGTCGCGGCGTCGTCGGGTGACTGCGGGCTGGCCGGCGTGACGTGCAAGCCCTCGTCGTCGACATCGTGTACCGGCTATACCTCGCAAACGACGCCGCCGGCCACCATCAAGGTGCTGCTCAATACGGGAAAGATTGTAACGGTCCCGTTCCAGACGTACGTCGAGAACGTTTTACCGAATGAATGGATATCGAGCTGGGACGAAGACGCGCTCGGCGCTGGCGCCGTGGCCATAAAGTCGTACGCCTGGTACTGGGTGACCCACTTCGGGGGTTACCTGAATACGAGGAGCAACTGCTTCGACGTCACGGACGACACCAATTTTCAGGTGTACAAGGCAAACACCCAGAACGACCGCACCACTGCGGCCGTGCTGGCCACGTGGCCGGTAGCGGTCCGCAGGGACGGCAGGATCGTGCAAGCGTCCTACCGCGCCTATCTCGATCGGTCCACCGAATCATGCGGGGCCGGCGCGAACGGAAGTCAAATGAGCCAGTACGGCACGCAGGCCTGCAACGAGGCGAGCAGCGGCAATAAGTTCAACGTGATCCTGGGCAAGTACTACTTCCCCGGCATCCAGCTGGCTTCGGCCCGGCAGCTGCGGACGGCGCACGACTTCGAGTTTCAGCAGCGCAGCACCCGGGTTGTGTTCAACGCCGGGCGCTGGGTGCTCGACGATGGGTACCCGACGGCGTTCTGGTTCGGCGTTTCCGGTGATCGACCGGTGATCACCACCAACGGCGACGGGTTCGCCCACATCGGTGTATACCGACCGTCCACCGCCATGTGGTACCTCGGTGGCCCGACCGGCGCGATCACGTCGCGAGTGCACTTCGGCGCCGCTGGAGACATCGCGGTGCAGGCCCAGTACGCCGGGGTACAGGAGCCGACCGTGCTCGCAACGTTCCGTCCATCCACCGGCGTTTGGTATCAGGCGACATCGAGCGGCCACGTTGCGTCCCACGTGCAGTACGGGGGCCCGGACGACATTCCGGTTCCCGGGCACTACACCGGTACGTCCGCCACCGACTACGCCGACAGCATCGCCTTGTTCCGGCCGAGCAGCGGACGGTGGTACATCCGCGGGCAGAGTTCAGTGGTGTACGGCGTGAAGGGCGACATTCCGATGCCCGCCGACTACGACGGGAACGGCACGACCGACATCGCCGTCTACCGGCCTTCGACCAACACGTTCTACTGGCGCGGCCACCACGGCGTCCATTACGGCGTGAAGGGTGACATCCCGGTGACCGGCGACTTCACCGGCGACGGTAGGGCGGATCTGGCCGTGTACCGACCGTCAAACCACCGTTGGTATGTGTACGGCGCGACGACCGAGGTCTTCGGGTCCGCCGGCGACGCGCCTATCGGGATGGCCCCTTATCACGACTGAACCACCGGGCGTAACGTCCAGAATATGAAAGAGAACCCTCCACCTGAGAAGAAGGTTGCGGGCCTGCCGTACGACTTCGCCAAACCCACCAAAGCCCGGTGGAAGAGCCGGTCCTGGAATCCGGACGACAGTCGGCTGTTCACCCCGAAGACCTACGGCTGGGGTTACGGCATCAACTTCTACCGGTTGTTACACCCCTTCACGCGCTAGGTACCGCAGACCTTGTCAGCGCCGTAGCGACGTGGTGGTGGCGGGCGCGGGCCGCCGCGATGTCGCCCTGGGCTTTGGTGGCGCGCGCGGCCGCGGGGCTGGTGGTGATCATCGGCGCGTCGAAGAGCGCCGGGTGCCACCGCTGGTTCAGGCGACTGGGTGCAGACCAACTCGATCGAACCCGATTCGACGTCTGGCCCGGTCAAGGCGCCACTGAGTTGAACGACCGGGCAGGCACACTGTCGATGTGAGCGGCACCGAGTCGTCTCCTCATATGAGCGCAAAGGAGGACCCTGGCGGTGACCGATGTGATGCGAGTGAGCGTGCTCTACGGGATCGGCAAGTTGGGTGTGGAGGAACGTCCCATTCCGGAACCAGGCGCGGACGAAGTCCTCATCCGGATCGGATCGGTCGGCGTGTGCGGCTCCGACATCCACTACTTCGAGCACGGCCGTATCGGCCCGTACATCGTGGATGCACCGTTGATCCTTGGCCATGAGGCCGGTGGGCAGGTCGCTGCGGTCGGCTCGGGTGTCACCACCCTCGCCGTGGGGCAGCGCGTCTCGATCGAACCCGGCGTGCCGTGCCGTTCGTGCACGCAATGCCTGGCCGGTCGCTACAACCTGTGCCCCCGCGTCCGATTCTTCGCTACCCCGCCGATCGATGGAGCTTTCGCCGAGTACGTGGTCATGCCGACCGCATTCGTCTATGCGGTTCCAGACTCGATGAGTGATGACGAGGCCGCCCTGATCGAACCGCTGTCGGTCGGCGTCTGGTCCTGCCGCCGCGCCGGGGTCAGTCCCAGCGACCGGGTCCTGGTAACCGGAGCTGGACCCATCGGACTCATCGCCGCCCAGGTCGCGCGCGCCTACGGAGCCGCCGACATCCTCGTCACCGACGTCAACACCGACCGCCTCGCCTTGGCCCGGTCAATGGGTTTCGGCACGCTGGACGTGGCCCACCGATCGCTCGCCGACCACGGCTACCAGGCCAATGTCCTGGTCGAGTGTTCTGGTCAGGGCCGGGCCACCTGGGACGCCGTCAACACCCTCGCGCCCGCTGGTCGAGTCGTTCTCGTGGGCATGGGCGGTGACGAAGTGACGCTTCCCCTGTCCTACCTGCAGGATCGGGAGCTGGTCATCACCGGCGCCTTCCGCTACGCCAACACCTGGCCCACGGCGATCGATCTGGTCGTCAACGGAAGGGTCCAACTCGGCGAGCTGGTCACCGGCCACTACGACCTTGACCACGTCGGCGACGCCCTCACCGCGAGCCGCCGCGACTCGGCCTCGATGAAGCCGATTGTGCGGCCCTGACCGGCAGACGTGTTCGACTGTCGGCGGGTTGCGGTGGGCCAGGCTTGGGTCTGCAGGTCGAGCACCATCGGTTGCGCCGAGACGGTAACCAGCACCCGTTACCAGCACGTTCGGTCCGGGCGTCGGTCCGACGTGGGCTAGCCGGACATCAGGCCAACGTTGCGTTGGCCGGCGTCCAGCCGATGGACGGGGCGATGTGCTCGGCGATGGTGCGCAGGATGCGAGCGTTGTAGCCGACGCCCAGCTGGTTGGGAACCGTGAACAGCACGGTGTCGGCCGCCTGTACGGCCTCGTCCGCAGCCAGTTCGACGGCGATCCGGTCGGGCTCACCCGCGTAGGTCTTGCCGAACCGCGAACGCACGCCGGCCAGCAGGCCGACCTGGTCGTCATGGGCCTGATCACCGAAGTACATCCGGTCCACGTCCTCGGTGATGGGCAGAATGCTGCGCGACACCGAGACTTGCGGGGTGCGATCCCAGCCCTGCTCGGCCCAGGCCTCGCGGTAGAGCCTGATCTGCTCGGCCTGCAGCTGATCGAACGGGACGCCGGTGTCCTCGGACAGCAGGGTCGAACTCTGCAGGTTGACGCCCATTTTCGCCGCCCACACCGCGGTGGCTCGGGTGCCCGAACCCCACCAGATGCGCTCGGCCAGCCCGGGGGACTGCGGCTGGATGGCCAGGCCGCCGCGGAAGCCGGTTCGGGCCGGGTCGGTGGTGGCCACCGTCTGGCCGCTAATGGCGGCCAGGAAGACCTCGACCTTCTCCCGGGCGGCATCAGCGTCGGTCTGGCCGTCGGGCGGCCGGTAGCCGAAGACCTCGGAACCGCGCAGCACGGTCTCCGGCGATCCGCGGCTCACGCCGAGCTGGAGGCGGCCGCCGCTGATCAGGTCCACCGCGGCCGCTTCTTCGGCCATGTACAGCGGGTTCTCGTAGCGCAGGTCGATCACGCCGGTGCCGATCTCGATGTGGCTGGTTCGCGCGGCGATCGCTGCGAGCAACGGGAACGGTGCGGCGAGCTGACGCTCGAAATGGTGCACCCGGACGAAAGCGCCGTCGATGCCGATGTCCTCCGCGGCCTGAGCCAGATCGATGGTCTGCAGTAAGGCGTCCGCGGCGGTCCTGGTCTGCGAGCCGCCCGCGTTGCGCCAGTGTCCGAACGAGAGGAAACCGATCTTCTTCACACCGGCAACAGCACCGCGAACCGATGCGCTATTCCGGTCGGGCCAGTGAGATGGTGACGTCGCCGGCGGTGTGGTCGATGGCGTCCAAGACCGACGACGGCACCCGGGAACACCCGCCCGGGCGCGGCCGGCCACGGTAACCGGCGGCTGCAGCTGCCCCGTCGTGTACACCCCGGGCGGCCGGTCACCGGGTACCAGACGCCCCGGTGGCGAGGACGACCGCTCCTGCGATGACCTGCAGCCGACCCTGCGGCGTGGTGACGAGGGCGCCTGCGTCGGGCGTCCACGACGTCACCATGGCCTCGGTGCGACCACGGCGTCAGCTGACATGGCGGCGTCGGTGAGCCGCCGTGCGTACGCCGGCCCGCTGAGCATCCGGCGCAGGTCGCGCAGGCACCCGGTGGGCCAGGCGCAGGTCGGCGCCGCGGCGCACGGCATTCGTGGCCGGCGCCAGCGTCGTCGTCCACGTGCAGATGATCGACTTGTCAGGCACGACGAGCCTGCAGGCCGAACAGGGCCAGCAGGTCGTCGTCCCAACGACCGGAGTCGAGGTCGGTGAGCAGGGACCGGCTGGCGGTCGAGGCGTCGGTGACGAGCTCGCCGGACAGTTGATGCAAGAGCCAGGTGTCGGTCCTGGTCACGACGCCGGCCGTCGTGCGGTTGCGGCGCAACCAGGCCATCTTGGGGGCGGCGAAGTAGGAATCGAGCACCAGCCCGGTGCGCTCGGCGACCCAGTCACGAGCGTCGCTCAGCGGGCCGACCACCGACTCGGCCCGGCAGGTACGTCGGGCGAACCATCGTCTCGCCACGCCGATCACACCGTCCACCGAGTCGTGGACCAGCGCTTTCGTGCCGGACGTTCCCTGGTCAATGGCCAGGACGGGGGACGCCATGGGTGAGCTACCCCACCGCGGGACGGTGCGACGACAGCCAGTCCGGGGTGACGCCGGGCATGTCCTGCACCCGGTCGCTGGCCTTGAGCATCTGCTGAGCCAGCCGGGCGATCTCGCGCGTGGCCGGCGACAGCGGCCGGTTCTCCCGCCGGATCAGGGCGATTGTGTCGTAGATGGGTGGGTCGAACGCGACGATGCCCACCCCGGGCGGGCAGGCTGAACTGGTGGCCACGGCGCGGGATGTGAACGTGTCACCGGCCCCGCCGGCGACCAGGTTGAGGGCGGTTTCCACGTGTTCCACCTCGATCAGCGCCTCGAGCCTGACCCCGGCCGATGCGGCGCGTTCGGCGATCTGTCGCCGGGTCGGATCGCGCCAGCCGGAGTGCGCGTCGTAGAGCACGAGCCGGGTCTCGGCCAGGCGTTCCACCGTCATGGGGGTTTCCAGCCGGGACGCGGTCGCGCTGGCGAAGACGACCTCGTCGCGGGCCAGGGGAGTGACGATGAGGCCGTCGTCGTCGATCGGCAGGACGACGAGGCCGGCCTCGATCGTGCCCGCGGCCACCTCGCCGGCGACCTGGACGGAGTTGAGCCCGACCATCCGCGTCCGCACGTTCGGGTGGGCCTGATGGAAGCTCGCGACCAGGCCGGACAGCAGGTAGTAGTCGGCGTTGCGCAGGACGCCGAAGGTGGCCACGCCGCCGCGCAGGGACTGCACCGAGCGCAGGGCGCGGCTGCCGTTCTCGGCCGCGGCCACCGCCTGCTCCGCGTGCGGCACGAGTTCCTGACCGGCGGACGTCAGCCCCAGGGTGCGGCGTCCCCGGTGGAACAGCGTCACCCCGTGCTCCTCCTCGAGGCGGCGAACCAGCTCGGACACGGCCGCTTGGGAGATCTGCATCTCCCGCGCTGCGGCGGTGAACGACCCGCACCGCGCCGCGGCCAGGAACGCACGGAGCTGGTTCAGTGTCACAAGGCAACGTTATCGCCAGCACGGGAAGAGTGGACGTTGCTCCGGCCATGGTCCTTCCTTAGGCTCGGGCCCATGTACTTCACCGACGCCGTCCTCGCCGATCTTGATGGCCCCCCCACGTTCGTCAAGACGCCGGCCTACGACGGGCCGCCGTCCCAGCGCAACCCGGCGGTGATCGCCACCGTGGCCGAGATGCTGAGCACGATCTCGGCCAACGGGATGGACGCGGTGTTGAAGTACGCCGAGCAGCTCGACAACTTCACCGGCGGTGACGTCGAGCTCGACGCCAAGACGATCGCCGCCTCCGGGGACCGGCTGAGCCCCGAGCTGCGCGCGGCGATCGAGCTCGGCGCCGAACGGACCAGGGCTTTCGCCCAGGCCCAACGCAGCCACCTGAGCGACTTCGAGATCGAGCTCGCCCCGGGTCTGGTCACCGGGCAGCGGTACATCCCCATCCAGCGGGTTGGCGCATACCTGCCGGCCGGGCGGTTCCCGCTTACCGCGAGCGCCTTCATGACCGTGAACGTGGCCAAGGTGGCCGGCGTCGACTCGGTCATTGCCTGCACGCCCCCGCAGCGCGACGGCCAGGCCAACGCCGCGGTGCTGTACGCCGCGTACGTCTCCGGCGTCGACCGGGCGTTCCTGCTCGGCGGCGTGCAGGCCCTGGCGGCCATGGCCTACGGCCTGCTCGGCGAACTGCCGGCCGACATGATCGTCGGGGCCGGCAACGCCTACGTGGCCGAGGCCAAGCGTGCCCTGTTCGGCCGCAGCGCCATCGACCTGCTCGCCGGGCCGTCCGAGGTGGCGGTCATCGCCGACGAGACCGCCGACGTCGAACTGGTGGCCGCTGACCTGCTGGGGCAGGCCGAGCACGGGGTGGACTCGCCCGCGGCGCTGGTGACCACGAACGCGGAGTTCGCCCAATTGGTCGCGGCCGAGGTCGAGCGGCAGATCCCGACGTTGTCCACCGACTGGGTCTGCGGGCCGGCGTGGCGCGACTACGGCTCGATCACCGTGGCGGCCAGCCGGGCGGATGCGGTCAAGCTGATGGACGACCTGGCTCCGGAGCACCTGGAGATCCAGACCTCCGACGACGCCTGGTACCACGACCACCTGCGCAACTACGGTTCCATCTTCCTGGGTCCGTGGAGCACGGTCGCCTACTCCGACAAGGGCATGGCCGGCACCAACCACGTCCTGCCCACCGCGGGCGGGGCCCGGCACAGCGCCGGCCTGTCCGTGGGCCGCTTCCTCAAGCCGCTCACCTACCAGCGGGTGGCCGAGAGCGCGACCCACGCGGTGGCCGACGCAGTCGACGTCATTTCCGCGTCCGAGGGCATGGCCGCGCACCGGGCGACGGCGACGCTGCGCCTGGACCGGCTGGCGTGAGCTCGGTTTCGGCCGGCCGACCACCCTGCGGCGCCGGCTGACCCCTGGTTGTTTCGTTCCGATCACGGCTGGGTTGATCGGGCGCGCAACCATTGACAGCCGTCTGCGCATACGTATACGTTCTCGCGCAACGGCGCCCGTCGCCTCCTGATTCGCACCCAGCGTCGTGTAGTCGAGTGGTCCCCGACCCCGCACCGTCCTTACGCAATGAGCAGCGTCGATCGAGGGAGGCAGTGATGGCGTACCAGCTGGAAGCGCGCGGCATCGTCAAGCGCTACGGGCACGTCGAAGTCCTGCGGGAGACGGACTTCACCGCGGAGGAAGGCAAGGTCACCGCGCTGATCGGGGACAACGGGGCCGGCAAGAGCACGCTGGTCAAGATCCTCTCCGGCGTGATGCCGCCGCAGGGCGGTCAGATCCTGCTCAAGGGCGAGCCGGTCACGTTCAGCTCGCCCAACCAGGCGCGGGAGATGGGCATCGAGACCGTCTACCAGGATCTCGCCCTGGCCCCCGACCTCGGCCCGGCCGAGAACGCCTACGTGGGGCGGGAACTGCTGAAGCCCGGGCTGCTGGGCAAGCTCGGCGTGCTGGACAAGGCCCGGATGCGCCGCGAGGCGTTCGAGACGTTCACGGCGATGGGCACCGACGTCAAGGACATGGACGCGGCCGTGGCTGCCTTGTCCGGCGGGCAGAAGCAGAGCGTGGCCATCTGCCGTTCGGTGATGTGGGCCAAGGGCCTGATCTTCATGGACGAGCCGACCGCCGCGCTCGGTGTCCGCCAGACCCGGCGCGTGCTCGACCTGATCCGGCGGGTGTCCGACCGGGGGATCGCCGTGGTGCTGATCAGCCACAACATGCCGGAGATTCTCGAGGTGTCGGACTCGATCCAGGTACTGCGATTGGGACGGCGGGTCGCCACGTTCACCTCGGCCGAGGCCACGGTCGAGAAGCTGGTCGGAGCCATGACGGGCGCGCTGGAGATCAGTGCGGCCACCGAAGCGAAGTTGGAGTCGGCATGAGTTCGCGAGCATCGCAGGGAACGCTTTTCAGTGACCGAGGAGCGGAACGCGCCGCCGATGAGCGCTTGCGCGAAGAGGAGTCCAAATGAGCATGAGAGAGAAGAACGAGGGTGTCGGGACGGCGGCGGCGCAGGCGCCCTCGGAGTGGATGGTCACCACGCCGACCGAGGGCCCGGATGACGGCGTGGTGAACGAAGGCGCCGACGGGGGTGACGTCGGGCTGCCGCTGGATGCGGTGGCGCTGAGCGGGATGTCCCCGCGGGCCCGGCTGATCCGCCGCGGCCTCAGCTCGTCGCCGGCCTACATGTTCGGTGCGCTCGTCGTCATCTTCGCCGTCTTCTCGTTCCTGGCGCCGAGCGTCTTTCCGAAGTGGGACAACGTCCAGCTGGTGATCTCCAACGCCGCTGTGCTGCTGACCATGGGCACGGGCATGACGTTCGTGATGGTCGCGGCCGGCTTCGACCTGTCCATCGGATCGGTGCTGGTGTTCAGCGGCGTGATGGCGTCGAAGGCGATGACCCACGTCGGTGGCCAGGGTGCGGGGACGTTCCTGGTCGGCCTGGTCGTGGCCGTGGTCAGCGGCGCGGTGTGGGGCCTGTTCAACGGGTTCTGCGTCACCCGGCTCCAGGTGCCCGCGCTGATCACGACGCTGGGTACGCTCGGCGCCGCCCTGGGCATCGCCAACCTGATCACCAACGGCAACGACGTGTCCACCGTGCCGAAGTCGCTGATCACGATCCAGACCCAGAGCTGGTTCGGCTTCCCGCCGATCTTCTACATGGCCGTGGTGGTCGTGCTCGTCGGCGGCGCCGCGCTGCGTTACACCAAGTTCGGCCGGACCACCTACGTCGTCGGGTCGAACGACGAGGCCGCCCGCCGCGCCGGCATCAACGTCAGCAACCACCTGCTCAAGCTGTACGCCCTGAGCGGGAGCCTGGCCGGGCTGGCCGGGATGATGTCGCTGATCCGGTTCTCGACCACGACGATCGGTGGCCACAACGACGATGCGCTGAACGTCATCACCGGCGTGATCCTCGGCGGCACCAGCCTCTACGGCGGCGCCGGCACCATCCTCGGCACGGTCATCGGCCTGTTCATCCCGGCGCTGCTTCAGGACGGCTTCAACATCAAGGGCCTGCAGTCGTTCTGGCAGCAGGTGGCCACCGGCTTCATCCTGATCATCGCCGTCTACATCGACCAGCTCAAGCGCAAGTCCCGCGATCGAGCTTGAGCCGAACGCGCCGTCCCGATGCCGCGACGGCGCGTGCCTTCCGCACGTCCATGTCAGCTCCGATCACAACCGTGAACACACATCAGCACCACCCGAGAGGAACCCGATGAAATCAGCAGTCAAATGGACCGCGCTCGCCTCGGCGGCCCTGGCCAGCACCGCCCTGGTGACGGCATGTAGCAGCAGCAGCAAATCGTCGAGCGCGGGTTCGACCACGAGCGCGAGCGCGGCGGGGACGACGTCGGCGGCGGCCGCGACGACCACCAGCGCCGCCGGGACGGCGAAGCTGGGCAAGATCATCTACATCCCCGGTCTGACCGGAAACCCGTTCTACAACACGGTGAGTTGCGGCGCGGGCACCGAGGCCAAGGCCAAGGGTGTCTCGTTCCAATACACGGGCTCGCCCACGTTCGACGTGCAGAAGCAGACCGCGATCGTGCAGCAGGTGGCCCTGACCAAGCCTGGTGCGATCATGATTTCGGTGACCGACCCGAAGGCCATGGCGGCTCCGTTGAAGGCGGCCAAGGACAAGGGCATCAAGATCATCACCATCGACGGTGACCTCACCGACACCACGATCGGCATCTCCAACATCCAGTCCGACAGCCTGGCCGGCGGCAAGCTGGCCGGCATCGCCATGGCCAAGGCCATCGGCAGCACCGGTACGGTGCTGCCCATCGACAACACGACCGGCTTCGTGCCGTCCAAGCAGCGCACGGACGGCTTCGCCGCGGGCGTGCACTCGATCTCTCCCAACGTGAAGGTGCTGCCGGTGCAGTACTCGAACAACGACCCGGCCAAGGCGGCCAGCTTCGTCCAGCAGGCCGCGGCCGCGCACCCGGACCTCAAGGGCGTGTTCGGCGCCGAGACCAACAACACCCAGGGCGCGCTGGCCGGCGTGCGCGAGGCCGGAAAGCAGTCCAAGATCAAGATCACCGGGTACGACACCTCGGATCCGATCGTCACCGCGCTCAAGGCCGGGCAACTGCTCGGTGTGGTGGTGCAGAACCCGCGGGGCGAAGGCGTCCAGGGCGTGGACACCGCGGTCTCGGCGATGGAGGGCAAGTCGGTCCCGCGCAACCAGGCCGCCGACGCACTCTTCGTCACTCCGGCCACGGTGAACACGGACAAGGCCAAGTCCTACATCTACGACGTGAACTGCAAGATCCAGTAATTCCCATCGCAGAAGTGAGGCCGTAAACCTGTGCTCGACGAGAACACGACGGCGGAGGCGACGCCCGACGGCGCCGCCTCCGCTGGCGCACCGTCCGAGGTCGCCACCAAGCCCAGCAACGGAACCGGTCCCGGGGATGGTCAGGTTGCTGCGCCCAGCCGACCGCCCCTGCAGGCGATGATGGGTGGGGACGGCCCCTCGAAACGGACCATGCCCACCGACTTCAGCATCGCCCTGCGCGCGAATGCGGGCACCGACACGCTGCGGTCCGAACGTGCCCGGGGCGAGCGGCGCCAGTCGATGCGCGGCTTCGAGGACACGTACACCGACATCGTCGACTACATCGTGCGGATCACCGACCGCATCTGGGAGTATCAGGACGTCGGTTACATCTACGACACCTACGCACCGGGTTGCCTGGTCTTCGACGACCGCGGCGCGAACATCGGCGTGGAACGCGTCGTCACCGGCACGATCAACTCGATCACCGCCTTTCCCGACGCGACGCACTGGGCCGACGACGTGATCTGGGCCGGCAACGACGAAGAAGGCTTCGTCACCTCGCACCGCTACGTCGGCACCGCACACCATCTCGGGGCGTGGCGCTACGGCCCGGCCACCGGGCGCAAGGTCAACCTGTGGGGGATCGCCAACTGCGTGATCCGGGAGAACGAGATCTACGAGGAGTGGGTGCTCTACAACATGTGCTCGCGGTTCATGCAGCTCGGCATCGACGTCAAGTGGGCCGCGCGCGAGTACGGCAACGAGGTGCTGGGCGTTACCCCCGATCGGCAGGTCCCGGAGATCGAACGGCTGTCCGGCGGCCGTCACCCCGAGTATTACCCGGAGTCCACTGCGGACCGGTTCGACGTCGAGCATTTCGTGCGCAAGCTGTGGCACGACCTGTACAACCGGCGCGACTTCAGCGCCGTCGACCGGGCCTACACCCGCACGGTGCGCTGGCACGGCACGTCGGACCGGGAGGGGTACGGACGCGGCGACGTGCGCGGGCAGGCGCTCAGCCTGCTGGCCACGTTCCCTGACCTGGGCATGCAGGTCGACGAGGTCTACTACATGGGCAACGACGCCGAGGGATACCGCGTCTCGGTGCGGTGGACGGCGCTGGGCACCCACCGCGGCTACGCCATGTACGGCGCCCCTACCGGCCGGCGGGTGCACATCTGGGGCATCAGCCAGCTGTACGTCAACGACTTTCGGATCACCGAGGAATGGTCGTGCTTCAACGAGTTCGACCTGCTGGCCCAGCTGTTCGCCGACGAACCGCGGGCGATGATCTCCTGAGTTACGGCAGACCTGGCCTGAGCGCCAGCGGCCGGTCCGGCGGCAGTGACGGGCTAGCGTAGTGCCGCAGGTCCGTCAGTCCGCGTCCGTTTACGGCAGGAGCGAGAACCGTGAGCGTCACCAGCCACGACGTCGCCCGCCGGGCCGGGGTGTCGCAGCCCACGGTGTCGCGGGCGCTGCGCGGGGACGGCCGGATCGCCGACGCCACCCGCGCGCGGATCGAGCAGGCGGCGCAAGAACTGGGCTACGTCCCGAGCGAACCCGGACGCAGCCTGTCCACCCGGGCGACGCACCAGATCGCCATGGTCGCCGATCTGGAGAACCCGCTGTACCCGACGCTGGTCGGCCCCCTGCACGATCGTTTCGCCGAGCACGGCTACCGGATGGTGCTGCTGGCCGAGCGGGGCGATGACCAGGTCACCTACGCCCGCCTGCTCGACAAGTCGGTCGACGCCGCCGTGCTGACCACCTCGTTGCTGGACTCTTCTCTGTCCCAGCTGTTGCTCGATCGCGGGCTGCCGTTCGTCGAGCTCAACCGGCGCTCCGGCCTGGCCGGGGCGCGCAGCCTGACCGCGGACAACATCGGGGGCGCCCAATCCTGCGGTGAATTGCTGGCTGGGCTGGGTCATCGGCGGATCGGGGTGATCCTGGGCCCGAAGCGGACGAGCACCGGGCAGGATCGCGAGACCGGCTTCCGGCGGGCCTTGCGGACGGCCGGGTTGACCCTGGCCAAGGCGCACGTGAGCCGGGGGAGCTTCGCCTACGCGGACGGGGTGCGCGGGTTCACCGAGCTGATGAACGCGCCGACGCCGCCGACCGCGATCTTCTGCGGCAACGACACGGTCGCGGTGGGCGCGCTGAACGCGGCGCTGCAGCTGGGCGTGGACGTGCCCGGCGAGGTGTCCATCGTCGGCTTCGACGACCTGCCCATCGCGTCGTGGCCGTGCTTCCAGGTCACCACCGTGCGGGTAGACCTGGCCAGCATGGCCCGGGCCGCGGCCGATGCCCTGGTCGCCGCGCTGGCCGGGACGCCGATCGCGCCCGTCGCCGCCTATCCCACCGAGCTCGTCCTGCGCCGCACTCATGCCGCCCCGCCCTGATCGGCACTGCCTGACGGCGGGGTCTTGACCGCCTCTGCGCATACGTATACATTCACGAGGGTGTCCACTACCTATCTGAAACAAGCCGCTGCCACC